>NZ_AYWC01000009.1:0-392343 GCF_000502615.1 Mesorhizobium sp. LNJC405B00 | reverse complement strand
CTGATTCCCGCGAAGGAACGCCACCATGACCAAGACTGAAGTTAAGACCGCCAGCGCTGCCGTCAAAGACATTTTGCTTTCGAACCCGGATGGATTGCACGAAGTGCTCCGTGCGGTGATGCAGGAGGTGCTTGAGGCCGAGATGGACGAGGCGCTGGGTGCCTCGAAGAGCGAGCGCACGCCCGAACGGCTTGGCTATCGCTCGGGCTATTACGGCCGNGGACGAGGCGCTGGGTGCCTCGAAGAGCGAGCGCACGCCCGAACGGCTTGGCTATCGCTCGGGCTATTACGGCCGTACCCTTGTGACGCGGGTCGGCACGCTCGAGCTGCGGGTTCCGCAGGACCGGGCCGGGCGCTTCTCCACCGAGCTGTTCGAGCGCTACCAGCGTTCCGAGCGGGCCTTGGTGGCNATCGACTGGGACGGAAGGCGCCAGATCCTGGCCGTGGAGATGGCCAATCGCGAGAGCCGCTCGGCCTGGAGGGACTTCCTCGTCGGCCTCAAGGCGCGCGGCCTCAAGGGCGTCGAGTTGGTTGTGTCCGACGATCACGCCGGCCTGGTGGCAGCGATCGGCGAGGTGATCCCCGAAGCCGCCTGGCAACGCTGCTACGTGCACTTCCTCAGGAACGCGCTCGATCATCTGCCGAGGAAGCACGGCGACGACTGCCTGCAGGAATTGCGCTGGCTCTACGACCGGCGCGATCTCGCAGAGGCCAGGGCTGATCTTGCCGCATGGCTTGCCAAATGGTCGGCACGCTATCCGCGCCTGACAGGCTGGGCCGAGGATGCCATCGAACAAACCCTGACCTTCTTCAGGCTGCCNGTCGGCACGCTATCCGCGCCTGACAGGCTGGGCCGAGGATGCCATCGAACAAACCCTGACCTTCTTCAGGCTGCCGAGACAGCACCACAAGCATCTCAAATCCACCAACATGCTGGAGCGGCTCAACGAGGAAATCCGCCGGCGCACCTATGTCGTGCGCATCTTCCCCAACACCGAAAGCTGCCTGCGCCTGGTCAGGGCGTTGGCCGTCGAGACCAATGAAAACTGGATGGAGGCCAACCGATACATCAACATGGACGACCTGCGCGAGCACAAGAAGCTCGCTCTGCGCCAAGCCGCATGACCAGCATCATGGCCGCCCCTTTTTGCAGAACTNTTGGCCGTCGAGACCAATGAAAACTGGATGGAGGCCAACCGATACATCAACATGGACGACCTGCGCGAGCACAAGAAGCTCGCTCTGCGCCAAGCCGCATGACCAGCATCATGATCGCCCATTTTGCAGAACTTGACGCACACAACCGGGAGATCGGATATCACGCGGCTTTCGCCAATCTTGCAACTTTGAAGGAATGGCGAGGCGGTCGCAGCTGCCAATCTCCCCCCTTGCGGGCGAGATGTCCGGCAGGACAGAGGGACGGAACGCTACGAAGCGCCTTTCACGCCGTGCCGTCTCTGCCCTTAAAATCCTTCGCCAGCAAATACAGTTCCACCGACTCATCCCGCGACGCCGGCGGCTTCACGTGGTGCACCGAGCGGAAGTTCTTCTTGAGCATCGACAGCAGCTCGTTTTCGGCGCCGCCTTGAAACGTCTTGGCCAAAAAGTGCCCGCCCGGCTTCAGCACCGACAGCGCGAAATCGGCGGCCACCTCGCACAGATGCATGGTGCGGATGTGGTCGGTTCGCTTGTGGCCGGTGGTCGGCGCGGCCATGTCGGACAACACGATATCGGGGTCGCCGCCCAGCGCCTCGGCGAGCTTTTGCGGCGCTTCCGGGTCGAGGAAATCCATCAGCAGCACCGGCGCACCCGGCACCGCATCCATTTCGAGATAGTCGATGCCGATGACATGTGGATTATCAGCCGTCGATTTCGTCCTCGCGGCCGCCACCTGGCACCAGCCGCCGGGGGCCGCACCGAGATCGATGACCTTCATGCCGGGTTTCAGCAGATGATGCTTGTCATCGATCTCGATCAGCTTGTAGGCCGCGCGCGAGCGATAGCCGTCGGCCTTGGAGCGCTGGACATAGGGATCATTGATGTGGCGCTGCAGCCAGCGGCGCGACGATTCCTTCAGGCCGCTCTTCTTCTTGATCCGCGTCTTGAGGACACGAATGCTGGCGGAGCCCGGCTTTTCCGGCTTCTTGGTCATGACGTTATTTCTTGTTTGAGTTTTTGCGCTGGCCGAGTTGCCGCCGTTTTTCGGCGGCTTCGCGTTTCGCGAAGGGCTTCCCCCACTCCGTCGCCGCTTCGCGGCGCCACCTCTCCCCCCTCCGGAGGGAGAGGAAAGGCGCCGGTCTGCATAAGTTCGCGCCCTTCCTCTACCCCGTCGATCGGGGGAGAGGTGTCGAGCGAAGCTCGACGGAGTGGGGGTCGACCGTTCACCAAAGCAATGCGGATCATGCTCGGCCCCGCCCACTGTTGCGCCAGACGCCGTCATCGGCCATCAGCTCGCTCAAAATCCCTTCGCGCAGGCCGCGGTCGGCGACGCGCAGGCGCTCCGACGGCCATACCGCGCGGATGGCTTCGAGTATAGCACACCCGGCCAGCACCAGGTCGGCACGGTCGGCGCCGATGCACGGGTTGGCGCAGCGCTGCTGGAAATCCCAGCCGACCAGTTTTTCGACCATGCGGTCGACGCTGTCGCGGTCCATCCACAGCCCGTCGACGCGGCGCCGGTCGTAGCGTTCGAGGTCGAGATGGACGCCGGCCAGCGTCGTCACCGTGCCGGATGTGCCCAGCAGATGGAATTTCGGACTGGCCAGCACATGGCTCAGCCGGTCGCGGCCGTCGAAGGACTTTAGCCGCACCGCGACATCATCGACCATGGCGGCAAAGATCTCGCGCGTCACCGTGCGGCCGCCAAAACGCTCGGCCAGCGAGACAACGCCGACCGGCAGCGACGTCCACGACACGATGTGGTTGGCCAGCCGCGGCGAGCGCTGGCCGGTGAGGTCGATCAGCGCGATTTCGGACGAGCCGCCGCCAATGTCGAACAGCACCACGCCTTGCGTATCGCGCTCGACCAGCGAGCCGCAGCCGGATACAGCAAGCCGCGCCTCGGTCTGGCGGTCGATGATTTCCAACTTCAACCCCGCCTCTCGTTCGACGCGCTGCAGGAATTCGACGCCATTGTCGGCGGTGCGGCAGGCCTCGGTGGCGATCAGCCGGGCTTTCCTGATCTTGCGGTTGCGCAATTTGTCGCCGCAGATCTTCAGCGCCTCGACGGCGCGGTCCATCGCCGCCTGGCTCAGGTGCCCATTCGCCGTCAGCCCCTCGCCCAGCCTGACGATGCGCGAGAAGGCGTCGATGACGCGGAACTGGCCATGGCGCTGCGGCACCGCGACCAAAAGCCGGCAATTGTTGGTGCCGAGATCGAGCGCGGCAAACACCGGCAGTTCCTGCATCGGCGGACGATGCATTGACTGTTCCGGTCGGGATTGTGGCGCCGAGGGCAAAGGCACCGGCGCTGGAGCGGCCGGGCCGACGCAGGCCGGCGCACTAACCGCTGCGGCCGTTGCGAGAGGGCTGTCGTCGCGCGCAAAAACCTTGCGCCCACGCCGGCGCTTGCGCCGCTTTCTCGCCTTGCCTCGCTGATGCTGGGCGTCGCCGGCCTGTCCGTTACCGGACTGAGGCCCCGCCTGGCGGGGCCGCCCGGCGGATGGGCTTGGCCCGCCTGACGGCGGCGAAGCCCTGGACACGCCCACTTCCGGCGCGCCAGCGCCGGTGTCGTGGTCTTCCACTTCAGTTCCTTCCGGCGCCGCGCGAACCGGAAAACCGGACGCAGCAGGCGCTTCAATCTTTTAAGTTGCCGCCAGAGTAGCAGTGCCGGGCCGGATCACCAAGAGCAGCGGGTCAAATTTTGGCGGCTGCGTCCTGCCAGGTCCCCGCTGCTTTGCAGTGTCCCGGCGTTCGCTAGCCTTTCATCGTGCCACTGGCACGATGAATTCGCCGTTGGCGAACCGGCTGCTCACCCTTGCCGGTTGAATAGCCAGCTTCAATGAGGCATTTCTGAAATGAGGGGGAATATTGGTGAATCGCGGACGTTTTCACGCCCGCCTGGGCGATGGGCAGCAACGCATGACGAGAACTCCATGAGTTGGAGGCGCTATCTGTGGCCGGTCATCGGCATCGCGGCGGTCATCGGGTCGCTGCTGCTGCTGTGGCATGAGTTGCGCGGCATCTCGATCGACGATGTCTGGGACGGCATATCAGCCATCCCGACGCGCGGCTGGGTGCTGGCGGCGCTGAGCTCGGTGGNGGTCGCCTACGCCTCGCTTGCCGGCTACGACCACATCGCGCTCTTGCATATCGGCAAAAAGGTCTCGTGGCTGTTCGTCACCTTCTGCTCCTTCACCACCTATGCGCTGTCGCACAACATTGGCGGCTCGGTGTTTTCGGGCGCCGTGATCCGCTACCGCGCCTACGGCACCAGGGGGCTCACCGGCCAGGACGTCGGCATTCTGGTGGCGATCTGCTGGATCACCTTCGTGCTCTCCAGCATTCTGGTTGGCGGACTGGTGCTGGTGTTCGAGCCTGCAATCATCGACCGCTTTTCCGGCGCCCCGCACCACGGGCTGGCGATCGCCGCCGGCATCGCTTTGCTGATCCTGGTCGGCGCCTACATCTTCGGCAGCTGGCTGCATCTGAAGCCCCTCAAGATCGCCGGCTTCCAGCTGCACTATCCGGCGCTGCCGATCGTGGCGCGGCAATTGCTGATCGGTCCGATCGAGCTTTTGGCGGCGGCGGCGATTATCTTCTTTGCCCTGCCCGTTGCCGGCAATCCCGGCTATTTCGTCATCCTCGGCGTGTTCCTGGTCTCGTTCTCGGTGGCGCAGATCTCGCATGCGCCGGGCGGGCTCGGCGTGTTCGAGGTCGTGTTCCTCGCCGGCCTGTCTGATATGGACCCGGTCGGCGTGCTGGCCGCACTTCTGGTGTTCCGGCTGTTCTACCTGATCATCCCGCTGCTGATCGCGCTTGGCGTGGTGCTGTTCTTCGAGCACTCGCAATACAGCCGGACGGACAGTTGAGGTCGCGCCGGGCGACAGCGCCCGCCTGGCGCAATTGGCTGATGAAACACCGAGATTGAAATGCAACGCAGGCTTGACTATTTTCCGGCGGCGGCTACAAGGCACGCGCGGCTGCTTCGGCGGCCCACCAGCGCGACAGCGCCTGCTGGGGAATAGGTTAACGGTAGACCCACGGACTCTGACTCCGTTAGTCCTGGTTCGAATCCAGGTTCCCCAGCCAAGGCACGTCATGCCCACTGACAGCCAGTACATCCTCGAACGCATCCGCCAGGGATGCGTGGAGTTGTCCGACGACGAGTTCGCCATCGACAGGCTGGCAAAATATGTCGGCAACGGCAGGATCCGCTGGCACGTCGAGTTCCGTGGGCACCGCATCGAGCTGACCACCGGCCAGATCAAGAAGCAGCCCACCTTCCGCAGGAAAATCCTCGAACAGGCTGGCGTGTTGCCGCCGCAGCGTGCCGGGGCCGACTACCGGCGATGGGCTCTCGATCTGAGGCGGAACGCCATCGAGCTTCCCTGGCGCGACAGGCCGGTCGACGCCGGTTTTGCCCTCGACAGGCTGACCAGCCACGGCGATGGGCGTTGGTCGGTCGAGTACCAGGGCAAGGCCATCAAGTTCACGACGACCAAACTGCGCCGTCAAGTCAGTTTCCGCAAACGCATGCTGGCCAAGGCCAAGGTGCTTCCGCCGGAATTGGCCCCGCCTGCCTATCGCAAGTGGATGGACTGGCTCATTCAAAACGCGACTGAGGCTGTGCCGCAGGCCGGCGAAGCCTCGATCACAGAGAAAAGCTGGCTTGACGACCTGCCGGAGCTGGCCGGCTGGGAAGATGAAGCGCCACCCGAGAATTGATTGGGTTCCAATGATCATGAAATCGAGCGATGCGTCTCCGGAACTGCGCGATTGGGCAGCTGTCGTTCTGGGGATACAGACCGGTATCGGAATGCTTACCAAAACTGCCCAGCGATAACCCTCCCGCCAGGCCTCATATTCCTCCGGCGGGAATTTGGTCGCCGCCCAAGTCAGCGGCCGGCGCCGCTCATCAAGAGATTGCCTGAGTAGGCGCCGGCCAGGCGGGCATTGGGGTACCCGCCGACGCTACATTAGCATTCACGCATAGATTTGGTATGGCGCGAACGCGGAAGTGCCTTCACAGCAGCATTACCGCAACTTTTCCCAAGACCCCCAACCCGCAACGCTGCGATGGTTGAAACGCCCAGCGTTTCGGCGCGGCTTGCCTGGAGACAATCATGATGACCTTTCTCACCGTGCTCGCATCCGAAGGTCCGCCAGCCGACCGGGCGAAAGACATGGACCTGTATGGATGGTTGATCGGCAGTTGGGACTTGGAGACGCTCCACCACCGCAACGACGGCACAATTCAGAAATGGGATGGCGAGTGTCACTTTGGCTGGGTGCTCGAAGGCCGCGCCATTCAGGACATCTGGATCAGGCCCAGGCGCCCTGCCCCGTCCACCATGTATGGCACGACCTTGCGCGTCTTCGATCCCGGGATGGGTGGCTGGCACATCATCTGGAGCGATCCGCTCAACCAGGATTACTCGCGCCAGATCGGGCGGGCCGAAGGCAAGGACATCGTCCAGATGGGCGCCGACTCGCGCGGCCTGCAGGCTCGGTGGCGGTTCACCGAGATCACCGCCGGCAGCTTTCACTGGATCGGTGAGGAGAGACGAGCGGAGAGCGACCCCTGGCGCGTGACATATGAACATTTCGCGCGCCGGACGGGATCCTGAAGCACGCCTGTGCATTCAGCCCCTCGTGCCTACGGGCGAGGTACGACCATAGATTAGCGATAGCTCAATTAACACCAAACCAGTATCTCAAATCGCCGGTACAAGCGCGCCCAAGAACCTTCATATGTACCGAGCGCGAACTGAGGCTAGACAAGTGAAGATTCCAATAGCATTGTTGGCACTGGGACGGGGCTCGACCGGCAAGCGCAAACGATGCTTGTCGGTGGTTGGCAACTGCTAAACCGTACAGCCGTAATTGCCACGGCTGCGAGACCAAGGAGTCCCAAGGATGCCGAACCCAAGCCAAACCAGCGATGAATGGTGGGTCAACGACCAGACGCCGGATAACCCTTACGGCAAAAGCGAAGATTACGGAGCCTTCCTCACCTACCTTGGAGCGCTGGACCGGTCGATAACGCCGGCGATCGCGGCGGGAACGCTGAGAATCAATGTCTCCGAGCTCAATGACCATCCCGAATACAAGGCCGCCGCGATCGGCGCCTTGCAGATGTGGGCCAGTGTCACCCCTTTGAAGTTCGAAATCGTCGACAATGCACCATACAACAGCGCAACGGACTGGATGCAGGTTGTCAGCCCCGAACTGGGCGAAGAGGACGACGGCAGCGCCTATTCCAACGACCGCTATGTCAGCATCGGCCAGCGTTTCCACGACACCGAGGTCAACAAGACGGATATTGGCGGCTATGTCTTCGATTCCTTCATCCATGAATTCGGTCATGAGTTCGGCCTGAACCACCCCGGGCTCTACAATTACAGCGGCCCCGGCGGCGTACAGATCAATTATCTGAACAATGCGACCTGGACCTACGACCGTCAGCAATACAGCGTCATGTCCTATTTCGACGGGATCGATGTCGGTGAAACCAGCCGCTGGTCGGCGTCAACGCCGATGATGGCCGACATCGAGGCAGTCATCCGCCGCTTTTTCTCCACCGTCGACGAGAACGGCGTGCGCACCTATCAGCATATCGACCTCAACACGGGCGACAACGTCTACGGCTTCGGCAGTGCCGTGGACGGCTACCGGCTGACCTCCTCGGGCATGCAGCACGATATCGGTTTTGTCATCCATGACACCGGAGGAACCGACACGATCGACTTCTCCGGCTCGACGGCCGGCACGATCCTCGATTTGCGCGCCGGGCAATTCTCCAGCGTCAACGGCCATAGCAACAATGTGTCGATCTTTGCCGGGCACAACGCCGACGGCACCGACTATTACATCGAGAACGGCATCGGCAGCAGCTATGACGACGTCCTGATCGGCAATGACGGAGCCAACGTGCTGGATGGCCGCGGCGGCGGCGACCGCATGGCCGGCAATGACGGCGACGACACCTACTTCGTCGATTCCCTCGACGACATCGTGCGCGAGGAAGCGAATGGCGGGAATGACACGGTCGTTCTGCTGAACCGGAACTTGAATATCCGGAAAATCGCCAACGTCGAACACATCATCTACGCCGACGAGTCGACACTCCAGCCTGGAGACGGCGGCACCGAAACCGCACCGACCATCGGCGACAACACGATGACCAGCGTCATCTTCGGCGACAATGGCAACAATACGCTCGACGGCGGCGCCGGCGACGACACGATCTTCGGTCAGGGCGGCGATGATCTCATCATCGGCGGCCGCGACTCGCTCGCCAGCCGCGACATCAACAACACCATCGATGTCGCCGACCTTCCAGACCAGACCGAGAGCGACGACGGCAATGACACGCTCTATGGCGGCCGCGGCAACGATACGATCCTCGGCGGCCAGGGCAACGACATCCTCGACGGCGGCGACGGCGACGATACGCTGAGCGGCCAGGATGGCGTCGATATATTCAGGGGCGGCGCCGGCGTCGACACGGTCGACTTCAGCAAGGAGAGCCCCTTCCAGCTGCTCGTCAACCTCGAGACGAACGTGGCCAGCGGCGGAACCGCTACGGGCGACACCTTCTACAGCATCGAAAACCTGATCGGCTCCGATGACCGCATCGACCGTTTCATCGGCACGTCGGCGGCAAATCATTTCTGGGGCCGGGGCGGCGGCGACTATTTCAACGGCGGCGGCGGCAACGACATACTGGATGGCGGCAATGACGGCGACATCCTGTACGGTGAAGCCGGCAACGACACGATCATCGGCGGCGCCGGCCAGGACTATCTGGATGGCGGCGCCGGCATCGATAAGGTCGTCTACGAAGGCAGCTCCGCCGGCGTGACGATCGACCTCGCCAATGGCACGGCCAATGGCGGCGACGGCGATGGCCCGGTGCAGATCGTCGGGCGCGGCACCGTTATCCGGCACGACATCCTGGTCGGCTTCGAAAACGCCGTCGGGTCGTTCTTCGACGACCATCTCATCGGCAACGCCCAGGCCAACAAACTTTCCGGCGGCGCCGGCAACGACACGCTGACCGGCGGTGGCGGCGCCGATATATTGAATGGCGGCGCCGGCAGCGACACGGCGGACTACGCCGACGCGGCCAGCGGGCAAAACCTCAAACTGGGTGGCGGCAAATCCGGCGGCGACACCTATATCTCGATCGAAAATCTGGCTGGCTCGGGCTTCAACGATCACCTGACCGGCGATGGCGCGGCCAATGTGCTGACCGGCCAGGGCGGCGCCGACAAGATCGACGGCGGCGGCGGCGATGACACCCTGCTCGGCGATTTCGCTTATCAGGGCGATGCTCCGCCACGCCCGGGCATGGGCACCGGCTACGCCACGCTCGGACCGGACGCGACCAACAATTCGGTCTCGACCGCCTTCGACATCTCGAACAACTTCTCGCTGACCGCCGACCCCGACATCTTCGATTCGACGACCACCCTTCACACCACCGTCAATGCCACCGGAAACGGCTTGGGCGGATATTACAGCATCAACCTGGCGGCCGGCACGATCATCACCATCGACATCGATGGCATTGCCGACCCCAATGTCCATGACAGCATCGTCAGGGTGCTGGACAGCGATGGCAATATCGTCGCCCAGAACGACGATGGCGGCAACGACCCCGGCTCCAACAACGGCCGCGATTCGAGCACCAGCTTCATCGTTCAGGAAACCGGAACCTACTATATTGTGGAGGGCGAATGGTCGGACTCGGCTCCTGGCGATGGCTGGGTCGAATCCGTGCCGGAGGGCTCGACTTACAAGCTGAACGTGTCGGTCGAATTCCCGCCGGCACCAGCTCAGCCGGGCGTTGCGGGCGCCGATACGCTCAACGGCGGCGGCGGCAGCGACCTTTTGGATGGCGGGCTGGCTGCCGATACGCTGACCGGCGGCGCCGGCGACGACTATTTCCGCTTCTCGACAGAACTCGGGAACGGCAACATCGACTGGATCAAGGACTTCAAGGTCGCCGACGATACGATCCTGCTGGACAACCTCATCTTTGCCAGCGTTGGCGGCGACGGCGTCCTCGCTTTGGGCTCATTCTACAAGAGCGCAGCCGGCGCTGCTCATGATGCCGACGACCGCATCATCTACGACACCGACAGTGGAATATTGTCTTACGACGCCGATGGTTCCGGACAGGGAGCGGCCGTTCAGTTTGCACACCTGAACACAAATCTGGATCTTTCGGCTGCAGACTTCATCGTCATCTAACGCGTTGCCGGGAGGGGTGCCGTCAGGCTGCCCTCCCGCATACCCCAGCGCAGTGAAAAGGGAGAGGACGCGATGACCGACCGCCGCACGGTGTTAATGGCCGCCGGAGTTGCGGCAGTCGCCGCGGCCACCGGGGCAGCGGCAGCGCAATCGCCAGATATTCGCGCGCCAGATATTCGCGCAACAGATATTCGCGGCGCCGTCACCTTTGTGGGCGGCAAGGCTATCCCGGAAGGTCATCTCGAGATCTATCTTGAGGATCCCGCCATTCAGGACAGTGGGCGACGCCGCGCCGCCAAAACCAGCCTCAAGAGCGAGGGCGGCTCAAAGACCATGGAATTTTCCTTGCCCCTGCCCGCAAGCTCGACCGCTTCACCAACGCTGCAGGTCATTGCGCGCCTGGAGCGTGCGGACGGCTGGCTGGTGGCGCGGGGCAGCGCGCAGTTCCAGGCCGGCCTGCCCGTCCATGTCACACTCAAGGCAGTTATCTATTGAAGGGCGAGATGCCATATCCTGATTGCGAGCCTGCATGCAGCTGACGCCATCGACGCCGCTTACGCTGGTCGGAATCCTGGCGTCCTTTCGACGTGCGTTTTCGGGCATCGTCCTGATGAGCGGGGTCGTCAACGTGCTGACCCTGACCGGCTCGTTCTTCATGCTGCAAGTCTATGACCGCGTCGTTCCGGGTCGCAGCGTGCCGACGCTGGTCGGCCTGGCGGTGCTTGCGGGAACATTGTTCGTGTTTCAGGGCGTGCTGGAGTTGATCCGCTCTCGCCTCATGGTTCGGCTGGGACAGGGGCTGGACGCAAAGCTGAGCCCGTCGGTCTATTCGGCGCTGATGCGCCTGCCGCTGCGCGCCAAGCCTTCCGGCGACGGGCTGCAACCCCTACGGGATCTCGATCAGGTCCGCTCCTTTATCGGCAGTGCCGGACCGACCGCTTTGTTCGACCTGCCATGGATGCCGCTCTACATCGGCATCTGTTTCATTTTTCATTTCTGGATCGGCGTTACCGCGCTTGCCGGCGCCGTTGTCCTGTTTGCACTGACGCTTCTGGCCGAATTCCGGACCCGCGGCCCGACAAGGATCGCCGGACAGCACGCGGCCGTTCGCAGCACGTTGGCCGAGGCGACAAGGCGCAATGCCGAAGCCATGCAGGCCATGGGTTTTGGCGGGCGTATCGCCGAGCGGTGGTCTGCCGTCAATGCCGAGTACCTGAACGCCCATGCGGCGGCCAGCGATGTCGCGGGAACGCTTGGCACGATTTCCAAGATCCTGCGGTTGATGCTGCAATCGGCAATGCTGGCGATCGGCGCTTATCTGGTCATCAAGCAAGAGGCGACCGGCGGCATCATGATCGCAAGCTCGATCATGATGGGCAGGGCGCTGGCTCCGATCGAACTGGCGATAGCGCATTGGAAGGGTTTCATTTCGGCGCGGCAAAGCTGGGCACGCCTGAAGCAGCTTCTGTCCGCGCTGCCGGAAGGCGCAACCGGCGTGACCCTGCCCGCGCCTGTCAGCGCGCTGGCGGTCGAGAATGTCAGTGTCGCGCCGCCGGGCGAACGCACGCCGGTGGTGTGGGATGCAAGTTTTTCACTGGCCAAGGGAGCAGGCCTGGGGGTCATCGGCCCGAGTGCTTCCGGCAAATCATCGCTGGTGCGTACGCTTGCAGGTGTCTGGCTGCCGGCGCGCGGCGCCGTGCGGCTGGACGGAGCGACGCTTGACCAGTGGCCGGCCGACGAGTTGGGCAAACATATCGGCTACCTGCCGCAGGATGTGCAGTTGTTCGACGGCACGATTGCGCAGAACATCGCCCGCTTCGACCCGGATGCGTCATCCGACATGGTGCTTGCGGCAGCCAAGGCCGCCGGCGTGCATGATCTCGTCGTGCATCTGGCCGACGGTTACGACACGAAGGTTGGCGAAGCCGGCGCCTCGCTGTCGGCGGGGCAACGGCAGCGTGTCGCCCTTGCCCGCTCTCTCTATGGCGATCCGTTCATGGTCATCCTGGACGAGCCGAATTCCAATCTCGACTCGGAGGGTGAAGTGGCTTTGTCCGCAGCGATCCAGGGCATCAGGGACCGCGGCGGCATCGTTATCGTCGTCGCGCACCGGTCCAGTGTGCTGGCCAATGTCGATACGGTGCTGGTGATGGCCAATGGCCATGTGCAGGCCTTCGGTCCGAAGGACGAGGTGCTGAACAAGGTCTTCCGATCGGCAGCGCCGCTCAAGGTCGTTGCCGCCACGGAGCGAGGCGTTCCGGCATGAGCGAGGACAGAAGCGCTTTGCATCACCGGCAGGTCCGCCGCTATCTCGTGGCTGGCGTTGCTACCTGTCTGCTGCTTGTCGGAGGTGTTGGCGGCCTGGCGGCAGTGACCAAGATGTCGGGTGCGGTGATCGCAGCTGGCCGGCTGGTGGTCGATTCCAATGTAAAGAAGGTTCAGCATCCGACGGGCGGCGTGGTCGGCGAGATCAGGGTGCGTGAAGGCGACCGGGTCAAGGCGGGCGATATTCTGGTGCGGCTGGACGAGACGACAACGCGCGCCAATCTGGCGATCGTCTCAAAAGGTCTGGATGAGTTTTATGCACGGTTGGCGCGCCTGGAGGCGGAGCGTGACGGCAAGGACACGATCAGCTTTCCGGACGTTTTAACATCGCGGCGCGACGAAGCCGGTGTCGCCGCATCGATGGCCGGAGAACAATCGCTGTTCGATTTCCGGCACCAGGCGCGATCCGGCCAGCGATCTCAATTGCGCGAACGGATCGCCCAGTTGACGCAGGAGACCGCCGGCCTGACCGAGCAGCGGCAGGCGAAACGCCGCGAGATCGAGCTGATAGGGATCGAGCTGGAAGGGGTGCGGTCGCTCTGGCGTCGCAAGCTGATAGGGATCGAGCGGATGACGGCGCTGGAACGGGACGCGGTGCGGCTCGAAGGCGAGCATGGCCAGTTGACCGCCGGAATTGCCCAGGTGAAAGGCAAGGCGTCCGAGATCGAACTGCAGATTATCCAGATCGACCAGGACCTTCGCAGCGAGGTCGCAACCGACTTACGCGAAACCCAAGGGAAGATCTCCGAGTTCGTCGAACGCAAGGTGGCGGCCGAGGACCAGTTGAAGCGCATCGATCTGCGCAGCCCGCAGGATGGCGTGGTGCTGCAGTTGGCCGTGCATACGATCGGCGGGGTGATCACCCCCGGCGAACAGGTGATGCAGATCGTACCGGTGACGGACGACCTGACCGTTGAAGCGCATATCGCACCGCAGGATATCGACCAGGTGACGATGGGCCAGAATGCGATTTTGCGCCTGTCGGCCTTCAATCGGCAAACCACGCCGGAGCTGACCGGGACGCTGTCGCGGATCTCGGCGGATCTCACCATCGAAGAGCGCACCGGAGCAGCCTTCTATGTGGCGCGGGTGACGCTGCCCAAAACCGAGGTCGCCAAGCTGCGCGGGCTGGCGCTGGCGCCAGGCATGCCGGCCGAAGTGTTCTTCCCGACGGGCGACCGGACGATGCTTTCCTATCTGGTGAAGCCGCTGTCGGATCAGATCCAGAAAGCTTTCCGGGAAGAGTGAAGCCGCACCTTTGAGAGCTGAAGCCTCGGGACCGGCTGGTTGCCGGTCCCCAAGGGGTAGCCCCTACTCCGCTGCCTTATACCCCGCGATGCCCTTGATCTCGAGGAAATCCTCCAGCCCGTATTCGGCGTATTCGCGGCCGTTGCCGGATTGCTTGTAGCCGCCGAATGGCAGGCCGGCGTCCCATTGCGGATAGTTGATGTAGACAGTGCCGGTGCGCATGCGGGCGGCGACTTCGCGGGCCTTCTCGATATCCTTGGCCTGGATGTAGGACGCCAGCCCATAGACAGTGTCGTTGGCGGTGCCGATCGCCTCTTCCACTGTGTCGTAAGGCATGATCGCCAGCACCGGCCCGAAGATTTCCTCGCGCGCGATGCGCATGTCTGATGTGACGTCGGCGAACACGGTGGGGCGGACATAGTAGCCGCGGTTGAGCTCGGCCGGACGCCCCGGTCCACCCGCGACCAGCGTGGCGCCTTCATCTATGCCGGCCTGGATCAGGTCCTGGATCTTGTCGAACTGGATCTGGCTGACCACCGGGCCGAGCTTGGTGCCGGCCGCATCGGCCGGGCCGACGGTCAATTTTTCGGCCGCCGTCTTGGCGTAGCCGGTCGCCTCGTCATGGCGGTCGCGCGGCACGAACATGCGGGTCGGCGCGTTGCAGGACTGGCCCGAGTTGCTGAAGCAGCCGGCGACGCCCTTGCTGACGGCCTTTTCGAGATCGACATCGGGAAACAGGATGTTGGCCGACTTGCCGCCGAGTTCCTGATGCACGCGCTTGACCGTGTCGGCGGCCGCCTTGGCGACCAGGATGCCGGCGCGGGTCGACCCGGTGAACGACATCATGTCGACATCGGGATGGCTGGACAGCGCCTGGCCGACGCCCGGGCCGTCGCCGTTGACGAGGTTGAAGACGCCCTTGGGAACGCCTGCCTCGTCGATGATTTCGGCAAAGATGATGGCGTCGAGCGGGGCGATTTCCGAGGGCTTCAGAACCATGGTGCAGCCGGCGGCAAGGGCGGGGCCGACCTTGCAGGTGATCTGGTTCAGCGGCCAGTTCCACGGCGTGATCAGGCCGACGACCCCGATCGGCTCCTTGACGATCAGCGACGAGCCCTTGACGTGGCGGAATTCGAACGACTTCAGCACCTCGGCCATCTTCCGCAGATGTGCCAGGCCAATGCCGACCTGGCTGTCGAGTGCCATCTGGCGCGGCGCGCCCATCTCGCGCGATACGGCCAGCGCCAGATCGGCGCTGCGCTTCTTGTAGACCTCGATTATGCGGTTGAGGATATCGAGGCGCTCCTCGACCGAAGTGAAGCCGAATGTCTCGAAGGCGCGCTTGGCGACCGCAACCGCCTTGTCGACATCGGCCTTTGAGCCGAGCGAAATCTGCGCGAAAGCATCTTCGTTTGACGGGTCGATGACGTCGAGTGTGCTGGGCACGACAGGATCGACCCACACGCCGTCGATATAGAACTGCAGATTGTGTGACACGGGCTTCTCCTCGGGGGATTTCTGAATTGATGGGGGCGATCGCCGGATCGTCGTATCGGGGATAACGATGGGGCAAGAGCGATGTCAAACGCAAGGGCGGGCGATTGAGCCTACGGCTACAGAAGCGTGTGCCCCGCCGCGACCAGAAGCCCCCTTGCCGCGGCTTCATCCTTGGCTTTGACGAGCAGATGGTCACCATCGAAGGTGGATACCAGAAAAATGCCGAGTTCGTTTTCCGACAATGGTTTTATCACCGACAGGACGATGCCTGTTTCGTCGAAGGCAAAGGGACCTTGGAGTTTCAGGGCGACCCAGTCCCTGTCATGCTTCACCCCGTCCGGCACCCGATCCTGCAGGCAGACAACCGAAAGCTCGTCGTCGGTCCTGGTAATGCTGACGAAGCCCGGCCCGTCCGCCCAGCCGGGAATGCTGTCTTTTGCTTCGAGGCGCGAAACGGCATACCGCCCCGAGAGCGGCTTCAACCGGACCCTGACTGCCATCCGATCCTCCTTGTTATCGGCCATTACCCCAGTTTCTTGCTCATATAGACCGTGATGCCGTCATGAACGGCTCCTCCCGGCCGATCGTATAGCCATGCCGTTTGTACAACAACACATTGGCCATGAAGGCGCCATTGGTCAGCAGGCGCAACTCGAAGCAACTGGCCTCTAGCGCCTTCTGCTCCGCCCGTTCCAGCAGCAGCCGGCCGATTCCCCTGCCCTGCGCCTCTGGCGCGACGCAGACATTCTCGATCCAGAGATGATCGTCGGCCAGCATGGTCTCGATCATGCCGACGATGCGGCCATTTTCGATGGCGAGATCGAACGGATGTTCGGCGACCGCCTTGTCATAGTCGGCGCGCATCGGCAGCGGCTCGCGGCCGATCAGAGGCACCCATTTGGCATAGGCGGCACGCACAATGTCCTTGATGGCAGCAGCGTCCGCCGGTTGGGCCGGCCGAAACAGGATGGAAGAATTGGACATGGCAAAGGCTCCAGACATGAAAACCCCGCCGGCAGACGTCGCGGGCGGGGCTGGAACGAACGAACCGGAATTTTATTGGGCCGGTCCTTTTCGTCGCGCAAACAGCTTGCCGCGCTGCGTGGTGCAGGAACGGCGTCGCTTGGCGATGGCGAACGAGAAAACGAACATGACGCCACGCTGGAGCAGGAAGCGCGGCGCTGTCAAGATTTTGGCGTTGGCCCAGCCTCCGAGTTGACCCGCGCGGCTAGAGCGGGCGGCGCCGGCAAGGCCATAAGTGTACTGCCAGGCAACGCCAGTCTTCACCTTGCGCGGTGGTTGCTCGCCTAAACTGCTGCGCCGTCGAGTAGGGCTCTCGTACGCGTACAAAAAAACAGCAACAGCTAATATTGTTGGACATTCAACCTACCATTGGTTCAAATTTCTATTTGATCTAATCTTGGCATCATAATATAAGCGGAGAAGCACTGGACGGGCTGACGGGGGGGCGCCATGCATCGGGGGCTGGCAAAGCGTACAATCTCACGTTTGTTAGGCGCGATGACGGTCGTCTACGCGCTCGCGGGCACGACGTCAGCGCTCGGGCAGTCTTGTAGTCCCACACAGACAGCTCATGCTTTTAGCTTTACTGGCGGCGACCAGTCCATCTCGGTTCCTGGCAACACCCATTCCGCCACAGTATACCTCAAGGGAGCGCAAGGCGGGGTTGGCAAGAGCGGCGCCGGCACCATCGGGGGCAGCCCATTGAGCCCAGGCGGCGCCGGCGGGCTCGGCGGCCAGGTGAGCGGTTCCTTGACTGTCGCGCCGGGTGACATCCTTTCTGTCGGCGTTGGCGGCCGTGGCTCGCTCGCGGTCAATCCCGGTGGCGCGAGCGGTACTCCCGACGGCGGCAATGGTGGCGGGGCGACCGACCTGCGGCTGGGCGGAACCCGCCTGGCAATTGCTGGCGGCGGTGGCGGCGGTGGCAACGGGGGCTGGCACACTACAAATTCGATAGCTGGTGGCGCCGGTGGCAAGAGCGGGGGATCCGGCTCGGCAGGAACCGATGTTTCGGGCGGCCTTGGCCCCTTTGGCGGTGAAGGTGGCACTGTAGGTGCCGGTGGCGCGATCGGCGCTGGGTGCGATAGTTTTCCTGGCACGGCCGGTCAGACAAATGGCCAAGGCGGAACTGCACGAAATTTCTCAGGGTCTTTCCTGGGCGCCGGATATGCTGGTGGCGGCGGTGGCGGGGCTACTGTCGGCGGCGGTGGTGGCGGCGCAGGCGTCGGCACGACCTCGTGCCAGCAGAACTGGAACGGCGCCGGCGGCGGCGGCGGCGGCGGATCATCGGATGCCGGCTCGCTGCAATCGGCTGCGGTGGCGGAAGGCGTCAATTCAGGCGATGGGTCCGCATTGATCTGTTTTGATGAGCCGCTCTATGTGATCAGCGGCACGGCGAGCGGTCAGACCGGGACGGTGAGTTTGAAATTGACATCAAGCTCGCCGGCAGGGACGCAAACCAGGGACGTGAATGTCGGCGATACCACCTTTGCCTTTGCGGATGGCCTGCTGACCGGCTCCAACTGGAGCGTTGATGTTACTGCCAAGCCGGCCGACCAGACATGCACGGTCACGACGGCCTCGGGCACGGTGGCGGGAGCCGACGTGACCAATCTTGTCCTGTCCTGCACCACGGTGACGGTGGAGTTTTCGCCGGCAACATTGCCGAATGCACATATTGGCACGCCGTACAGCCAGACCATCACCGCAAGCAGCCCCAATGGCGGCGCCGCACCCTACACCTTCACCGTGGTTTCCGGCTCGGTGCCTCCCGGCCTCGCACTCTCGCCTGGGGGTACACTGGCTGGCACACCCACTGTCGCGGCCAATTACGATTTTACGGTGCGGGCCACGGACAGCAACGGCTTTACCGGCCAACGTGACTACACTGTGGTCGTCGAGATCCACTTGCCGTCGGCACAGGACCACACGCTGGACGTGATGGCCGGAACGACCGGGTCCCTCGACCTGACGCAAGGGGCTACGAATGGGCCGTTTACCAGCGCCACGATTGCCTCGCCGCCGCCGAGCGAAGCGGGCACGGCTTCCATTGTGCCCGATGGCGGCGCTTATATCCTGCAGTTTGCCGCGGCAGCCACCTTTGCCGGCACAACCAGCCTGACCTACACGCTCTCGAATGCCGACGGAACGTCACCTCCGGCAACCGTGACCATCAACGTCACGGCACGGCCCGACCCCTCCCGCGATCCGGAAGTGATCGGCCTGATTCGGGCACAGGTGGAGGCGGCAAAGCACTTCGCCGACATTCAGATCCAGGGATTTGGACAGAGGCTGGAACAGCTCCACAATGAGGGCGACCAGCGCCACAATTCGATAGGCCTCAGCGTTGCCGTCCAGCAATCGTCGGACAATCCCGACGCATACGCTCAGCAGCAGAATGCGGCGAACGATCCGGCGCTCGCCGCAATCGCCACGGCATCGTCGCAGTCCACTTACGGAGCGCCCAATCCGGAGCGCATTCAGCCCAACGCCAACGCAAAGCAGGACAGGACTTCGGCCGGCGCGTCGCCGATCAAGACCGGACAGTCTTCAACTGGCACGGACGTGGACACCCAGACGTCGTCACTGCCGGCCGAGAACCCATTTGGCGAACTGGCCTTCTGGAGCGGCGGCTACGTCAATTTCGGCACCGATGACGATGGAGCCATCAAGCTCGACCATACGCTGGTCGGCGTGAGCGTCGGTGCCGACTACCGCTTTTCCCCGACCTTCACCGCCGGTCTCGGGTTTGGCTATGGCCATGACGTCACCGACGTCGGGAGCAACGGCACCGAAAGCCGCGCCCATGCCATCTCGGTCGCCGCCTATAGCAGCTACCGCCCGGCGCCAGATTTTTTTGTCGATGGCCTTGCCGGCTATGGCGCCCTCAATTTCGACAGTGAGCGCTATGTGACCGATACCGGCGATTTCGCGTCTGGAACGCGCGACGGAAGCCAGGTCTTCGGGTCGCTGACGGCGGGCTACGAATTTCGCCGGCCGGACTCTCTGATATCACCCTATGGACGTCTGTCGGGGTCCCACTCCACGCTTGACGGCTTCACCGAGACGGGTGGCGACATCTATAATCTGACCTTCGGCAAGCAGACCGTCGACACGCTGTCGGGCACCCTTGGCCTGCGCATCGAGAACAACATTCCTACCAGCTGGGGTCTGCTCACACCGCGCGCGCGCTTTGAGTATACGCACGACTTTGCCGGCTCCAGCCGCGTCAGCCTCGGCTATGCCGATATCGGCACCACGCCCTACGCGCTGGACGCAGATGCCTTTTCCAACGACTATTTGTCAATCGGGCTCGGCGTCGATGCGCAAATCGGCGGTATTGCCTTCGGGCTGAACTACAGCACCGCGGTCGGCAGCAACGGCGACAGCCAGGACCATACGATCGCCGCGCGAATTGGGATGAAATACTAGGGCATGATCCCAAAAAGTGGGGTTAGATCGTGATGGGAATTCATCATGATCTAGGGCGGCTCCAGGTTTCGCCCGGCCGCTCTTTCTCATTCTGACCTCGGCCGCCCTAAATGTTCACAAAAATCGATCATTTCAACAAAAACAATTCGTTGGAAAGATCGATTCTGGAATGACATTCTCCTGAGGTCCTTGCGTGGAGAATTGCATTGTCTTCCGCCGCCCAGCTAGCGAACGATATTCCGATCAGCATGATTTCCGCCGATCTGGCCGTGGGCCGGAAGCGGCTCGGTTCCGTGTGGAATGGCGTCATCCCCGGGATCGTGCTGGTGGCGATGATCACGGGGGTGGCCTTCTCGGCCCATAATGTCTCCGGCTTCGCGCTGTTCAGCCCGATGATCCTCGCCGTCGTCGCCGGCATGATCTATTCCAACGTGCTCGGCACGCCCGCCCACGCCAAGGCCGGCATTGCATTCTCGCAGAAGCGCCTGCTGCGCTTTGCCATCGTGCTGCTCGGCTTTCAGCTGACGCTCGGCCAGGTCGTCTCCATCGGCGCCGGCGGCGTCGGCATCGTGGCGCTGACCCTTGGAGCGACCTTCGTCTTCACCATTACGCTTGGCCGGCTGATCGGCGTCGACGCCAAGCTGGCGCAGCTGATTGCCGCCGGCACCTCGATCTGCGGCGCTTCGGCGATCGTTGCCACCAACATCGTCACCGATGCGCGCGACGAGGACGTCACTTATGCCGTCGCCTCGATCACGCTGTTCGGCACCGTCGCCATGCTCGGCTTTCCGCTGCTGGCGCCGGTGCTCGGCCTCGACCAGCACGCATTCGGCCTGTGGGCCGGCGCCTCGAACCACGAGGTGGCACAGGTCATCGGCGCCGGCTTCCAGAACGGCGCCCAGTCCGGCGAGATCGCCACCGTCGCCAAGCTGACCCGCGTCGCCCTGCTGGCGCCGATGGTGATCGCGCTCGGCCTGATGACGCGCCGCAAGAGCAATGGCGATCGCCCAAGCAGCCAATCCGGTGCGCGGCCGCCGATACCGTGGTTCGTCGCCGCTTTCGTCGCCGTCGTGGCGCTGAACAGCCTGGTTGCCGTGCCGGCCGAAGTGAAGTCGGCCATGGCGTTCGCCACCACCATCATGCTGACCATGGGGCTCGCCGCCATGGGTCTGCAGGCCAACATTTCGCAGCTGCGCTCGCGCGGCCTTCGCCCGCTGGCGCTCGCCTCCTGCGCCTTCCTGTTCATCGGCTGCTTCAGCCTGATGCTGGTGAAGTTCGCTTAGTCCTCGAACTGATGCTGGTGAAGTTCGCTTAGTCCTCGAACGAACTCGCCGCGACATAGATCGCGGCAAGCGCCTCGATGCCGGCCTGGTCGTCCTTGTCGAAGCGGCCGGGCGTCGGGCTGTCGAGGTCGATCAGGCCGAAGACGCCGTCACTGTCCCTCAGCAGCACGACGAGTTCCGAGCGCGAGTCGGCGTCGCAGGCGATGTGGCCGGCAAACTCGTGCACATCCTTGACCAGCATCGACATTTCGAGATCGATCGCGGTGCCGCACACGCCCTTGCCGACGGCGATGCGCACGCAGGCCGGCTTGCCCTGGAACGGTCCAAGCACCAGCTCCTCGTCGGACGCCAGGAAATAGAAGCCGGCCCAGTTGAGATCGGGCACCATCTGGAAGATCAGCGCCGATGTGTTGGCGGCGTTGGCGACGGAGTCGCTCTCGCCTTCCAGCAGCGCCTTCAACTGGGTGGCCAGTTCGCGGTAGAAGGCCGGCTTGTCGGTGCTGTCGATGGTCTGGGCCGCAAACATGGCGTCGTCTCCATTGCCGGCGGGCCAAAAAGCCCGTTACATTTCCTGTCTGCCACCAATGACGCTCCCAGGAAATACACAATTGTGAATACCGACCGTGCCAGCCAAACACACGACCGGGCGCAACCCGCAGCGAGCGAAGGTCCCCTCACCTTCGCCGTTCTGGTCTTTCCCGGCTTTCCAATGATGGCGTTCAGTTCGGTGATCGAGCCATTGCGCGCCGCCAACGTGCTGGCCAAGCGCGAGTGCTATCGCTGGGTGATCGTCGGCGCCGACCAGGGCACGGTCGAGGCATCCAATGGGGTTGTCATACAACCGGGATTCTCAGCGTTCGGCGCGCCGAAGGTCGATCGCATCGTCGTCTGCTCGGGCGGCAATGCGGACCTCGTCGTCGCCGACGATGCGGTTGCCTGGATGCGCAAGAGCCTGCGCGCCGGCGCTCACATAGGCGCGGTGGCCGACGCCGCCTTCTTCCTCGCCAGGGCCGGCCTGCTCGACGGCCATGCCTGCACCTTGCACTGGACCAGCCAGGCGGCATTCACCGAGGCCTTCCCGGATATCGAGCTCCGGCGCGATCTCTACGTCATCGACCGCAAGCGCTTCACCTCGGCCGGTGGCGTCGGCAGCCTCGACATGATGCTGGAGATCATCACCAACGATTATGGCGGCGAGCTCGCGGCCGGCGTCGCGGAATGGTTTGTGCACAGCCCTTTGCGTTCGAGCGTCGACCGCAAGCTGATGCCGCTCAGGCTGCGCACCGGCGTCCAGAACGAACTGGTGCTGTCGGCCATCGCCATCATGGAGGATGCGGTGGAAGAGCGGCTCGGNGCTCGGCATGACGGAGCTGGCGGCAAGGCTCGGTGTCTCCTCCGACAAGTTGGAGCGCAATTTCCGCGCCCAGCTCAGCATTTCGCCCAATGCATATTACCGGCGGCTCCGGCTGCGGCGCGCCGCCGACCTGTTGGCCCATTCGACGCTGATGGTGCGAGACGTGGCGCTGGCCTGCGGCTTCGCGTCGATGTCGAGTTTTGCCAGGGCTTTTCGCGAAGAGCATGGCCACGCGCCGAAGGCGATGCGGCGGCATTAGGGGGCGCTGCGCGCTAACGCGGTGAGATGCTGGCGGGACAGCGCCCCCCTCTGTCCTGCCGGACATCTCCCCCACACGGGGGGAGATCAGATGTCGCCTCGGCTTTCGCCAATCACCAACGTTGCAGCGAGCGGGACGCGAAAGCTGCTAATCTCCCTCCTTGTGGGGGAGATGTCCGGCAGGACAGAGGGGGGCGCGAAGGATCGCAACATTGCCCTTTGTATCCATGCCCTTCTTGCGGCATTTCGCACGACATCTGCGGATTCTCGCACAGACATTTTTCGGCGGATGGCTATGGTCTAGCCCTTCAGGAGGCGCACCCATGAGCATCGTCGTTTTCGACCCGGACAGCACCGAGGATGTGGATTTCAAGGACCGCATGCGCCACCCGGTCGCGGCCGACTCCGCCGGCGGCATGTGGCTGTCGGATACCGAGCCGTCCTTCATCGATGCCGACGCCTTGCGCAAAGGGCGGCTGGCGAAACTGCGCGGCTGGATGCGCGAGGCGGGCTATGGCGGCGTCGTTTTGTTCGACCCCTACAACCAGCGCTATGCCACCGGCTCGCGCAACATGTTCGGCTATTTCCTGCGCAACTCGACGCGGTATTTCTTCATCCCGACCGACGGGCCGATCGTGCTGTTCGAATACCCGCAGAGCTACCATGTCTCGATGGTGCTCGACACGATCGACGAGGCGCGCCCGTCCAAGCTGGTATGGTCTTCGGTCTCGGGCCGCGACGACGAAACCGCCGGCCCCTTCGCCGACGAGATCGCCGAGCTTTTGACGAAGCACGGCGGCGGCTCGATGAAGCTCGGGCTCGACCGCTGCAGCCATTTGCAGGCGCTGGCGCTGGAAAAGCGCGGCTGCGACGTCAGGGATTGTCAGGGCGAAATCCTGGCGGTGCGGGCGGTCAAGACGCCCGAGGAAGTCAAATGCCTGCAGGTGTCGATGGCGGGTGCGGAAGCCGCCGTCTACGCCGTGCGCGAGGCGATAAAACCCGGCGTCTCCGAAAATGAGCTGTTCGCCATCATGTATGGCGAGGTGATCCGCCAGGGCGGCGAGTTCATCGAGACGCGGCTCCTCACCTCGGGACAGCGCACCAATCCGTGGTTCAACGAGGCCAGCGGCCGCAAGATCCGGCCGGGCGAACTTCTGGCGCTCGATACCGATACGATCGGCTGCTATGGCTATTATTCCGATTTTTCGCGCACCTTCCGCTGCGGGCCGGGCAAGCCGACCGGCTATCAGAAATCGCTCTACCGCATGGCGCACGACCAGGTTCAGCACAACATTTCGATCGTCAGGCCGGGCATGGCTTTTCGCGAGATCGCCGAAAAGGCGTGGAAAATCCCGGACCGTTTCGTCGACCAGCGCTATACCTCGGTGATGCACGGCGTCGGCATGCATGGCGAGACGCCGTTCATAGCGCACGCCATGGACTATGAAACCTACGGCCGCGACGGTGTTGTCGTGCCCGGCATGGTGGTGAGCGTGGAAAGCTATATCGGCGAGAAAGGCGGCCGCGAGGGCGTCAAGCTGGAGGACGAGATCCTGATCACCGACACCGGCACCGAGCTTCTGTCGCGCTTTCCCTACGAGGATGAATTTCTGGAGAAGCAGGTTTGATCGCAGCGTCCCTCACTAACGTCAGCGCGGTATCGCAAACCTTCGGGAATAGTCGCGGCAGCTATGCCTTCGTCATCCTAGGGCGAAGCAAGGAGCGCAGCGACGCGGCGCAGACCCTAGGATCCATGCCGGGACTCCTCCGCGCCGCAACGGAGCAAGTTCTGCTCCGCCGCATTCCTTGGCCAATGTCACGGCATGGACTCCAGAGCGCCGCAACGGTGCAGATCCTGCACAGTTGCACTGCACGGTCGACGTCACGGAATGGATCCCAGGGTCTCCGCGACGCCGCTGCGCGGCTGCTTCGCCCTGGGATGACGAAGTTCGGAGGACGACGACCAATCTCCATCGCTTGCGCTGCCCTTGCGAGAAGAGCGGCGGCGTTGGTCGCGAACCAAGGCCTATCCGCATGAAAAGCCCCATCTCGATCAAACGCGGCACGGTCGCCGCGGCGTTCATCGACCTCCAGGAAGAGCATCGGCAGGACAAGCGCTATCTGGTCGAAGGTTTTGGCGAGGTGCTGGCCAACGTCCAGCGCCTGCAGGCGGCGGCGCGGCGCAACTTCGTGCCGCTGTATCACTGGGCCTATGTCGTCGATACCGCCAAGGCGCGGCCGTTCCATCCGCTCGATGCCGACGGCAAGTCGGCTTTTTCCGACAAGAGCGATCCGCTGACGGAAATCTGCCCGGAAGTGGCGGCCGCGGCCGGCGAGACGATGCTGGTCAAGACGCAGGCCAGCGCCTTCGGCGCCGGGCCAGCCGCAACCGAACTCAAGGCGCGCGGCATCGAATGGCTGATCGTCGCCGGCGTCTGGACCGAGGCCTGCATCGACGCCACCGTCAAGGACGCGGTCGCATCCGGCTTTCGTGTGCTTCTGGTCAAGGATGCCTGCGGCAGCGGCAGTGCCGCCATGCACCAGACCGCCATCCTCAACCTTGCCAACCGGCTCTATGGCGGCGCCGTCACCAACACGATAGACGCGTGCCGGCTGATGGCGGGCGACACCGTCGATGCATGGCGGGTCGAGGGCTCGGTGCCGCTGCGCTTCACCTTTGAAAACGCCGAACGGCTCTACGGCGAGATCTGAGAGATGGGCACGATCCACAAGCTCAAGACCGCCAGGCGGGGGAAATACGCCACCCTGCTCGACCCGGCGCTGTGGGAGTATATCGACCTGGTCAATGACTGGTTCCCGCCAGAGACCGCCGAACTTCCGATCGCCGAGCAAAGGTCGGTCTATGATGCGATGTGCCGCGCCTTCCATCAGGGTTATCCCAAGGGGGTTTCGGCCAGCGACGGCATCATCGCCGCCGATGAAGGACACGCCATCCCGATCCGCTACTACCGGATGGCGGGCAAGCCCGTGCGCGCCGTTATCGTCTACTATCATGGCGGCGGCTTTGTGCTTGGCGGGCTCGACAGCCATGACGACATCTGCGCCGAGATCTGCGCCGGCACCGGTTTCGACGTTGTCTCGGCCGACTACCGGTTGGCGCCGGAGCATCCGCACCCGGCCGCCTTCGACGACGCGCTGACCGTGTTCGAATGGGCGGCTGTGACAACGGACCTGCCGATCGTGCTTGTCGGCGAAAGCGCCGGTGGCAACCTTGCCGCCGCGGTCGCGCACGCCTCGCGCCGCCACCTGCGCCGGGCGGTCGGCCAGGTGCTGATCTATCCCGGCCTCGGCGGCGACGAGAGTGCCGGCTCCTATGTCGAACATGCCGACGCACCGCTGTTGACACTGCGCGACATCGCGTTCTACCGCAACATTCGCTCCGCCCCGGCACAGCCGCCCGACGACCCGACTTTTTCGCCGCTGAGCGACAATGACTTCTCCGGCCTGCCGCCGACTGTCATCATCACTGCCCAGTGCGATCCGCTGTCGTCGGACGGCGAGACCTATCGCGACCGCGTCGTTGCCGCCGGCGGCCGCGCCTGGTGGTATGAGGAGCCGCGGCTGGTGCACAGTTTTCTGCGCGCCCGCAAAAGTGTTCCGCGCGCCGGCGAGGCGTTCGTGTGCACGCTTGCGGCCATCGCCGCCGTCGCAGTGCTCGGCAAGAACGATGAAGCGCTGATCTCCCCCCTCGTGGGGGAGATGGCCGGCAGGCCAGAGGGGGGCGCGAAGGATCGCGGCCCTTCAGTATCCTAAATCAACGCAACGATTATCTGTGAAGATACTCCAGTCGGCAGACGGGATGGCGGGACAGCGCCCCCCTCTGTCCTGCCGGACATCTCCCCCACAAGGGGGGAGATTGTCCGTCTACCTCTGCGGAGTGGCGCACAAGAATTGCGGAAATGAGAACATTTCCCGGGATCGGCCCGCTTTATCATCACCTGCTCAGGCAACGGCGCCCGATGATCGCATCCGCCCCCCAGCGGAGGCGGACCGTCGGGGCGCCCAACAAAAGAGGGAACAACGATGAAATTCATGCTGACCGACCGCAATTTGCACCCGCAGGCGAAGCCCGTTGCCGATGATTTCAGGAAAGGCGGCGTCAACCGGCGCGAATATCTCGCCATCATGGCCGGCTTCGGCGTCAGCGCGGCCGGAGCACTGGCATTGGGCGGCCTCAGCGCGTCGCCCGCCCGGGCAGAGGAGCCGAAGCGCGGCGGCACCTTGCGCGTCGCCATGAACGTCAAGGGTTTCAAGGATCCGCGCACCTTCGACGGTGTCGAGATGTCCAATGTGGCGCGCCACTGCAACGAATATCTGGTGCGCTGGAACCGCGACTTCACCTTCGAGCCGTGGCTGCTCGAAAGCTGGGAAACCAGCGACGACGCCAAGACGCTGACGCTGCATGTGCGCAAGGGCATCGCCTGGTCGAATGGCGACGCCTTCAACGCCGATGACGTCATCCACAATCTCAGCCGCTGGTGCGATGCTTCCGTCGCCGGCAATTCGGTCGCCGCACGCATGGGCGCGCTGGTCAATGCCGACACCAAGAAGCCGGTCGATGGCGGCATCGAGAAGGTCGACGACTTCACCGTAAAGCTCAATCTGCCGAAACCCGACATTTCGCTGATCGCCGGCATGGCCGACTATCCCGCGCTGATCATGCACCGCTCCTATGAGGGCGGCGACGACCCGATGAAGGCGCTGGCGATCACCACCGGCCCTTGCGAACTGGTCAGCTGGAATGCCGAGACCAGTGCTGAGGTGAAGCGCAAGGACAAGCCCTGGTGGAAGGGCGACTTCTACCTCGAGGGCATCAAATGGGTCGACTACGGCTCCGATCCCAATGCGATGCTGTCGGCCTTCGAATCCGGCGAAATCGACACCGACCACGAGACCGCGTCCGACGCCGTGTCGCAGACCGAGCAAATGGGCTTGTTGAATTCCGAGATCGCCACCGGCTCGACTATCGTTGCCCGCTTCAATGTCGGCAACGCGCCCTATGACGACGTCAAGGTGCGCCGCGCCGCCCAGCTTGCGGTCGACAATTCGGCCGTGCTGGCGCTCGGCCTCGGCGGCCGCGGGAAGCCTGCCGACAATCACCATGTCGGCCCGATGCACCCGGAATTTGCCGATATCGGCCCGGCCAAGCGCGACACGGAACAGGCCAAGAAATTACTCGCCGAGGCCGGCAAGACGGACCACGAATTCGAGCTGATCTCGGTCGACGTCGAATGGCAAAAGAGCACCGGCGATGCGATCGCCGCGCAGATGCGTGAGGCCGGCCTGAAGATCAAGCGAACCGTGCTGCCCGCCGCGACCTTCTGGAACGACTGGAGCAAATACCCCTTCTCCACAACCGAATGGCTGGGCCGCCCGCTCGGCGTCCAGGTGTTGGCGCTCGCCTACAAATCGGGCGCCGCCTGGAACGAAAGCGCCTATGCCGACAAGGAATTCGACACGCTTCTCGACAAGGCGCTGGCAACGCCGGACGCCGCCCAGCGCAAGGAGATCATGGCCAGGGTCGAGCAGAATCTGCGCGATGCCGGCATCATCATCCAGCCCTACTGGCGCTCGGTCTACCGCACCTATCGCAAAGGCGTGCAGGGCTGCGAACAGCACCAGTCGCTGGAGCAGCATTTTGAGAAGGTGTGGCTGGAGGGGTGATCCTTTCCAGAACGAAAACGGCTGGGGGGTTCGGAGGACCACGCCAGCCGAATGCCATTTGCCATGCGCAAGAATTTTGGCACAGATTGCGCCTGACCGACTCTCGGCTCAGAGCGAATCAGGCATGGATCATTTCGACCTCGGCACCTATCGCCACCCCATTCCACCACCTCGGCCGAGACGCAGCGCTGGTTCGATATCGGGCTGAACTGGTGCTACGGCTTCAACCATGAGGAAGGCATAAAGTGCTTCGAGAAGGCGCTGGAGACAGATCCTGATTGCGCCTTCGTGCATTGGGGCATCGCCTATGCCGCCGGGCCTTTTTATAACCTCACCTGGAAGGAGCACGGACGAGCGTGCAGGCGAAACACGCTTGTTGTCACTGAGATCCCGCCGTCCGACCAGCCGAGTCAGCTTTCGCCTCCTACGAGAAAATCTCCGCCAGTTCGTCGACGCTGGTGCCTTCCTTGACCTGGCGCAGTTCGACATAGGTGACGGCAATGGTCACCGACAGCATCGTCGAAAAGATCGTCGACACCAGAGTGCTGCCGAGCGCTCCGACCAGGACACCGACGCCGGTAATGCCGCCGGTGGTGGCGACCGCCAGTCCGAAAAACAAAGTGAACACCGCCTGGATGAGCATCGCCGCCACGCCGATGATCAGCAGCAGCCAGAATATCGACCAGCGGCTGCCCTTGGTCAGGGCACGGCTACGCGATATCGAGCCGAATACGCCAAGCCGCTCCTGAACCGCAATGGGCACGGAAACCGACACGGAAATCAGCCACATAAAAGCTGGGATCAACGCCAGGGCAAGCCCGATCAGCCAGCCGATAGGGGGGATGACCCAGGCGATGAAAACCATCACAAAAACAGCCACCACCACAGTGACAATGACCAGAATGCCTATGCCCAGCGTGGGCAAGAAGCTGCGCAATGCTATCTGGAGGCAGTCGCCGATGACCGGCCGCTTGCCGTTCAAATCCTCGATCGCCGCCCTGACAAGCGCCGCTTGCACCAACAAGGTCAGCACGAAAATGATCAAGGAAGCGATTATCGACAAGGCCGAGTAGTCTCCCATGGCCGACGTTTCGAAAGCGGCGGCGTTCCCGGCGCTGTCGACGTTCACAGATGTAGCCACCCGGGACAGGTTCCAGAGGTTGTACAGCAGTGCGGGCAGTGTCGAGAAAAGTCCGACAACCACAGCAAGGAAACCCAGATTGCGGCCAATAACCGCGAAGCTGTTGCTGAAGACCCTGCCGATGCGGAATTTTTCCGGTCGGTCCTGCGCCAGTGACGTCACGATGCCTCCTGCCCTGGCACCCGCCTTGACCTGACCGGGTCAAGGCGGTGCAAACCCGTCGGCTTACGAGAAAATCTCGGCCAGTTCGTCGATGCTGGTGCCTTCCCTGACCTGGCGCAGCTCGACATAGCTGACGGCGGCGGCGACCGACAGCAACATCGACATCACGCTCTGCACCAGTGCCGCCACGACAGTAGCGACAATGTCGTGAAACAGGTAGACAAACACGCCCACCGCGCCCTGGATGACCATGCCGATGATGATCAGGACAAGGAACAAGCCGAAGAGCGACCAGCGGCTGCCCTTGGTCAGGGCGCGGCTGCGCGACATCGAGCCGAACACGCCGAGCCGCTCCTGGATCTGAACCGGTATCGCAACCGACCAGCCCAGCCACAAGATGATGCCGGGCACCAGCAACGCAAGCGCGGCTAGGCCTGCGCCCAGGCCGACGAGCAGGCCGATCGCCAATGTCGGCAGAAAATATCGGATGGCTATCTGCAGGCAATCGCCCAAGGTCGGCCGCTTGCCGTTCAAATCCTCGATTGTGGCTCGCACGAGCGCCGACTGCAGCACCAATACGAAAAGGGAGGCAATGAAACTGGCCGGGAGCGTCACCCAAATGTTGCTAAACACCAGGGCGGGGTCGGCCGCAGCGCCGGGATTGGCCGTCAGGAGCGCCTGCATGCGCGATTCGGTCCATAGCCGAAGAATAACTGCCGGCACCCCCGCAAACAGCACCGAAAGCCCCACGAAAAGTACGACGTTGCGGCCGATGACGGAGAAGCTGTTGTTGAAGACCCTGCCGATCTGAAATTTCTCAGGCCGTGCAAATGTTGCCGAAGTCATGATGCGCCCCCTGTTCCACCGCCGAATATTGTCCGGCAGCCGCAGTAGTAAATTTGCCAAGATTAACGACTGGCGTCTAGCCCACTTGCAAAAGTTACGCTGCATTGCCAGTGTCGGCTCGCGAACCGCAGGTTGCAGGGGGGCGAGAAGGTGACTGCTGCACAGCCGGACGCTGCGCAAGCCGAATGGCTGGCCAAACTGCACAAGCAGTTGCTGTCGGACGGTTCGATCCAGTTCGACCTGCCGGCCTACAGACCACCCGAGACCCCCGAGTGGCTAAGACCGCTGGGCGAGTTCCTGAAATCGCTCGGCCCTTACATGATCTATCTGTTCTGGGGGGCCGTGATCACAGGTGCCGCAATCATTCTGCTGCTGATTTTGCTTGAGGTGAAAGGCGTCGCCTGGCGCCTGCCCTGGTGGCGCAAAAAGAGCGTGACCGAGGCGGAAGCGACATGGCACCCCGACGTGGGCGCCGCGCAGGTCCTGCTGTCGGAAGCCGATGCGCTGGCCGCCCGGGGCGAGTATGACGAGGCGGTGCATCTCCTGCTGCGCCGCAGCGTTGCCGACATTGCCGGCCGCCTGCCCGACTTCCTGCGCCCGTCGCTGACCGCGCGCGATATCGCGGGAGCGGCGTCGCTGCCAACGCGGGCGCGTGGCGCCTTTACCCAGATCGCGCGCATCGTCGAGGCCGCTCTGTTCGCGCGCCGGCCGGTCGGGCCAGAGGGCTGGCAGGAGGCGCGCAGCGCCTATGAGCGATTCGTCTTCAGGGATGCCTGGATGTGAGTGACACGACAGCCGACATCGCCCAGCAGGAACCGTTCAGCCGCAGGACGCTGTTCTGGGGCATTTTCGCCAGCCTGCTCGCGGCGGCGGGCTTCTTCCTGTTGTCCACCTATGCGCCCGACTTTCGCCAGCCGAGCGTCGGTGGCGCAACGCCGCTGTCGAAGAGCGGCATCGGCTATGCCGGTCTGGCGCAATGGCTGAAGCTGACCGGCGAAGCGCCCGACATGGCGCGGTCCGACAGCGATCTCGAGACCGAAATGCTGCTGATCGTCACCATTTCACCCGACAGCGACCCGGATGCGCTTGCCAACATCATCAAGCTTCGCAAGGGCCTGGATACGCTGTTCGTTCTGCCCAAATGGGCGACCTTGCCGCTGTTCCAGCATGAGGGCTGGGAGATGAAGATCCAGCGGCTGCCGGATGTGGTGGTCAACGACTGGCTCGGCCGCATCGCCAAGGCGACGCTCGGCGAAGGTGAGACCATGGCCAAGCAACTCGACGTCGCAGGGCAAATGGTCAGCGTTCCCGGCCAGCTGCAATGGGTGGCCGACGAACACCCGCTGATTGCCGCCGGCAACGGCAAGGCCGTGCTGACCGAGGTCGAAGACGAGCGGTTCTACATTCTGACGGACCCCGATCTCATCAACAACGCTGGCTTGAAAGATCCCGACAAGGCGGCGGCGGCGCTCAAGCTGATCGAGCTCCTCCAGCCCGAAGAGGGTGCCGTCATGTTCGACCTGACGCTGCATGGCGTCGGGCGAAAATACGATCTCGCCAAGCTTCTGGTCGAACCGCCTTTCCTGGCGCTGACGCTGACCATCCTGGCGGCGGCGGCACTTGCCTTCCTGCATGGCCTTGGCCGGTTCGGGCCGCCACGGGCCGATCAGCGCGCCATCGCCTTCGGCAAACGCGCGCTGGTCGACACCACGGCGATGCTGTTGCGCCGCGCCGGCCGGCTGGAAGAACTAGGCGACCGCTATGGAGCCCTGGCGCGGGTGCGCTCCGGCGCACTGCTCGGCGCGCCGCATGGTTTGCAGGGCGAAGCGCTCGACCGCTGGCTCGATTCCCGCGATAAGGGCGAAACCGGCGGTTTCACGACCCGCCTGCAAGCGGCGAACGCGGCAAAAACCCTGACACAGATGCATGATGCAGCCGAAAAGCTGCACGACTGGACGGCAAGGAGGCTCGGTGAACGTCGATGATGTGAAGGCCCTGGCGACACAGATCAGGGAAGAGGTGGCCAAGGCCATCACCGGGCAACACGATACGGTCGATCTGATGCTGACGGCATTGTTCGCCGGCGGGCATATATTGCTTGAGGGACCACCGGGCACGGCCAAGACCATGACGGCGCGCTGCTTCGCCCAGGCGCTGGGCGTCGCCTATGGCCGCATCCAGTTCACGCCCGACCTGATGCCCGGCGATATCGTCGGCTCCAACATCTACAATTTCCAGTCCGGGCAATTCACGCTGACGCGTGGTCCGATCTTCTGCGACCTGCTCCTCGCCGACGAAATCAACCGCACGCCGCCCAAGACCCAGGCCGCCCTTCTGGAGGCGATGCAGGAGCATGCCGTCACCTTCGACGGCACCACCCATGCGCTCGGCCCGAACTTCATGGTGGTGGCGACGCAGAACCCGATCGAACATCAGGGCGTCTATCCCCTGCCCGAGGCGCAGCTCGACCGTTTCCTGTTCAAGCACCGGGTGAGCTACCCCGGCCCCGAAGAGGAAAAGACGATCATCATCCACCACGGCGGCGGCACCGCCTCGCACGACATCAAGCAGTACGGCATCACCGCCCAGGCCGACCGCAAGACGCTGGAAAAGGCGCTGGCGACCGTCGGCGAGGTCACGCTGGTCGACGATGTCGTCGACTATATTGCAAGGCTGGTGCGGGCTACGCGCGAAAGCCCCGATCTCGAAGTCGGCGCCAGCCCGCGCGCGGGCGCCATGCTGGCGAGAGCCGCGCGCGCCCGGGCGGCGCTCGACGGACGCGCCTATGTCATCCCCGACGACGTCAAGGCGCTTGCGGTGCCGGCGCTGCGCCACCGGGTGATCCTGTCGCCTGCGGCGCAGATCGACGGCCGCCTGGTCGAGCAGATCGTCACCGACCTCGTCGACCAGACGGAAGCGCCACGTTGATCTATCCGAGCGGCCGGGCAGTCTGGGCAGGTGCGGCCGGTGCAATACCGGCCTTCCTGATCGCGCTCGCGCTGCCGTCTCTGTGGTATCTCGGTCTTTTGTGGATTTGCGTGCTGCTTGCTTTCCTGGCCGTGGACGCGGCCGCCGGGCGCGGTCGGGCTTCTCTGAACGCCAGCATCCATGCACCGCCGCAGGTCAGCGTCGGCAGCCAGTTCACCGTCCACGTCACGGCCAGGCTTGGCGGGCGTCCGCGCGCGGTGCAGGCGCGTCTCGGCCATGATGCGCGGCTAGAGCCGCTGGGCGGCACCGGCGGGGCATTGACTGCTGAGGCCGGCAGCGCATCGCTCGACCTCAAATTCCAGGCGCTGCGGCGCGGCATGGCCAGGTTCGACCGCCTGTGGGTGCGCTGGCGCGGGCCGTTCGGGCTGGTCTGGAACCAGGTCGTGCTGCCGATGGACAGCAAGGTGGCGGTGCTGCCCGACGTCAGCAGCGCCCGCGACGAGGCGATCACGCTTTTGCAGCGACAGGCGCTGCCCGACGGCCATGCGCAGCGCCGAGCCGGCCAGGGCCGCGAATTCGAGGCGCTCAAGGATTACCAGCCCGGCATGGGCCGGCGCATGATCGACTGGAAGCGCAGCGCCCGCCACGGCAGGCTTCTGGCGCGCGAATTCCGTATCGAGGAGAACAACAACATCGTGCTGGCCATCGATAGCGGCCGGCTGATGTGCGAGCCCGTCGACGGCGTGCCGAAGGTCGACCGCGCCGTCACCGCAGCCTTGCTGTCGGCGTTCATTGCGCTGAAGGGCGGCGACATGGTCTCCCTGTTCGGCTTCGATGCGCGGCCGCGCGTCTCCAGCGGCGCCGTGCGCGGCTCCGCCAGCTTCGCCATGATCCAGAAGCGGGCGGCGGAGATCGACTATTCCACCGAAGAGACCAATTTCACCCTGGCGCTGACGACCCTTGCAGCAAAGCTCGACCGGCGTTCGCTGGTGATCATCTTCACCGACTTCGTCGATCCGATCAGCGCCGAACTGATGCTGCGCACCGTCGGCCGGCTCACCGAACGGCATCTGGTGCTGTTCATGATGATGAAGGATGTCGAACTGGAGACACTGGCCGACATGCCGCCGGACGCACCGGAGGATGTGGCGCGCTCGGTTGTCGCCGGCGGGCTGCTGCGCGAAAGGCAGGTAGTCATCGGCAGGCTCAGGCTGCTCGGCGCGCATGTCATCGAAGCCGACCATCAGAGGCTCGGGCCGGCACTGGTCGAGCGCTATCTCGAACTCAAGCGAGAGGATCTGTTGTGAACGCGCTGGTCGGCAAGGATGCGGTGCGGCAGTCGCTGGCGAGCTTCCGTTCGGAGCGCGAGGCCGACTGGAAGGCGTTCGAGGCGCTGCTTGCCCGGGTGGAGAAACGTGCGCCGCGCACGCTGTCGGAAGACGAGCTTTTGTCGCTGCCGCTGCTCTACCGCTCGGCGCTGTCCTCGCTTTCGGTGGCGCGGGCGACGTCGCTCGACAATGCGCTGGTCAGCTATCTCGAAGCGCTGTGCCTGCGCGGCTACTTCTACCTCTATGGCGCGCGTCGCGGCTTGCGGCAGCGCATCGGCGATTTCTTTCTGCATGACTGGCCGCATGCCATTCGCGATTTGTGGCGCGAGACCTTGCTGTCGGTCGTCCTGACCTTTGTCGGCGCCGGCGCCGGCTACTGGCTGGTGGCCAAAGACAAGGGCTGGTTCGACGCCATCATTCCGCCGAGCCTGGCCGGCGGGCGCAACCCGGATGCCTCAGTCGAAGTCCTGCGACAGGTGCTTTATGACGGCGCCGACAGCAATTTCCTGTCGGGCTTCGCCGCCTATCTGTTCACGCACAATGTCCAGGTGGCGATCCTTGCCTTCGCGCTCGGCTTTGCTTTCGCGGTGCCGAGCGTGCTCCTGATCCTGATGAATGGCTGCCTGCTTGGCGCGATGTTCCAGATCTACATCGCCAAGGGGCTCGGGCTGGAGCTGGGCGGCTGGCTGTCCATCCATGGCACCACCGAGATGTTCGCGATCGCCTTGGCGGGCGCCGCCGGCATGCGCATCGGCACGCGCATCGCCTTCCCCGGCGAACTGACGCGGATGACGGCTGCTGCCTATGCCGGGCGCGTGGCCGCCACCACCATGGTCGGGGTGACGATCATGCTTTTGTTTGCCGGCCTGCTCGAAGGCATCGGCAGGCAGGTGATCACCAGCGACGTGACACGCTATGCCATTGGCGGCGTCATGCTGACGCTGTGGCTTTGCTATTTCTATGTGTTCAGGGTGGTGCGGCATGGCAACCGCTAGGCGTGCTGCCGTCTCGACAATACGGCCGCTGATCACGCCGGAAGGCGTCGATCTCCGGATCAAGCTCGCCGATGCCGGCACCCGCGCCGCCGCCTTCCTGCTCGACTTTGTCATCATCATCGTCACGGCGATCGTGATCTCGATCGTTGCACTGTTCGGGCTGGCCGGCCTCAAAGGCGAAGGCGCGCAGCCGCTGTTCATCGTCTGGATCATCCTGATCTTCTTCCTGCGCAACGCCTATTTCATCGTCTTCGAAGCCGGCCGCCGCGCCGCCACACCCGGCAAACGGATGCTCGGCATCCGGGTGGCATCGCGCAGCGGCGCCGGCCTGTCGATCGATCAGGTCATTGCCCGCAACCTGATGCGCGAGATCGAGATCTTCCTGCCGCTGTCGATCATCCTAGGCCGCAGCCAGATGGGGCTCGCCGACACGCTGTCGACGATCTTCGGGCTGGTCTGGACGCTGCTGTTTGCGCTCTTCCCGCTGTTCAACCGCGACCGTATGCGGATCGGCGACCTGCTTGCCGGAACCTGGGTGGTCGAGGCGCCGAAACTGGCGCTGGTCGAGGACCTGTCGCAACGCCAGAACGCTCGCGCCTTCCGCTTCACCCAGGCGCAGCTTGACGCCTATGGCATTGCCGAACTGCACAAGCTGGAAGAGGTGCTGCGCCGCGACGACTATTTCGCGCTGAAAGCGGTGGCCGAGACGATCGGGCGCAAGATCGGCATGATGGTCGATGCCGTCGATTCCAGGGCCTTCCTCACCGCCTATTACGGAGAGCTGCGGGCACAGCTCGAACGCAAGCTGCTGTTGGGCAACCGCAAGGCGGATAAGTATCAGCGGTGAGCTGTGCCTCAGATGGGAGTCGATACATGAGACATTGCTTCCTGAACATAGTTGATAAAAGTGTGTTTGCAATTCCGATGGCTACCACCCGCGACGGCTGGGAGAAGTTCGCAGGTCCCGTCATTTTGATTGGCGAGCTACCTTCGGTCTCCGACAAAGAGATCGGTCTAGCAACACTCAACGCGCTTGGTGCTTATGCCAGCGATGTGCCCGACGACATCGTACACACGGTTCTTCTTGACAGCTCGGCTTCGCGGTTCGGCTTCAAGTCGTACAACTCCCTCCTTCGGAAATCCCGTCAGATGTCGGTCGACCAGGGAAGGGACGACAAATTCACACTTACCCCCTATGCCAAAATCAACAGAGAGAGTGCCGTGCCGCTGGACACGATCTTGTCTTCAACAGATACGCCAGAGGATCTCGGGCGTGCTGTTCGAGAGTGCATTTCGCTTTGTCGTTAACAGCGTCGAGTAATCGGTCACCATGAACACCTCTCCATCCGAGCTCGAACTCCAGGAAATGGAGGCGCGCGTGCTGCCGCAGCTCAGCCCGGCCCATGGAAATCATGGGTCGAGGGTCGGGATTTGCTGAGCAGATCGAATTTCATTCAAACCGATGAAGGCGCGGATCGCGGCGACGATATCGAAATGGCCAGCGCCACGGCCGAAGACCAGGATTTCATGGCTGCGGCGCGGCAGGACATGCCTCGCCTGATCGCCGAAGTGCGCAGGCTGGGCGCACTTCTCAATCAAACGAAGTAAAAGCGGCGAGGCCGCCTACCCCACCCACTTTTCATAGTCGGACACCAGCAGGTGCACCGGCGCAACGTCCTCGTGGATGTTGGAGAAGCGGCCGATCGGTTCGCGGAAGACGTTGTCGGTAAGGTCGTCATTGACGGTCGAGACCTCGCCGATCAGCACATCCTTGCCCTCGGCCCAGAAGGCGTGCCAGACGCCGGGCATCAGCGTCACGCTCTGGCCCGGGTCGAGCTTCAGCAGCCCGCCTGCCGGCAGCCTGTGGATGGTGCCGTCGACCGGCACCGACACTTCGGCCTTCGGATCGATGCCGCCGTCGCGATCGTGCATGAACAGTTCGAGCACCAGCTTCCCGCCGCCACGGTTGATGATGTCCTCGGCCTTGATGTTGTGGCGATGCATCGGCGACAGCTGGTCCTTGCGCGAGATCATGATTTTTTCGGCATAGAGCATGCCCATGCCCTTCTTCATGTCGGCATAGACGCCATTGCGCACCGTGAACAGGAACAGGCCGAGTTCGTCGAATTTCTCCTGGCCGTAATCGGTGATGTCCCAGCCGAGCCGCGAGGTGAACACGGCCGCGGAGTCGGCCTTGTGCGCCTTCATCTCCTCCGGTGACCAATAGGCGAAAGGCGGCATGATGTAGCCGAACGAGCGGATGAAGGCGTCGGCATCGCGGATGATGTCGTTGACGGTGGAGCGTTTCATGGTCGTGATCCCTTCGCGTCGCATTCCCTGGAATTGCCTAAAGCGCATAGCCGAACAGCGCCGCGGTGTCGACGCAAACTGCATGCTGGCCTCATGACATCCGGCCCGATCGAGGCCATAAGTCCAGGCTAAATTCCCAAGGTAACAATCCCATGCACAGCATAGACGACCTCGATACGCCGGCGATCCTGATCGATGCGGCCCGCGCCGAAGCCAACATCATCAAGGCGCAGGCGCATGCCGACCGCCACGGGCTAAAACTCAGGCCGCACATCAAGACGCACAAGCTGCCCTATTGGGCGAAGAAACAGGTGGCGGCAGGTGCGGTCGGCATCAGCTGCCAGAAGATCGGCGAGGCGGAAGTGATGGCCGATGCCGGGCTCTCCGACATCTTCCTGCCCTACAACATCCTTGGCCGCGCCAAGCTGGAGCGCCTCAAGGCGCTGCATGGTCGTGTGACGCTGTCAGTGACGGCCGACAGCCGCGAAACGCTGGAGGGGCTCGCCGCTACTTTCGTCGATGCCGGGCGGCCCCTGCCCGTGCTGGTCGAATGCGACACCGGCATGGGCCGCTGCGGTGTGCAGAGCGCCGCCGAGGCGTTGGCCTTGGCGAAAATCATCGACCAGGCCAAGGGGCTCACCTTCGGCGGACTGATGACCTACCCCGCGGCAGGCCGCGCCGCCGAGGCCGAATCCTGGCTGGCCGGCGCCAAGCAGGCCCTTGCGGCGTCGGATCTCGCCTGTGAACGCATCTCCAGCGGCGGCACGCCGGATATGTGGCGCTCCGGCGAGGACAGCGTGGTCACCGAATACCGCCCCGGCACCTACATCTATCTCGACCGCTACCAGGTCGCCAAAGGCGTCGGCACGCTCGACGATTGTGCGCTGACGGTGCTCGCCACCGTGGTCAGCCATCCGACGCCGGCCCGCGCCATCCTCGACAGCGGCAGCAAGGCGCTGTCCAGCGACACGCTGGGGCTCGCCGATTTTGGCGAGCTGCTCGGCATGCCCGGCGCCCGCGTCACCAGCTTGAGCGAGGAACATGGCACGGTCACGCTTGCGAATGGCGCGAGCCTGCGCATCGGCGAACGCGTTCGCGTGGTGCCTGATCATTGCTGCGTCGTGACCAACCTGTTCGACCAGGTGCATCTGATCGACGGTCACAAGGTGCTGGAAACGCTGAAGGTGGAAGCGCGTGGGCGGATGGGGTGAGGCTTTTCGTTTTGGAGGCTCGCCCTATTTCGACATTGACGAATTGTAATTTATAACTTACTAGTCCCCATGGCAATCCTGAAGCAGACAGCCACCTTTCGGAGGTGGCACCAAAAGCTGAAAGACGGAAGAGCCAAGGCGGCAATTGCCGTTCGGCTGCAACGTTTGATTGTAGGAAATCCCGGCGACGTGGCCCCAGTGGGTGAACGCATCAGTGAATTGCGCATTCACTATGGGCCCGGCTATCGCGTTTATTTCACAAGCGCGGTGAAACGGTCATCCTGCTCCTGTTCGGCGGGGATAAAAGTTCACAAGAAACCGACATACGGACAGCAAAGCGCCTGGCCGTAGAATGGAGTGACGACAATGGTTGAAAAAATCTATGATTTCGATCCCGCCGAAATGCTCGATTCCGATACGGCAATCGAGGCGTTTCTGGCAGAGGCAATGGAAACCGGAGACGCCAAATTCGTCGCGTCGGCCCTCGGTGTCGTTGCCCGCGCCAAGGGGATGAGCAACATTGCCAGAAAGACCGGCTTGGCTCGCGAGCATCTTTATACCTCGCTCAGCGAAAACGGTAATCCTACGCTGGAAACCACACTGGCGGTCATGAAAGCATTCGGCTTTCATTTGGCCCCAAAGCACGATGCAACTCAGGTCTAATCTACGCCAGCGCGCGTCGAGCGCGAGGTTGTTCGGGCCAACTGAAATCAGGACTGATAAACCGGACCCAGCGCCGCCTTCAGCGGATCCAGCGCGTCGCCATACAGCTTCCAGCGCTCGACCGAGGATGAATAGATCGGCTGGCGCACCTGCCAGCGGCTCGGCGTCCGCACGGTGCGCTCGGTCTCGTTGAAACGCAGGCAGGCATCGTCCCACTCAACGCCGAGGAATCCGATCAATACACGGGCGCGATTTTCGAAATCGGCGACCGTTTCCTCGTAGGGCATGTCGTGGATATTCAGCGGGATGACCTTGGTCCAATGGCGCATCAGGCGGTCATACTGCCGGTAATACTGCCCAAGCTTGGTCAGATCGGCATTATAGCCGTGCGCCTCGGAAAAATTATGCATGAAACAGGACGCGCAATTGTCCATCGGGTCACGCCGGCAATGGATGATGCGGGCATTCGGCAAGATCAGGCTGATGAAGGCCAGCAGCTCGAAATTATGCGGCATCTTGTCGACGACAAGCCGCACCGTGTTGTTGCGCTTTTTGAGATCGTCGAGATATTTCGATCCAAGCTCCTTGGCCTTGGCCGCAGTGAGCGCCGCCATGGCCTTGGTGAAAATGGCTGGGTCGAGCTTGTCGAACCCAAGTTCGCCGGCAAGTGAACGAATGGTCGACAACTCGCCGGCGCCATGGATATCGCGATGGCTAGCGCATATCTGCTCGGTCAGCGTCGTTCCCGACCGGGGCATGCCGACGATGAAGACCGGGCGCCTGGATGGATTTCCCAAACTGGCTCGCATCTTGAAGAAGCCAGCGTCGAAGGTGTCGATGAAGCTGTCGTAAAGCTGGGTGTGCCGGTCGATGTCGAAATCATTGCCGGAAATCGCCTTGGCCCTCGCGAAATGGCGGATGGCCGGGCCATACTCGCGCTGATCATTGAGCATCTTGCCGGCGGCGTGGTGCAGCACTACCCGCTCGCGATCGGTGGTTGTCGGCAATTCCAGGCGTTTCAGCACCAAAGGCAACGTCGGATCGTCCTTGACCGCCCGGCGCGCAAGCGCCATTCCAGCCAGCGCCTCGACATTGCCCGGGTCGATGGCAAGGGCCTTGCTGAAGCATTCGACCGCCTCGGCCGGCCGGCCAATGTCGGTGAGCAAATCGCCCATACCGGCAAGTGCCATCACCGACTGGCCGTCGATAGCCAGCGCCTGGCGATAGAACCCTTCGGCAATGTCGCCCTCGAGCTGGCTGCGGTAGGAGCGGCCGAGATTGCACAGCGCTTCGATGAGCCCTCCGTCGAGCTCGATCGCCTTTCTCAGATGTCTGCGCGCCTTGTCGACGTTGCCGGTGACATTGTAGGCATTGCCGAGATTGTTGCGGAAGATGGCGTTGTCCGGTTCGAGCTTGACCGCCCTTTCCATATAGGCAATGGCGGCGTCATGATGCTCGGCCTCGATGGCGAGCGTGCCCATCAGGTTCAGCGCCATGGCATTTTTGGGCTGCGTGCGAAGCACCGTCTGGTAGCAGAACTCGGCCTCGCGAAAACGCTTGCGCCGTTGCAGGTCGATGCCGCGCTGCAATGTCTTTTCCGCCGGCTCACCGGCGGTCGGCAGCGAGGCTGGGATCATTGCCGGCAGGCCCAGGGGTTGCCGGCGTGGCAAGAGCGGCATCCGTCAAATCCCGGTCGCGGCCTGCGACGAACCAATCAGAACTTCAGGGTAACGCCAAGCTGGAGATTGTGGGAGTACAATTTGGCGTTCTCGTATGTGCCGCCGCCATCATTGTCGTCTAGATCCACGCTTGTCACGGCCTTGAAGCGGTAACCGAAATCGAGGTCGACATTCTGCGTTACCGCGTAGGTAACACCGGTGCCCACCTGGCCGGCGAAACCCCAGCCGCCAGGCCCGTATCCATAGGCGTGGCCATCAAAGTGAGTATCGGCGGTAACATACGCCGCGCCGAGACCGCCGCCGACATAGAGTTTGGCATCACCAAAATGCGCAACATCGGCCCAGACGTTGGCGAGAAGATAGGTGGCCGACAGATTGCCGGAAGCCGGATAGTTGCCGACGCCCGTGTAGCTGTATTCGCTTGCCTTGTAGCGCGCGTAGGACAGTTCGCCTTCGACACGAAACACATCGTTGATGCGCCGACCGACAGCGCCGCCGATTACGAACCCGGTATCAAGATCGACTGAATACCCAGTACCATTGTAGTCCGTTTTCACATGGTTCGGGAAACTGGCGCCGCCGAAGAGCGTGACGTACCAGAGATCCTCTGCCCTCGGAACGTCGACGATCGCGTCGGCGGCGTAGGCCGAACTCCAGCCAAGCACCAATGCCGTTGTCGACACACCAGCTAGTAGAAGCAGTTTCATCGTCGATTCCCTCGTAGCCTTCCAGCTACTTGCTCGCCTGCGGTTGGAGCTGTCAATAAGCAGACGCAGTCAGGGCACTCTTTCAGGAATCCTCGTTGCTATGCAGCAACATAGCAGCATACTCTAATTTAGACGGAGACAGGCAAAGGCTGCTGTTTCGGTTGTCATTCGAGTGCCGGAAAAGAGAACCGCCTAGTCGCGTTGCTCTGCCTGCCGCGCCGCGATGCGCCGCATGGCAATGACCCGCCGGCGGCGGATCTCGGTGCGCATCGCCGTCAAATGCAGCGCGAAGAACAGCACGGTGAAGCCGAGCGCCATCACCAGCAGCGGCCATAGCAGGCTGGGATCGATCGTCGGCCCGCCGAGCCGGAACACCGAGGCCGGCTGGTGCAGCGTGTTCCACCAGTCGACCGAGAATTTGATGATCGGGATGTTGATGAAGCCGACGAGCGTGATGATGGCGGCGGCCCAGGCGGCGCGGCTGGCGTCATCCAGCGCACGCGTCAGCGCGATGATGCCGAGATACATCAGGAACAGGATGAAGACCGAGGTCAGGCGGGCGTCCCAGACCCACCAGGTGCCCCACATCGGCTTGCCCCAGATCGAGCCGGTGACCAGCGCAAGCGCGGTGAAGGTGGCGCCGATCGGGGCTGCCGACTTCAGCGCGACATCGGCCAAGGGATGGCGCCAGACCAGCGTGCCGAGCGCGGCGACGGCCATCACCGTGTAGCACATCATGGCGAGCCAGGCGAAAGGCACGTGGATATACATGATGCGGACCGTGATGCCCTGCTGGAAATCCTCAGGCGCGGCAAAGCTCATATAGAGACCGATGGCGAGCAGGATCGCGGCGATCGACGCCAGCCACGGCACCAGCCTATCGGCCAGCCCGACAAAGCGCGTGGGGTTGGCGAGGTCGGTCCAGCCGGCGAGGCGTGAGGAGGTATCGCTCATAAGGTCTAGATAGACCGGCGGCGCGTTCGGGGCAATCGAGGGAGGTCGCAGTCTTATTTACCCTCCCCCTCGTCGGGAGGGTCGCTGCGAAGCAGCCGGGTGGGGGTGGTGGGGCACTACCCCCACCCGGACCCTACAGGTCCGACCTCCCCACAAGGGGGAGGTAAAAAAGCTACGCCGCTTCGATATTCACGGTGCGGCTGAGGCGGCGGACTTCCTCGTCGTTGAGCAGGCCGCCGGCGCGCAGCAGGCTGGCGAAACGGCCATTGCGCAGCGACAGTTCGGCGAAGCCGCCCATCTCGACCACCTTGCCCTTGTCCATGAACACGACCAGGTCGGCGTCGCGGACGGTGGTCAGGCGGTGGGCGATGATGAAGGTGGTGCGGTTGCGCCTCAGTTCGTCGATGGCTTCCTTGACGCGGTCCTCGGTCTCGACATCGAGCGCGCTCGTTGCCTCGTCGAGCACCAGGATCGGTGCGTCCTTGAGCACGGCGCGGGCAATGGCGATGCGCTGACGCTCGCCGCCTGAAAGCTGGCCGCCGCGCTCGCCAACGACGGTGTCATAGCCGGCGCTCTTGGCAAGGATGAAATCCTGCGCGGCAGCCGCATTGGCGGCGGCGTGAACCTCGTCATAAGTCGCCTCGGCACGACCGACGCGGATGTTGTCCTCGATCGAGCGGTTGAGCAGGCCGGCATCCTGGAAGACGGTGGCGATCGAATGACGCAGCGACTTGCGGGTCACCGTGCGGGTGTCGATGCCGTCGATCAGGATACGGCCATGAGACGGCGAGAAGACGCGCTGCAAGAGGTTGATCAGCGTCGTCTTGCCGGCGCCGGTCGGGCCGACGATGGCAACCGTCTGCCCGGCCTGGACTTCGAAGGAGACGTCGTCGACGCCCTGCCTCGAATTGGCAAACTCGAAGCCGACATTCTCGAAGCGGACGTGGCCGGTGACGTTGGTGAGGTCGCGCAAGCCGTCCGGCTCGGCGGAGTCGGCGGCCGAATCCTCGAGGTGATAGAAGTCCTCGAGCTTGGCGCGGGCTTCCGAAATCTGGTTGGCGAAAGCCGACATCTGGTCGAGGCGGGCAATCAGCAGCGTGGCAAAGCCGGTGAAGGCGATGACGTCGCCGATCTTGAGCTGGCCATGGGTGACCAGATAGGCGCCGATCAAAAGCACAACCATCATCGAAATGGTCGACGACAGGCGGTGCAACGCATTGGCCATCGCCCACCAGTCGAGCACCGGGTTCTGCGCGTCGAGCAGGTTCTTGACATAGCGGCGCAGCGTATCGGCCTCGTGGCCGAGACGGTTGTAGCTCTGCAGCACGGCCACATTGCTGACCGAGTCGGTCACATGCGCGAACACCTGATGGTAGTGGCGCTCCACGGCGGCCTGGCCTGCCTTGGTGCGCTTCATCACAAGCCGGCCGATGCCGACATAGAGAACGCCCAGCGCCATCAGTACCAGCGACATGCGCAGATCCATGCTTATCGCGGTCGGGATCAGCAGAGCCAGCGCAACCGCCGTCGACAGATGCTGGCGCATGAATTCAAGCCACAGGCTGAACAGCGTCTCGACGGCGCGCAGCAGCGTGTGCAGCGCGTTGGAGGTGCCGCGCTGGTGGTGCCAGGCGAGCGGCATGGTGATCACGCGCTCGAACGACTGGCACAGCACCTCGCTGCGACGCTTGTGGGCAAAACGGTCGGCGCCGCGCGCCACCAGCACGAAGGCGACGATGTTAAAGGCGCCGAGACCGGCCCACAGCGCGAGCGTCGAAAACACCGAACCCTTATCGGAGATGGCGTCGATCACCCGGCCGAACATGATCGGCTCGAGGATGGCGATAATGGCGAGCGCGACATTCGCACCGCAGATAAACGCAACGCGCTTCCTGTCGGCTGCGAGATAACCCAGCGCTCTCCAGTAGATTTGCAGAAGTGACACTTCAGCTACTCCGCCCAAAACATTATTGTGCACCGCACCATTTCTTGACACGTACCGGTTAACGGGTCGCAAAACAATGCCCGTCTACCTCTTCCGTTCCCATTCTGCGAACAAAAGATGACGACGTTGCGAAATCTGCCGTGATCACCTAACGGTTTGAGATAAAAGGTGAAATGTCAGTCTTGCGGCAAAATCATGGCAGCAGCTGGCGCTGCCACATTTTTAGTCACTGCACGCTTGGACCGCCGTTATCGGGAAGGCACGCCGTTCTGCGCCAGGAGCATGCCGAAGTAGAAAACGCGCGCCTCGAAAGGCGCGCGTCAATAACCTGAAGCCTTTGATTTTACGCGGGTATCTTGACGACCACCTCGGTCTTGTCGCCGGCTTTCGGCTGAAAACCGGAAGACTTTGTCTTGGTTCCATTGACTTCGAGCGAGATGAATTTGGCCTTTTTGTCGCGGATGACGCGAACCTTGATCTCCGACCCCAGCATCTTCAGCGTGGCAGAATAGCCGTCCCAATGGCTGGGCAGTTTCGGCCGGAACGTGATCTGCTTGCCCCGCCGCTCAATGCCCAGAATTCCTTCGACCGCAGCACGGTAGAGCCATCCCGCTGAGCCCGTATACCAGGTCCAGCCGCCGCGACCGCCCTTGCCCTCACCGGAATAGATGTCGGCGGCGACGACGTACGGCTCGACGCGGTAATGCTCGGCCGATGCATCGTCGAGCGCATGGTTGACCGGGTTCAGCATCGAGAAGCAGCGATAGGCATCGTCGGTGCGGCCCATTTCAGCGAGCGCGATGACAAACCAGGTCGCCGCATGGGTGTACTGGCCGCCGTTCTCGCGCACGCCCGGCGGATAACTCTTGATGTAACCAGGGTCCTTTCTCGTGTTCTGGAAGGCCGGGGTAAACAGTTTGACGATCTTGAGCTTGTCGTCGACCAGCAGGTTCGTCGCCTGCTGCATCGCCGTGGTCGAGCGCGCGGGGTCGCCCTCGCCGGAGAGCACGCTCCACGACTGCGCGATGGAGTCGATCTTGCACTCGTCCGAATTATGCGAGCCAAGCGGCGTGCCGTCGTCGTAGCTGCCGCGGCGATACCACTGGCCGTCCCAGGCGGTGCTTTCCAGCGCCCGCTTCAGCACATCGGCGTGTTTTGTCCAGGCCTGCGCCCGCTTGGTGTCGCCCTGCCCCTTGGCCACGGTGGTAAAGTCGCCCAGCGTCTTCAAAAGGAACCAGCCGAGCCAGACACTCTCCCCCTTGCCGGCTTCGCCGACGCGGTTCATGCCGTCGTTCCAGTCGCCGCCGAGGATCAGCGGCAGCCCGGCCGGGCTGCTGCGCTTGACCGCAAGGTCGAGCGCGCGCGCGCAATGGTCGTAGAGCGAAGCGTTCGTCTTGGAGATTTCCGGCGTGAAGAAGGCGTCGTGCTCGCCCTCGCCCAGCACCTGCCCGTCGATGAAAGGCAGCTGCTCCTTCAGGATCCCTGTATCGCCGGTCACCTCGATGTAGCGATTGGTGGCATGCGCCAGCCAGACCACATCGTCGGAGATCATGGTGCGCACGCCGGCGTCGGTGCGCGGCAACCACCAATGCTGGACATCGCCTTCGGGGAACTGCCGGCGCGCCGCATTGAGGATCTGGTCGCGCGCCAGTTTCGGATCATGCGCAAGCAGGGCCAGCGTGTCCTGCAGCTGGTCGCGGAAGCCGAAGGCGCCGCTTGCCTGATAAAAGGCCGAGCGGGCGCGGATGCGGCAGGCCAGGCTCTGATAGGGCAGCCAGTGATTGACCATGGCGTCGAGCGCCTTGTCGGGCGTCTCGACCTGGATGGTGTCGAGGAAGCCGCGCCAGACGCGTTCATTGTCGGCCAGCCGCTGGTCGAAATCCTTGCCCGAATGGGTCTGCACCAAAGCGCTCGCCTCGGCTGATGTGGCGGCGTCGCCAAGCAGCCAGACCAGCGTGACGTCGCCGCCGGCGGGGATGTCGACATCGCTGGCGACAGCTGCGCACGGATCGTCGCCGGCCTCGACGCGGCCCGACAGGCCGGCTCCGCTGACGACGGCGTGCGGGAAGGCGCTGGTGCCATGCCTGCCGATGAACTCGCCGCGATCGGCTGTCACCGAATGCACCGGACCGGTGGCGGCCAGGAAGGCCACCCGGTCGCCGAAATCGAGACCGTAGGGGTTTTGCGCCAGAAGCGCGCCGGTCGCTGGATCCCTGGACGGGATGATGGTCGCAGCCGTGCTCGAGCGATGGCTGCCGAGAACCCATTCGGCATAGGCATAGACGCGCAGCCGCGCCGGCGCCGAGCCCGAGTTCTGGATGCGCAGCCGCGTGATCTTCACTGGATCGACGGGATCGACGACGTGCGTCAGATCCATCGACAGCGGGCCGCGTTTGGACCGGAAGGTCGAGAAGCCCTGGCCGTGCCATGTCTCATAGGTCATCGAGGGATCGCGGACCACGGCAGCCAGCGGCGAGAATGCCTTGCCGCTGGCCTGATCGTAGATGTAGATGCCCTCGCCCGGCCGGTTGGTGACCGGATCGTTCGACCATGGCGTCAGTTGGTAATCGCGGCTGTTGCGGCTCCAGGTGAAGGCAGCGCCTTCGGCCGAGACATGGAAGCCGAACGAGGCGTTCGAGACGACGTTGATCCAGGGCTGCGGAGTCGTGCGCCGGCCGGTGAGACGCGTGACATAGTGACGGCCATCGCCTTCGAAACCGCCGAAGCCGTTCCACTGGCTGAGGCCGCTGCCGTCGGCGCTGCTGTCGGACGCGGCATGGTATGCAGGCGCCGCCGGCACCGGCAGAGACGGCTCGCGCAGTGACGCGGGGGCCGCCGGCTGCAGGGCATCGCGTGCTTGCAAGGCTGCCGCCTCGGCGCGTTCGATCTGGTCGAAGATGGTGCCGTTGCGTGTGTGCAGAACCACGCGGGCAACCGCCAGCAGCGTCTTGTACGTCGCCTCGTCCATCAGGTCGCGGCGCACGGCGAAGATGTGCTGGCGCGGCCCGAGTTCCTTGCCGCGCAGGCGGCTGTTTTCGCACAGCGTTTCGACCGCGCGCTGCAGGTCCTGGACATAGGACGATGCCTGCTCGTTGACGACCACGAAGTCGATCATCATGCCGCGGGCGCGCATATACTCCTGGAAGCGCAGCGCCTGGGCGACAATTTCGAGGTCGGCCACGTCGCCGATGCGGACCAGGAAGATCGGGAAATCGCCCGAAATGCTGGTCGGCCACAGGCTGGACTGCTTGCCCAGCCCCGAAGCGATGGATTCGCCGGGCAGGCGCAGGAACGGATCGGGATAGATCAGGAAGCGCGCCAGCTTCTGCACGTTGGCGGCGTCGGTCAGGCTCAGACCAAGATGGCGGGTCTGCACCTGCGAACGCGTCCAGGCAAGCATCGCCTGGCGAGCAAAACTTTCGGGATGGTCGAGCCTGGCGATGGCCTCGTCCAGTTCGGCGCGGTTGGCGCCGACGGCGGTCCAGAAGGTCAGCGATATCTTCTTGTTGGCCGGCACCCGCACCTGGCGGCGCAGGGCCGCTACCGGATCGAGGGTGAAGCCGTGGTGACCGCCAAGCTTGGCGCCGGGATCGAAGGCCGCCGCTTCCGCGATGGTACGGCCACGGCCGATGAAGGCACGGCGGTCGGTTTCGGCCTCGGCATCGCGCGCCGACCCGGACGGATCGGTGACGAAATGCACCATGGTGACGTCAGGCTCGTTCTTGTCGCGCTTGCGCCTGGTGGCAAAGATGGCACCGTTGTTGGCAGCGATCTCGGTCTCTATAAACATTTTCGAGAACGCAGGATGGGCATTGTCGGACGCTTCGTTGCCCAGCACCAGCTCGGCAAAGGAGGTCACCTCGATATGCCGGTCAGTGGCGCCGTCGTTGTAGAGCGTGACGCGCCGTCCCTCGCCATTGCCTTCCGAGATGACGATGCATTCGACCTCCGAACGCAGCGAGCCCACTGTTTTGACGAAGCTCGCCTTGTCGTCGGAAAACAGCGTTTGCACTCTCTCGCCGGTCGCCTGCTTCGGCTCTGCGGTGGCCGACCACCAGTCGCCGCTGCCGGCGTCGCGCAGGAAGATGTAGGAGCCGAGCCGGTCTTCGGTCGGATCGGGCTGCCAACGGGTGACGGCGAGTTCGCCCCAGCGGCTGTAACCGGAACCGGTGGCCGAGACCATGACGGAGTAGCGGCCATTGGACATGACGCTGGTGGCGCGCAACGCCCTCAGCGGGTCGAGGACGATGCGCGAATCCGGGCTCTCGACCTCGGTCTCGTCCTTCGAGCGCTCGTCGGCTTCGGTCCTGACCGTGGCGGTCGGGATGTCGCGCGGCGCCCTCTCCTGCAGCAGGAGTTCGGCAGACTCGATCACCGGATCGCTGTGGAAGCGGTCGCGCAGCCGGCCCTCGAAGATGGCGTCGGCAACGGCGGCGATCGACATGCCGGAGTGATGCGCCATGTAGTTCAGGACAACGGCATGGTCGGTGCCTTCCGGCACGCGCTGCGGCGTGAAGTCGACGGCGTCGTAAAAGCCATGCCGGCCGAGAGCGCCGATGGAGCGCAGCCTGGCCAAATTCTGGACGGATTCGCGCGGTGTGAACTGCGCCGCGAGGATCGTGGCGTAAGGCGCGATCACCGTGTTCTGGCCAAGGCCACGCTTGAGCCCAAGTCCGGGCACGCCGAAATTGGTATACTGGTAGGTCAGTTCGCGGTCGCGGGCATTGTAGGCCGCTTCCGAAATGCCCCAGGGCACGTTCTTCGAACGCGCGTACTGGATCTGACGCTTGATGATCAGCTTGCTGGTCTGGTTGAGGATCGAGCCCTGCGGTTCCTTCATCACCAGTGGCGGCATCAGATACTCGAACATCGAGCCCGACCAGGACATCAGCGCACCCTGGAAGCCGATCTCGACGATCGGCCTTCCAAGCCGGAACCAATGCTCCGTGGGCAGGTCACCCTTGGCGATGGCGAACAGGCTGGTCAGCCGCGCCTCGGAGGCGAGCAGATCGTAGCAGCTCTCATCGAGCTGATGCTCCTCGACCCGGTAGCCGATTGACAGCAGTTTGCGCTCCTGACGCATCAGGAAAGAGAAATCCATCTCGAAGGCATAGCGGCGGCAGCGTTCGCGCAGCGCCAGCAGCTTGGCGCGCAAGGCTTCGACGGCGTTTTCGTCGCTGTGCGAGTCATGCACATGCGCCTCGCAGGTCGCTTCCAGCCGTGCCGCCCAGTCGGCGATAATGTCGCTCCGCTGCGATCCGGCCTCGGTGTGGATGGCGGTGGCGAGCTTGCGGATCTCGCCGGCAAGCACGGCCAGGTTAATCGTGCGGATTGAGGCCATCTCCGGCTGCGCCTTGATGGTCATGACGGCGCGCCGCATGCCGTCGAGGCGGTCGGCCAGACGCTGGCGCAACGGCCGCAGTTGCCGGCGGTCGTCAGGCAATTCCTCGAGGCTCTCGTCGAGGATGCTCACCGTGTCGAGGACGCCTTCGAAATCGCCCTGCAGGTGAACGGACGGGGCTTCCGCCCACTCCGCACAGGCCGCCGCCACCGCGACCAGATGTCCGGCGAGATTGCCGCTGTCGACGGCCGAGATGTAAAGCGGATAGAGCGGCTTGAGCGTCGTGGTGTCGTACCAGTTGAAGAGGTGGCCGCGGTTGCGCGGCATGCTCTCGATGGTCGTCATGGTGGCGTCGATCCGGGTGATGGCGTCGGAGAGCGCAATCCAGCCGAAATCGCGTGCCGACACCACCGACAGCAGGTAGACGCCGATATTGGTCGGCGACGTCCGCGGCGCTACAACCGGCGCCGGGCTTTCCTGGAAATTGTCGGGCGGCAGATTGTGGTGCTCGGCCGTGACGAAGGTTTCGAAATAATGCCAGGTGCGGCGCGCCACGGTGCGCAGCGCGTGGATGTCGGCCTGCGATATGCGCAGGCGGTCCTCGGTCTCGGCCGAGCGGCTGATCCAGCAGGCAACCGCCGGCGAACCGATCCAGAACAGAGCGAAGAAGAAGGCGACGAAGGCACCGGTGGAATCGGCCAGCACGGGGATAGCGAGACCGACGACGCCGATGATCACGGCGCCATACATCATGCTGTAATAGGAGCCGATATCGTTGTCGCCGCCCTTGTGCGCCTGCGACGCGGTGCGCCATTCCAGCAGGTTCTGGCGGCTGACGAACAGGCGGTAGAGCGTGCGCACGATGGCGTCGCCCATCATCCAGGCATTGTGCGCCATCAACAGCACTTTCAGCGCCACAAGGGCCGTGCCGAAGACGGTGTCGTGCGCCAGTGCGGAGAAATGGCCGCGCGGCGTCTGGTCGCCGCTCTTGGGCAGGATGGCGTTGACGACATCGAAGGTCGGCGCCATGAACAGCGACAGGATCAGCAGCGCCTGCCACTGCGCGGCCTGCGTGAAGGGCAGTAGCGTCCAGCCGGCGATCGCCGCCATCACCCAGAAGATCGGGGTCAGCGAGCGGCGCAGATTGTCGACCATCTTCCAGCGCGACAGCGCCGGCACGCCGGAACGCGGCGAGAAGATGAAGCGCAGCAGCTGCCAGTCGCCGCGCGCCCAGCGGTGGTGGCGCGAGGCGTCGACCGAGTAGCGGGTAGGATAGTCCTCGACCAGTTCGACGTCGGTGACAAGTGCTGCGCGCGCCAGCGCACCTTCGAGCAGATCGTGGCTGAGGACGGTGTTTTCCTCGATGCGGCCCTGCAGCGCCGCCTCGAAAGCGTCGACGTGATAAAGGCCCTTGCCGGTGAAGGAGCCGTCGCTGAAGACGTCCTGGTAGAGATCCGAGACGGCAAAGACGTAAGGATCGAGACCGCTGTTGGACGAGAAGACGCGCTGGAAGAAAGAAGCGTCGTCGCCGCTGGTGAGCGAGGCTGTGATGCGCGGCTGCAGAATGGTGTAGCCGGCGGTAACGACGCGCTTTGTCGCGTCGAAATGCGGGCGGTTGAGCGGATGGGCGAGCTTGCCGACCAGTGACGACACGGCGTCGCGCGTGGTGCGCGTGTCGGCGTCGAGCGTCATGACATAGACGACCTTTTCCGGCAGCGGCACGTCGAGCGGCAGGAAGGTGGTGTCGCTGTCGCCGCGCAAGAGAAGGTTCAGCTCATGCAGCTTGCCGCGCTTGCGCTCCCAGCCCATCCAGGCGCCCTGCGCCTGGTTGTAGAGCCGGCGGCGATGCAGGATATAGAAACGCGGCGCGCCTTCCGAGGGATAACGGGCATTGAGCCTGGCGATCTCGTCGCGCGCATATTGCAGGATCTCGATGTCGGCGGCGTCGATCTCGGTCTTGGAATCCGGCCAGTCGGACAGCAGCGCGAAATGGATTTCTTCGGCCGTGTTGGCGAGGTGATGCACCTCGATGTTGCGGATGTTTTCCTCGACATCATCGCGCGAGCCGATCAGCGACGGCACCACGACCAAGGTGCGTGATGCCGCCGGAATGCCGTGCTTGTAATCATAGCCGACGAGCCGCGTCGGCTTCAGGAACAGTGAAACAACGGTGTTGAAGAAGGCGAGCGCGCCTTCGCTGGCAGGCACCGCAAACAGCGCCAGCATCAGCGTGATGGATTCCACCGACAGGCCGAGATGGGCAAGCGCATTGCCGGAGACAACCAGCAGTAGCACCGTCAGCAGGAAGACCGGCACAACGATGCCGAGCCAGCCCGTGGCGGTGAAGGCGCGCTTGAAGGTCACATGGAAGGGCGGCCGATAGCCGATCGCCTTTTCCAGATCCGGCCGGCGCGGGCCGACCAGGAAGAAGCCGACATCGGTATGCATGGCCGGATCGGCTGATGCATCCGGCACGCCGGAGGCATCGGTGACCCCGGGAACATGGCTGGCCAGCTCGATGGCCTTTTCGGCGACACGGAATTCGGACAGGTCGGAACGGCGCGCCAGTTGCTCGATCGACGTGCGGTACTGGTCGCGCGAAAAGAAATCGAGCGCGGCGAAATCGGTGCGCTCGCGCAACAGCGTGTCGATGCGGCTGACGCCCTCGAACCACACCGTCCAGTCGACGTCGTTGATGAGGCGCAGGCCGCGGATGATGTTGCCGGTGGTGACATTGCCGCTGGACAGCGTGCGATGCTCGGAAATGATGATTTCCTCGGCGTCGGAGCCGGTTTTCTCGAGCTCGACCTCCAGCCATTCCAGCGCCCTGCCGGCATTCTGCGAGCCGTCGCGCAGGCGGTAGAGCAACTGGGTGGCGAAGGTGGTGTCCTGCGCATGCGCGCCGTAGCCCGACAGGATCTTCCGGCGGTCTGCATTGTCGTCGGTCGCCAGCACGCGGTCGGCGACCTCGTTGGCGATATGGCGCATCTGCCTGGTGCGGTCGACGCGCACGGCGATGCGGCGCAGATTCTCGATCAAAACGAAGCGCAGCAGCGACGGCAGCGCCCAGAGCTCGCCGATCTTGAGCGGCTCGACCGACTGAAAACCCTCGACGATGGATTTGAACATGGTCGCCGAAACCGAACTGTCGGAATGGGCGACATAGCTCCAGGCCAGGGCCAGCGCGCGCGGCACCGCGGCGCGATCGGCCACTTCCAGGGTCGGCAACTGCCGGTAGAAACGGCGCGGCAGGTCGCGCTTGACCTGAAAAATGGTCTCCTCGACGAGATAATTGTTGTCGAGCAGCCATTGCGCGGCAGGCGTGATGGTTTCGCCCTTGGCCTGGGCGGCATTGGTCGAGCGGTAGACTTCGAGGATTTTCTTGGCGCTGTCGCGGATGCGGGCCTGGAAATCGAACGGCGTCAGGCCGAACAGGTCCTTGATGTCGCCCTTGGCAAGGCTTTCGCCCAGCGCGCGCAGCCGCTCTTCGGGCAGGAAATTGGAGCGTATCGGCTCTTCGGTGATGACCGGGAAGCCGGCGCTGGACTTTTCGATATGGGCAGGATTTGTCTGGATATTCATTGAAAATTCCGCATGGGGGACGCGATGCGGCGCCACCGCCACGGCAATGTCCCTAAAACCGATTCAAATGCAATTGGTTGCATGATTACACTGGCCGAAAGTTTTGCTTCGCACCACGCCAGAGGCGTTATCCCTTCGACATTTTAAGTGGGGCTTTCGACAACTTAAGGACGAGCACCCCTGCCCTCCCGTCCGCCTTGGAACGACGGAAGGATTCGGGCTTTTTCGTGATCCAGACAACAGCTTACGCCAGATTTCTCCGGCGTGCGATCATGTTTGGCAACAGGCGTTAATCGTTGTGCTGGCGGTGCGGCTAGCCCAGGCTGGCTATCCGGACGACGAACACGATCGTCGGCCGCACCGGTTCAAGCCGCAGTTTCGCGGCCTGCGGTCCGAGCAACAGCGTGTCGCGAGGTCCGAGGCGCGACGATGTCGCGCCGGTCACGCCGACCTCACCGTCGAACGGCAGGATCAGGGTCATAGCGCTGGTCGGCCGGATATCGGTCGGAACCGAGATCACCAGGCGCTCGACCGTGTGCATGGCCCGCCCGCGGCGGGTCATGACGTTGAGGTCGGTGATCGGACCGGAGATCAGCGCCGCCGAGGTCGGCACATCGGCCGGGAAGGACAGCGGGGCGGAAGCCGCCGTCACTTCGGCCGGCCGCCGGCCAGCAATGTCGAGGACGATGCCCTCGCCTTCCAGCACGGCCAGCGTGCGGTCGACGCCGGCAAAGCCCGAGAACGGCCCGCTATCCTCGACTCGCGCCATCGAAACGCGCCAGTCGAAATCGTCCAGGCCGGCGCCGTCCGGCGAGACGGCGATCTCGGTGGTCGTGCCGCCGCCATTCTTCCACGGCATGACCCGGTAGTCGGCGGCCCGTAGGATGCGCATCATTTAAGCCAATCAGCCTAAAATACCGGGCAGATTGAGCTGGTGCTCCTTCGCGCACTCGATGGCGATGTCGTAGCCGGCATCGGCGTGGCGCATGACGCCTGTCGCCGGATCGTTCCACAACACGCGCTGCAGGCGCCTTGCGGCGTCCGGCGTGCCGTCGGCGACGATGACCATGCCGGCATGCTGCGAGAAGCCCATGCCGACGCCACCGCCATGATGCAGCGACACCCAGGTTGCGCCCGACGCGGTGTTGAGCAACGCATTGAGCAGCGGCCAGTCGGAGACGGCGTCGGACCCGTCCTTCATCGCTTCCGTCTCGCGGTTGGGCGAAGCCACCGAGCCGGAATCGAGGTGGTCGCGGCCGATGACGACGGGCGCCTTGAGTTCGCCCCTGGCCACCATCTCGTTGAAGGCGAGCCCCAGCCTGTGGCGGTCGCCGAGGCCGACCCAGCAGATGCGCGCCGGCAGGCCCTGAAAGGCGATGCGCTCACGTGCCATGTCCAGCCAGTTGTGCAGATGGGTGTTGCCGGGGGTGAGTTCGCGCACCTTGGCGTCCGTCTTGTAGATATCCTCGGGATCGCCCGAAAGAGCAGCCCAGCGGAACGGGCCGATGCCGCGGCAGAACAGCGGCCTTATATAGGCCGGCACGAAACCCGGGAAAGCAAAGGCGTTCTCGAAGCCTTCGTCCTTGGCGACCTGGCGGATGTTGTTGCCATAGTCGAGCGTCGGCACGCCGGCATTCCAGAACGCGACCATCGCCTCGACATGCTCGCGCATTGAGGCGCGGGCGGCCTTCTCGACAGCCTTGGGATCGGAGACGCGCTTCTCGCGCCACTCAGCCATCGTCCAGCCCTTGGGCAGATAGCCGTTGATCGGGTCATGCGCCGAGGTCTGGTCGGTGACCATGTCGGGGCGGATGCCCCGCTTGAACATTTCCGGCACGATGTCGGCCGCATTGCCGAGCAGGCCGACCGACTTCGCCTCGCCGGCCTTGGTCCAGCGCTCGATCATTTCCATCGCTTCGTCGAGCGTCTCGGCCTTCTCGTCGACATAGCGGGTGCGCAGCCGGAAATCGATCGAGTCCGGATTGCATTCGATGGCGAGGCAGCAGGCGCCGGCCATGACGGCGGCAAGCGGCTGGGCGCCGCCCATGCCGCCGAGGCCGCCGGTCAGGATCCATTTGCCCGTAAGGTTGCCATTGTAGTGCTGGCGGCCGGCCTCGACGAAGGTCTCGTAGGTGCCCTGCACGATGCCTTGCGTGCCGATATAGATCCAGGAGCCGGCCGTCATCTGGCCGTACATCATCAGGCCTTTTTTATCGAGCTCGTTGAATTTATCCCAGGTCGCCCAATGCGGCACGATGTTGGAGTTGGCGATCAGCACGCGCGGCGCATCGGTGTGCGTCCGGAAGACGCCGACCGGCTTGCCGGACTGGACCAGCAGCGTCTCGTCTTCATTGAGGGTCTTCAACGAGGCGACGATGCTGTCGAAATCGTTCCAGGTGCGCGCGGCCCGGCCGATGCCGCCATAGACGACGAGCTCATTGGGGTTTTCGGCGACATCGGGATCGAGGTTGTTCATCAGCATGCGCAGCGGCGCTTCGGTCGTCCAGTATTTGGCGTTGAGCTTGTCGCCGCGGGGCGCGCGCACTTCGCGGATGTTGTGGCGAGGATTGTTCATCATTGTCCCTTTGGAGTAAGGCGGCGTCTCAGCGCCCGGCCCAGTCAATGGCGGATTGGAGGATTTTCGTCAGTGTGGCGCGCATCGGCGCGGCGAACTCGGCATCATAAGGCACCGGCCAATTGTCCGGTTCGCCCTTGCCCTCGGGCTCGCGCAAATAGCCGCGATCGGCAAGTTCCATCTGCAGCGCATGGTAGCCGCCTTGCGGATTGCCGAAATAGCGGGTGATCCAGCCGCCCTTGAAACGACCGTTGATGACATTGCTTTCACCGCTCTCGGCCATGATCTGACCAACCAGCGCCTGCAGCGTAGGATCCGCGGTCTGGCCGTCATTGGTGCCGAGATTGAATACCGGCAGCGTGCCGTAGAACAGGCGCGGCAGCACCGACCGGATCGAGTGGCAATCGTAAATGACGACCTTCTCATGCAGGCCGCGCAGCCTGACGGCCTGGGCCGCCAGCATTTCATGGTAAGGCACGAAATACGCTATGCGGCGCTGGTCTATCTCCGACGGCGTCGGTTCCGCGCCGGGCAGATACAGCGGATCGCCGTCGAAGGTCTCGGTCGGGCATAGCGTCGTTGTCGTCTGCCCGGGATAGAGCGAGGCGCCGGAAGGATCGCGGTTGACGTCGATGACGGTGCGCGAGATCGACGTGTGCACGACAGTCGCGCCAAGGCCGGCGGCAAAATCGTAGAGATTGTCGATCCACCAGTCGCAATCGCGGCGGCCGAGCCAGGGCGAGACCAGCCGATTGTCGATGCCGGCGAGATCGATACCCGTGTGCGGGATGGACACCAACAGGGGTGCCGTGCCTTCCGTCACTGTCAGCCAGTCGGTCATGTCAGACTCCCGAGATCGAAGGCAATGTCACCGCGCTCGCAGCCTTGATGGCAGCGCCGCTGCGGACCATGGCGATGGCTTTTTCCATGTCAGGGTGGAAATGCCGGTCATTGTCGAGATGCGGCACCTCGGCGCGGACCAGCTTGCGAACCGCTTCCAGAGCTGCACTCGACGCCAGCGGCGCATGGAAATCGCAGCCTTGCGCGGCGGCCAGGAGTTCGATGCCGATGACGGCCGTGGCGTTTTCGATCATGCCGATCAGCCGGCGCGCGCCATGTGCGGCCATCGAGACATGGTCTTCCTGGTTGGCCGAGGTCGGGATGGAATCGACACTTGCCGGATAGGCCTTCTGCTTGTTCTCAGAGACGAGCGCCGCCGCCGTCACCTGCGGGATCATGAAGCCGGAGTTCAGGCCGGGCTTCGGCGTCAGGAAGGCCGGCATGCCGGACAGCGCCGGGTCCACCAGCATGGCGATGCGGCGCTCCGACAGCGAGCCGATCTCGCAGACGGCAAGCGCGATCATGTCGGCAGCGAAAGCCACCGGCTCGGCGTGGAAATTGCCGCCGGACAGCGCTGTGTCGTCCTCGGCGAAAATCAGCGGATTGTCGGTGACGCCATTGGCCTCGGTGCCGAGCGTATCGGCAGCCTGGCGCAGCACGCTGAGCGCCGCACCCATCACCTGCGGCTGGCAGCGCAGGCAGTACGGATCCTGCACGCGCTCGTCGCCGACGCGGTGAGATTCACGAATGGCGCTGCCGGCCATCAGGTTGCGCAGCGCTTCCGCCGTCTCGATCTGGCCGGGATGTTTTCTGAGGAGATGGATGCGCGGATCGAAGGGCGCGTCCGAACCCTTGGCGGCGTCGGTCGACAGCGCGCCGGCGACCAGCGCCGACTGGTAAAGCACTTCGGCCTCGAAGAGAGCGGCCAACGCATAGGCGGTGGAGAACTGCGTGCCGTTGAGCAGCGCCAGGCCTTCCTTGGCGCCAAGCGTCACCGGCTCCAGGCCGTGCGAGACGAAAGCGACCTTGGCCGGGAAGCGGCCATGCGGGGTAAAGCATTCGCCAACGCCGATCATCACTGCCGTCATGTGCGACAGCGGCGCGAGATCGCCGGAGGCGCCAACCGAGCCTTGCGCCGGCACGACGGGGATGACGTCGTTGGCCAGCATCGCTTCCAGCAACTCGATCGTTTGCGGCCGCACGCCCGACGCGCCCTGCGCCAGGCTGGCGAGCTTCAGCGCCATCATCAACCGAACCACAGCGACCGGCATCGGCTCGCCGACGCCGGCGGCATGCGACAAAACGATGTTGCGCTGCAAGGCCTCTAGATCCTCGGCCGGAATGCGGACGCTGGCCAGTTTGCCGAAGCCGGTATTGATACCATAGACCGGCTCGCCCTTGGCGACGATGCGGGCGACTGCCTCGCCGCTGGCCTTGATTTTTGGCCGGCAGGAGGCGTCGAGCTTCGGCACGGCGCCGCGATAGATAGCGCGCCAGTCGGCCAGCGTCGCATTGCCGGGCTTCAGGTTAAGTTCGGTCATTGTCCTCTCCAGATGCGGGCATGGAGCGGGTTGAAGCCCATGCGGTAGACGAGTTCGGCCGGACGCTCGATGTCCCAGATCGCCAGGTCGGCGGATTTTCCTGCCTCCAGCGTGCCGGTCTGGCCGAGCAATCCCAGCGCGCGGGCAGCCTCGCGAGTGGTGCCGGCCAGGCATTCCTCGACGGTCAGGCCGAAAAGCGTCGCGGCCATGTTCATGGTCAGAAGCAGCGAGGTCAGCGGCGACGTCCCGGGATTGTTGTCGGTGGCGACCGCCATCTTGACGCCGTGCCGGCGGAACAGGCCGACCGGCGGCTTCCTGGTTTCGCGGATGAAATAGTAGGCGCCGGGCAGGATGGTCGCCACGGTGCCGGCCTTGGCCATCGCTGCGGCGCCGGCCTCGTCGGTGTATTCGAGATGGTCGGCCGACAGCGCGCCATAGCGGGCGGCGAGTTCGGCGCCATGCAGGTTCGACAGCTGGTCGGCATGGAGCTTTACCGGCAGGCCAAGCGCCTTGGCCTTGTCGAACACGCGGGCGATTTGCTCCGGCGAGAAGGCAATGCCTTCGCAAAAGCCGTCTACGGCGTCAGCCAGGCCCCCGGCGGCGATTGCGGGCAGGATCGTGTTGGCGACGAGATCGACAAAAGCGTCCTTGTCGCCTTTTGCTTCCGGCGGCAGCGCATGCGCGCCGAGGAAGGTGGTGCGGACCGTGACCGGGCGTTGCTTGTCCAGCTGCCGCGCGGCGCGAAGCGACTTCTGTTCATTTTCGAGATCGAGCCCGTAACCCGACTTTACCTCTACCGTGGTGACGCCCTCGGCCATCAGCGCATCGAGGCGTGGCAGCGTCTGCGCAACCAGTTCGTCTTCGCTCGCGGCACGCAGGGATTTGACCGAGGAGACGATGCCGCCGCCGGCACGGGCGACTTCCTCATAGCTGGCGCCGGCCAGCCGCATCTCGAACTCGTTGGCACGGTTGCCGGCATGGATGAGATGGGTGTGGCAGTCGATCAGGCCGGGCGTAATCCAGCGGCCTTCGCAATCGGTAGTCTCGCCGCCCTGAGCCAACGCTGACGGCATCTCGGCTTCCGGACCGGCATAGACGATGACGCCGTCACGGGCGATGATCGCGCCCTTGTCGACAATGCCCAGTCCGGCAACGCCTTCGGCCATGGTCGCCAGGCGCGCATTACGCCAAAGCTGAAGGCCCCCTGCCCGGCTTTTGTCTTGTGCCGCCATCATCTTTTTCCGTTGCTTGGATGGCGATTATGTATATACATATTGAAACGCGCTGCAAGTGCATTGTTGATGGAATGCGGAGAAAAACGTGACGGCGATCTTTGCGGAACAGGTGCTGCTGGCCGATGGCTGGCATGACAAGGTGCGGATCTCGCTGAGCGGCGGTCAGATCGCGAAGGTGGAGCCAGGTTCTTCACCGCGGAGCGGTGACGAACGCCACGCCATTCTGGTGCCCGGCATGCCGAACCTGCACAGCCACGCCTTCCAGCGCGGCATGGCCGGGCTTGCCGAACTGCGCGGTCCCTCCGCCGACAGCTTCTGGAGCTGGCGCAAGGTGATGTACCGCTTCGCGCTGTCGATGACGCCGGACCAGGTCGAGGCGGTCGCCGCCCAGCTTTATGTCGAAATGCTGGAGGCCGGATTCTCGCGCGTCGGCGAATTTCATTATCTCCACCACGATCGCGACGGAAAACCATATGCCAACCTTGCCGAGATGGCCGAACGTATTGCCGCGGCCGCCGGCGAAACCGGAATCGGCCTGACGCTGCTGCCGGTGTTTTATGCCCATTCGTCCTTCAGCGGCGCTGCGCCCAACGAAGGCCAGCGGCGATTCATCAACAATGTGAATCGGTTCGAACGCTTGCTTGAGAAAAGCCGCGAATCGGTTCGTGCGTTGAATCAGGCTGTCGTTGGCGTCGCCCCGCACAGCCTGCGCGCCGCGACGCCGGAGGAACTCAGCGCTGTTGCCGCCATTGCGCCGGACGGACCGATCCACATCCACGTCGCCGAGCAGGTGAAGGAGGTCGAGGATTGCCTGGCGTGGTCGGGTGCGCGACCGGTCGAATGGCTGCTCGCCAATGCCGGGATCGACAAGCGTTGGTGCCTGATCCACGCCACCCACATGACCGAGGATGAGACAACCGGCATGGCCAGAAGCGGCGCCATTGCCGGGCTTTGCCCGATCACCGAGGCCAATCTCGGCGACGGCACCTTTTCAGCACCTCTGTTCATCGAACATGGCGGCCGCTTCGGCGTCGGCTCGGATTCCAACGTGCTGATCGGCCTGCCGGATGAATTGCGCCAGCTCGAATATTCGCAGCGCCTCGCACACCGCGCCCGCAATGTGCTGGCGGTGGCCGGCGGCTCGACCGGGCGGGCTCTGTTCGACGCGGCCCGCGATGGCGGCAGCACTGCACTCGGCGCCGGCCCGTCGCGGATCGCCGCCGGTGCCGCAGCCGATTTCGTCTCACTCGACGAAAACCATCCTTCGCTGGCCGGAAAAAGTGGCGATGCGATCCTCGACGCCTGGATCTTTGCCAATGGCGGCAAGGTCGATTGCGTCTGGGTGCACGGAAAAAAACAAGTCAGCGGCGGCCGGCATGCAGCGCGTGAGACGATCGCCGAGCGCTTTCGCCATGTGATGACGGCGCTTTCGGCATGAGCATATCAGAGACAGCGGCGGTGGAAGGCGGCGGTTCGCTGCACCAGCGCATCCTGTCCGACATCAGCGAGAAAATAATGTCCGGCGCCTGGGCGCCGGGTCACCGCATCCCGTTCGAGCACGAGTTGACGGCCGAATACAATTGCTCGCGCATGACAGTGAACAAGGCGCTGTCGCAACTGGCCAAGGCCGGGCTGATAGAGCGCCGCCGCCGTTCGGGCAGCTTTGTCCGCCAGCCGCAGTCGCAGGCCGCGGTGCTGGAAATCCACGACATCAGGATCGAGGTTGAGTCGCTTGGCCTGGCTTATCGTTACGAGCGCTTGGCGCGGCAGAAAAGGCGCAGCAGCGCCGAGGATCGCGCCTTGCTGGAACTGGACGCAGCCGGACAGGTGCTGGCGCTTGAATGCCGGCATTTCGCCGGCAAGCGGCCATTCGCGCACGAACAGCGGCTGATCAATCTCGCCGCCGTCGCGGAAGCCGCCGAGGAGGAGTTTCTCGACATCGCCCCCGGCCCTTGGCTGATCGGCCGCGTGCCATGGAGCGAGGCAGAGCACCGTATCCGCGCGGTCGCGGCCGACAGACATATTGCCGAAGCGCTCGACATCGCAACCGGCGCGCCCTGCCTGGTGGTCGAGCGCCGAACCTGGAGCGCCGAGCACCCGGTGACGCAGGTGAGGTTCACTTATGCCGCGGAGAGCCACACGCTGGTGGCGCGGTTCAGGCCTTCGCAGGGGTAGCTCCTTTACCCTCCCCCTTGTGGGGAGGGTCGCTGCGAAGCAGCGGGGTGGGGGTCGGCGCCAGCCCCCCGCCCGGACCTTCGGTCCGACCTCCCCACAAGGGGGAGGTAGAAGGCTGCACTTTAAATCGCCGCCGTAACGATAATCTCGACAGTGTATTCCGGCCCTGCAAGCTTGGCCTCACCCGTGGCGCGGGCGGGCGTGTTGCCTTGCGGGACCCACTTGTCCCATTCCTTGTTCATCTCGGCGAAGGTGCCCATATCGGCCAGCCAGATGATCGCCTGCAGGATCTTGGTCTTGTCGGTGCCGGCCTTGGCCAGCAGTTCGTCGATAGATGCGAGGATCGACCTGGTCTGTTCGCCAACGCTGGCGCCGGGCGTTCCGACCTGGCCGGCGAGATAGACGGTGTTGCCGTGGATGACGATCTGGCTCATGCGCGGGCCAACATCGATGCGACGAATGCTCATGGGATGGTTCCTTCGTTGGTCGGTGCGCCTGTTTAGAGTCGCTGCCGCCTCCGGGCAAGGCCAACAGCGCGAAACCTCTTGAGCCTGGGTTGGATCTGGGGCCGCAAATGTCTATCTGCGCCGAGGGATTTCTTTCCGGCGCGGATTGCCGACGTCGTGTGAGAGTGGCAAGACTTCGCGCCAAACCAGATTGCGAGGATGAGAGCCATGGAATATCGCGAAATCAGCGAGGACTATTCGGTCTCGGGCCAGATCCAGCCCGAAGATGCCGCCGCCATCAAGGAAGCCGGTTTCAAGAGCGTGATCTGCAACCGGCCGGATGACGAGCAGCCCGACCAGCCTTCGGCCGACAGCGTCAAGGCGGCGGTCGAAGCCGCGGGGCTGGCCTTCCGCTACATCCCGGTGATCAGCGGCCAGATCACGGCCGAGAATGTCGAGGACCAGGCCGAAGCGCTCGACGCGCTTGAGGGACCGGTGTTTGCTTATTGCCGGTCTGGAGCGCGCTGCACCAATCTCTACGGGCTGATTCAGCAGTCCAAGGGGTGATCATCCTGAGGCGCTGGCGATCCCTCACACCCCCTCTGTCCTGCCGGACATCTCCCCCGCAAGGGGGGAGATCGGATGTCGCCTTCGCTCTTCGCCAAGCGCCGACGTTGCAGGATGAGCGCTGGACAAAGCTGCTGATCTCCTCCTTGCGGGGGAGATGGCCGGCAGGCCAGAGAGGGGTGCTGTCCCGCCGACGTATCAACTGAAACTCTCTCAAACTAGATCGGCAGCGCGCCGGTCTCCTTCAGCGTCTCCAACACGATCGCCGTCTTCACATGCTGCACGGAGTCGTGCGGCAGGAGCACACCGTTGACGAATTCCGACAATGATTTCAGATCGGGCGTCACCACCTTCAAGATATAATCCATCTCGCCGGTCAGCGCGTGCGCCTCCTGCACCTCCGGCAGCCGCGCCAGCAGCTCGCCGAAGCGCCTGGCATTGTCGCGGTTATGGGTGGCGAGCGTCACCGAGATGACGTTGACCAGCGAGAAGCCGAGCTTGTCGCGGTCGAGCACGGCGCGATAGCCCTTGATGTAGCCGTCTTCCTCCAGCCGCTGGCGGCGGCGTGAGCATTGCGATGCCGACAGGTTCACGCGCTCCGAGAGATCGTTGTTGGTGAGCCGCGCGTCGCCCTGCAAGAGAGCCATTATCTTGCGGTCAAATTGATCGATGCGCGCTTCATTCATCGATTCATCTCCAATCATGCATTAATTACGCACGAGATGATCATTTCAAGCGTTTGAATGCAAGCACTGTGCGGTCACTTCGCACTATCATGCGTCATCTCGTGGTCCGATGCGGCCACCATCCGTTTGGAGGAATGCCATGGGTCCCTTCCCGCACGACGCCCCGCCCGCAAAGATCAGCAAGGAAAACCCCGCCGGCACCGACGGTTTCGAGTTCGTCGAGTTCGCGCATGCGGAGCCGCAGAAGCTAGCAGAACTGTTCACCCGCATGGGCTATGTCGCGATGGCCAAGCACCGCACGAAGGACATCACCGTCTGGCGCCAGGGCGATATCAACTATGTCGTCAATGCCGAACCGGGCTCGCATGCGATGAAGTTCGTCGACAAACACGGCCCTTGCGCCGCCTCGATGGCCTGGCGTGTTGTCGATGCCAAGCACGCATTCGAGCATGCGGTATCGAAAGGCGCCACGCCCTACGACGGCAACGACAAGGCGCTCGACGTGCCGGCCATTGTCGGCATTGGCGGCTCGCTGCTCTATTTCATCGAAGCCTATGGCAAGAAGGGCTCGGCCTATGATGCCGAGTTCGAGTGGCTGGGCGAACGCGACCCGCGGCCGCAAGGCGTCGGCTTCTATTTCCTCGACCACCTCACCCACAATGTCTATCGCGGCCAGATGGACAAATGGTGGGACTTTTATCGCGAGCTGTTCGGCTTCAAGCAGATCCATTTCTTCGACATCGACGGCAAGATCACCGGCCTGGTCAGCCGCGCCATCACCTCGCCCTGCGGCAAGATCCGCATTCCGCTAAATGAATCCAAGGACGACACCAGCCAGATCGCCGAATACCTGAAGAAGTACAATGGCGAAGGCATCCAGCATATCGCCGTCGGCACCGACGACATCTACGCCGCCACCGACAAGCTTGCCGACAACGGGCTGAAGTTCATGCCCGGTCCGCCGGAGACCTACTACGACATGTCGTACAACAGGGTGAACGGGCATGACGAGCCGATCGAGCGGATGAAGAAGCACGGCATCCTGATCGACGGCGAAGGCGTGGTCGACGGCGGCATGACCAAGATCCTGCTGCAGATATTCTCCAAAACCGTGATCGGCCCGATCTTCTTCGAATTCATCCAGAGGAAGGGCGACGAAGGTTTTGGCGAAGGCAATTTCCGCGCGCTGTTCGAGTCGATCGAGCAGGACCAGATCAAGCGCGGCGTAATCAAGGTCGATGGCAAGGCGGCGTGAACCCCCGTTTGCGGCTCGATCGGCCTTGATCTAAGTTTCGATCAAAAGGGTCAAGCCGTGAACGTCTCCATAACCGAAGCAAAGGCCAACTATCGGAACTCGTCGGCCGCGCGGAGGCCGGCGAGGAGATAGTCATCACTCATCACGGCAAGATCGCGGCGCGGCTCGTGCCACCAGTTCGAGAAGACTTGTTGTCGCGCATAGGTGCCCTGAAGGGCAAGATTTGGATTTCTGACGATTTCGACAAACTCGGCCCTGAATGGAACGAGTACACCAGATAAAGGTCAGAGGCCCAGCCGCACGACCTCTTCCCTCCTCACCTTCAAATCATAATCGAGCAAGAACTCGTCCAGTTGCGGCGGCGCGACTGACGTGCCGGAGAGCATCGCGTGCACCTGGCCGCGATGGTGGATGTCGTGCAGGAAGACATGGGCGAGAATGTCGCCGATTTTTTCGGGGATCATGCCATCCTCGCGCCGGTCGGTGATGACCTGACGGTCGAGATCCGCCTCCGACAGCTTCTCGCAAAAGGCGATCAGGCGCCGGTCGGCCGCGACCTGAGCGGCAAACAGCGCCTGCGGCTCAACGAACGGCACGTAGTCGTCATGGGCGGCCGCGCCGACGCCGCCCTCCTCCAGAAAATCGAGATAGAGATGATCGACTGCAAGGATGTGGTTGAGCGTCGCCTTGATCGACGGGAAGAAGCTTGTGCGTTCGGCTTCGAATTCGCCGGGCTTTAGCTGCAGCACGGCGCGATAGAGCCGGTCGTTCGACCAGAGATTGTTGCGGGCCATGCGGCTGAAATGCTCGAGCAGGGTCACGCGTTCATTCGTCTGATCAGGCCAATGCCAGCCGCCATCACCGCGAAGCCGGCGACAACAATCAGCAAAAGCCGGTTCATGCGCCGCCGCGTCGCCTGCGTCTCCTCGTCCCGCGCCACATTGGTGTTGGTGATGGTGTGGAACATCATCGCCTTGCGCGGGTAGCCGCTGCGGTTGGTCAGATCGGGCGAGCGCGCCTCGATGCGGTAGCTCAGCCGGATCGCCTGGATGAAGACCATCAGAATGGCCAACGCCCAGACGCCGGCCAGCAGGTAGAACGCCTCGCCCGTCATTGCATTGCCCCCTCTTATGCCTGGGACTTCTCGACCTTCTGCTCGATGGCGCCGAAGATCGAGTTTCCGCTTTTATTCTTCATCTCGATACGCACCGTATCGCCAAAGCGCAGGAACGGCGTCTTGGGCTCGCCAGACTCAATGGTCTCGATCATGCGCAGTTCAGCGATGCAGGAATAGCCGGCGCCGCCGGCCGCCACCGGTTTGCCCGGCCCGCCATCCAGCTTGTTGGAGACGGTGCCGGAGCCGATGATGGTGCCGGCAACCAGCGGCCGTGTCTTTGCGGCATGGGCAATCAGCGCCGGGAAGTCGAAGGTCATGTCGACGCCGGCATTGGCACGGCCGAACGGCTTGCCGTTGACGTCGGCGAGCAGAGGCAGGTTGACCTTGCCGCCATCCCAGGCGTCGCCGAGTTCGTCCGGCGTCACCGCCACCGGCGAAAAAGCCGAGGACGGCTTCGACTGGAAGAAGCCAAACCCCTTGGCGAGTTCGGGTCCGGTGAGCGCGCGCAGCGTCACATCATTGACCAGCATGATCAGCCGGATCGCAGCGCGCGCCTGGTCGAGGCTGGCGCCCATCGGCACATCGTCGACGACGACGGCGACCTCCGCCTCCATGTCGATGCCGAAGGCTTCGTCCGCCGTGCGGATCGGCTCGCGCGGCGCGATGAAGGAATCCGAGCCACCCTGGTAGATCAGCGGATCGGTCCAGAAGCTTGCCGGCATCTCGGCGCCGCGGGCTTTGCGCACCAGCTCGACATGGTTCACATAGGCAGAACCATCGGCCCATTGATAGGCGCGCGGCAGCGGCGAATGGGCGTCATGCTCATGGAAGCGTGCCGACGGCACCGCATTGTTCTCCAGCGATTCGGCGATCGTCGCCAGGTGCGGCGAAATCCGCTGCCAGTCGTCGAGTGCGGCCTGCAGCGTGCGCGCCAGGAACGAGGCGTCGGTGAAGCGCGTCAGGTCGCGCGAGACGACGACAAGCTTTCCGTCGCGCGTCCCGTCCCTCAATGTGGCAAGCTTCATACGGTTTCCTCTCCTGATGCGGCTTTGGCGCCGTCTAAGTTCACAACAAGGCCGTCGCGGGCAATCGTCAAGTCACCCGCCCACGATTTCCTGACGGCGGCCTCCCAGTCGGCCTCGCCGATCTCGGCATCGTCGGCCGGAATGAGGTGGTTGAGCACCAGCCTCTTCACCCCGGCATCGCTGGCGATGCGACCTGCCTGCTCGGCAAATGAGTGGCTGGCAAGCAGATGCTCTTTCAGCCGCGCGCCATTGCCGGTCCTGGCGACCAGCCCCTCGATGCCTTCTTGTAGCATGGCCTCATGGACGAGAATGTCGGCATTTCGGGCAAAGCCTGCGAGCGGCGGAAAGAAGGCTGTGTCGGCCGAGAACACGACGCTATTCGCACCATGCTCGAAGCGCAGCGCGAAACAGTCGGTCACCGGCGGATGGTCGACGCGCAGTGCCGAGACCTTCAGGCCGCCCTTCGAGAGAATCTCGCCCTCGCCGAATTCGACGATCGAAACCAGATCGCGAATGTCCGGCCTGCCCTCATCGACGATGCGAATTTCGATGTCGAACTCCATCGCCTGGCAGAAACGGCGCCAGTATTGGTCGGTGCCGGGCGGTCCGAACAGCGTCACCGGGCTGGCGAGCCCGGCGGTCCAGGCGGTGTGGAGCAACGGGCCCAGTTCCAGCACATGGTCGGAATGCAGATGGGTGATGAAGACCAGGTCGAGCGCCTTCAGGCTGACGGCGGAATCGACCAGACCGCGCGTGACGCCGAGCCCGCAATCGACGACAATGGTTCGCCCGCCCAGTTCCAGCAGCGACGAACTCGGCCACGGCCCGCCCGGCCGCAATGCCGGGCCGCCTTTCGAGCCGAGAAGCAGCAGCCGGTCGCTCATCGGGCTGATCTCAAGACCAGTCGCCCTCCACAGTGCCGTTGAAGCGCTTCTTCAGATCGGACCAGCAGTCGATGTAATTGTCCTGCCTTGTTTCAAGCTCGGCGCCGTAGCGGGTCAGCATTTGCGGGAATCGGGTCTCGAACATGAACGCCATCGTATTGTCGAGCTTGACCGGTTTCAGCTCGGAGCGCGAGGCCTTTTCGAAGCCAGGCGCGTCGGGGCCGTGGGCCAGCATCAGATTGTGCAGGCTGATGCCGCCCGGGACAAAACCTTCCTCCTTGGCGTCGTACTGGCCTTGGATCAGGCCCATGAACTCGCTCATGATGTTGCGGTGGTACCAGGGCGGCCGGAACGTATCTTCCGCCACCAGCCAGCGCGGCGGGAAGATGACGAAGTCGATGTTGGCGGTGCCTTCCTCGCCGCTCGGCGCCGTCAGCACGGTGAAGATCGACGGATCGGGATGGTCGAACAGGATGGCGCCGACCGGCGAAAACGTCGCCAGATCATATTTGTAGGGCGCATAGTTGCCGTGCCAGGCGACGACGTCGAGCGGCGAATGGCCGATCTCGGTGACGTTGAAATTGCCGCACCATTTCACCGTCAGCCGGCACGGCGTCTCCTTCTCCTCGAACCAGGCGCTGGGCGTCTTGAAGTCGCGTGGGTTGGCCAGGCAGTTGGCGCCAATCGGGCCGCGGTCGGGCAGCGTCAGCTTGGCGCCGTAATTCTCGCAGACATAGCCGCGCACTTCCTTGTCGGCGAGCTCGACCTTGAACACCAGACCGCGCGGCAGCACGGCGATCTCGCCGGGCCGAAGCTCGATGACGCCCATCTCGGTGACAAAGCGCAAGGCACCGACCTGGGGGACAATCAGTAACTCGCCGTCGGCGTTGAAGAAATGGTCGTCGACCATCGAGCGGTTGGCGACATAGACATGCGCCGCCATGCCGCTTTGGCCCAGCACGTCGCCGGCGGTGGTGATGGTGCGCATCCCTTGAATGAAATCGGTCGGCTCCTTCGGCATCGGCACCGGGTTCCAGCGGTACTGGCCGAGCGCCAGCTCGTGGTCGCCGACATTGGGAGCGGTCTTCCACAGGGGATAGCTCGCCGCCTTGAAGCGGCCGGTGTGTTTGACGCTCGGCCGGATGCGGTAGAGCCAGGAGCGCTCATTGGTGCCGCGCGGGGCGGTGAAGGGCGAGCCCGAGAGCTGCTCGGCATAAAGTCCGTAAGCCGGCCGCTGCGGGGAATTGCGCCCTTGCGGCAGCGAGCCGGGCAGCGTTTCGGTCTCAAAATCATTGCCGAAGCCCGGCATGTAGGAAAATTCCATCCGATCCTCCCTGATCCCGACCGCCGCGAAGCGCGGCCTGCCGGCGATGTTGACCAAACTGGTTTCATTTGTAACCATCGAAAATGTAACTATCAACGGCTGATGCCGCATCCACGGTGCGCATATGGAAACCCTCGAACTCGAAAATTTCCTGCCCTACCGGCTTTACCGGCTGGCCGACGCTGTCAGCCGAGAATTTTCAAAAATCTACCGCGACCGTCACGGTCTGACGCGGCCGGAATGGCGCACACTCTCTGGGCTCGGACAGCGCGGCACGATGACCGCGACGGCGCTCGGCGAGCAGTCGGCCATGCACAAGACCAAGGTTTCGCGGGCGGTGGCGGAGCTTGAGCGGCGGCGCTGGCTGACGCGCACGCCGGACGAGAATGATCGGCGTGTGGAGCATTTGGCGCTGACCAAGGCGGGACTGGCCGCCTATCGCGAGATGGTGCCGCTGGCGAAAGCCTTTGAACGGCAGTTGCTGGCGAGGCTTGGTACGGAAGAGCGGGCGGCGATTGTGAATGGGGTGGCGGCGCTGGAGGCAAAACTCACCTTGGGTTGAGATCTTCCCATAAGTTCGACCGTCGCTGAAATCAGATCGCGAATGCGGCAGGCAACGCCCCTAGACCGTAATAGGCGCGTTCGGCTTCAATGAAGCCTCTGACACGGCTTCGAAATGCCGCCGGATCATCAATGTAGGCTAGAAGCGCCTGCGCTTGCGAAGCCGCGTGTCTTTGAGCGCTTTCAAACAGTCGCCTTGCCGTTTCAAAATCACCGGCCAAACCAGCCGCCACCCCGGCGTGGAAGGCCGCCCACTCCCCGTAGGCGCCCGGCTGCAATTCACTCACGAGGATTTTCGCTGTCGTTTGGACGGAAGGGAACATCGATCGGTGAACCTGATCGATTTCGACGACCTTCTTGGCCATTTGATCAACCGCGAGAAGAAACTGTGGCGGGCTCTCGAACGGAACGAACTGTCCAATGCGCTCTAAGCGATCGAAGGTAATCGTTTCCGGAAGCGAACCCCAGAGCCAGTGGACTGCTACATTAAGGTAAGTGCCTTTGGACCATGAGCTGGGCTGGAACTCGACTACACTTAGCCAGAAGCCGCGATCGGCGATCCAGATTCGGGATTGGCCCTTGCGTCGAAATCCAGCGGGCTTCAGTACGATCTTTGCCTGCGAGGCAATGATACGACCGTGCTCATTTTCCGCCATCTTGCACCCACACGTGCCTCACCAATCCATCACCACCTTACCCGAACTGCCGCTCCTCATCGCATCAAACCCCACCTGAAAATCATCAATCCCGATGCGGTGCGTGATCAGACCCGATACATCCAGCGGCCCCTGCACCAGCGCAATCATCTTGTACCAGGTCTCGAACATCTCGCGGCCGTAGATGCCCTTGAGATGAAGCATCTTGAAGATGACCTTGTTCCAATCGATTTCGAAGCCGGTCGGCGCGATGCCGAGAATGGCGATCTTGCCGCCATTGTTCATCGTGTCGATCATGTCGCGGAAGGCGGGCGCGGCGCCCGACATTTCGAGGCCGACGTCAAAACCCTCGGTCATGCCGAGCGCCGGCATGACGTCGCGCAGCTTTTCCTTGGACGCATCGACGACATGCTGGACGCCGAGTTTTTTGGCCAGCGCCAGCCGCACCGGGATGATGTCGGTGATGACGACTTTTCGCGCACCCACGCATTGGGCAACGAGCGCGCCCATGATGCCGATCGGTCCGGCTCCGGTGACCAGCACGTCTTCGCCGACGAGATCGAAGGACAGGGCGGTGTGGACGGCATTGCCGAGCGGATCGAAGATCGCCGCGATCTCGTCGGGCACATCGTCGGGGATAGAGACGACATTGTGCTGCGGGATCGCCAGATACTCGCCGAAGGCGCCGGGACGGTTGACGCCGACGCCGAGCGTGTTGCGGCAGAGATGGCCCCTGCCCGCGCGGCAGTTACGGCAATGGCCGCAAACGATGTGGCCTTCGCCGGAGACGCGCTGGCCGACCTTGTATTCGGTGACCGCCGAGCCGAAATCGGCAACGGTGCCGACGAATTCATGGCCGGTCACCATCGGCACCGGCACGGTCTTTTGTGCCCACTGATCCCAATTGTAGATATGCACGTCAGTGCCGCAGATCGCGGTCTTCTTGACCTTGATCAGCACATCGTTGGGGCCGATCTCCGGCACCGGCATCTCTTCCATCCAGATACCCGGCTCGGCCTTGGCCTTCACCAGCGCCTTCATCATGTTCGACATGCTACAACTCCTTACCCTCCCCCTTGTGGGGAGGGTGGCCCGAAGGGCCGGGTGGGGGTCAAAAACTGGCGGAGGTCATGACCCTGCAGACCCCCACCCCGCCTCCCGCCCGCTTGCTTCGCAAGCGGTCGAAAGTCGACCCTCCCCACAAAGGAGGAGGGTAAAACTCTCAGCCAATCACGCCCAGTTCCTTGCCGACCGCCGCGAATGCCGCCACGGCGCGGTCGATGTCGGCGGTGGAATGCGCCGCCGACATCTGGGTGCGGATGCGCGCCTGGCCTTTCGGCACCACCGGGAAGGAAAAGCCGATAACATAGATGCCGCGCTTCAGCATACGCGCCGCCATTTCCTGCGCCAGGCTCGCATCGCCCAGCATCACCGGGATGATCGGGTGATCGGCGCCGGCCAACGTGAAGCCGAGCTTGCCCATCTCGGACCGGAAGCGCGCCGCATTGGCATAGAGGCGCTGGCGCAGGGCGTCGCCATTTCGGATCAGCTCGAACACCTTGATCGAGGCGCCGGCGATCGCCGGCATCAGCGTGTTGGAGAAGAGATAGGGCCGCGAGCGCTGGCGCAGCCAGTCGACCACCTGACTTTTGCCCGAGGTGTAGCCGCCCGAGGCGCCGCCCAGCGCCTTGCCGAGCGTGCCGGTGATGATGTCCACCCTGCCCTCGACGCCGCAATGTTCGGCCGAGCCGCGGCCGTTCTTGCCGACGAAGCCGACGGCATGGCTGTCGTCGACCATCACCATGGCGCCGTACTTTTCCGCGAGGTCGCAGACGCCTTTCAGATTGGCGATGATGCCGTCCATGGAGAACACGCCGTCGGTGGCGATCAGGCGGAAGCGGCAGTCTTTCGCCTCTTTCAGCCGCGCTTCGAGGTCGGCCATGTCGTTGTTGGCATAGCGGAAACGCTTGGCCTTCGACAGCCGCACGCCGTCGATGATCGAGGCATGGTTCAGCGCATCGGAGATGATCGCATCCTCCTCGCCGAGCAGCGTTTCGAACAGGCCGCCATTGGCGTCGAAGCAGGAGCCGTAAAGGATGGTGTCGTCCAGGCCGAGGAAGGATGAAATCGTTGATTCAAGCTGCTTGTGCTCTTCCTGCGTGCCGCAGATGAAGCGCACCGAGGCCATGCCGTAACCGTAGCGGTCGAGCGCGCCTTTGGCCGCGGTGCGCAACTCGGCGCTGTCGGCGAGGCCGAGATAGTTGTTGGCGCAGAAGTTCAGCACCTTGTCGCCGCCGACTTCGATCTCAGCCGACTGGGTCGAGGTGATCACCCGCTCGGATTTGTAGAGCCCGGCGGATTTCAGCCCTTGCAGTTCGTTGTCGATATGGGAGAGGAATGCCGCGCTCATGATCAGGTCCTGTTGAGATTGGCGCGACTGTCGCGCTACGCGCACTAAAAATCCACCGCAAAAGCGACCGCTTCGGTGGCGCGGCTGCCTCAACCCTGGCGTGATCCGATCGCATGGCCAGCATGCTAGAGTAGCAGGCACGCGAATACGGCCATGCCGCGAAAGAACATGATAACCATCTCGGCAGCTTTCGTTTACTGCGGAAGCAGCAGTTCCGCCGGCTTCCAAACCTGTTAACCCTTTCAAGGCAATGGTGTTCTTGCCACGAATCGGTGGCAGAAATCCGTCGACCGAGGGGTCACCTAGAATATGTCGCAGCAGCCGGCGCAAACCGTCTCGGGCAAACTCATCCTGCTGATCAAGAGCGGCTACTGGCTGGCGCTGCTGATCATCGCCGCCATGGTGATGGCCTCCTTCATCCTGCTGCAGCAGATGATGGCGGCGCAACAGCACAACCATACTCTGCTCGACATCGTCAGCACCCAGAAGGCGCTGTCGCAGCGCATTGTCTTTTTGACCAGCGCAACCGGCTCCGCCGCGCGTGACAAGCAGCCGGCCCTGGTTGCCGCGCTGAAACAGGCGACCGCCGAGTTCGAGACGAACTACGACCTGCTGCTCAAACAGACGGGAGCCGACCCACTGTCGCCAGCATTGTCCGATCCAAAGTCGATCGAGAGCGTCCTTTACGGCAAGCCGTTCCACCTCGACTATTTCTCGGTCGGGCTGGTCGCCAATGGCGAAAGGCTGATCTCGTCCTTCGAATCCCAGCTCTCCGGCAATGCCGCCTACAAGGGCGGCGGCGAGCGCGTCAATCTCGATGCTTCCGTCGCCAATGCGACGCTGTCGGGTTATGCCGCGCTCGGCCAACGCATCGCCGCATTCGCAGACGAGCGGTCGGAAAAGCTCCTCGATCTCCATCGCACCTTGTTCTACGCCACCATCGGCGTCATCGTCCTGGTGGCGCTTTTCATCTTCCGGCCGATGTCGAAGGCGATCCTGCGCAAGACGCACGAGCTTGTCGATGCCCGCAACTCGATGGCCTTCATCGCCGTACATGACGGGCTGACCGGCCTGCACAACCGCACCTTCCTGACCGACCACTTCGAAACGCTGATCAAGGGCGCGCATCGCCGGCGCGAGAGGCTGGCGGTCATCCAGCTCGACCTCGACCGGTTCAAGCAGATCAACGACACACTCGGCCACGCCGCCGGCGACTATGTGCTGGTCGTCACCGCGCAGCGCATGCGCGATTCCTGCCGTGCGTCGGATCTCTGCGCGCGCCTTGGCGGCGACGAATTCGTGATGATCCTCAATGGCGCCGGCGGCCCCGAGGACATCAACATGCTGGCCCGGCGCATCCTGGAGGAGATCAACGAGCCGATTACCTTCCAGGGCACGACCATCCTTCCAGGGGCCAGCGCCGGCATTGCCGTCTATCCCATCGACGCCGACAATGCCGAGGATCTGCTCGTCCACGCCGACCTCGCGCTCTATTCCGCCAAAAAGCTCGGCGGCGGCAGCTTCTCGTTCTTCTCCGAGGAACTCAGGCGCGAGCTAGACTACCGCAAGCAGCTCGAGCACGACATCAAGGTCGCGATTTCGGAGAACGCCTTCCAAGTCTATTTCCAGCCGCAGGTGTCGCTGAGCAACGGCGCCATCAGCGGCATCGAGGCGCTGGTGCGCTGGAAGCATGCCGAGCGCGGCATGATTGCGCCGGGCGAGTTCATTCCGGTCGCCGAAAAATGCGGCTTCATGCCCGAGATCGGCCGCATCGTCTTTACCAAGGCGATCGAGCAAGCAGCCGAATGGGATCGCGCCGGCATCGCTTTCGGCCGGCTTGCCGTCAACGTGTCCGGCACCGAGCTGCGCGAACCCGACTTCGACCGCTTCCTGTTCGCGACGCTGGAAAAGGCCGGCCTTGCTCCGCAGAAACTGTCGCTGGAAATCGTCGAATCCGTCATTCTCGACGACGAGAAGACGGGCATCGCGGCGAAGCTGCGCCACATCCGCGCTGCCGGCGTCCATCTTGAGCNTTCTCGACGACGAGAAGACGGGCATCGCGGCGAAGCTGCGCCACATCCGCGCTGCCGGCGTCCATCTTGAGCTCGACGATTTCGGCACCGGCTATGCCTCGCTCAGCCACGTCAATCCCAACGAGATCGACCGGCTGAAGATCGACCGCCGCTTCGTCCAGAACATCAACGAGAATGGCGACAACACCAAGATCGTGCGCGCCATCACCGAGCTGGCGCGCGGTCTCGGCATTTCGATCGTCGCCGAGGGCGCGGAAACCGAAGCCGAGCTCGATTCGCTGATGGCAATCGGCTGCGATCAGGTGCAGGGCTATTCCATCGCCTTCCCGATGCCGCAGGACAAAGCGCGCGAATGGCTGCTGGCGCGCAGCCCGAAGAAAGCCAAGCTGAAGGTGCTTCAGGGCAATTTAGCCTAGACTATTGCCCACCGGTGCCGGTCATTTGGCCGGCGCGACATTCGCCCGCAATGCCGCCAGCACCTCGGCGAACTCCGCCAGCCTGTCGTCCGGCAATCCCGCGCGCAGCCGCTTGTCGAAGATGAGAGCCGCCGCCCGCAGCTTCAGGAACATCGTTTCGCCCGCCTGCGTCAGTTCGACCAGATGAACCCGGCGGTTGTCCGGATCGCGGCGGCGCGTCAGCAAGCCTTGCGCCTCCATGGCGTTGAGATGGTGGGTGAGCGTGGCGCCCTGGATGCCGATCATGCCGGCAAGTTCGCGTTGGTTGGCAAGCTCGCTCGACTTGACCGAAAGCAAGGTCAGCCACACCGGCAGCGTGCCGCCGGCCTCGACCAAAGCGGCGTCAAAGGCCTGCGCCACCAGCTTGGAGGTGCGCGCGAGATTCATGCCGATTGGCGGACGGTCAAAGGGAGTCATGCGCCGACAGTAGAACAAGGCGCCGAGCGATGGAACGCGGCATTATACATTGACATCGAACCATTTGATACCTAACTATCATGCGTGTCGATCTACCCAGTTCGTATCATCCTGCATTCGACAGGGATCCGAGGACGGGCGGCGGGCAAGGAGGAAGCGGTCATGCAATATGTCTACATCGTCGTTATCGGCCTTCACGTCATGGCCGGTGTGTTCTGGGCCGGCACCACCATCACGCTTGCCCGCGACCCCGAGATCAGGGCGGAGCGCTTTATCGGACCGCAAATGGGCTCGGCCGGCATGGTGTTCGTGACCGGCGCCCTGCTCTGGTATTTCTTCCACGGCGCCTATTTCGGCTCGATGGAAATGGTGCTGGCGCTAGGCATCCTGGCCGCCTTCGCCGCTGCCGGCGTTCTCAGCGTCGTCGTCCGCAAGACCAGCCGGCAGCTTGCCGGCGCGGACGCCGCAACGGAAGCGGCGCTGCGCAGCAAAATGGCCCGCGGCGAGCGCATCGCCGCCTGGCTGCTGGTACTCACCGTGCTTTGCATGGCGACGGCCAGGATGATTTGAGCCCTGCCGCGCGTTGCCTCCCGGTTGAAGCATTCCGCGTCGTACGCCGCCTGGCTCCCGGGCGGTGGCGTACGCGGCGCGCAGTTCGGACGGATGTGCAAGGTGGCTCTCCGCACAGAGGTTTGGCTGCGCGCCACCCATCACTTTGATCGATCGAGTTGCGCCCGCCGGAAGGGTGAGATCGAGTTTTGGAACAAGCCGTAGGCCGCTTGTAAAGCTCACACCCGCAAGCCGAACCTGATGCCATCATAGATGGCCGCGTGGATGTTGCGCGAGGCGACCGCATCGCCGATGCGCAACAGCACGAAGCCGCCTTCGGGGTTGCGTGAAGGAAAAATATCGCCGCCGCCGACCAGCCGCTCGTAATCGACCGCGCCACCATTCTTCGACAGCGGTTTCAGCTGGAGATAGAGATCGTCGAGCGGCGCCGTGCCGTGCTCGACCACCACCTGGTCGACCCGCCTTTCGCCACGCCAGCCATCGGCAAAGTCGGAGGCGAGTTCGGCGACCAGTTGGTTGCCCTCGCGCCGTACCGAGCGCAGCCTGGTGTTGATGGTGATGGTGACGCCCTTCTCCTGGAAGGCGCGCATATAGGGCACGTGGTTCATGCCGCCCATTTCGGGGGCGAAGAAGCGCTCCGGCGAAACCAGCTCCAGTTTTGACCCTGCATTGGCGATCAGCTCCGCCGCGCCCATGCCCTGGTGGCCACCATTGTCGTCGAAGAGCAGCACGTTCTCCGCCGGCTTGACGCTGCCGGCCATGATGTCCCAGCTCGACGTGACGAGATTGTCGCCTGATGTCAGCGGCGGGTTCTGCGGCAGGCCGCCGGTGGCGATCACCACCACATCGGGCGACAGCGCCAGCACATCGTCCTGCTCGGCCCATGTATCGTAGCGGATCCCGACGCCGAGCCGGTCGAGTTCGGCCAGCCGCCAGTCGATGATGCCGATCAGTTCCTTGCGGCGCGGGTTCTGCGTCGCGAGCCGGACCTGGCCGCCGGCCTGACCGGAGGCTTCAAGCACCGTGACATGATGGCCACGTTCGGCCATGACGCGAGCTGCCTCGAGCCCGCCAGCGCCAGCGCCAACGACGACGACGTTCCGCCTGGGCCCCTCCGTCTTCAGGATGATATGCGGAATCTCGGCCTCGCGGCCGGTCGCGGCATTGTGGACGCACAGCGCCTCGCCGCCTTCATAGATACGATCGAGGCAATAGGTGGCGCCGACGCAAGGCCGGATCTCGTGCTCGCGGCCTTCCATGACCTTCTTGATGATGTGCGGGTCGGCGATATGGGCGCGGGTCATGCCGACCATATCGAGCTTGCCGGTTGCGATGGCGTGGCGCGCCGTGGCGACATCGGAAATCCGCGCCGCATGGAAGGTCGGGAATTTTGTTGCCGCCCTCACCTCGCCGGCGAAATCGAGATGCGGCGAAGAGCGCATGCCGGTCACCGGGATAACCTTGGTGAGCGCCGCGTCGCTTTCGATCGAGCCGCGGATGATGTTCAGGAAATCGACCTTGCCAGAATTGGCGAGCCGTCTCGCGATCTCGACGCCCTCGGCCTTCGACAGGCCTTTGTCAAAGTCCTCATCGGCGACCATGCGGATGCCGACGATGAACTTTTCATCGACGGCAGCCCGCACGGCATCCAGCACCATGTCGGTGAAGCGCAGCCGGTTGTCGAGCGAACCGCCGAACTCGTCGTCGCGATGGTTTGTGGCCGGCGACCAGAAGCCGTCCATCAGATGGCCGTAGGATTCGAACTCGATGCCGTCGAGGCCGGCCGCCTGGCAGCGCTGCGCAGCGGACGCATAGTCGGCGACGATGCGCTCGATGTCCCAGTCCTCGATGGTTTTCGGGAACGCGCGGTGCGCCGGCTCACGCACCGGCGAGGCCGACAGCACCGGCAGCCAGTCGGCCTTGTTCCAGCCGGTGCGGCGACCAAGATGGGTGATCTGGATCATCACCTTGCAGTCATGCTCGTGGCAGGCGTCCGCCAGTTCGGCCAGCCACGGCACGATGCGGTCGTCATAGACATGCAGATTGCCAAAGGCGGCCGGGCTGTCGCGCGAGACGATGGCCGAGCCCGCCGTCATGGTCAGCGCCATGCCGCCCTTGGCCTTTTCGGCATGGTAGAGCCGGTAGCGCTGTTTCGGCATGCCGTCCTCTGAATAGGCCGGCTCGTGGCTGGTCGACATCACCCTGTTCTTCAGCGTCAGGTGTTTGAGCTGGTAAGGCTGGAGAAGCGGGTCGTTGCTGGTCATCATCTTCCTGCCATTCCAGTTTGTGTCGGAGCAGCGCGCGCTGCTCCAGTTCTTGTCTTGAGCATCGAATTTATCCGAAAATCGCTGCACACTTTTTGATCCGATGCTAATGAGCGCGGAAAATCCCCAGGAAAACCACGATGATCGATACCAAAACCCTCACCCAGCTCGGCGCCCACGTCGAGACGCCACAGAGCCCGGAGACCGCGGTCCTGGAGACCGTGCCGTTCCAGCGCGGCGACGGACCGCCGGCGATGGTGCGCTTCACCTGCCCGGAATTCACCTCGCTCTGCCCGGTAACCGGACAGCCGGATTTCGCTCATATCGTCATCGACTACGCACCCGATGCCACCCTTGTGGAATCGAAGTCGCTCAAACTGTTTTTGACTTCGTTTCGCAACCATGGCGCTTTCCATGAAGACTGCACGGTGATGATCGGCCGCCGCATTGTGGCGGCAACGAAGCCGCTGTGGTTGCGCATAGGCGGCTATTGGTATCCGCGCGGCGGCATTCCGATCGATGTCTTCTGGCAGACCGGCGCTCCGCCCGAAGGCGCCTGGTTGCCCGACACCGGCGTTGCCCCCTATCGCGGAAGGGGCTGAAGCTATTTTGCGGAACTTTAGCGGGACAGCGCCCCCCTCTGTCCTGCCGGACATCTCCCGCACACGGGGGGAGATTGGCCGCCACATAGGCTTTAGCTAATCTCAAATGATGCGGAGCGGGCGAGACGCTGGAACTGCTGATCTCCCCCCGTGTGGGGGAGATGTCCGGCAGGACAGAGGGGGGCGCGAAGGATCGCAGGCGCTGACCCTCAATCAACATTATTCGCACTGATACTGGCTGAGCGCCCATTCACCGGTCACCGAAAGCAGATCGGATATCTTCCAGTCGCCGTCGACTTTCCTGAATTTCCATTCAAGGCGATGCGGGTTGCCGGCGACGACGAAGGCGACAATGACCTTGGCCTGGTCGCCATTGATCGCTTCGAGTGTCTTCAGGCTCTTATCGATCTCGGTCTTGTCATAGTCGGCATTGTCGAGCGCCATGTTGGGGTCGAGACATTCTCCCTGCCCGGATGTGCGCAACGCGTCGCTCTTGTCGAGAACCGTTTTTGCCGGGTCGATGAAGTGGCTGCGCTGCGCCGGATCGATCTCCAGTCCCACCTGATCGTAAAATGGCCGCACCACCGCCGTCGGGGATCCCGGCAGAATGGGTGCGGCCGGTGGGGCGTCGGCCGGCGGCCACCCAACCGGCGGTGTCGCCGGTTCCACCGCTGTCCCGGGTGGATTTGCGGGCGGTGCTGCGCCGGCCGGTGCCGTCACGGCCGGCGCATTGGCTGGCGGCGGGCCCAACAGGCCTTGTGCTGCGGCTGCGCTCATACCCACCGACAGCACGCACATGGGCGACAGCGCCAAGGCAAGACGGCGGAGCACGGGATCACTCCGGCGCTTTGTCGGGCATGCATTCCAGCGCGCTTAGCGTCCAGTTGCTGGTCTTGGAGGTGATGTCGGCGACCTTCCATTTGCCGTCGATTTCCTTCAGCGACCACAGCCTTTCGCGTTTAGAATCATCGCCTTCCGCAAAAAGGCTGAAGGTGGCGGTGACTTCGGCCGTATCGCCATTGACGGTCTCGGCCAGCTTTAATGTCTTGGCAATCGACTTCTGGTCGAAATCCTGGGCGTCGAGGCCGGGATCGAAGTCGAGGCAGGCGACTTCGTCGGGCTTGTTCTTCGTTGCCTGGTCGTTGAGATCGAACAGCTTGGTCACCGGCTCGGTGAAGCGGTCGCGGTACTTTGCATCTCCCTCGAATTTCACCTCGGGCAGATAAAAGAACTTGACGGCGTTGGAAGCCGGCCCGGCCAGCACTGTCGCTGGCAAGGCAATCGAAAAGACAGCGGCAAGCACTATCGGTTTCATGCAGGATCTCCGGACGTTTGGCGGCAAGGTGCAATACCAGACATCCTGCATATCGGTTTTTTTGCGGCTCATGAAGCCCCGGCTGCACCGTCTCAGCCATCCAGCCAGACGTTCTGCAGGTCCATCTCGAAGGTCTGGTGGACGCCGTAGTTCTTCACCTTCTTGTTCATGTGGCTGTAGAGCTTCTGCCAGAAGGGTTGAATGATGACGCCGGAATCCTGCAGGATCTGCTCGACATCCTTCATCACCTCACGCCGTTTCTCCACGTCGATCAGCGACAGCGCCTGCTTCAGCTTGGCGTCGAAGTCCGGGTTGGAATAGGCCGATTCATTCCAGGCTTCGCCGGTGCGATAACCAAGCGCCAGCACCTGGACGCCAAGCGGGCGCATGTACCAGATGGTCATCGAATAGGGATACTTCGTCCAGTCGTTCCAGAAGGTCGAGCCCGGCAGCACCGTGCGCTTCACCTTGATGCCGGCGTCGCGCAGCTGGCCCGCAATCGCGTCGCCGGTGTTCTTCTGCCAATCGTCCTCGACGGTGATCAGCTCGTGCTCGAAATCGGCCTGCCCTGCGTCCGCCATCAGCTTCTTGGCGCCGGCCGCGTCGCGCGTCTTCTTGGGCAGCGCGAAATATTCAGGATGGATAGGGCTGACATGGTGGTTTTCACCGACCGTCCCTCGCCCGGCATAGCCGAGTTCCAGCACCGCATTGTTGTCGACCGCCATCTGCAGCGCGTTGCGCACCCGCTGGTCGTCATAGGGCTTGTGGGTAACGTTCGTGCGGGCAACCAGCGTGGTTGCCGTCGCAACCTCGGACTTCTCCAGCCCCATCTTATCCAGGATGTCGATGAAGTCGGCCGGCGTCTCGAAATTGAGGTCTATCTCGCCGGATTCGAAGGCGTTGATCGAAGCGTTGAAGTCGGTGCCGTAGTCGATGAACTCGACGCTGTCGAGCGGCGCTTCACCACCCCACCACTTGCCGTTTTCACGACGCTTGACCACCGCCTTCTGGCCGACATCGTAGGAGACCAGTTCGAACGGGCCCGTGCCGATCGGCTTCTTGACCGGGTCGGCGCCTTCGGCGTCGAAATTGCGGTGGACGACGAGCGCGGGATAATCGGTGAGGTTCGGGATCAGCGAAATGTCGGGCGCGCTGAGCGTCAGCTTGACCGTATTGTCGTCGACCTTGGCGATCGCGCCTTCCCTGGCCTTGCCCGACTTTTCGTCGATCAGCCCGCCGACGCGAGCGGCCATGGAGTTGCCGGCGACCTTCTTCTCGCACCAGCGGGTAACATTGAAGACCACGTCATCGGCGTTGAAAGCATCGCCATTGTTCCAGGTAATGCCCTTGCGCACATGCAACGTGTATTCCGTGGCGTCGTCATTGATGTCCCAGCTTTCGAGCAGCACTGGCTCGAAGGTGAATTCCCTGGTGTAGCGGACCAGCGGCTCCAGCCAGCAGCGCGAGATGTTGGCGAGTTCCACCCAGTCATAGGTGCGCGGATCTTTTTGGGCCTTGACCGACATCGATATGTGCAGCGTGCCGCCCTTCTTCGGCTCCTCGGCAAAAGCCTGTCCCGGCGCGGCAAGGCCGATCATGCCGTAGGCCAGCGCCGTCGATGCGCCGAACGCACTTGCCAATGCAAGAAACTCGCGCCGGTCCATACGGCCAGCACGCGTCTCTTGCGCCATCGCCTCGATGGCCGTTGGCACGCGATCGCCATTGCTTTTGAAAAGTGTCATGTCTTTCTCCCTTGCGGTTCCCATCGGGTCTTCGCCCGTTATCAACTCATTCGTCGTTCTCTTAGCTAACGCTGTCGGGCAGCCTCTCTTCGCGCTGCGCGATAAAGTCCCTGAGGCCCTCGGCAATGCCCTCATCGAGTTTCGGCTCTTCATAGTCGGCCAGCATGTTGCGGGCTTTCTCGCGGCCGCGCGTGTCGTGGTCCTTCGCCCCTCCAGCCTTCCATTGTTCGTAGGAGTTGAAATCCATGATGGTGGGCATGAAGAATGCCGACTCGTAATGATCGAGCGTGTGCTGGGTGCCGAGGAAATGGCCCTGCGGCCCGACCTCGCGGATCGCCGCCATGGCCTCCTTGAAGTCGTCGAACGGCAGGCCGCCGGCATATTTGTACCAGCCGACAAGCTGCTCGCAGTCGGTGGCGAATTTCGAATAGCCGCAGGTCAGCCCGGCCTCCAACCAGCCGGCGGAGTGCCAGATATAATTGGCGCCGGCGAGGATGGCGGCATGCATCAGCATGTTGGATTCATAGCCGGCCTGGGCGTCGTTGAGCTTGGAGCCGACATGGAAGCCGGAGGTTCGCCAGGGCAGCTTGTATTTCCGCGCCAGCGCGCCCATTAGATACATCATCTGGGCGGCTTCCGGTGTGCCGCCCATCGGCGCGCCGGTCTTCATGTCGACCGTCACCATGAACTGGCCGTAGATTTGCGGCGAACCAGGACGCAGCAGCTGGGTGAAAGCGACACCGGCCAATGCTTCGGCATTGACCTGCGCCACCGCGCCGACGGCCGAGGCCGAAGTCGATGCGCCGCACAGCGCAAAGGGCGCCAGGATCAGCGGCTGATTGCTGCGCGCATAGACCTTCATCGCGTCCAGCATGGTGGCGTCCCACACCAGCGGCGAGTTGCAGTTGGTAATCGACACCAGGACCGGGTTGTCGCGGACGAACTCCTCGCCGAAGACGATGCCCGCCATCGCCATCGTGTCTTCGGCGCGATCTTTGGAAGTAACGATGCCCATGAACGGCTTGTCGGAGTGCTTCAGCGCCGAATGGATGATGTGGAGATGCCGTTTCGGCACCGCGATCTCCATCGGCTCGCAGATGATCGAACTCGACGAATGCAGCGCCGGGGCCATGTAGGCGAGCTTGTGAAAATTGTTGAGGTCTTCAAGCGTGCCATAACGCCGGTTGTTGTCGAGGTCGCGCACGTAAGGCGCGCCATACATCGGCACGAAGATGGAGTTCTTGCCGCCGACGCGCACGGTGCGCTCGGGATTGCGCGCGTTGAGGGTGAACTCGGAAGGAACCTTCGCGACCAGTTCCATCAGCAGAGCGCGATCGATGCGGACACGCGTCTCGGAGATGTCGGCGCCCGCCGCCTTCCACATGGCGATCGCCTCGTCGTCGCGGAATTCGCAACCGACCTCTTCGAGGATGGCGAGCGACTCCTGGTGGATAAGTTCCACCGCCTCGTCCGGGACCATCTGGTAGGTGGGAATCTCGCGGACCAGCGTTGGGAACGAGGTGACGGGGGCGCTCCTCAGCGCCTTGCGTCCGAGGCGACCGCCGCCGCGGCGGTGGGTTTGCTCGGTCAGTTCAGCGGCCGGTGCGTTCATGGAGCCTCCTCATTCCGTCCAACCAAGTTAGCGAGAGGAAATATGGATGTGACGCTGGAAAATCCTGATCTCTTGTATAAGCTCAGCTTATGCGAAGCCTGCGCCACCTCCTGCCCTCGGCCGGCAGCCTGATCGTCTTCGAGGCGGCGGGCCGGCTGTCGAGCTTCACCGCTGCCGGGCGCGAGCTCGGCATGACGCAGGCCGCCGTCTCCTATGCGGTGCGCGGGTTGGAGGAACAGCTTAGCGCGCAGCTGTTCCAGCGCCGCCACCGCCAGGTCGTCCTGACAGAAGCGGGCGAACGCTTCCATGCCGACGTCTCGCTCGGTCTGTCGCATATCCGCAAATCGGCCGAGGATCTGCGCCTGCAGGCGAGCGGCGGCCATGTCACGCTGGCGGCGTCGACCGCCTTCGGCTCGTTCTGGATGATGCCGCGCCTGCAGCAGTTCCGCGACGAACTGCCGGGCATCGACTTGCGCATCCAGACCGCCGACCGTGATCTCGACATCATCGCCGAGGGCATCCCGCTCGCCGTTCGCGGCGGCGAACCGCGCGACTGGGCCGATTATCATTCGCTGCCGCTGGCCGACGAGGAGATTTTTCCGGTGGTTGGCGCCAGCTATCTCGCGAAATTCGGCATGCCAAGGAGCGTCGCGGAGCTGGCGACGCATCGCCTGATCCACCTCGAGGAGCCCTACCGCGAGGCGGCTAGCTGGGACGAATGGTTCCAGTCTGCGGGCGGCAGGCTCGACAACACCGCGCGCGGCCTGCGCATCAACGATTACGGCCTCGTGATCCAGGGCGTCATGGAGGGCCAGGGCATCGCGCTCGGCTGGCGGCATCTGGCCGAACGGCTCCTGGCGTCGGGGCTGCTGGTGCCGGTGACCGACCATGTGCTGAGAACCGGCAAGGCGTTCTATGTGGTTTGGCCGAAGAACCGGGAGTTGAGAGAGAATGCGCGGAAAGTCAGGGACTGGCTGGCGGCGCAGGCTTGAAATCGGTTGCAGCGTAGTCACTATCGCGGAGTTCCTTCACACCCCCCTCTGTCCTGCCGGACATCTCCCCCGGAAGGGGGGAGATTGGCAGTTCATATGTCGCGTCACCCTTCAAGCATTGAAGATTGGCGAAAGCCGTCGTGACATCTGATCTCCCTCCTTGCGGGGGAGATGGCCGGCAGGCCAGAGGGGGGTGCTGTCCCGCTGGCGTCTCCAATGTCCGGCATTCATTGAAGCCTTCCGCACACCCTTCGAATCCGCCTATAATACCCCCATGCCCATTCGCCAGCTTTCCGAAACGATGATCAACCAGATCGCCGCCGGCGAGGTCATCGAGCGTCCGGCGAGCGTGGTGAAGGAACTGGTCGAAAACGCGCTCGACGCCGGCGCCTCCCGCGTCGAGGTCGTCACTGCCGGCGGCGGGCTGAACCTGATCCGCGTCACCGATGACGGCTCCGGTATCCCCGAACCGGAGCTGGCGCTGGCGATCGCGCGCCACTGCACGTCCAAGCTTGCCGACAACATTCACGATATCCGCTCGCTCGGCTTCCGTGGCGAGGCATTGCCGTCAATTGGTTCGGTGTCGCGGCTGTCGATTCGTTCGCGCACGGCATCGGGCGACGCAGCCGCCGAGATCGGCATCGAGGGCGGCCGGGTTTCGGCGGTCAAGCCGGCGGCTGCCAACCGCGGCACCACGGTCGAGGTGCGCGACCTGTTCTTCGCCACGCCGGCCCGGCTCAAGTTCATGAAGGGCGAGCGCGCCGAAAGCTCGGCCACCGGCGATGTGATCAAGCGCATCGCCATCGCCTTCCCTGCGGTGCGCTTCACGCTGGCCGGCTCCGACCGCTCGACGCTGGAGTTGCCGGCAACCGACGACACAGCGGAAGGCAGGCTGCGCCGCGTCGCGCAGGTCATGGGCGCCGAGTTCCCCGACAATTCCGTCGCTATCGACGCCGGCCGGGACGGCGTGCACCTGACCGGCCACGTCTCGATCCCGTCCTTCACCCGCGCCAACGCGCTGCAGCAATATGCCTATGTCAACGGCCGTCCGGTGCGCGACAAGCTGATTGCCGGCGCCATTCGCGGCGCTTTCGCCGATGTGCTGCCGCGCGACCGGCACGCGGTGACCGTGCTGTTCCTGACGCTCGATCCGGCGACCGTCGACGTCAACGTCCACCCGGCCAAGGCCGATGTGCGCTTTCGCGACCCCGGCCTGGTGCGCGGGCTGATCGTCGGCGCCATCCGCGAGGCTCTGGCCAATGCCGGCATCCGCGCCGCCACCAGCGGTGCCGCCGGGATAGTGGCGGCGTTCCGGCCGGGAGCCGCCTCCTACGCCCATGCGGGTCCTGCCAACGGTCATCGCAGTTATGACGCGGCCTACCGGGCCTCGGGCTTTTCGGGCTTTGACCGCTCGCCACAGCGGCCGCTGGATATGGGATTTGACGGCGCCGGCTTCCGCGAAAACGACCAGGCTGCATTCGACGCCGGTCCGCTCGCCAGCGCCGATGCGCGTGCCGGCTCAGCCGAGCCGGCCGAGACGCTGCTCGGCACCGCGCTGGGCGCCGCCCGCGCGCAGGTCCACGAGAACTACATCGTCGCCCAGACGAGGGATTCGCTTGTCATCGTCGACCAGCACGCGGCGCATGAGCGGCTGGTCTACGAGGCGTTGAAGAATGCCCTGCACTCGCGCGCGGTGCCCTCGCAGATGCTGCTCTTGCCGGAGATCGTCGACCTGCCGGAGGAGGACGCCGAGCGGCTGGCCGTGCATTCCGAAACGCTGGCCCGGTTCGGCCTCGGCATTGAGCGTTTCGGTCCCGGCGCGGTGGCGGTGCGCGAGACGCCGTCCATGCTCGGCGAAACCAATGTCCAGCAATTGGTGCGCGACCTTGCCGACGAGATCGCCGACAACGATACCGTCGAGACGCTGAAAGAGCGGCTGGACAAGATCGCCGCCACCATGGCCTGCCATGGCTCGGTGCGCTCCGGCCGGCTGCTCAAGGCCGAGGAGATGAACGCACTGCTGCGACAGATGGAGGCGACTCCCGGCTCCGGCACCTGCAACCACGGCCGCCCGACCTATATCGAACTCAAGCTCGCCGACATAGAGCGGCTGTTTGGGCGGCGGTGAGCACAAGCCAGGTCAGGCCACACGCTCAATTCACCAACAGGCGACAATCCTTGAACCTATGAGAGAAAACGTAATCCCTTGAGTAACCGGCGCTACCGCCGCGAAAATTCACGGAGATTATCTCGAAGCTTCTCCCAACCTGTTTTTGAACATTCATGTAGATGGGAGTCATCAGCATGCCGGCATCGCAATCGTCGTCATCGAAAGCGATTGCCTGAACGACCTTCTTTTTCTTCTTATCGATGACCCGCAGCTTATTCATGCAGACGAGAAAGCCCGCTTTCTCGTAGACCCCGGCAAATCTGTGGGTTGCTGTCTGCGCCCAGAAGGGAATCTCGACGGTGCCGTCAACCTTCGCCTCACCGGTATCGTCGAGGCTTGCGACCTTCTTCAGCGTGATCGGGAACTTGTCCGAGCCCTTGCTCCAAGTCCCTGTTGCGCCGCTTTCGCCAAGGTCGAGAGAAAACGGACATCCGGTGGTGCCAACGGGCGTTTTCGATCCCATGACCAGCACCCGGTCGAACTGCCTGTCGTCCGCAATCTCGCAAAGGAAGACGCTGGTGCCACTGATCTTGCCGTACACCGCTATCGGGCTTTGCTTCGCGTCGTGGAAATAGCTCCCCTCGACCGTAATCCCGCTGCCGAAACTGTCATATCTCTGCAGCGATAGGTGGACGGGGTTAGGTCCGATGGAGCCTTCGTAGTTTTCGACCTGATACCAGCCCGCGGCGGCTTTCCCGGTCAGCAGCAAAACGCAAAAAATTGCCAATATGAACAGTCTTCCCATTCCGTCCCCAGTGAAGGCAGCGTACCATAGCTGTCCTTCCTCTGGGTTGTCTGCATTCTGATGGAAGCGGTTCTCGGTTTGAGTCCGAAAAAAGCTCAAATCATTTGTTTTAACGCTTTAAATTCACCACGATCACGCCGCCGAGGGCCAACGCACCGCCGATTATGCCGAGCAGCGTCGGCACTTCGCCCAGCCAGAAAAAGCCGATCAGGGCCGACATGGGCGAGACCAGATAGAGGAAGTTCGAGGCGCGCGCTGCCGGAAGACGCGACAGTGCGGTTGCCCAGGCGGCATAGGCGATCAGGCTGGGCACGATGCCAAGAAAGATCACGGCGCCGATACCGGCCGTGTTGGCGACCGCGGCCTGCGCAAAGCCGCTCGGCAGAAAGGGTGCCAGGCAAAGAGCGCCAAGGATCATGTTCGAGGCCGAAATGGTCAGCGGGTGATGGCGGGCAAAGAGCGGCTTCTGGACGATCGTGTTGACGGCCGAGCACAGCGCGGAGCCAAGAACCAGCAGCGCGCCGGTGTCGAAACTCAAGCCATTGCCGTCAGCCACAGCGATGATGCCGATGCCGGCGAAAGAAATCGCCGTGCCGAACCAGGCCCAGCTTGAGAAGCGCTCGCCGAGCAATGCCATTGCCATGATGGCGGTGAAGATCGGGCTGACATTGATGATGAAACCGGCGGCACCCGCCGAAACCGTCAATTCGCCGAAATTGAGCATGACAGTGTAGAGCGCGACGAAGATGGCGCCGCCAAACACCAGGCGCCACACTTCGTCGAGCCTCGGCAGCGCCGGGCGCTTGACGGCAAGAAAGATCGCCGCCGGCACCGCGGCAATGGCAAAGCGCAGCGCACCGAGTTCCAGCGGCCCGAAAGCGGCGAGGCCGGCACGGATCGCGGGAAAGGCCGAGGCCCAGCCAACCACCGTCAAGGCCACGGCGATGGCCGCCGTGGTGTCCATCCGCTGTGTCGGATTCGACGTGCTGGTCGTTGCGCTCATCTGCCTGTCCTCGGGTTCCCAGAGTGTTGAAAGGCAGAAGGCGCCTTTTCGGCGCCGTTGACAAACGATCAAATCGAGGATCACCTGTGACTATGGATCACAACTCAGACACAATGGTGCCGCTCGAGACCCTGCGCGCCTTCGATGCGGCGGCGCGAACGGGGAGCTTTTCGGCCGCGGCCGAGAAGCTCAACATCACCCACGGCGCCGTCAGCCGGCAGATCGCCAAGCTGGAGGACTGGCTGGGCTTGAAAGTGTTCGACCGCGGCGCGCGCGGCGTCTCGCTGACCATCGAGGGCAACCGCCTGCATCTGCGCACGGCGGAAGCCTTTGCGCTGATCTCCAGCCATTCCGACCGCTGGGTCGAGCCGCGCGGCACCGCCGTGGTGCGGCTGACCTCGATACCCTCCGTCAGCGGGCTGTGGCTGATGCCACGCATGGCGGCGCTGGAGAACAATCCCACCAAGCTGCGCATCGTGCTCGACGTCGACATCCGCCAGGCCGACCTTGCCGATGAAGGCATCGACCTGTCGGTCCGCTGCGGCCGCGGCGGCATTCCGGGCCGCATCTCGGTGAAGCTGTTCGAGGAACATGTCTTTCCCGTCGCCGCGCCCGGCCTTGCCCGCGAGATCGGCCGCGGCGACCCGGCCCGGCTGCTGAGGTTTCCACTGATCAACGATTCCGACGCCTCCGGCTGGCGTGCCTGGTTTGCCGCGCAAGGGATGGACTACCGCCCGCGCCCGCAGGATCGCCGCTTCGAGGACTATAATCTGGTGCTCGACGCTGCCGCCTATGGGCTCGGCATCGCGCTGGCACGGCCGCCGCTGACCGGACACCAGTTGGAGGCAGGCCGCATCGTCGCCGTTGACGAGCGCACGGCGCTGAACCCGGTGTCGTACTGGCTCGACCGGCCGCTGGGGCGGCCACGCACGGCTGCCGCCGAACTTTCACGCCGTATCGCTGTCGAGGCGGGGCTGGCGATGGACAAGATGGAAGCATTCCTCGAAGCCGAGCGATAGCGGCGATCGTTCGGTGCTCAGCGAAGCACCAGCAGGGCTAGCCCGACAATGGCGACGGCCAGAAACCCGGTTGCCAGCGCCATCAGACCGACACGCGTCTGCTTTCGGCCTTGCGGCTGGGCCGCATCATTCGGCCCAGACGTCGCCTGCTCCCGCTTCATTGGCATATCGGTGGTGGCAGCCCGGCGCTGCGGCGAAACCACGGGTGCGAGAAGCGCAAACCAGGGCAGTCCTGCGGGCTTTGCGGCAGCGCCATCTTCGGCCTTGGCCGACGGCAGCGGCAGACCGCGCTGTGTGTCGTCATTTGCCGGCGAGACCGCAACGACCCTTGTCGGCGCGACCTTGTCTGGCGCCTCGACGCCAGGTTCAGCAAGGGCCAGATAGGCTTGCAGGACCTCGGCAGAACCCGTCTGCTGCCCCTTTGCGGTGGCTGCGGACAACAGCGCCTGCAGCGCCGGCGCCGCAGCCTGCTGCAAAGGCGCGCCGGACGGCGTCGGCGGCTGCACCAGCGCCTTTATAAGTGCTGCTTTCGCCGGATCGGCCTTCGCCGACGGCAACGCTGCCAACATCATGGCCTCACGCAGCAGCGCGGTCAGGCGGGCGGATGAAATGTCCATACCGGTCCCATAAGAATGGTTTGGAGCGACAATAGCGCCTCAGCATTGCGTCAAGCTTGACCTTGCCGGCAATTTATGGCGATGAAATCAGCATGAACCTTGGCACCACTCCATGATGAACCGCTTCGAAGGCCCCGGCGGCAAGGAAGCCCGTATCCGCTATCTCGACGGCGACTTCCAGGTCACCAGCCCCGGCGCCTTCGTGCGCTGCGCGGTGACCGGCGAGAGCATTCCGCTGGACGAGCTCAAATATTGGAGCGTCGCCAGGCAGGAGCCCTATGTCAGCGCCGCCGCCTCGCTGCGCCGCGAGATCGAGATGCATCCGGACCTGCGCAGCCGGGGCTAGATCGGCACACCGGAAAGCAAGGCTCACCGTCGATCTGATTTTCCTGGAACGCCTGCAGGACTATGGCTTTGAGGATGCCGGCGCGTTTTCGACCGAAAAGTCGAATTTATGAACAAGCCGATCTCCGACAAGCACTTTGATGGAATACGGCCCGATCGGATCACCCTCGGCCATGCACCAGCCATGCGAGATCCATCCGTCCTGCGGTTTGTAGAACATGGTCGTCTCGGAGACCCTTCGATTGCCCGATAGCTTGCTCAAGCTGTATTCGTTTCCGTCGATACCACCCCACTGCCTGGGCTCCGCGGGAAGCGCGAACACCTCGGTGACCGATACCAGTCTGTCGCCTTGCGCCAGACGTACGCGCCATTCAAAGCAGGCGCTATCGGGGATAAGCGGTACAATGTTTGAGGGCCGAACGTGGGTAGCACCGTCCGCTTCGGTGACCGAGACCAGAAATTCGCTGTCGGTCGCGGTGGGTGCCTGCGCCGAAGATGGGTTCGCCATCGCCACAAGAACAAAGCCCACAAAGAGTGCCCGCAACCTAACCATTCCACCCCCCGCGCTGAAGCCGGTCTGACTTATAATAGTGATAAGCGGCGAGAAATATCCTGTGTCAACGCGGGAGCGCCCTACCCTCGCAGCCGGCGCTGCCTCCAGGCATCCAGCGTCTCATCGATGATCCGCTCCGGCACAGTGTCGAGCTCGAACGTGGCGTCTATCTCCAGCACGTCGAGTTGACCAAGGAATTCAGCCGAGGCTGCGCCATGGCGCAGCCGGGCTGCGTCCTTGGCGGTGGTCACGAGGCCCAGTCCCTCACGGCGCACGGTTGCCGCCAGTTCGGCGAGTTCGTCGGGGGCATAAAAATGATGGTCCGGAAACGACCGGCTCAGCGCCACTTCCGCGCCCGTGCCGCGCAGCGTCTCGAAGAATTTTTCGGGATGGCCGATGCCGGCAAAGGCGAGGAACCGCCGGCCGGCGAACCGCTCCTTGGCCGCGGGCTCGGCATGCGCCTCGAAGATCGGCCGGCCGGCGCGCGCCGCCTGGCGCACGACCTGGTCGGCGGCGGTGCCCTCGCCCATCTTCAACAGCCCATCGGTGAACACCAACTGATCGACGATGTTGGCTCTCAGCGGACCGCCCGGAATGACCCGGCCGTTGCCGATGCCGTAACGGGCGTCGACGACGACCAGCGCATAATCGATATGGATGCGTGCGCTCTGAAAACCGTCATCCATGATCAGGAAATCGCAGCCATGGGCTTCCATGAGCAGCTTGGCGCCGGCAGCGCGGTTGGGGCTCACCGCAACCGGCGCGTGCTCGGCCAAAAGCAGCGGCTCGTCGCCGACATGCTTTGCAGCGTCGTGACTGGCATCGACGACATGCGGCTGCGCGAACGAGCCGCCATGGCCGCGCGACAGGAATCCGGGATTGAGCTGCATGCGCCGGGCCTGCTTGGCCAGCGCGATGGCGACCGGCGTCTTGCCGCTGCCGCCGACGGTGAAGTTGCCGACGCAAAGCACTGGCGCGTCGATCTTTTCACGTATCGCCCGATGCATATGGCGGCCGGCGACCATGCCATAGACCGCTGATAGCGGCGACAGCGCAAAGACCCGCCAGTCCGGCGCTTCCCACCAGAAAGGTGGTGCTTCCGACGCCACCTATCGCCCGTCGGCGCCCTTCAGGCGCGACTTGACGATCAATGGCTGGATATAAGGCTCGAGCGACTTCAGCGTGTGCGCCAGCGCACCGCGCATCTGGTCGACTGTGGCGGCACCGGCCGCCATCATCTCATGGCGCGCAACTTCATTGCTCAGCAGGAAATTGACGGCGCCGGCCAGCATGTCGCGGTCGCGCACCAGCTTGGCGCCGCCGCTGTCGAGCAGACGCTGATAGGCTTCGCGGAAATTCTGGACGTTGCGGCCGGCAAGCACGGCGGTGTCGAGCATGGCCGGCTCCAGCGGGTTCTGGCCGCCTTCCGAGGTCAGCGAGCGGCCGACAAAGGCGATTTCCGTCAGCCGGAGATAAAGCCCCATCTCGCCGATCGTATCGCCGAGCAGGATATCGGTGTCGGCGGTGATCCTGTCGCCCTTGCTGCGCCGCGCCAGCTTCAGCCCCATGCCGGAAATCTGCGCCGCAAGGGCTTCGGCGCGGTCGGGATGGCGCGGGACGATGATCGTCAGCAGGCCATGGTGGCGCTTGTAGAGCGTGACGTGAACTTCCGCCGCGACCACCTCCTCGCCGTCATGGGTCGAAATTGCCGCCCAGGTCGGGCGGCCGGCGATCTGTCGCTTCAGCGTCGCCAGCGCCCGTTCGTCGAACGGCGGCGGCAAGGTGTCGACCTTGAGGTTGCCGGACACGGTGACCGGCCGGGCGCCAAGCGCGCGAAACCGTTCGCCGTCGACATCCGACTGGGCAACGACATGTGCAAGGTTCTCGAACAGCGCCTCGGCGATGTTGGCGCGCTTCTTCCAGGATTTGAACGAACGGTCGGAGAGCCGGCCGTTGACCAGCACCTGCGGCACGTGGCGGGCGCCGAGCTCGAGGATCGTCATCGGCCATATCTCGGATTCGGCGATGATAGCCAGGTCCGGCCGCCAGTGATCGAGAAAGCGGCTGACGGCCGGCTTGAGGTCGAGCGGAACATATTGGTGGATGATGCGGTCGCCCAGCCGTTCGTCGGCAACCTGCGCCGAAGTGACGGTGCCCGTCGTCAGCACGATGTTGACACCGTAGTCGAGGATGCTTTGCACCAGCGGCACGACCGCAAGGGTCTCGCCGACGCTTGCCGCATGGATCCAGATCACCGGCCCTTCAGGGCGCGGCCGCCCGGCAACGCCGTAGCGCTCACGGCTGCGGCTGCGGTCTTCCTTGCCCTGCGATGTGCGCCAGGCGACATAGGGACCCATCAGCGGATAGGCGGCTGCACCGGCAAGGCGGTACGCCGCCAGGAAGGCGCGCGCCCAGCCGACGCTCATGGCCTGCCGTCCACGAGCCGATAGGCCTCGGCGGTCGCGGCATTGAGCGCGGCCGTGACTTCCTGGCGCTTGCGCTCCATTTCGGCCTCGTCGGCATTGGCCGGCACGAAAACCGGCGTTCCGATGACGATCGAGGAGCGGCCGAACGGCAGGTTGATGGTGGTCTTGTCCCAGCTTCTTTCCAGCACCTTGCGGCGGCTGGTGGCGATGGCGGCAGGCATGATCGGCCGGCCGGAAAGGCGTGCCAGCAGAACGATACCAAGCCCCGCGTCGCGCGGCGTGCCGTGGGGAATGTCGGCGATCATGGCGACGTTCTTGCCGGCGACGAGTGACTTTTTCAGGGCGATGAGCGCCTTGGCGCCGCCCTTGTCGAGATGCTTCGTGCTTTCACGCCCGCCGGAGCCGCGCACCGCCTCGATGCCGAATTTTTCGATCATCAGCGCGTTGAGTTCGGCGTCGGCGCTGCGCGAGACCATGGCGACCAGCGGCCGTCCCTTGGGATAATAGGCTGGGGTCAGCAGATGCTGGCCATGCCAGAGCGCGATGATGCCGGGTTCGAATTCGGCGTAGTCGCCGCCTGAAAATTTAGCCGAGCCTTCGACCACGCGGTTGGTCAGGCGCACCAGGCGGACGAACTGGGCGAGCAGGCTGACGATCATGCTCTTGACGATTCGCGACTGCGCCAACGGCTCGCGGATCTTGCGCCAGAATGTCTTCGAACTACCGCCGCGTCTTCTTCGGACCGCGGCGCCGGTGGGCTGCCCTTTCACCGCTTCATACTCCATCGCTGTCAACCGGCGGCCTTGCTTTCAGGGTCGAGCAGCCGGTGCAGATGGACGACGAAATAACGCATATGGGCATTGTCCACGCTGGCTTGCGCCTTTGCCTTCCACGCGGTGTGCGCGGTTTGATAGTCCGGATAAACGCCAACGATGTCGAGCGCGTCGAGATCGCGGAACTCGGTGCCTCCCAGCTTCTTCAGCTCGCCGCCGAACACCAGGTGCAAAAGCTGTTTCTTTCCGTCTTCCGCGGCCATTTCGGTCCTTCACATATTGTGAGTTTGCAACAGGTCTAGCCCAAAGCTGCCGACTTTGGAACCTTCGATCACGCTTCCGTATCGGCAATGACGCCGGCAAGCACGGTCAGCAACTGCCCGCTGCCGGCGACCAGCGCGCCGTGACGGATGATCTCCCCGGCATATAGCGGCGCGCGGCCATGGCCGTCGAGCACGGCGCCGCCAGCCTCGCGCAAGATGAGATCGGCGGCGGCGATATCCCAGTCATGCGCGTTGGGCTTGACGAAGGTTGCGTCGAGCGTGCCGTTGGCGACCATCGCCAGCCGGTAGGCGAGAGAGGGAATGTGCGCCGCCCGCCGCACCCGGCCCTGCCATTGCGCCGGCATCAGGTCGATCAACTGCTTCAGCCCGCCGATCTCGACCGTCTTACCCAGGCCGCGCACGGCAATCGGCTTGCCGTTGCGGAAAGCTCCATGGCCAGGCAGCGCCCAATAGGTTTCGCCCTTGGCCGGACATTCGAGCACACCGGTGAGCGTGCGGCCATTCTCGACCACCGCGACGCTGACGCACCACGAGCGCAGACCTTCGAGGAAGCCGCGGGTGCCGTCTATGGGGTCGACGACAAAGGTGCGCCGCGCCAGAAGCCGCGCCGGATCGTCAGTCGTTTCCTCCGACAGCCAGCCATAGTCCGGCCGGGCCGCCAGCAGGGTATCGCGCAGATAGGCGTCCGCCGCGTGGTCGGCTTCGCTGACAGGCGAGGTGCCGCCCTTCATCCACACTTGCGGGTTCTTGCCGAAATAGCGCATGGCGATCGCGCCCGCCTCGCGGGCGGCGTCGCGCAGCAGATCGAGGTCTTCCGAGGCCCCGGCCGATATGACCGGGTCACGCTCCGGCAAGGGTCATTCCTTCGATCAGCAGCGTCGGTGCGGCGGTGCCGAAATCGCGGTCAAGGTCGCTCGCCGGCACCATGTTGAGGAACATCGTCTTCAAATTGGAGGCGATGGTCACCTCGGCCACCGGATAGGCAAGCTCGCCATTGTCGATCCAGAAGCCGGATGCGCCACGGCTGTATTCGCCGGTCACCATATCGACGCCTTGGCCGAACACTTCGGTAACATAAAAGCCGGATTTTAGCGACCTGATTAGGTCTTCCGGCGTCCTGTCGCCCGGCTCGATGGCGAGATTGGTCGAAGACGGCGATACCGACGAGCCGCTGCGCGCGCCGCGTCCGTTGGTGGTCAGCCCCAATTCCCGCGCGGCGGACGTCGACAGGAACCAGTGCTTCAGCACGCCGTTCTCGACCATCAACAGCTTTTCGCCCTCGACGGCTTCGCCGTCGAACGGGCGCGAGGCCTGGCCGCGACGCCGCAGCGGTTCGTCGGTGACGGTGATGGCAGCCGACGCAACCTGCTTGCCCATCATCTCGCGCAAAAAACTGGTCTTGCGCGCCACCGAAGCGCCGTTGATGGCGCCGGCGAGATGGCCGGCAATGCCGCGCGCGACGCGCGGATCGAACACCACGTTGACCGGACCGGTTGCCGCCTTGCGGGCGCCGAGGCGGCGCACGGCGCGCTCGCCGGCCTTGCGGCCGATCAATTCCGGTGCGTCCAGATCGGAAAAATGCTGGTTCGAAGAGTATTCGTAGTCGCGCTCCATGCCGGTGCCCTCACCCGCAATCACGCTGGCCGAACGCGAAAAGCGCGACGCGACATAGTGGCCGACGAAGCCGTCCGACGTGGCAAGCACCAGCCCGCCGAGGCCTGCGCTGGCGCCGCTGCCGGCCGAATTGGTGACACCCTTGACTGCAAGGGCCGCTTCCTCGGCGGCAAGGGCCGCTTCCTTCAACTGATCGGCCGAAACCTCGGTGGCGTCGAACAGATCGAGGTCGCGCACCTTGCCAACCAGCAAAGCCGGATCGGCGAGACCCTGATAGGGGTCCTCGGGCGAGACTTTGGCCATGGCCACGGCGCGCTCAGCCAGCGCCTTGGGGTCCGATGCCGCCGTCGCCGAGACGCTCGCCACCCGGTTGCCGACGAAGACGCGCAGCGAGACATCGTCGCCCTCGGACGCTTCGGTGTTCTCGACCTTTCCCAGCCGCACCGACACGCCGATCGAACGGCCGCGCACGGCAACCGCGTCGGCGGCGTCGGCGCCGGCCCGCTTGGCAGCCTCGACCAGTGCCGCGACGCGGTCGGTCAATTTCGCTGCCTCTGATGTATCGGTCATGCGCGTGGTCCTGGCTGAAGCCGCGCCGGGCGGTAGCGGCTGTTGCACCATCTATTGTCCCAATGCGGCTTGTGCAATGGCGCACGGACAATTGTCCCGCTGCGGCATAGCGCCCGAGCGGAGCGCGAAAGCTATCCGCGGCGGCGGCCGCCAGAGACGCGCGGCTTGACCGGTTTGTGAGTTTAACCGAGGCCGATTTCCGTCAAGGAGTGGCGGCCGGCGTCCAGATCACGTCATCGATCCTCGTCGCGCCCGTTGCCAGCATCACCAGCCGGTCGAAGCCGAGCGCCGAGCCGCTGGCTTGCGGCATGATGGCGAGGGCGGCGAGAAAATCCTCATCCAGCGGATAGCGCTCGCCATAGACGCGCTCCTTCTCGTCCATCTCGGCGGCAAAGCGCCGGCGCTGCTCGGCCGGATCGGTCAGTTCGCCAAAAGCATTGGCGAGCTCGACGCCGCAGCAATAGAGCTCGAAGCGCTCGGCCACGCGCTGGTCCTCCGCGCTCGGCCGGGCGAGCGCCGCTTCCGAGATCGGATAGCCGTACAAGATGGTGGCCCGCCCCTGCCCCAGCACCGGTTCGACCTTCTCGACCATTACCCGGCTGAACAAATCGGCCCAGTTGTCATCGCCGGCCGTGCGCAGGCCGGCCTTGACCAGAGCATCATGGAGTGCGGCGCGGTCTGTGCCGCCATCGGCAGAAACGGTGGCAAGAAGATCGATGCCGGCGTAACGCGCAAAAGCTTCCGCCACGCTCACGCGTTCCGGCTCGGCGAACGGATCGGCCTCGCGGCCGCGAAAGCGGAAGGTTTTGGCGCCGGCCCGCTCAGCCGCGAGCTTCAGCAGTTCGGCGCAATCGGCCATCAGGCTCTCATAGGTTTCGCCGACCCGGTACCATTCGAGCATGGTGAACTCCGGGTGATGCAAAGGACCGCGCTCGCGGTTGCGCCAGACGGCGCCCAGGCTGAAGATGCGCCGTTCGCCGGCGGCAAGCAGCTTCTTGCAGGCGAATTCCGGCGAGGTGTGGAGGTAAAGCGGCCGGCGCGCGCCGTCGGCGCCGATAGCCTCGGTGGCAAAGGCTGAGAGATGCGCCTCATTGCCCGGTGATATCTGCAGCGCCGCCGTCTCGACCTCGATGAAGTCGCGCTCGCCAAACCAGCCGCGCATTGCGGCAGCTATGGCGTTGCGCGCCATCAGCCGCGGCCGGCGGTCGGCGTGAACATCCGGCGTCCACCAGGGCGAAGCGCCAGTCATGGGTTTGCCGGGCAACGGAATTGCTGACAGGGCTGGCGGTTCGGGCCAAGATGCGCTACGGCGACGGCTCTCGCAGCCGATTTGCGCCGAACGATCGTTTCAGGCCAACGAAGTCTAGGATTGAAAACCGTGGTGAAGGTCATCGCCAGTTCGCTCCGTAAAGGCAATGTCGTCGACAAGGACGGCAAGCTTTACGTGATCCTCTTTGCCGAAAACATCCACCCTGGCAAGGGTACGCCGGTCACCCAGCTCGACATGCGCCGCATCTCCGACGGGGTGAAGGTTTCGGAGCGCTACCGCACCACCGAGCAGGTCGAGCGCGCCTATGTCGAGGAGCGCGAGCACACCTTCCTCTACGCCGACGCCGAGGGGTATCACTTCATGAACCCGGAAAGCTACGACCAGGTCGCGGTGCCGGAAAGCGTGGTCGGCGACATGGCGCCCTACCTGCTCGAAGGCATGGCGGTGCAGATTTCGCAGTTCAACGGCATCGCCATAGCCCTGGTGCTGCCGCAGCGCGCTACTTTCGAAGTGATCGAGACGGAGCCGACGACCAAAGGCCAGACGGCGTCCTCGTCCTACAAGCCGGCCGTGCTTTCGAACGGCGTGCGCACGCTGGTGCCGCCACACATCGCGCCGGGCACCCGCGTGGTGGTGATGACGGCCGATGGCGCTTATGTGGAGCGGGCGAAGGACTGAGGCGCGAGCGCCTCCGTCCTGGTTGATCCGTTGCATTGCCTTCTGCGGCCGCTGGCTCGATAGTCCTGCCGATGTGGCAGACCTTTGTGACCTACTGGCCTCTGATCCTTGTGATCATTCCGATGCTGATGGCCGCCATCGGCATCGTCCACGCAATCATGACCAAGGAAGACGTGCGCGCCGCCACCGGCTGGGTCGGCGTGATGATCTTGTCGCCATTCCTTGGCGCGATCATCTATGCCATTGCCGGCATCAACCGCATCCGCCGCGCCACGATCAGCGCCATGCGGCCCGTCGCCGGTGAAGCCGAGACAGCCAAACACGACCACGACATTGCGCTCGAAACACTCATCTCAGCCGAATTCGGCCAGCGCTTTGCCGGCCTGAAGACGCTAGGCGACAGGGTGGCGCGGCGCGGCCTGCTTTCGGGAAATGCAATCACCATCCTGAGGACCGGCGACGAAGCCTATGCGGCAATGTGCGGGGCGATCGACGGCGCACGGCGCAGCATCCTGCTCGAGACCTATATCTTCGACAATGACGAGATCGGACGACGTTTTGTGGAATCGCTGGCCGGCGCGGTCCGGCGCGGTGTGACGGTTCGCGTGCTGATCGATGCGGTCGGCGTGCGCTATTCCGTGCCCAGCATCCTTGGGACACTCCGGGAAGCCGGCGTCACCGTCGATCTGTTCAACGGCAACATCGTCATGGGCCTAAGACTTCCCTATGCGAATTTGAGGACGCACAGGAAAATCCTGATCGTCGACGGTGTGGTGGCGTTCACGGGAGGCATGAACATCCGCAAGGGGTTCTCGGCTGAATTCGCTGGCACTGCCAGCTCGGCGGATACGCATTTCCAGGTCACGGGGCCGGTCGTGGCCGACCTGTTCGCGGTTGCCGCCGAGGACTGGCGTTTTGCCGGCAACGAGGCCCTCAAGGACGAGGTCTGGCACGTGGCAAAGCCCTCGCCGCCTCCCGGTCAGCCGATCCTGGTGCGGGCGGTGGCGTCGGGGCCGGACGCCAGCATCGAAACCAACCACAAATTGCTGACGGGGGCATTTTCCGTCGCCCGCAAATCGATCCGCATCATGTCGCCCTATTTCCTGCCGGACCGGGAATTTGTCAGCGCGCTGGTCACGGCGGCCCGGCGCGGCGTCGAGATCGACATCGTCGTGCCCGCGGTCAACAATCTCTTCCTGGTCGGCCGCGCCATGACGGCGCAGTACGACCAGGTGCTGAAGCACTATTGCCGCGTCTGGCGGCATGAGGGGTCGTTCGACCATTCGAAGCTGTTGTCGGTCGATGGCGTCTGGGCCTATGTCGGCTCTTCCAACCTCGACGCCCGGTCGCTGCGGCTGAATTTCGAAATCGACCTGGAGGTGCTGGATACCGGCTTTGCCGCCGAGATCGAGGGGCGCATCGGAGCGGCAATCGCTTCCGCCAAACCCGTCACACTCGCAACCCTAAGAGCGCGGCCATTTGTCATCCGGGTCTTTGACCGGTTGTTATGGCTGGGATCGCCCTATCTTTAGAATCAGGACAGATTGAACGCAGGCCTATGGACATAAACGGACGCAGCCTTCCTGAAACAGTGCTCCTGTCGATCCGCGGCAGGAAAGCGCGCAAGGCGAACGCGACGCCGCGCAAGCACATTGAAGGCGCCCAGATGGTGGTCGCCTCCTACAACGTCCACAAATGCATCGGCACCGACCGCAGGTTCGACCCCGAACGGACCGCCCGCGTCATCCGCGAGATCGGCCCCGACGTCATCGCGCTGCAGGAGGCCGACAACCGCTTCGGCGACCGCGCCGGGCTGCTCGACCTTGCCCGGATCGAACACGAAACAGGGCTTGTGCCGGTGCCGGTTTCCGGAAGCGGCAAGGGCCATGGCTGGCGCGGCAACGTGCTTTTGTTCAAGCGCGGCACCGTGCGCGACGTCCATCAGATCAAGCTTCCGGGACTGGAGCCCCGCGGCGCGCTGGTTGCCGAGATCGACCTCGACGAAACGCGCACTCTGCGCGTCATCGCCGCGCATCTCGGCCTGTTGCGCCGCTCGCGTTCGGAGCAGGCCCGCGTCGTGCTCGACATCATGAGCAACCAGGATGAAAGGCCGACCTTGCTGCTCGGCGACCTCAACGAATGGCGGCTGGGCAACCGCTCGGCGCTCAAGACGCTGCACGCCACCTTTGGTTTCACGCCGGCGGCGGTGCCGACTTTCCCCTCAGGCCTGCCGGTGCTGGCGCTCGACCGGATCATGGCCAACCGGCACGGCATGGTCTCGTCGGTGGAAGCCCATGACACGCCGCTGTCGCGGGTTGCGTCGGATCATTTGCCGCTGACGGCGTTCGTCAGCCTGTAACTCATCCGTCCCGCAGCCAGACCAGCATCTCACCGGGTTCACGGTTGTCCCAGGCAAAGTACGGGACGGCGGTGATTTTCGTTTCGCTCACCGCCGGCGGATCGGTGCGATAGAGCCCGATTTCCCAGTTTTCCTGGACTTCCTTGCTGGCAAGTGCCGAAAGCGTGACGATGCCGCCGAGCAGGTTCGGCTCGGCATGCGCCTCGATTTTCGCCGTTCGCGGCAGAGCGATGCGATGCAACTGGCCGGGATTGTCGGTCTCCTCGACGCAATAGATCAGCGGACCGCGCGCAAGTGCGACGCGGCCGATGTCCTGACGCACCTCCGGATTGGCGAACAGACGGGCGATCGACATTTCGAGATCGAGTTCGACCCGGTCGCCCTGGCGCCACTCGCGCCGGATCGCGGCATAGCCGTCGCTGGTGATGCCGTCCAGATCGACCGCGGCGCCGTTGATCTTGAGCGCCGCCTTGCCGCACCAGGACGGGACGCGCAGGTGCAAGGTGAATTCCACCGGAGCTTCGGCTTCGATCCGGATCGAGACCGCGCCATCCCAGGGATAATTGCTGGTCTGAATCAGACTGACCGCCCGGTTCGATATGTCGAAGCGCGCGGTGCTGTCGCCGTAGAGATGAACGGCCAGCGCGTCGTCCGACAGGGAGTAGAAATAGCTGCCGATGGAGGCGACCATGCGGCCGATATTGGGCGGGCAACAGGGGCAGCGATGCCATTTCCAGCGATTGTGCCTGCCCCGGCTCTCCAACGGGTTCTCGTAGAAGAACAGCGAGCCGTCGAGCGACAGGCCGGAGATCGAGCCGTTGTAGAGCGCCCGCTCCATCATGTCGGCGTAGCGGGCGTTGGGACCCATGCCGAGCATGCGGCTGGCCCAGAACACCAGGCCGACCGAGGCACAGGTCTCGGCATAGGCGGTTTCGTTGGGCAGGTCGTAGTCGCTGGTAAAGCCCTCATTGTGCGCCGACGGCCCGAGGCCGCCGGTGATATAGAGGTTCTTGGTGGTGAGATCGTTCCACAGCCGGTCGAGCGCTACCCTGAGCGTAGCGTCGCCATATTCGGTGGCGATGTCGGCCATGCCGGAATAGAGGTACATCGCCCTGACCGCATGGCCGACGACCTTGTCCTGCTCGCGCACCGGCTTGTGCGACTGGTTGTACTCATAGGTCTTGAAATGATAGGCCTTCGGATCGGCGCCGCGCGCACGCGCCTCCTCGTCGAAATAATGCGGCTGTTGCCCGCGCTGGTCGATGAAATACCTGGCCAGGTCCATGTATTTCTGCTCGCCGGTCGCCCGCGCCAGCTTGACCAGCGCCAGCTCGATCTCCTCATGGCCGCAATAGCCCTTCTTCTTGCCCGGCTCCGGGCCGAAGGTGTCGGCGATATGGTCGACATAGCGGCACATGATATCCAGCAGCTTGCGCTTGCCGGTGGCCTGGTAGTAGGCGACCGCGCCTTCGATCAGATGGCCGGCGCAGTAGAGCTCGTGGCAATCGCGCAGATTGGTCCAGCGCTTGCCGGGCTGGATGCGCTGGTACCAGCTGGAGAGATAACCGTCGTCCTGCTGCAGTCTGCCGTAGAGGTCGATGACGGCATCGATCTTCTTCTCGAGTGCCGCGTTCTTGCGCCGGTAGAGCGAATAGGCCGCGGTCTCGATGGTCTTGCCCCAATCGGAGTCCCAGAACATCTGCGTCGTCACCGTCGAGCCGGTGAAGCCGGGGCTCGCCGCCTCGTCGGGCGACGGCGAATGAAACGGAATGACGACGCCCGGCGAGGGCCGGTCCGGGTCGATCTGCTCCAGCATGCGCGCCTCGACGCAGCGCTCGTACAGGATGTCGGCGGTGCGCGACGCCACGGCATCGACACGGTCGCCCCAGAAGCCGCGGACATCGACCTGCGGCACCGGCAGTGGGCGGAAGGCGAGTTTGCCGGGCTTGGCGGATGGTTTGGCGGTCATCGTGTCACTCCGTTGGATATTGGTCATTTCACGGCGGGTCATTTCACCGCGCCGGCCATCAGGCCGCGGATGTAGAAGCGCTGCAGCAACAGGAAGAGCACCAGGCACGGCACCATCATCACGGTGACGCCCGCCTGCACCGCGCCCCAGTCGATGGCGCCGAAGCGGCCCGACTGAAGCGCCGTCATCATGATCGGCAGCGTGAATTTGGACTGGTCGGTCATCAGCACGAGTGCGGCCAGGAATTCGTTCCAGGCGCCGAGGAAGGCAAACAGCGCGATGGTGACGATGCCCGGCCAGACCAAAGGCAGCATCACCTTCAGCAGCATGGTGACGTTGTTGGCGCCATCCATGCGCGCGGCCTCCTCGATCTCGCGCGGCACCGCGTCGAAGGCGTTGCGCATCATGAAGATCGAGAACGGCAGTTGCAGCGTGGTGTAGACCAGGACCAGCCCGGTCAGCGTGTTGTGCAGGCCGACCTTGGTCAGCACCAGGAAGATCGGCGTCAGGATCGACTGGAACGGGATCATGATCGTCGACAGGATGACGATGAAGAGCACATCCTTCATCGGAAAGCGGAAGCGCGAAAAGCCGTAGCCGGCGAGCACGCTGACGATCACCGACAGGATCACCGTCATCGAGGCGACATAGAGGCTGTTTTGCGCCGGCAGCCAGAGGCCGTCGCCAAAGGTGTCGAGCGTGCGGTAGTTCTCGACCGAGAAGCCGGTCGTCGGCCATGGCGGCAGCGGCGGCTGGCGCGCCTCCTGCGCCGGCTTGAAGGTCGACAGCACGGCCCAGACGATCGGCGCGATGAACAGCACTGAGGCGATCATGCCGGTCGAATGCTCGGCGATCCTGAGCCAGAGGCGGCTGCTGCGGCTTCTTGCCTGCGCCATCAGTCGATGCCCTCCGGCTTGCGCAGCAGCCACAGCTGAACCAGGCTGAGCGCCACCAATATGGCGAGCAGTATCATCGACAAAGCGGCGCCATAGCCGAGCTTGAACGAGACGAAGGACTGGTTGAAGATCCAGTAGACGGCGGTCAGCGTCTGGTTGCGCGGGCCGCCGCGCAGGATGATGTAGAACTGGTCGAAGGCGAGGATCGAGCCGGCGATCGACAGGATCAGCGCCAGCGCCAGCGTGCGGCGCATCAGCGGCAGGGTGATGGCGCGAAAGCGCGCGAACGGCCCTGCCCCGTCGATCATCGCCGCTTCCTGCAGATCGGTCGGGATCGACTGCAGGCCGGTCATCAGGATGATCATGGTGAAGCCCGCGACCTTCCAGACGACCATGGCGATGATCGACCAGAAGGCCGGCTGGAACGTCGCCAGCAGGTTGAACTTTTTCGCGGTCAGGCCGAAATCGTAGGCGGCCGGGCTGAACAGGCCGGAATCGACATTGAGCAGCCACGACCACAGCAGGCTGGCCGAGGCGAAGCCGACGACCGCCGGCATGAAGAACGACGTCCGGTAAAAGCCGGTCAGCTGCCTGGGCTTTTCGATGAACAGCGCCAGCGGAAAGGCGACGGCGAAGATCACGATGGTGACGATCACGGTGTAGTAGGCGGTGAAGCTCAGCGCGTTCCAGAAGCGATTGTCGCGCAGGATCGCCCGGTAATTGTCGAAGCCGATGTAAAAATGCTCGCCCATCAGCGGCCAGTTGTGCAGCGACATCCACGCCGTCATGCCGAGCGGGATGATGAAGAATACGACGACCAGCGCCACCGCCGGCGCGACATAGAGCAGGCCGATCCACTGCCGGCGGCCGGCGCCGACCAGTTTTCTGGCGCGTGGCGGGGTGGTGGTGATGGCGGTCATTTACCCTCCCCACAAGTGGGAGGGTAAGGAGCGCCGGCCGCCCGTCCAGGGAGACGGACCGGGCGGCCGGATCAGGACCCGCGACGGCAGGGGCGTTGCACCGCCCTCGCCGCCGGCCAGTCCTTATTTCTGCGCCTGGTCGATGATGGACTGCATGGTCTCTTGTGCATTGGCGATGGCGCCATCGACGTCGTCGCCGAAGACGACCTCGTTGATCATCTGCGTCCACGGACCGTTGGCCGAGTTGATCAGGTCGTTGAACACCACGGAATAGGGCGTGCGGCCCTTGGCCATGGCTTCGGCGGCGATCTGGTAGCGCGGATCGAGATCCTTCAGCGCCTCCTTGGCGATGTCGCCGCGCACCGGCAGGCTGCCGTATTTGGCCAGGATGGTCTGGCCTTCTAGCGAATAGGCGAAGTCGAGAAACTCCTTCACCACAGCGAGCTTCTTGGTGCCCTTGGTGACGACGAAATTGTCGCCGCCGGCAAACGAAGACCAGCCGCTGTCCTTGCCCGGCAGGAAGGTGACGCCATAGTCGATATCCGGATACTGCGTGTTGAGCGCGCCGATGGCGAAGGCGCCGGATGGCGAAATGCCGATGTTGCCGGTGGCGAAGGCGGCAAAGAAGTTGGCGCCGGTGTCGGTCTGCGCGCCGGCCGGCACCAGATCCTTCTTGACCATCGAGCGGTAGAGGTCGATGGCGCCACGCAATTGCGGGCTGTCCAGCGTCGCCTTCGAGCCGTCCTCGGAGAGGATGTCGCCGCCCGAGGCCCAGATCAGCGGCGTGAACGTGAAGATATTGCAGCCGCCGCAATTGCCGGAGAAGTAGAAGCCCTTGATGTCGCCGCCAAGCGCATTGACCTTTTCGGCATCGGCCTCGATCTCGGCCCAGTTGGCCGGCCCCTTGTCGGGATCGAGCCCCGCCTGCTTGAACAGCTTCTTGTTCCAGATCAGCACCGAGGCGTCGGCCGAGAACGGCAGCCCGTAAATGTGGTCCTTATAGGTGCCGGTCTTGACGTGCGCCGGCGACAGGCTGGCGAAATAGGGCAGCGATTTCGCCCAGTCGGTGATGTCTTCGAGCTGGCCGGCGGCGGCAAAGGATGGCGTGTAGATCAGGTCGAGCGACAGCGCGTCGGGCGCCGTGCCGCCGGCGGCGGCGGCGCCATATTTCGGGATGATCTCGGCATTGGGAATGATGTCCAGCTTGACCTGGTTCTCATGGCCCTTGTTGAAGGCGTCGACGATGCGCGGCATGAAGTTCGAGCCGTCGGCGCGAACCCAGATGTTGGCGGTGTCGGCGGCCATTGCAGGCAAGGCAATGATGCTCGCCGCGAGCGCGAACCCGGTAATCATGGTCTTCATGGTTTTCCTCCTCATGGTTTTTCTCCTCCTCCCTGTTGCGGCGCTCTTGGATCGCGCCGCGCGTTCTCCTAGCCGTCCGGCGGACGGCCGCATGACTGACGCACCACCAGCCGGCACGGCAGTTTTCGAATGCCCGGCGCGGCGGGTTGGCCGCCGACGAGCGAAAGCAGTGTGAGGCCGGCCTCGCGGCCGAGCGCTGCCAGGTTCATATCGACCGAGGTCAGCGACGGGCGGGTCGCCTCGGCCACGATCTCCCAATTGTCGAAGCCGATGACGCCGACATCATCAGGCACGCCTAAGCCGCGCTCGCGCAGCGCATCGATGACGCCGCGCGCGATCTGGTCGTTGCCGCAGAAGACCGCGTCAGGCTTTTCGCCTTTGCTATCGAACAGCTTGCCGACGGCGTCGTGCCCCCAGGCTTCCGACCACGAGCCGAGCAAGGGCTCGGTCGCCGGCAGGCCATGCTCGGCCAGAACGTCGCGAAAAGCCTGCGCCCGCTCATGCACCACGGCAAAACTGGCGGGACCGCTGACATGGGTGATGCGCCGCCGCCCGAGCCGGCAAAGATGCTCGACCGCCAGCCGCGCGCCGCCGGCATCGTCGGAGACGAAGGCGATGGCATCGGGATCGGGCTGGCTGAAGGCGTAGATGACGGGCACGCCGAGATTGGCGAGGTCGACCGGCAAATGGCGGTCGATGCGCTTGCCGCTGGCGATGATGCCGTCGATGCGCTTGTCCAGCATCGCTTCGACATGCAGTTGCGCCAGCCGCGGATCGTCCTCGACATTGCACATGAACACCGACACGCCGGCATCGACCAGCGCATCGGAAATGCCCGACATGACCGGCAGCGAAAAGCGGCCATAGGTATCGTTGGTCAACAGGCCGACGGTAAAGGAGCGCCGCCGCAGCAGGCTCTGCGCCAGGCTGTTGGGGCGAAAGCCGAGCCGCTGCGCCGTCTCGCGAATGCGCTGCCGCGTCTCGGCCGTCATCCGCCCCTGCCCGTTCAGCGCCTTCGAGGCCGTGGCCACACTGACGCCAGCCATCGCCGCCACTTCACGCAGCGTGACGGGTTGTTTGGCGGGTGCGGGCGAGGTGTCGGCTGCCATGGTGCGAGGCGAAATCCCTTAGTTGGGAAAAGGTTTTCTCTTGCTGGCCTGTAGCGTTTCGATGCGGGTGGATGGCCGACGCTGCGGAATTTGGGAAAAGGTTTTCCCAGAGGGAGATTAAGATGAGGATTTGGGTATGGCAAGGGGTGTTGCGTGGTTGTTCGTCAGTGACGGTCACTGACGAGAGCAGATGTCGCCTTCGGGCCGATTGCAGACCGTCAGTTTTCAAGTCGCGCTTAGAGGATAGCTGCCATTGAGTAAGCGACCCCCGTTGTCGTCAGGACGGCTCTCAAAAGCGGACGTGAAGACCGCCTTGCTATGCCGGCACCTCGTACTTTTGGCTGCGGCGCGGCCTGAGATTGCAATATGCGACGCACTGTCGGTCTCGGAAAAGGGGAACGTGAGCCAAGACAATCGCGCAGCAAGGGGCTATATCAAGGGCGAGTCTCGAAAGATGGTCCTGCGTTCATGTCAAAATCGACTCTTGATGCCTTGCGTGGGTCTGACACCGGCCACTGGAGAAATATCGCAGCCGCACAGTCGTTAAGTAAGCAGAAGTGGTTAGAGTTAGCCAGCTTGGTAGCTCAAGAACTGACGACTGACGAGGTCAGTTTTGTGGTGTTCGGATCATTGGCCCGCGAGGAGTTCACCCTCGGCAGCGACCTTGACTGGACACTGCTGATCGATGGGCAAGCCGATTCCGGGCATCTTGAAATCGTACACTCCATAAGGGCTGCTCTCGAAACCGCTAATTACAAGGTTCCCGGTCCGACCGAAATGTTTGGCGGGATGATATTCAGTCATGAACTCGTCCACGCCATTGGCGGGGATGAAGACACGAACAAGAACATGACGCGGCGGCTGTTGCTGCTCCTAGAGTCAACGGCTATCGGCACTCCTACGCAAAAGGCTGCACATGAACGCCTCATCCGCGGCATCCTTGGTAGGTATGTCGAAGAAGACGCCAACTTCATCACCAGCAACACGCGTCACGATAAGATCCCGCGCTTTTTGCTCAACGACGTAGTTCGCTTCTGGCGAACAATGGCAGTTGACTATGCCAACAAGTATCGTGCTCGAGCGGGTGACAAATGGGCGTTGCGCAATATTAAACTTCGAATGTCACGCAAACTCTTGTTCGTCTCCGGCTTTTTTATGTGCATTTCCTGGGCATTGGAGAACCGGGGAAATGACGTTGAGCAGCTCCGTCAGAATCTCATAGCCCATCTAATGTCTTGGACCCAACGCTCGCCGTTGGAATCGTTGGCCCGTATTGTTCAGCAATATAGGCCATCCTTGAAGTCAGAGATTTTCGACAGCTACGATGAATTCTTAGCGCTTCTAAATAATGATGACATCCGCAAACATCTGGAGAAACTCTTGCCGGAGGAAGCTTACAAGGATCCAATCTTCCTAAAGGCGCGAGAAACTGCAACGAGCTTTGACGCAGCCCTAACAACCCTGCTGTTCGATACGAACAAGGATATTACTCGCCTCGTCCAAAAGTATGGAGTCTTTTGATGGCGGTCATAGGATTCTCAACCGGGGCTATCGCGTTCGACGATTTTGCAACCGCGCTGGACCTACTTGAACCTACCCGAGCGACTGCTGTCGAGTTATCGGCTCTCCGCTCAGTTGAGCTGGCTGGATTGTTGAGCGCTCTGCCCAAAATACTAAAGCAGGCACGCCAGCGCTACAGCTATATCAGCTTTCACGCACCGACCAACTTTACTGACGAAGCAGCCACAGTAGACCAGTTGGTTGCAGTTGCGGAAATGGGCCTGCCTATAATAGTTCATCCTGATACGATTCATACGCCAGCGCTGTGGATGAAACTTGGGGCGAAACTCTGCGTAGAGAACATGGATTCTCGCAAAGCCATTGGCCGCACAGCGGATGAGTTGGCAGAGTATTTCGACGTGTTGCCGGAGGCTGGTCTTTGCTTTGACATCGCTCATGCGCGACAGGTCGACCCAACAATGACCGTTGCCGCGGGAATTCTGAAGGCACACGGCAATCGCCTGATACAAACGCATATTAGTGAGATCAATTCGCGAGGGACTCACTTTATGATGTCGTCAGCTGCCCTGCGCGCTTTTGAACCGTTCGCTAAGATCATGGCGCGCGCTCCGGTAATTCTCGAGTCAATAGCGAGATTGCCTGACGAGATCGAAAGAGAGCTTGAACAGACGGAGAGGCTTCTGTTAGACATCCCCAAACGCTCAGTCTCGCACGCCATCACTACACCAGGTTTCACTATAAATCCTGCCGAGTAGGTTTTCACCAGGGTTGCTTGTTGTTCAGTATTTTTCAGGATGACGTTACGAGGGTTCTGCCGAAAAATAGCCGGAGCTCCGTATTCCTGGGGCCGAAGGCCGATCGCCTCGACCCATTCGTCGACGAGACGGGCATACTGCCTTGTGCTCATGTGAGCCCTTGGATCGATCCTGTTCGGAAATGCCTAATCACCCACTGTCCCGTAGCGTCGCTCCAATCATGCGAATAGGCTGGAGCGTGCATCGCTCATCAACTCGAACTGAACAGGTCGGCCGGTCTTCTGTTGGATGACCATCGCGAGAGGCCTGATTTCCGGTCCTACAACAAGCTGGTCGATTTTGATCTTGACGAGATCGCAGGCGCGTAGCTTGCTGTCGACGAGGCGCACCAGTCACGCAAATATCACGACGTCGTCGGACATGTTACCTTTCGCCGAAATAGCATGTCTTCGCGCAATTTCAGTTTACGTTTCTATTTGTCAAAGCAACCTCTCAAGAGTTTTTCCGCACGTGCGGATCGATACTTCGGTCACATATGCCTTGATATCTGGAACGCCGCCGATCACCGTGAGTTCAACGACGACATCGCTCGCCCGTCGCTTCGCACGCCACGCGGCGTAAGGGTAAGCGTCGATCGGCAGAAACGTGTCTGCACCGCGCGGATGCGGAAAAGGCATAGTGCAGCCGCTGTTCATTGGTGACAGCTCAATTCTGTCCCTATGTGCTGTAATGAGGGACCGCGTATCAACCTTCAAGACGACATGCTCGTCCCGCCTGTAGGCTCCGGCACATAGGAGCCGCTCCAACCTTTGTTCCGTCAGCCAAAAAAACACCCTCTCGTTGAGGCGCTTATGCCAGTCGGCCGGCGTCAACCCGTCGCGAAGGCATTTCGACAGGTGATGGTCATGCATCGGAATCTGATCGCGGATCACCGCCTCACCGTGCATGACATGGGATATCGGGACTGACTTGGGCCGCCGTCTTGTGGTGAGTTCGGTCCGGAGCTGGCCACTGACCTCCCAGAGGTTGAGCAACGTGTCCGTGGGAAGGAGCCCGTGCTTCTTGATCGACGGCCAACTCTGCCGCATCGCCATGTGATAAAGATGCGGACAGTCAGCAATCAGGGTTTTTAGTTCCTCTTCCGTCACCACGACCTCCTGTCAATCACGTTACGCCAGTCGAACTTGGTCGATATGAGCGTCACCGGTTGGCCGGACACACGCTCAACCTCCTCGATAAAGCGCAAGGTTTCCTCGGTGAGCTGCTCGAAGCGATAGGCATTCCTGTTACGCACCGACAAATAGTCCACGAACGTTAGCGCGATATCGGTTGGACCGTTCAGGACGCATGACCGGTGGAGCTGGACCCAGTCAAACTCGCCGAAGCGACGGGATCTGCCGGTAGTGGTCGTCACTTCGCGTGACTTCAATTCCTCTACGGGAATACCAGACCGTAACGCAATGTCCTCATGGGTGATCTCAGCCCCGCCGAAATCGCCCGACGGCCCGCCCACGCGTATTGGGTAGGTGCGGAAAACCGCAATGGTCCGCCTCACGCGGCCCGGCGCAATGCCAGCATCCGCCAGGCAACCGGAAACCGTCGTGTCACGCGACGTCACATGGGGGTAAGGACCATGGTGGAGGCTCAGGCTGGTCCCCTGCGTGCCCTCAAGCAGGACGCGCTGGCCCCGGCAGTAGGCTTCGTCAAGCACGCGTTGGGCTTGGCCAATGTACGACTTCAGCTCGGACACGTCCTTGGCGAGCCTGACCGGGGGGTCTTCCGCGCCACCCCGTCCCATGATCTTCCGAGCTGAAGCGGCGCCAACGCCTTGCGTGGTCGACCCCATGCTCGCAAGCTTAGCCTTTTCCACCTCCTTATCGATGTCTTCGATAATCATCGCCTGCTCGTCGATCACTAGCCGGTCTGCGCTGATCTTGTGAGTGCTGATCTCGGCCAAGAGCTTCGCGGGATGGATCACCGCGCCCGGCCCGAGCAGCAATTGCGCGTTAGGCGCCCGTTCCGAACCGGACGGGAGGTGGAAGTATTTCTCGGGCATGGGGACAGCATAAACCTGGTGTCCGGCATTTGATCCTCCCACCCGCACGAACAGGTCATACTCCGGCGCGATGTGACCTACGATGTTGCCCTTTCCCTCGCTCCCGAACTGCCCTCCCACCAAGACGTCGACTAACCGGTCGACAGACCGGGGGTATCAACCCGAGAAGGGCCGTCGCACGAACGGACACGTCTTCGGGCGTGCAGTAGTCGGTGTTGATTACGGTATCGGCGAACGACGCCAGTCCTTCGACCTTGCGCTCCGTGGCATTGGCTGCGGCCTGGCTCCAGGTAACGCCGTCGTCGGACCTCACCTTGCGCTGGCTGAAACGCTTCTCAAGTGTTTCTGGAGACGCCGTTAGATGGACGTGATGGACCACAGAGTCGCCGAAGGCGCGCCGGATCGCTCCGATCTGGCCGTTGATCCGCACGGCATCTAGGACAAACAACCCCGCCGGGAGTTCATCATTTGAACGACGTTCGTCGATCAACGCGGCGAGCGCTTCAGCCAGCCAGCGACCATCAGTCTGGCGGTCAAGTCGCTCGCCGGCGCGCTGCAACTCCTGGCGCTTGTCAGAGGTGCGCGGAAGTGTACGCAGGATGAGTTCGCGGGTCTTAACGAGCGTCGCGGCGTGCCGATCGACGAGCCGGGCCGCAAGCCGTGTCTTGCCGGCACCGATGCGACCGGAAAGCAGGACAATCTGCAGTTTCCGGCGCGTGTTCAAGCTCAGAATTCCAGGCTGTGTTGGGTCTGGCGGGGCGGAAGATCATAAACCCATACCCCCTTATCCAGCCCGTCGAAATTTTGGCGGATCAAGGCTTCGACGACCTCCCAGTCTCCTCCCGCCCCGCCCGTCCCTAACCGGGGCATGTGTAAGGACGCTCCCCGGTGGCGTGTAACATCAGCGAGTGTGGCCATGGCTTTGGCCAAGGCTTGATAGCGTATCCGAGTACCCCCGCTTGGGCCGAATCCTTCCTGCGCGACCAAGCTGGCCAAGGTGAAGCTGGGGGTAGTAGCATAATGAACCTCGCCCAAGCGCTCGGCCTTCGGCTTCGACTTCATCCATTCCCCGAACTCGGCCTCGGCCTTAGGGAAGCGCTTCGCCATCTGCCGCGCGACACCCCCGCCCCAGCGCAACGCGCGGTCGTTGACGAGTTGGCAGACGATGACCGGCGGTATAGTGCGGGGCGCAAGGATGTCGCCGTGGATGAAGTGCAGGAAGTCGCCGAGATCGCGTCTGCCGTGTCGGATCAGTCCTGCAACGCGTGGCAGAAGGCTGCCTGGATAACCGGGAATGCCGACGCACTCGACGGAAGCCGGATCACCATCCGGCCAGTGCTCGATGCTGTGCGCTGTCGCACCGATCGCGTTGGCTTGCCTCACGATGCTGCCGTCAGGTATGCGCCTCTCCCCAAGCGCGAGCCTTGGCGCTGATGATGACGCGATAGCATAATCGATGCGGTAACCGACTTGTTCGCCGTCCGGATGCGGTGAAGCGATGAACATTGTGATGGGAGCGTCAGTAACGCTCACCACGCGGATAAGGTAGGCCTCCGTCGACACGTCGAACTGTAGGCGGTCCTGGATCAACCGTTCAAGCGGCGGGACGTGGTCGAGCTTCGGCAAGCTACCGACCGGCATGACGATTTCGGAAGCGCCGAGATTGCAGAGAAGCTCGAGTTGCCAATCGTCGCGGATGGCCGCATCACCGCCGCGGTTCCGTATGGCATCACCAACATCTGGAAAGAACGTGTGGGCGATCTCATGGGCGATTGAGAACCGTGCCCTCGCGCGTTTCTGCTGTGGATTGTACTCGATGCGAGGCCCACGGTCGTCGACGATCGTTCGGGCGTCCGGAACGGCGGCACTCGCCTCCACCCGCAGACCGATCTGCCGGGCAAGCGTGATCGGATTAAAGGGAGGCCCCGACCACCCCGCGTCGCGCGCTTCGAGGACCACCGCACGCACCCTCCTCACCATCGCCTCGACAGGGTCTCCCTCCGGAGCAAAACTCCGTACGGAAGGGTTAGTCCAATGCCGAACCCCAAATTGTCTCATCTGAAATCGCTCCTCCTGGCGTCGTCTTTGTTATCAGCCCGATCAATCCGAAGAGAATCGCATCACCTTACTTGGATCAACATGTGTGTCGTGCTTTCAGTGGCCGCACAAGTATATACCGTGCGGTATCACAATGCGCCTGCTTGGCAAATGCCATGCTGCCACGCCGCTTCACCCCTGAAAGTTTGCTTTGGGTCGTAGGCGGCTGTTCAAACTCACGCGGCCACCCGCTCCAGGGGAGATCCCCGCCCAGACACACTCCAGAAACAAAATTCAACCGTTCGGAAAAACCGGCGAAAAGATCGGGTGGCATAAGCTTCCCGGTCGGGATTCCGGGTTCTTCCTTTTTGGACCACCAACAAAATCGCAGCGGCGGCGCAGGGCCTGCTCCAGCGGCGGCATGAACAGCCGGTCGACGCCCGGGTCGACCTGCCATTTACCAAGGCCAACTTTATGATCCAAACAGTCTTGGCGTCAGATGCGATGGCGGAGCGCGTCGATGATCACCGCCATCGCAGGGGAGAGCTGTCGCCTGCTCGGATAATAGAGGTGATAGCCGGCAAAAGGCGGGCTCCAGTCGTCAAGCACGAGCCTGAGGCGTCCCTCGGCGATGTGGTGGCTGACGAGGTTTTCCGGGACGTAGGCGATCCCGAAACCGCTTGTCGCAGCCTCGATCATGGGAATGGACGAATTGAAGGTGAGTTGGCCTTCCACCCGCACACGAAGGTCGCGGCCATCCCTGGCGAATTCCCAGGCATACAATCCGCCGAACGTCGCCTGCCGCATATTGATGCAATCGTGATCGACCAGGTCCTGGGGCGCGGTCGGAACCGGATGGCGGGAAAAGTAGTCCGGCGAAGCCACGGCCACGAGCCTCCAATCCGGCCCGATGCGCACTGCGATCATATCCCTGTCGATGCTCTCGCCGAGCCGCACGCCTGCGTCGAAGCGCTCCTCCACAATGTTCTTCATGCCGTTGTCGCTGTAGAGCTCGACGCGCACGTCAGGATTGTCGTTGAGCAAGGGCTGGAGCTTCGGCCAGACGGTCGTCTGGAGCGCATGGTCGGACAGGGTGATGCGGACCGTTCCGGAGGGCTTGTCGCGAAACGCCACCAGGCTTGCGAGGTCGGATTCGATTTCCTCGAAGCGGGGAACAAGAGATTGGAATAGTCGCTCGCCGGCCTCGGTCGGAGAGACGCTCCGCGTCGTACGCGTCAGCAGGCGGACGCCAAGGCGAGCTTCAAGCTCCTTGATTGTCGAACTCAGGGTCGACTGCGAGGTTCCGAGCTTTGCCGCCGCCCTGGTGAAACTGCGCTCGCGGGCGACCGCCACGAACCAGAGCAGATCCTTCATGCCATCGCGCTGCATAGGGCACCTCCCATCGGACATTCATATCATGAGCAGATAAGTCCATGCGGATTGCTTAGTCTACTTAAATGGGTTCCCCTGCAATATCTTCTGGCAGCGACGGCGGCTGATCCGTCCCGTCGCTTTGCCAGGATGCCAATCATGGAAACCACATACGACACAAGGCTTGTTGAAAACCGCGCCGCATGGGGCGCGGTGTTGTCGATGGCGCTGTGTGTTTTCGTGCTCATCGCGTCGGAATTCATGCCGGTCAGCCTGCTGTCGCCGCTAGCGGCCGATCTCGGCATCACCGAGGGCCGCGCGGGACAGGCGATCTCGATTTCGGGCGCTTTCGCCGTCGTGACCAGCCTGCTGGTCGCCGGCCTCACGCGCCACATCGACCGCCGACTGGTCGTGACCGGCTTCACCCTCCTCCTCATCGTGTCCGGTCTGGCTGTCACCTTCGCGCCGAACTACGCGTTGCTCATGGTCGGCCGGGCGCTGCTCGGCATCGCGATCGGCGGGTTCTGGTCGATGTCGACCGCAATCGTCATGCGCCTCGTGCCGCAAGACATGGTTCCGAAGGGTCTCGCCATGCTGAACGCCGGCAATGCCATTGCGGCCACCATCGCCGCGCCGCTGGGCAGTTTTCTTGGCGCCTATGTCGGCTGGCGCGGCGCTTTCTTCCTCGTCGTGCCGTTTGGTCTCCTGGCGCTGGCCTGGCAGTGGACAAGCCTGCCGGCGCTGCCGCCGCGCCGGAGGAAACGTGCCGGCAACCCGCTGGCGCTGCTCGGCCGTCTTCCTGTCGCTACCGGCATGGCGTCGATCATGATGCTGTTCATGGGCCAGTTCGCGCTCTTCACCTATCTGCGGCCCTTCCTCGAGAACGTCACGCGGCTCGACATCGCCGCCCTCTCGGCGGTCTTGCTGGCGATGGGGCTGGCCGGGGTGCTCGGCACATGGTGCGTCGGCCGGCTTTTGCGCACGCGTCTGTTCAGCATCCTCACCGTCATCCCGCTGGTCATGGCTGCGCTGGCCGCCGCGCTCATCGCCTTCGGTGCACTCCCGGGTCCCACAGCGCTGCTGCTCGTTGCCTGGGGCTTCTTCGGCATGGCCGCGCCGGTTGGTTGGGGCACGTGGCTCAGCCGAACATTGCCGAACGACGCGGAGGCCGGCGGCGGGTTGCAGGTAGCCGTCATCCAGCTCGCCATCACCGGCGGCGCCGCGATCGGCGGCACGCTGTTCGATACGGTCGGCTGGTGGGGACCGTTCACCCTGGGCGCGGTGCTGCTCTGCGGATCGGCGCTCGCCGCCCTTGCCGCAGCGTATATGGCCCGGAGGTCTTTGCCATGACGATCGAACGTGCGCCGCTCAGCCGCCGGACATTGCTCGGCGTGGCGCTCGCAATGGCCCTGCCTCGCACAGCCGCCGGCCAGGAAGGCCAATCTCCCGTCAGCCAGGAGCCCACCGGCATGAAGATCAGGATGGTTTTCAACGGCCGCACCATGACCGCCACGCTCTACGACAATCCCTCGGCGCGCGACTTCTTCTCCATGCTGCCGCTCGACCTCGAGATCGAGGATTACGCCCATAACGAGAAGATCGCCTATCTGCCGCGCAAGCTGACCGAGGAGGGAAGCGGTCCGTTCGCCGACGAGCAGCCCTACGACCTGTGCCATTTCATGCCCTGGGGCAACCTGGCCATGTTCTACGCCGACTACCGCCATCCCGGGCTGATCAGGCTTGGCCGCTTCGACGAGGGTGAGCAGGCCCTGCACATTCGCGGCAAATTCCCGCTTCGCATCGAGCGCATTTGAGGACGCAAAGGAGATCACCATGGACATTCTTCGCGCCGGCACCAGGCCTTCCGGCAAGGGACCGCCTGACTGGTTCACCGGAACGGTGCGGATCGATCCGCTCTTCAATCCCTTCGACGCCGAGCGGGTTCAAGGCGCACAGGTGACCTTCGAGCCCGGCGCCCGCACCGCCTGGCACACGCATCCGCTCGGCCAGACGCTGATCGTCGTCTCCGGCCTCGGCCGCGTGCAGCGCGAAGGTGGCCCGGTCGAGGAAATCCGTCCGGGCGACGTCGTCTGGTTCGCGCCCGGCGAAAAACACTGGCACGGCGCGTCGCCTCGGACCGCCATGACCCACATTGCCCTCCAGGAGGTCAAGGACGGCAAGGTCGTGGACTGGCTGGAACATGTCAGCGACGCCGACTACGGCGGCTGATCTCTCCCCTCGAAAGGAACCAACATGCTTGCAACCGTTCTTCACAAACCGGGCGACATACGCTGCGAGGAAATCGCCGATCCGAAAATCATGCGGCCGACGGACGCCATCATCAAGCTGTCGGCAAGCTGCATCTGCGGCTCGGACCTGTGGCCCTATCGCGGGCTGCAGCCGGTCGCCGGGCCGATGCATATGGGCCACGAATATTGCGGCATCGTCGTCGAGGTCGGCGCAGAGGTGCGAACCGTCCGTCCCGGCCAGTTCGTCGTCGGCTCGTTCTGCCTCTCCGACAATACCTGCCCGCATTGCCGCTTCGGCTTCCAGTCGTCTTGCGTGCAGCGCGAGTTCATGTCGGGCGCGCAGGCGCCTTACGCCCGCGTGCCGTTGGCCGATGGCACACTGGTCGCCACCGCCGAGGTGCCGCCGGCCGAACTCATCCCAGACCTGCTGGCTGTGTCCGATGTGCTCGGCACCGGCTGGTATGCGACCGACGCAGCCGAGGTCCGCGAAGGATCGACGGTGGTGGTGGTCGGCGACGGTGCGGTCGGCCTGATGGGCGTGCTTGCGGCCAAGGAGATGGGCGCCGAGCGGATCATCGCCATGAGCCGGCACGCCAGCCGCCAAAAGCTCGCCCGCGAGTTCGGCGCCACCGACATCGTCGCCGAGCGCGGCGAGGAAGGCGTGGCCCGCATCAAGGAACTCACCAAGGGCGTCGGCGCGGACTCCGTGCTGGAATGCGTCGGCACGGGAGAATCCTTCGACCAGGCGCTGGCCTGCTCCCGCCCCGGCGGCACCATCGGCTATGTCGGCGTGCCGCACGGCGTGAACTTCGACGGCCAAAAACTATTCTTCGGCCAGAAACGCATGTTGGGCGGCCCGGCGCCGGTGCGCCGCTTCCTGCCCGACCTGATGGACCGTGTGCTGCAAGGTCGGATCAAGCCCGGCAAGGTCTTCGACCTCAAGCTGCCGTTGGCCGAGGTCGCTGAAGGCTATCGCGCCATGGACGAGCGTCGCGCCATCAAGGTCATGCTTTCGGTGTGAGCAAGATCGGGCGGACGGTCTGTGCGCTCCCACAACTCAGAAAAGGAACAACGACATATGACGATGAGATTGAAGATTGCCGCCCTTGCTCTTGCGCTTTCGGTCGCCACGCCGGCTTTCTCGCAAGAGTCCGCGATCATCGGCGCATGGCGGATGATTTCGCTCGAGGCCGGGGCAGAGGGAAACCTGAAGCCCGTGCCCTATTCCGGCCAGCTCATCTTCACCGAGGCCGGCACCCTCTCGGTGCAGGCGCAGAACCCCGACACCAAGGCGCAGGACACGCCTTACACGGCGAATGGCTACGAAGCCTATTACGGGCCGGTCGCCATCAACGACCAGGACAAGACCTTCGTCATCACAATCGAGTCCTCCCTGGTCCGCAACCTCGTCGGGAAGGGCATGAAACGCAAATTCGAGGTCTCGGACAACAAACTGGTCCTCACGCCGGACAACCCGGCCGAAGGCTGGCGCGTGACCTACGAACGCTACTGATCCGAACAGTTGGGCTGCCGATGGCCAAAATGGCGCGGATTCCAGACCGAGATGGCGTCATGGCGGAGCTGGTACCGATCATGGCGGCCGTCTTCGCCGGCTTCCTGCTGATCGGCCTGGCGCTACCCGTCCTGCCGCTGCATCTTCACCAGCAGCTCGGCTTCGGCCCCTTCGCAGTGGGACTGGTGACGGGCAGCCAGTTCGTCGCCTCGATGCTGTCGCGCATCGGGGCTGGAAACTATGCCGATGGACGCGGCGGCAAGCGCGCCGTCGTCGTCGGCCTCATTGCCGCTGCCCTTGCCGGGTTATTTTACCTCGGCTCGCTGGCATTGCTCGACCGGCCGGTAGCGTCCGCATCGGCGCTGTTCGCCGGCCGGGCGGTGCTGGGCGCGTCCGAGAGCTTCATCATCACCGGCGGCGTCGCCTGGGGCCTCTCCGTTGCGGGCGGACAGAACTCCGGAAAAGTCATAGCCTGGGTGGGCACGGCCATGTTTGCGGCGCTCGCGCTAGGAGCGCCGGTCGGATCTGCGCTCTATGCAGCGAGCGGTTTCACCGCGATCGCGCTCGCGACGATCCTCCTGCCGCTGGCGACGCTGCTTGCCATCCTGCCGATGCGCGGCACCAGCGCCGCCGCGGGCAGCGTGCCGCAGTCATGGAGGAGCGTGGCGAAAGCGGTCTGGCTTCCTGGCGTCGGAGCTGCTTTCAGCAGCCTCGGCTATGGTGCTATTCTGGGCTTCGGCGCCCTGCTCTTCGCCGAGCGGGGCTGGCAGCCGGTATGGCTTCCTTTCACGGCCTATGCTGCGTCTCTGATTGTGGCAAGGCTGTGCTTCGGCCACCTGCCCGACAGGCTTGGAGGCGCACGCGTCGCCGTGATCTTCGTCGCGGTCGAGGCGGCAGGGCTGATGCTGATCTGGCTTGCGACCGGGCCTGTTGTCGCCGCAATCGGAGCGGGTCTGACTGGCCTCGGCTACTCGCTGGTCTATCCCGGCCTCGGCGCCGAGGCCGTAGGCCATCTTCCGTCGCGCAGCCGCGGCCTGGCCATGGGACTCTACACCGTCTTCCTCGACGTGGCGCTCGGCTTCGGCAGTCCGGCGCTCGGCCTGGTCGCCGCGTCGACCGGGCTGCAATTCGTCTTCTTCGCCGTTGCGGCGGCAACGCTTCCGGCGTTGGGCATCGCTCTGCTGCTGGGTCGCCGTAACGCTCCATTGTAGACAGCTCGCCGGCGCCGTCCGCATGAGGTTCGCTCATAGTCTCTTTCCGGGTCGCCACTGAGGCTGAACCCCTGCCCCGCAAGGGTCAACGAGGCCCGGCAAATCCCCGCCCAGACACACTCCAGAAACAAAATTCAACAGTTCGGAAAAACCGGCGAAAAGATCGGGTGGCATAAGCTTCCCCGTCGGGATTCCGGGCACTTCCTTTTTGGAAGCCCTCCACCAACAAAATCGCAGCGGCGGCGCAGTGCCTGCTCCAGCGGCGGCATGAACAGCCGGGCAATGCCCGGCGAGGACGAGAAAGTATGGACATGGACTACGATATCGCCGAACTGGACAGCGACGCGGCAACACCGATCGGCGGCCTGCCAGGCATCGATGCGCTGGCACGGATCGCTCGCGGCCCGACAAGGAACGGCCAGGTCCTGACGGGCGCCGACTTTGCCCGGCAGCCGGGTGAGCGGCTCGATACGGTGTTCGAGCAGCTCGCCGTAACGTTTGCCGCACTGCCGGCGGTGATCTCCGAAGGGCGCGTGTGGACCTATCAGGAGCTGAACAGCCGCGCCAACCAGTTCGCCCGCATGCTGATCAAGCACGGCGTGCGGCCGGGCCACCGGGTCGGGCTCATTCTCGACCGGTCGGCGGAAACCTATGTCGCGTTGCTGGCGGTGATGAAGGCGGGGGCTGCCTTCGTGCCGCTGGCCACCGCGTTTCCGCAGGAGCGGATGGCGCTGATCATCGAAGACGCCGCCGTCAGCATGATCGTCACCATCGCCGCCTATGCGTCGCGCGCCGGTCAACTGCCCGTTCCCCATGTGCTGATCGACAGCGCCGCCGCCGAAATTTCCGCACAGTCGCCCGCGCCGCTGAAGCCGCAGGCGACCGACGACATCTGCTACATCCTCTATACCTCGGGCACCACCGGCAAGCCCAAGGGCGTGGTCATCACGCACCAGAGCTTCGTCAACTTCATACACGTCGCCGCCGCCTCCTACGGCTACCGGCCGGGCGACCGGGTGTATCAGGGCATGACCATTGCCTTCGACTTTTCCTCCGAAGAGATCTGGGTGCCGTTCGTCGCCGGCGCGACGGTGGTGCCGGCACCTGGCCAGATGCCGCTGGTGGGCGAGGAACTGGCGGATTTCCTGCGCCTCCATGACATCACCTGCATGGCCTGCAGCCCCACATTGTTGTCATCGATGACATCGGACGTTCCCAACCTACGCACGCTTTTGGTGGGCGGCGAGGCCTGCCCGCACAATCTGGTGGTGCGCTGGTCGAAGCCGGGCCGGCAGATCCTCAACACCTACGGGCCGACCGAGGCGACCGTCACCGCGACGATGGGAGCGCTGACGCCGGACCGTCCGGTGACCATCGGCGCGCCGCTGCCAACCTACTCGATCGTCATTCTCGACGCCTCGCTGCCGCAGCTTGCCGAGCCTGGCGCACTGGGCGAGATCGGCATTGCCGGCATCGGGCTCGCCGTCGGCTATCTCAACCGGCCGGAGCTCACCGACCAGAAATTCATCGCCGATTTCGTCGGCCTGCCGAACAACCCGTCGCAGCGCATCTACCGCACCGGCGATCTTGGCCGGATCAACGATAAAGGCGAGATCGAGTATGCCGGGCGCATCGACACGCAGGTGAAGATTCGCGGCTATCGCATCGAGCTCGGCGAGATCGAGGCGGTGCTGCTCGACCAGCCCGAGATCGCCCAGGCCGCCGTCACCACCTGGGAGATCGAACCCGGCCGCGTCGAACTGGTTGCCTATTACGCGCTCAAAACCGGCGTAGCGGCGATTTCCCGAGGGGATCTCGCCCAGACGATGAAGCGGCGGCTGCCCGACTACATGGTGCCCGCCTATCTGGAGGAACTGCCTGCCATCCCGATGACCGTCTCCAACAAGGTAGACCTGCGCCAACTGCCGAAGCCGACGAGCGTCCGGCTTTCGGCCGATCGCACAATGGTGCCGCCCGGCAATGAGGACGAGCGATTCCTGGCGGAAGCGCTGGCCACGGTGCTGAAATTCGACGCGGTGTCGGTCGAGGATCACTTCTTCGACGATCTCGGCGCCAACTCCTTGCTGATGGCGCATTTCTGCGCGCGCGTGCGCACCAGGAAGGAATGGGCGACGACGTCGATGCGCGACATCTATCTCTATCCCACAGTGGCGCGCCTGGCGCTGCATCTGGGGGTAGCGGAGGAGATGACGACGGCAACCAACGAGCCGGTCCTCACCCGCCGGGCCTCGAATTTCGCCTACTGGACCTGCGGCGCGGCGCAGCTTTCGTTCTACGGCCTCTACAGCTACGTGGCGCTCTGGGCGATCAATGACGGCCTCAACTGGATGTATGACGCGCTCGACGATCCGCTGCAGCTCTATATCCGGTGCGTGGCGCTCTCGGCCGCCGTGTTCTTCGGCATGTCGGGCTTTGCCGTCCTGGCGAAATGGGTGCTCATCGGCCGCTGGAAGGCCGAGGCGTTTCCGATCTGGGGCGTGCGCTACTTCCGCTTCTGGGTGGTCAAGACGTTGATCCGCACCGCACCCGTCGTGCTGTTCCGCGGCAGCCCGCTCTACAGCCTCTATCTGCAGCTGCTCGGCACCAAGCTGGGCAAAAACGCCGTCATCGAATCGAAGTCCGTGCCCGTCTGCACGGATCTTATTTCCATCGGCGCCAACACCATCCTGCGCAAGGAATCGATGATCCTCGGCTTCAGGGCCCAGTCCGGTTATATCCACACCGGGCCGCTGACCATCGGCCGCGATGCCTTCGTCGGCGTCGGCTCCACGCTCGACATCGACACCAGGATCGGCAACGGCGCCCAGCTCGGCCATTCGTCCTCGCTGCATCGCGGGCAAAGCATTCCCGACGGCGAGCACTGGCATGGATCGCCGGCGGTGCCGACCACGGCGGACTATTGCAAGGTGCGCAATGTCAATCCTTACCAGGTCCGGCGCTTCCTCTATGAAGCGCTGCAGCTGGTCGGCCTGTTTGGCCTCGTCACCCCGCTGCCGCTCCTGTTCCACAGCTACTGGGAATATGTCGGCGACGACTATCAGGAGACGATCGGCCTTGTCGCGATCGGCACCACGGTCACGCTTTTCGGCTATATCGCGGCGGCTTTCCTGGCAGCGACGCTGGTGCCGCGCCTGACGAGCCTGATCTTGAAGCCGGGCCGCACCTACACGCTTTACGGTTTCCGCTACTGGCTGCAGACCGTCGCCGAATTCGCCAGCAATTCCCGCGTGCTCGGGCTCCTGGCCGGCGACAGCTCGGCAATCGTGCACTACATGCGCGCCATCGGCTGGAACCTCAACAGAGTGGTGCAGACCGGCTCCAATTTCGGCTCCAACCAGCAGCACGAAAACCCGCTTCTGTGCGAGATCGGCACCGAGACCATGGTCTCGGACGGGCTGTTCATGATCAACATGCACAAGTCCGCCTCGGCCTTCAGGCTCGAGCCGACGCGCATCGGCGAACGCAACTATCTCGGCAACAACATCTATTATCCGCCGGACGGCCGCACCGGCGACAACGTGCTGCTCGGCACCAAGGTGATGATCCCCATCGACGGGCCGGTGCGCCAGAATGTCGGCCTTCTCGGTTCGCCTGCGTTTGAAATCCCGCGCATGGTGAACCGCGACAAGGAGCTTATCGCCGGCGTCGACGAGGCCGACCGGCGCCGGCGCATCCCGTTCAAGAACCGGCACAATCTGGTGACGATCCTGCTGTTCGTGGCAACGCAATGGGTCATGCTGTTCGCCACGCTGGCCATCTGGGACCGGGCGCTGAACTACTATACCGAATGGGCGGAGGTGGCGCTGTTCGCCGCCGTCATCTTGACCTCGGCGATCACCATTCCGTTCTACGTCCTTGTCGAGCGGGCAAGTCTTGGTTTCCGCGGCTTGAAGCCGCAGATGACGACCATCTACGACGTCGACTTCTGGCGTCACGAGCGCCACTGGAAGCTGGCGGATTCGCCCATCGTGCGCCTGTTCGCCGGCACGCCGTTCCGGCCGATGATCCTGCGCCTGCTCGGCGTCAAGGTCGGCAGGCGGGTCTATGACGGCGGCAGCAATTTGACCGAGCGTTCGCTGGTCGAGATCGGCGACGACGTCACGCTCAACGAGGGCTGCGTGATCCAGGCCCATTCGCTCGAAGAAGGCGCGTTCAAGTCCGATTTCATCCGCATCGGCGATGGCTGCACGCTCGGGCCTTCCGCCTTTGTCCACTACGGCGTGGTGATGGGCAAAGGCTCGATGGTCGATGCGGACTCCTTCGTGATGAAGGGCGAAGAGCTGGAGCCCAACTCGATCTGGCGGGGCAACCCGGCCAAGCTGCATCGCTTCGTCGAGCCGGTGCCGGAGGATGGCGTCAAGGCAACGGCTTGATGGGCCCAGACATCCGTCTCGTTTCGCTGACTGCGGCCAACCGGGCTGTGGTCGCGGCCCTGCAACTGGCCGCGGTGGGAATGAAGCGGCACGCCGCCTCTATCGCGCTGCCGGTTTCGTCGAAGAAGGGCCCGACGAGGACGGGGAAATGATCGCCGACCTCGCTCTGCGGGGCGAACAGCCATGACGCGCCCGCCCGATGCCGGTGCCAGCCTGTCGGCGCAGTTGCTGGCGGCGATGGCCGCCATGGCACCGGCCGGCGTTCGGATCGGATGCCGCACGATCCGCGAAGGCGATGAGAACCATTTGCTGCCGCAGGAAGCACGCTCCATCCCGTCACGCCTGCCGCTGATGCGGCGGGCGAGTGGCGCGGCGCGGTGGATCGCGCACGAGCTGCTGGCGGATATGGGCTTGAACGACGTCGCTATCCTCCGCGGCTCCTCCGGCGCACCGGTATGGCCTCATGGAGTAACGGGGTCGCTGGCTCACGACGACGAGATAGCCGTGGCGGCCGTCGCGCCGCTCTCCCACGTCGCCTCGCTCGGCATCGATATCGAGCCCGCTTTGCCCCTGCCCGACGACATCTTCGCGCTGGTTGCAGTCCCCGCTGACCGGATCGACGCAACCGACCCGTATCTTGCCGGTCGCATCCTTTTTGCCGCCAAGGAAGCTGTCTACAAGGCCGCCTACCCGCTTGATGGCGAAGTGCTGGGCTATGACGACATCACCGTCGATCTCGACGCAAGCGACGCTGTGACGAAGACGGGCCGCAGAGCGAGACTGGTTTACTGCGTTGCTCCGTGTGTGGTCGTTCTGGCGTTTGTCGATGGTGTCCGAAGCGCCCCCCTTTAAGCGCGATGGGCCAGCGCCCGACAGCAACGCCTGCTCAACAAAGCGCTTTTTTTCGCAGAGCGGTCGCAAAAGGCTCACACGGTTCGTCCTTTGACAGAAGAAGGAGAGCGCCATGAGAAACCTTATTATCACCGAGTTCATCAGCATCGATGGCTTCGCCGAGGTCGAGAAGCTGCCCAGCGTGACCTGGAACGATGAGATGCAAAGGTTCAAGGAGGACGAGCTTGCCGACAGCGGGGCCATGCTTCTGGGGCGCACGACCTACGAGATTTTTGCCGGCTCTTGGCCCAAGGAAACCGGAGACTTCGCCGACCGTTTCAATGCTCTGCCGAAATATGTCGCGTCGACAAGCCCGAAGGCACTCGACTGGAAACCGGCCGAGTTGCTGAAGGGTGTGTTGCCGGAAGCGGTTCGGGCGCTGAAGCAAGGCAGCGGCGGCAACATCTATGTGCATGGCAGCCTGAGCGTCGCGCGGGAATTGCTGCGCCATGGTCTGGTCGATCGCGTCAGGCTGCTGAGCTACCCTGGCTCCGTCGGGGAGGGCAAGAAGCTGTTCCCGCCCGATATGCCGGTGGCGTTGGAGCCGATCTCGACCGTACAGTTCAGCAATGGCGTGGTGGCGCTGGAATATGCGGCTGGGAGGGTGTGAGACGCTGGTCGGGTAATCTCCCCTTGAGGGGAGATGTCGCCGAAGGCGACAGAGGCGGTCGGTCCGTCCTGACGCAACCTCCTATCGACAGTAGGAGGTCTAGCTTCACGCGAGACGACCCCCTCTGGCCTGCCGGCCATCTCCCCCTCGAGGGGGGAGATCGGCAGCTCACCCTACTTTCTTCCCCCGCTTGCCCTTGGCACGCGCCTCGACCACTCTTTCCACCTCGCGCTTCAGTTCGTCCTTGACCTCCTGCGTCTCGGCCATCAGCGTGTCGATCTTCATGAAATCGAGCACGCGGTATTTCGACACTGGCGGGCGGATCAATATGTCTGGTGGGCGCTGGTTCAGCTTGTGGGCGATGATCGACTGCATCATCAATTGCGTCGCGCCATACATCAGGTCGACCGTGGTCGGGTGCTTGCGCTCGGCCTCGCTCGGCGCGCCGACGACGTCGATGGCGATGATGATGTCGGCGTCGTTTTCGATGAGGTCGAACGGCACCGGATTGTAGATGCCGCCGTCGATCAGCACGCGGTCGTCGCGCGTCACCGGGCGGAACACGGCGGGAATGGCAGCCGAGGCGGCGAGCGCCGAATGCAGGTCGCCCTCGTCGAAGACGGCTAGCTTGTGACCGAAATAGTCCGTCGCCGTCACCTTCAGCGGGATTTTCAGCTCGGCGAAGGTTTCCGGGATGGCTTCCGGCAGGAACGCCTTCAAGATGCGCTCTATGTTGAACTGGCTGACGCGGATGCCGCCCTGCATCGCCTCGGCGATGGTGCCGGGACGCGAGCGCCACATGCGCGCCGCCACCTCGGCGCGGCGGCCGAGGATCGAGCGGGCGTAGTCCTCGATGTCCTTGCCGCTCATGCCCGAGGCCATGCCGGCGCCCATGATGGCGCCGATCGAGGAGCCGGCGATGGCCACGGGCATGATGCCGAGCTCATCCAGCGCCTCGACGATGTGGATATGGGCGAGGCCGCGCGCGCCGCCGCCGCCAAAGGCGATACCGAAAGTCGGACCTGTCATTTGGCCTCCAGCTTCGGCCCGATGCTCATGATCGCGGGCGCCGGCGTCAGCAGCTTCTTCGCCGCTGCCTTGACCTGATCGAGCGTCACGCCGTTGATGAGCGCCGCGCGGCGCTGCACGTAGTCGATGCCGAGATTGTCGAGCTGCAATTCCACCAGGGTCGCGGCAATGGCGCTGGAAGAATCCAGATTGCTAATAGCATAGGAGCCGACCATGTATTTCTTGGTCGCGTCCAGCTCGGCCTCGGTCGGCCCCTCCTGCGCCATCTTCTTGACCACCTCCTTGACGATGGCGAGCGTCTCGGCGGCGCGGTCGGAACGCGTCGCCGTGGTGATGATCAGCGCATTGGAATGCTGGTGGTCGACCAGGTTGGAATCGACGGAGTAGGCCAGGCCGCGCTTTTCCCGCACCTCGTCATAGAGGCGCGAGGTGAAGGTGCCGCCGCCGAGAATCTGGTTCATCAGCACCGCGGGGAAGAAATCCGGCGCATCGCGCTTCACACCGGGGTAGGCAAACTGCAGCGAGGTCTGCGGCAGGTCGTAGTCGACCTCGAGCTGCTGGCCGAGCTTCAGCTCGGTATCGGCAACCGGTTGCAGCACCTGCTTTTCCGGCAGATCGCCGAAGACCTCATCGAGCTTCCGCTTCAGCGTCGCGGCGTCGATGTCGCCGACCACCGCGACATGCAGGCCGCTGAGGGCGAAATTGGCCTTGTGGAAGGCCGCCAGATCCGCCGCCGTGACGGTGGCAATGCTGTCCTTGGTGCCCTGGTCGGGCCTGGAATACGGATGGTCGCCATAGATGGCGCGCAGCCATTTGGTTTGCGCGACGGTGTTGGGGTCACGCTCATTGGCGATGATGCCGGACAGGATCTGGGCGCGGATGCGGTCGATCGGCGCCTGGTCGAAGCGCGGGCTGGTGACCGCCAGCCTGAGCAGGTCGAAGGCCGCATCCTTCTGCTCGGCCAGCATCCGCATCGCGCCATAGGTGCCGTCGCGCGCCGCTTCGAAGCCCATCTCTGCGCCGGCATCGTCAAGCTTGATCTGGAAGGCCTCGCTGTCGAGGTCGCCGGCGCCCTCGTCGAACAGGCCGGTCATCAGATTGACCAACCCTTCCCGCCCCGCCGGATCCTGCGTCGAGCCGCCATCGAAGACGAAGCGGATGGCGATGATCGGAATGGAGTGGTCCTCGACCAGCCAGGCATTGACGCCCTTTGACGAGGTCACCGGTTGGATGTCCATCGCGTGCGCGGCAAGCGCCGGCAGGATGAGGAAGAAGATGCCGAGGAACAGTGTGGCGAGGGCGTGGAGAACCGCGATGCGCCTATCAGCAATCGCATCAGGCCATTGATCGCCAAGGTCAGCTCCGCCCCTCATCGCGCTGCCGGGCACTTCTCCCCGTATAGTGACGGGGAGAAGGGGTCTCGCCGCGACGCTGGCGCTCTTCTTACGACGCTGATGGTTGGCGAAATCGGCGATGACAGCGCCCCTCTCCCCGTCACTATACGGAGAGAGGATGCCGGCAGGCAGGTGAGGGGCAGCGCCAATGCTCAATCTTGTCATCATCAATTCCCAGCCTGTTGCTGCGGCAAGAGATAGCCGGTCGTCGTACGGTCGAGCAGCAGATAGCGTGCGGCGACCGCCTTGATCTCATCGGCGGTGACCTTGCGAATGCGGTCCGGCCATTCCTCGATATCCCTGACGTTGCCGCCGGTGGCGAGCTCGGCGCCGTAGAGATTGGCCATCTCGTCCTGCTTGTCGCGGGCGAAGATCATGGCCCTGATATAGCGGGCCTTGGCCTTCTCCAGCTCGTCGGCGGTGACGCCGTCCTTGACGATGCGGGCGATCTCGGCCTCGACGGCCGCCTCGACGTCGCTCAGCTTGGCGTCGCCGCGCGGCGCGCCATAGACGGTGAAATTGGTGGCGTCGAGCATCGTACCCTGGAAGAAGGCGCCGGTCGCCGATGCGATGCCTTGCTTGACCACGAGTTGCTGGTAGAGCCTGCTGCGGCTGCCGCCGCCAAGGATCTCTCCCAGCAGGTCGAGCGCCTCGGCCTCGCCGGGTTTTGCCGTGTGGTAGGACGGAACCACCCATTGCGTCGAAAAGCTCGGCACCGAAACGCGCCCATCGGTGAGCGTCACCGTGCGCTTGGTGTTCTGCTCCGGCTCGACCGGGCGGATGCGCAGGGGCAGGTCGGGACCGCGCGCGACCTTGCCATAGGTTTTTTCGGCCAGCGCCTTCACGACCTCCGGCTCGACATCGCCGGCCACGATCAGCACCGCATTGTTGGGCCGGTAGTATTTGTCATAGAAGGCAACCGCATCGGTGCGGTTCAACTGCTCCATCTCCTGCATCCAGCCGATCACCGGAATGCGGTAGGGCTGGTTCTGCCAGAGCGTCGCGTCGACCTCTTCGTCGAGCACCGCCTGCGGATTGCTGTCGATGCGCGAGCGGCGCTCTTCCAGGATCACGTCGCGCTCGGTCTTGATGACCTCGTCGGTCAAGATGAGGTTGCGCATGCGATCGGCCTCGAAGCTCATCATCTCACCAAGTGCCGAGGGCGCCACCGTCTCGTGGAAGGCAGTGTAGTCATATGAGGTGAAGGCGTTGTTGGAGCCGCCGATGGCCGATATGGCGCGGTCGAACTCGCCCGCGGCGTGGTTGGTCGTGGCCTTGAACATCAGGTGTTCGAAGAAGTGCGCTATGCCGGACTTGCCTGGCGGCTCGTCGGCGCTGCCGATCTTGTACCACACCATATGGGTGACGATGGGGGCGCGATGATCGGGAATGACCACCACCTCCATGCCATTGTCGAGCAGGAAGTTGGCCACCTTGCCATCATCCGCGGCCAGGGCCGGGCCGGCCATGGTCAGCGCGGTGGCGAGCAAGGCTCTCCGCAGCCATTCAGTATGAAATGTCATTGATGGCTCCGGTTGTTATCGCGCGACGATAGGCAAGGTTAGCCGGGGAGGCAAAGTGAATTGTGCGTCATTTTGAAGGCGCCGATCGCCCCACCCTTACGCAAGCTCGACGAACCGGATCACCGTCTCGCCGTAGTTTCGTTCATCAAGCACCGAGAATTCCGGCCCAATCTCGAAGGGCGCCGAGGCGGCTTCCTCGACCACGCACAGCGCGCCTGGCAGCAGCCAGCCGCCATCCCTGGCCGAGCGCAGGGCGCGCTCGCCAAGGCCCTTGCCATAGGGCGGATCGGCGAAGACCAGGCCGAATGCCGCAAGCGTACCGGCCTCACCCAGGGCGGTCGCGTCGCGGCGGAAGATCTTGGTGCGGCCGGTAAGGCCAAAAGCTTCGACATTGGTGCGGATCAGGCCGCGCCCTTCGGCCGATTCTTCGATAAAGACGCCATAGGAAGCGCCGCGCGACAGCGCTTCGAGGCCGAGAGCGCCGGTGCCGGCGAAAAGGTCGAGCACACGCGCGCCGTCGAGCTTGTCGGCAAAGCGGTGCGCCAACACGTTGAAGACGGCCTCGCGGGCGCGGTCGGTCGTCGGGCGGATGGCATGGTCGCGCGGCGTCGCCAGCGGACGCCCGCGAAATTGGCCGCCGACGATTCTCATTTATTCCCGGGTCTCATTTAAGGCCGGATCTCATTTAAGTCCCGGCATCATCTGGTCCTCGGGCCCTTGGGACCGTTGCGTGGCCGCTCGCCGCCCCGACCGCCATCCGGACGCTCGCCACCCGGCTTGCCGAACGGCTTGGCTCCGCCCGGCTTGCCATAGGACGGCTTGAACGACGCCTTGCGCGCCTTGGCCTCAGCCGCCTTGGCGGCATCGGCTTCCGCCCTGCCCTTGCCGATCGGACGCGCGCCCGGCGCCATCCAGACATTAGCCTTGCGCTGGCCCGGCGGATCGATCGGCCGCTGCTCGCGCTCGGGCTTCTTGCCGCCGCGCGGTTTGTCACCAAAGGCGCCGCGCGGCTTGTCGCCGAAGCCTCCACGGGGCTTGTCGCCAAAATCGCCGCGCGGCTTTTCGCGAAACTCGCTGCGCGGCTTGTCCGAAAACTCGCTGCGCTCAGGTCTCGGGCCGCGTTCGCCAAAGCTCTTTTCCGGCCTCGCGCCCCTTTCGGGACTGGTCGACAGCTTGCCGAGCGCTTCGTCGCGGCTGCCTTCGCGGCGCTTGCGGTTCTTGATCAGACCGCCCTCGCCGATCGGCCGATGGTCACCCTCGCGGGTGACTTTCGGCCGTTCCGGCTCCACGTCACGCTCTCGCCGCACCGGCTGGTTGGAAAACGGCTTGATGATCTCGGCGTCGAAATTGGCGCCGGATTCCTCGACCAGTCGCTCGCCGAGCTGGTCGCGCAAGACGCGGCCCTTGATCTCCAGCACATGGCCTTCGGCGAGATCGTCGAGCTGGAACGGTCCGTAGGAGATACGGATCAGCCGCGTCACGTCGAGGCCGAGCGATCCAAGGATGTTCTTCACTTCGCGGTTCTTGCCTTCGCGCAGGCCGATCGTCAGCCACGCGTTGGTGCCTTGTTCACGATCGAGCGTCGCCTCGATGGCGCCGTAGAAGACGCCGTCGACGGCAATGCCTTCACGCAGGCCTGCGAGCATGCTTTCCTCGACCTTGCCATGAACGCGCACGCGGTAACGGCGCAGCCAGCCAGTGGCAGGCAGTTCGAGCACGCGCGACAGACCGCCATCATTGGTGAGCAGCAGCAGGCCTTCGGTGTTGATGTCGAGGCGGCCGATGGTCATCAGCCGCGGCAATTCGGCCGGCAGCACGTCGAACACGGTCTTGCGGCCCTCGGGGTCGCGGTTGGTGGTAACGACGCCGGCCGGCTTGTGAAACAGGAACAGGCGGGTGCGCTCGATCGGCGGGATCTCCATGCCGTCGAGATGGATGATGTCGCCTGGCATGACGTTGAAGGCCGGCGAGGTCAAAGCCCGGTTGTTGACCTTGACACGGCCCGCCGCGATCAGGTCTTCGGCGTCGCGGCGCGACGCCAGGCCGGCGCGGGCCAACCGCTTGGCGATACGCTCGCCGGCTTCTTCCGCATCTGCCGGACGCGGGCGCGGCTTGAAGGCGCCGCCAGATGCTTGCGGCCGGTCACCACCGAAATCGCGCTTGGGGCGATCGCTGAAGTCACGCTTGGGACGATCTCCGGCGTCGCGCTGCGGGCGATCGCCAAAATCGCGCTTTGGCCGGTCAAAACGCTTTTCGCCCTCGGCGGAAGCAGGCCGATCGCCACGCGGTGCGTAGGGCTTGCGCGGCCCTTCACGCTTTTCGAAAGGCTTGCCTTCGGGACGCGGCCCCTTGCTGAATGGCCGATCGCCGCCCTTGAAATCGCGCTTTGGCCGCTCGCCATCGGCCGCAACCGGCCGATCGCCGCGCGGTGCATAAGGCTTGCGCGGCCCCTCGCGCTTTTCATACGGCTTGCGTTCACCCTCGGCCGCCATCGGGCGATCCCCACGCGGCGCATAGGGTTTGCGCGGCCCTTCGCGCTTTTCATACGGCTTGCGCTCGCCTTCGGCTGCCATCGGCCGGTCACCGCGTGGTGCATATGGCTTGCGCGGTCCCTCGCGCTTTTCGAAAGGCTTGCCTTCGGGACGCGGACCCTTGCTGAATGGCCGGTCGCCACTTTTGAAATCGCGCTTGGGCCGCTCGCCCTCAGCCACTGCCGGCCGGGCGCTGCGCGGTGAATAGGGTTTCTTGGCCCCGAAGGAGGGTTTGCCGCTTTTGCCGGCGGCGCCATCGCGGCGCGGCCCCGCGGCTCCAGGGCCGCTTTTGCCCGGGCCTTTGTGGCGCGGAGATTTCTTGTCGTTGTCGTCCATGTGGCCTTTGCCTTGTTGCGCTGCTACAGCGTGGCGCATCCTTTCGGACGCGCAAAGGACGCTATAGCACTTTGATTTGGCGCATGATCATTTCCGAAAATCTGTTCCGATATTCGGGTTGACGCGCTCCATAACAGGATCACCGCCAAGTGGCGAGGAGATAATCGGAATGGAAACCGCTTGAAGCGGCCGGGTTTCATGGCGCTGGCGCTGAAAGAGGCGCAAGCCGCCGCCTTGCGCGGAGAAGTTCCCGTTGGCGCCGTCATCGCCAGCGGCGACACGGTGGTGGCATCCGCCGGTAACCGCACCCGCGAACTTGCCGATCCGACGGCGCATGCCGAAATGCTGGCGATCCGCGCGGCCTGCCAAACGCTCTCCAGCGAACGGCTGACCGGCCACGACCTCTATGTGACCCTGGAACCCTGCGCCATGTGCGCCGGCGCCATTTCCTTCGCCAGGCTGCGCCGGCTCTATTTCGGCGCGGCCGACGAGAAGGGCGGCGCGGTGGTCAACGGCGTGCGCTTCTTCGCTTCGCCGACCTGCCACCATACGCCCGACATCTATCCGGGCATGGCCGAGGCCGATGCGGCGCTGCTGCTCAGGGAATTCTTTCGGGAAAGACGCGAAACGTAGAGCCTTCAGCTACCGAAGGCGGCGTTCCTACCAGGAGGGCAGCCAGTCGAAGAGCCCGCCGCTCTTGCCCTTGGCGGCCGCTTCCTTCTTGAGGCGGCGTTCCTTCTTGTATTCATCCTCGCCGAGTTCGCCCTGCGGCGCCGTGTCGGAGGCAGCTCGGTAGGCCAGAGGCGGCTCGCTCAGATATCTGCGAGTGTTGGGATCGCCCTGCTTTTGCTCTGCGGTGCGGCGCTGGATCTCCGCGGCGCGGCCCTTGTCTGAATCCTTCGGCGACCAGGCCGGCGGGTGGCTGGAGCCCGAATCCGCCAGCGCCTTCTTCACGGAAGCCGGATCGGTCTGCACGTCATCGACGATCCCCGATTGATAGGACGGGTCGTCCTGGTGGGCAGTGGCGTCGGCACGCAGACGGGCGCGGCGCTGCTCGGGCGATTCGGGCCAATCGGTGCTCGCCGTCTCGATGCTTTCCTGAGGCGGCGGCAGCACTTCCTTCTGCCCCGGCGCCGGCTTTACCAGCTCCGGACGCGGCCTGTAGTCGATCTGTTCCTTGTGCTTGGGCGTGATCGCGAAGGCGCCGGAAAGGTCTCCGGCAAGCTGCTCGCCAGCCGTCTTGTCGGTGCCGTAGGTAGGCGAACCCATGCAACCGGACAGAGCGAGGCCGGACGCGACAAGCGGCGCCAGCAGAGCAACGCGCGCATAAGTTCTCTTGGTCATGCCAAAAAGTCCCACTCTAGACAGCCTCTCGATCGTCACCGGCCAAAGGCCCGGTCCCCATCGTCCACGCTCTTGCGACGGAATTCCGGCGACAATTTGTCTTCCGGAGTTTCGCGTGTTTATCTCAACCACTCGTTAAGGGCAACGCGCGGGCGGTTTTCACCCGCCCGCCGTGGCATTTGTGCACCGGCTTATGAGCGCTTACAAACGCCCCAGAGCCTTGAGTTCATGCAGCACGGCGGCATCGCGGGCAGACACGTCGGGGAATTCCACGTCCTGCCCGACATCGGCGGTATAGCGCCACGAGCGCGCGCATTTGACCAACCCACGGTCCTCGGCCTTTTCAACCACCACCGCGACACCCTTGACGTCGTCGAGCGCAAAGGCGCCTTCCGGCGCCTTGCCGTGGGCGATGACGAGATCGCTGGTGATCGCCATTTCGGCCATGTCGACATCGGCGATCGCGGCTTCAAGCGCGGCATCGTCGAGGGTCACGACCGGCACGGCTTCCAGCGAGGCACCGATGACCTTCTGAGCGCGTGCGATCTCGAGCGCGCCGGTGACGACTCGGCGGACCTGCCGCACCTTGCGCCATTTTTCCGCCAGTGCCTCGTTCTTCCAGTCGGCCGGAATCTCGGGGAACTGGTCGAGATGCAGCGAGACAGCATCCGGATGACGGTCGAGCCAGGCTTCTTCCGTGGTGAAGGGCAGCATCGGCGCCAGCCATTTCACCAGGCAGTCGAAGAGGTGGCGCACCACTTGCACCGAGGCCTTGCGCTTCACGCTGGCGGGTCCCTCGCAATAGAGCGCGTCCTTCCTGATGTCGAAATAGAAGGCCGACAGCTCGACCACCATGAAGTCGAGCAAAGTGCGGGTGATGCGTTTGAACTCGAACGCGTCGTAGCCCGAGCGCACGACCTCATCGAGCTCGGCCAGCCGATGCAGCATCAGCCGCTCCAGTTCCGGCATCTTGTCCAGCGGCACCTCCTCGCCATCGTCATGGGCGAGCGTGCCCAGCATCCAGCGGATGGTGTTGCGGAGCTTGCGGTAGGCGTCGATGTTGGTCTGCAGCACGTTCTTGCCGAGACGCTGGTCTTCCCAATAATCCGTCGTCACCACCCATAACCGCAGAATGTCGGCGCCGGACTGCTTGATGACGTCTTGCGGCACCACGGTGTTGCCGAGCGATTTCGACATCTTTCGCCCCTCCTCATCCATGGTGAAGCCATGGGTGACGACGGTGTCGTAAGGTGCCCTGCCCCTCGTGCCGCAGCTTTCGAGCAGCGAGGAGTGGAACCAGCCGCGATGCTGGTCGGAGCCTTCGAGATAGACGTCGGCCGGCCATTTCAGGTCCGGACGGTCTTCCAGCGTGAAGACATGCGTCGAGCCCGAATCGAACCAGACGTCAAGGATGTCCATCACCTGCTTCCATTTGGAGGCATCGTGATTGCCGAGGAAACGCTCCTTGGCGCCGGCAGCGAACCAGGCGTCGGCGCCTTCCTGTTCGAAAGCATCCATGATGCGCTGGTTGACGGCTTCGTCCTTCAGCACGTTGCCATCCTCATCGGCAAAGACGGCGATCGGCACGCCCCAGGCGCGCTGGCGTGACAAGACCCAATCCGGGCGTTCCTCGATCATGGCGCGGATACGGTTCTGGCCGGCCGCCGGCACGAAGCGTGTGTCGTCGATCGCCTTCAGCGCACGGCTGCGCAACGTCGTGCCGTCGCCGAGGTCCTTGTCCATATAGACGAACCATTGCGGCGTGTTGCGGAAGATGATCGGCTTCTTCGACCGCCAGGAATGCGGGTAGGAATGCTTCAGCCGGCCGCGCGCGAACAGCGCGTTGCGCTTGATCAGTTCGTCGATGACCGCCTGATTGGCATTGCCCTTCTTGCCGTTATCGTCGATGACACGCGCGGCGCCACCTTCGCGATCCGGGCCAAAACCCGGCGCGTCCCTGGTGAAGAAGCCGGCATCATCTACAGTGAAGGGGATGGCAGGGTCGATGCCACGTGCGCGCAAATCCGATGCCGCATCCATCCAGGCATCAAAGTCCTCGCGGCCATGGCCGGGCGCGGTGTGGACGAAACCGGTACCGGCATCGTCGGTGACATGGTCCCCGGCAAGCATGGGTACGGCGAATTCGTAACCACCGCCGAGACCTTTGAAGGGATGTGAAAGTGTAAGGCTTCCAAGCTCTTCGACCGAAACGCTGCGAAGCCGATTCAAGGTGACCTTGGCCTTGGCCGAGGAGTCTTCGGCAAGCGCATCTGCAAAGATCAGCTTCTCACCGGGCTGTGGACCGAACGAATTTTCGGCTGCGGTAACTTCATAAAGGCCGTAGCCGATCCGTGACGAATAATTGACGGCACGGTTGCCGGGGATCGTCCACGGGGTTGTCGTCCAGATGACGACGTGGGCGTTGTCCAAAAGTGCAACGCTTTCCGGAACGCGCATGGACGGTGCAGCGTCTGATACAAAGTGCTCAACGCTCCAAAATCCTGACACAACTGGAAACTTCACCCAGATCGTGTCGGACTCATAGTCCTGGTATTCGATCTCGGCCTCGGCCAGTGCGGTGCGCTCGACGACGCTCCACATTACCGGCTTGGAGCCGCGATAGAGCTGGCCCGACATGGCGAACTTCAACAACTCCCCGGCGATGCGCGACTCCGAGTGGAAAGCCATTGTCGTATAGGGGTTCTTGAAATCGCCGACGACGCCGAGCCGCTGGAACTCGCCGCCCTGCACCGTGATCCAGTTCGCGGCGAAGTCGCGGCATTCCTTGCGAAACTCGTTGACCGGCACCTCGTCCTTGTTCTTGCCCTTGGCGCGGTACTGTTCCTCGATCTTCCATTCGATCGGCAGGCCATGGCAGTCCCAACCCGGCACATAATTGGCGTCATAGCCGCGCATCTGGAACGAACGGGTGATGACGTCCTTGAGGATCTTGTTCAGCGCATGGCCGATATGGATGTTGCCATTGGCGTAGGGCGGGCCGTCATGCAGCACGTATTTTTCGCGGCCGGCCGCGTCCTCGCGCAGCTTGCGGTAGAGATCCATGTCCTGCCAGCGCTTGACCAGCTGCGGTTCTTTTTCAGGCAAGCCGGCGCGCATCGGGAAATCCGTCTGCGGCAGGTAAAGCGTCTTGGAATAGTCGATCGTTTCAACAGTGTCGGTCATTGGTCTGCCATGTGCATTGCCCGGCGGGCGTAAAAGCTCGGGCGTGAACTATCATGATTGGAAAAGCGCGAGGGGGCGCGCAAAACTCCCGGCGGCTCCGGCGGCGCTCAGGCCGCCCGGAACACCGGGCCTGTAATTCGTATCGTCAGCGCGCGAAGGCGTGAAAAGCTCGTCATTGCCGGGCTTTTAGCCGAGAAAGCCGCAGGAATAAAGCGTCTCTTGTTCGATTCACTTACATCGCGAAGTCGAAGCGATAGGTGGTCGAGACGCCGACCGTGAACTGGTTACGGTCGCCGCGCTCCTTGACCAGGCTGGAATCGGCAGCCGGGCCCATCAGGCGCGCATATTCGCCGAACAGGCTGGCGGTCATCGGATCGGTCACCTTCCAGGTGATGGCGCCACCAAGGCCGGTCGATTTCAGGCCGCCGCCAGGATGGTGTTCGCTCAGGCCCGAGGCCGCAGCCTCCTTGGCGTTGACACCATAATAAGAGTCGAAATAGCCCGACGAGGCAAAGGACACGCGTGGTCCGCCCGAAATTCTGACAGTCGGCGTCACGTCGTAGAAAGCATCGGCGGCGATGTCGGCGACAAAGCCATCATGGGCACGAATGCCATGGCGCAGTTCGGCGCGGGCGCGCAGCCAGTCCGTCGGATAGATTTCGAAGAAGCCGCCGACCTCACCGCCCCAGCGCACCGGGTCGAGGCCCTTGAGCTCATCCTTGCTGTCGCGGGAAAACAGGAATTTTCCGGTCAGGCCGGCGCGGACGCCGCCATCGTCGACCAGCGCCAGCGAGATGTTGTCGTTGCGCGAGGTAAAGCGCGCGGCCGGGCCGGCCTTGCCCAGCGAGATGATCGGCGATGCGCTGAGCAGATAGCTGTTGGAGCCCTCGAATTTCGGCGCGACCATGCCGGTGGCGCCAAGCGTCAGGTACCAGTCGCCGGACATCCAGCCGAAGGCACCCTCGCCCGCATTGGCGGTGGACACAGTGAGCAGCGCCGAGGCGAGAAACAGCGGAATCGTCCAGACAATACGCATCACCACCCCATACGCGAAACAAAACGGAGAGAACACCCGGCAGCCAAAGCCATGGCGCCGGTTCGGTAAAATTTGACTTAAAATCTACAGCAGTGGCGGCAACTGCGACCCTGTTTTTTTTGCGCTGTGGCCCATTTGAACAGGGCGCGCCGGGCCTGTGGCGATTTGACAGAAATAGCGAGGTTGCCTAAATTCGCGTTAGTGCAGACTAACATGAACACATGGACCGCGCTTGGCGACCCGACCAGGCGGACGATCTTCGAACTGCTGGTCGAACAACCCTGTTCGGTCGGGGAATTGGCTCGTGCGCTTCCTGTCACCCGGCCGGCGGTCTCGCAGCACCTGAAGGTGCTCAAGGACGCCGGCCTCGTGGCCAACACACGGCTAGGCAAGCAACGCATCTACCGGGTCGAACCGGAAGGCTTGGCCAGCCTGCGCGCCGAACTCGACCGGTTCTGGAGCAAGACCTTGGCGGCCTACAAAGTGGTCGTCGAACAGCCCTTGAAGGAGCAGGAATGAGCACACATCAACCGCCCGTGAGGCACTCCATCCTTGTCGAGGCTCCGATCGCACATGCCTTCAAGGTCTTCACCGAGGACTTCGGCAGTTTCAAACCCAAAGAGCATAACCTGCTTGCGGTGCCGATCGCGGAGACGATCTTCGAACCCCGCGTTGGCGGTCACGTCTACGACCGCGGTGTGGATGGCAGCGAGTGCCGCTGGGCACGAGTGCTGGCCTACGAGCCGCCGAACCGACTGCTTCTGAGTTGGGATATCAGCCCTCAATGGCAGATCGAGACCAATCCGGACAGGACCAGCGAGTGGGAAGTCCGGTTTACGGCGGAGACGAATAGCCGGACCCGCGTCGAGATCGAGCATCGCAATCTCGAACGTCATGGCGAAGGCTGGGAAGGCGTGCGCTTTGGGATTGACGGTGATCGAGGCTGGCCGCTGTATCTCAGGCGATTCCAAGATCTTTTTGCCAGCAAGGTGACCTGAAGGAGCACAATTATGGAACCCTATTGGCTAAGCATCCTCGGTGTACTGATCCTCTGTCTTTTGTCAGTCGCGCTGGCGGTTTACTCGGGTTCGTCCAAGGGATTTGCCGGAGCGCTTTCCGGTCCGGTGATCCCGGCCGACGACGCCAATCTCCTCTACAGGATCGACCGCGTGCATATGAACTCGGTCGAGGCGCTGGCGCCTTTTGTCGTCCCGGCGGTGCTGGCCATGATGGTTGGCGTTGGGTCGGCCACGTTGGCGACCATTGTCTGGGTTCATGTGGCGATACGCCTGCTTCACCTGGGGGTTTACCTACGCGGCGGCAATGCCGCCAAGGGTGGCAGTGTCAGAACGATCGTCTACGTCTCTGGAGCGATCGTCACGCTTGTCCTCGTCCTTGTGACTGGGTGGGCTGCCATAAATTGACACGTACGCGCGAACCTCAAGCCACCGACGCTTTGTTTGTTTGCTAGCCGTCGCCATCGGCTGGACGTCCGCTACAGCCGGGGCTAACCTCCCGGCAAGGTGCCAGGCGATTTCGAGGAGATGCAGCCATGACCCTGCACGGTGATACCCTCAAAGATGCGATCGGCCGGACACGGGACAAATGGGGGTGGTTCGTCGCGCTCGGCGTGCTGCTGCTCATCTTCGGCGGCATTGCCTTCGGCAATCTGTTCATCGCCACCGTCGCCTCGGTCTATGTCGTGGGCTGGCTGATGCTGATGGCCGGCATCATCGAGATCGTGCATGCCTTCGGCGTGAAGACCTGGAGTCGCTTCTTCTATTGGCTGCTCAGCGGCCTACTTTATGCCGTTGCCGGTTTCTTTGCCTTCGACAATCCGCTGCTGGCCTCGACGGTGCTGACCTTGCTGCTGGCGGTGGCGCTGGTCGCTTCAGGCGCGCTCAGGGCCTGGGTCGGCTATAGCCACCGACCGGAAAAGGGCTGGGGCTGGGTCGTCGCGGCGGGCCTGATCAGCGTGCTGGCGGGGCTGACCATCGCCATGGGCTGGCCGGTCAACAGCCTGTGGGTGCTCGGCCTGTTCCTGGCCATCGACCTGATCTTCCAGGGCTGGAGCTTCATCGCTCTCGGACTGGCGTTGAAGAAGTAGGGGCTTGAAGAGGTAAGCGGCCGGAAGGCTCAAAAAGCGATGGCGCCGTCCAGATCCGAAAGCGGCCTGACGCCGGCCAGCAGCGCGCGCGCCTCCGCCTCGTCGCGCTTCATTTGTGCCACCAGCCCATCGAGCCCATCGAACTTCACCTCGGGACGCAAAAAGCCGAAGAGCGATACGTCGCAGATCTCGCCATAGAGATCGCCGGCAAAGTCGAAGACGAAGGTTTCGAGCAGCGGCGCGCCATTGTCGTCGACAGTCGGGCGACGCCCGAAGCTGGCGACACCATCATAGAGCGTGCCGTCGGCGCGGCGAAAGCGGACGGCATAAATCCCTTCCTTCAGAGTCGTTTCCGGCGAAAGCCTCATGTTGGCTGTCGGGAAGCCGAGCGTGCGGCCGAGCTGCTGGCCGCCGATCACTTCGCTTTCGACGGTGAAGCGGTAGCCGAGCAGGCCTGCGGCCTCGGCGACCTCTCCCTCGCAGAGCAGCTCGCGGATACGGCTCGACGACACCACCTCGGCGCCCTCGTCGCGAAAGGCGTCGACCAGGGTGACGCCGAAACCATGGCGCTCGCCTGCCGCCATCAGAAACGCAGGACCGCCCTGCCGGTCCTTGCCGAAGTGAAAATCGAAGCCGGTGACGGCATGGGTGATGCCGAGGTTCGTCTCCAGCACATCGGTCACGAAAGCCTCGGCCGACAGGCCGGCAAAGGCGCGCGTGAACGGCTGTTCGACGAGTGCGGCAAAGCCCAGATGCGACAGCAGCCGCGCCTTCATCGGCGGCGGCGTCAATACGAACAGCGGCATATCGGGCCTGAACACCTTGCGCGGATGCGGGTCGAAGGTCAGCACTAGCGCCGGCACGCCGCGCCGCCCGGCTTCGGCAAGCGCGCGATCGAGCACCGCCTGGTGGCCGCGATGGACGCCGTCGAAATTGCCGATCGCCACCACGCCGCCGCGCAAATGCGGCGGCAGCGGCGCGGTTGCTGAAATGTGTTCGAAAGCTGCGCTCATGCAGCAACCCTACCGCAGTCTCGGAATGACGGCGACCGGCCGGTAGCCGTGCTTTTGCAGAAAGGCTGCAAGCCTGGCGGGGTCCGGCTGCATGGGATCGCCATAGTCGCGCGCGTGAATGCCGCCCGAGACGTAAAGCACGTCGATGCCGTTGTCGGCGGCGCCCTTGACGTCGGTCATCATGCCGTCGCCGATGGCCAGCACCTCGGTGCGCGCGACGTCTCGGCCGAGAAGCACGGCGACCTCCCGCAGCGCTACGTCATAGACCGGCGCATAAGGTTTTCCGGCGATCAGCGTGCGGCCGCCAAGCTGGGCATAGTCGCGCGCCAAGGCGCCGGCGCACCAGATCATGCGCTCGCCGCGTTCGACCACGATGTCGGGATTGGCGCAGATGAAAGGCAGGTTCCTGGCGCGCAGCCGGCGCAGCAGATCGGCGTAATCCTCAGGCGTTTCCACCTCGTCGTCGAACAGCCCGGTGCAGACCGCGCCGGAGGCCTCGAACTCCTCGACGAGCTCGACGTCCAGACCGTCATAGAGGGTGAAATCGCGGTCGGCGCCGATATGGAAGATTTTTCGTGGGCCTTCGGCGATAAGGTCGCGGGTCACATCGCCTGAGGTCACGACGCGGTCGTAGGCGGCGGCGGGAACGCCGATCGCATTCATCTGCGCCACCACATCGGCATTGCGGCGCGGCGAGTTGGTGATCAGGACGACCGGGACCTTCGCCGCACGCGCGGCGGCAAGCGCTTCGGCAGCCGCCGGAAAATGCCATTCGCCATTGTGGATCACGCCCCAGACATCGCACAGGATGGCCGAGTAGGCGCCCGACAAATCCGCGAGCGAGCCGATGATATCAGGCGAATCCGCCATGCCGTTTACCTGCTGTGACGATCATTGCGAGAGCTGCAGCCGACGGTCCGCCGCAACCGGCCCCGCATTAACCGAAGCGTTTCATCCTGTCACCAGCTTTTCGGCACTTGCCAGGCTGTTGCGCAACGGGCTGATCGAAGGTTGCACAGGCAGGAACCACCCTTCTCCGAGCTTCGGTCTATCGAAACAATGTCGCACCGCTGATCACCAGGGCCGAGTGGTTAACGAGCCTTGAAAAGATGGGCCTATGTTGAACGCATTTCAGCAACCTGAAATTTAACGATTTTGTGGGCATCTTCGGACCGATATTGGGGTCCTGGCAGGGGTGCTGAAGGCATGATCCGCAGATTTCTGAACGACAGACGCGGCAACTATGCCTTGATGACAGTGATCACCATGGTGCCCTTGATGGGCGCGCTGGCGCTTGCCATCGACTACACCGATCTCTTGCGCCAAAAGCAGAACATGCTGAACGCGCTGGATGCCGCCGGGATTGCCACGGCACAGCAGATCGTCACCGGGGCGACCGACACGGCAGTCAAGGCCTATGCGAAGGATTTCTTCGAAGCCAATCTCGGCCGCGTCAAAGCAGCCAATACGGCCCTGACGGTGACGCTTCCCAACAACAACGCAGGTGGTGGCACGCTGAAGCTGTGCGCCGAATTGACGTACCACCCCTATTTCCTGCCGGCAGCGGCCATGATGATCGGAAGAACCGCCGCCGACGTCACAACATCGGCATGCTCGGAGATCCGCCTCAAAAACACGCTGGAAGTGTCTCTCGTGCTCGACAATTCCGGCTCTATGAGCATCAACGGCTCCGGCACCGGCCAGCCGCGAATAGATTTGCTCAAGAAGGCCGCGACCGAGCTTGTCAATACAATGGCGCTCCAGGCCGCACAAATGAAGCAGGTGACCAAGCCGGTGCAGTTCTCGCTGGTCCCGTTTTCTGCGTCGGTCAATGTCGGCGCTCCGATCCCCCCGGCTCCATTGCCGACGTGGCTGGACACGACCGGCATTTCCCCGATCCATCATCAGAACTTCGATTGGTCGACGATGACAGCGGCGGCAAATGCCACCAAATGGATCGAAAAAGTAGGCAGCGTTTACTACCAGCGCGGCACGGGCTGGGGCACAGACAAAGACAAGGAGATGACGCGTTTCACCCTCTATCAGGACATGATGGCAACGACCTGTACGAAGAAAAACTCGAACGGCACTTGCAAGACCTCAGTCGTCGCCAAATACGAAGCCTGGAAGGGCTGCGTGGAGGCGAGGCCGTATCCCTATAATGACGACGACACGTCGCCGACCACTGGGACGCCCGCCACCATGTTCGTGCCGATGTTCGCGCCGGACGAAGCTGGCAATTTCTGGACCGACACAACTCGCACCAGCACATCGACGTGGGGTTACGCCAACAATTGGTGGATCGATTATTCCGACACGCTGACTGTCCCCAAACGCCAGGCGGATATGCGCAAGTATTTTCTGACAAAGCCCTGGGACGCAGCAGCCGCTGCGGCCGATGATGGACCCAATTCGGCATGCACGACCGCCGCGATCACGCCGTTGCAGGACATAACCACCACCGATGGCAAGAAAATCCTGACGGATGCCATCAATGCCATGGCCCCGACGGGCAACACCAACGTGCCGGAAGGGCTGGCCTGGGGCTGGCGGACGGTGTCGAGCAACGAGCCTTTTACGCAAGGCCGGCCGAACACCGAAAGAGGCAACGACAAAGTGGTCATCGTCCTGACCGACGGCGCAAACACCTATAGCATCGGCCCCAGCAACGACATGACCAGCAACTACGCCAAGAATGGATCGACCTACGCCGCCTATGGCTACACCGGCCCTAATTTTCCGAAGCCAGTGGAGCCTGCGACCCGCCTGTTCGTCAACACGACCGTCGCCAAGACAACCTATACGGCGACCAACTACACGGCCGCGCTTGACGAGCAGATGCAAACCCTTTGCGCCAATGCGAAGAATTCGAACATTCTCTTGATGACCGTCTCGCTCGACCTTGTTAGTTCCAAGCCGGCGGAAAAGACTGCCATAGATGCGCTCAAGAAATGCTCCTCGGATTCGCGCTTCCGCAAGGATCCGACCGACCCGAGCAAACCGGCGAAGCTGTACTGGAACGCGACCGGCGCCACCTTGTCGCAAAGTTTCAAGGAAATCGCCGACGAACTGTCGAACCTGCGCATCGTCAGCTGATCGGCGCGATCTTTCGAACAAGGCGCTCCGCCTCGGCGGGGCGTTTTGCGTTCGGCAGCTGGCGCATTTGGTTAGCGCCTGGTGAAGCGCTATCCGCGCAATCGAGCAGTTTCCCAAACCCGTCCTTCAACGTTTTGTGAAACTGTGGCGGCATTGAAGAATCCGCAGGCGGGGCCGCTTACATCACATGCGTGAACTCTGGCGCACATTCCGACGTGACTTCTGGCGTGACCGCCGCGGCAATTACGCTCTGATGACCGTTGTGGCGATGGTGCCACTGATGGGCGGCGTGGCCATGGCCGTCGACTACACCGGCGTGGTCAGCGAGAAGCAGAGGGTGGTCAACGCGCTCGACGCCGCCAACTTCGCCACCGCGCGCCGGCTGGTGGAAGGCGCCACCGACGACCAGTTGCGGGCCTATGCGCTCGACTTCTTCAAGGCAAACCTCAACGACGTCGATCCCGCCGACACGACGCTCAGCGTTACGCTGCCCAGCAGCACGACCGGCGGCGGCATCGTCAAGCTGTGCGCCAGCCTGGTCTACAAGCCCTATTTCCTGCCGGCAGCGGCGATGCTGATCGGCAGGACGTCGGAAAACGTCACCTACTCCGTGTGTTCGCAAGTCCGGCTGAAGAACACGCTGGAAGTGGCCATGGTGCTCGACAATTCGGGGTCGATGTCGAACACGGGCACGGGTGCCGGACAAAAGCGCATCGACCTTCTCAAGCAAGCCGCCAAGCAGCTCGTCGACACGCTTGCCTTGCAGGCCGCGATGATCAAGCAGATCGACAAGCCGGTCCAGTTCAGCCTTGTGCCGTTCGCCGCCTCGGTCAATGTCGGCGCCAGCAACGACAACGCGTCGTGGATCGACGCCTACGGGCTGTCGCCCATCCACAATGAGAATTTCGCCTGGTCCACGCTTAACGCAGCCGACAAATATGCCCAGAAGATCGGCGGCATCTGGTACAAGAAAGGCACTGGCTGGGGTGAGCAGGAGGGGCAGATGCTGACCCGCTTCTCGCTCTACCGCGACATGAAGGTGGTCACCAGCCACGAGCGCATCGTCGGCAGCAAACGCGTGGTCTGCGACAAATATCGCGCCAATCATACATGCTCGGACAGCCACAACGAATACGACTACAACGACACATACGGACCGTTCGCCAGCTGGCAGGGCTGCGTCGAAGTGCGGCCCTATCCCTATAATGTCAACGACGCGCCGGCCTCCGGCGGACCGAACAACACCGGCACCGGCGTCGGCGATCCCGCGACCATGTTCGTGCCGATGTTTGCGCCGGATGAGCCGGGCAATCATTGGTACATAACGCAGGACCCCGACGAGGTGGCCCCCAAGACCTATGGCGCAGCCAACAGCTGGTGGAACGACGATCCGGCGAGCACCACCGGCAAGACCAGGCAGTCCAACATGGCCAAGTATTTCCAGCCACGGCCGATCAATGCTCCGGTGCTGGGGACGGGTGCAGGTCCGAATTACAGCTGCACCACCACGCCGATCACACCGCTGACCGACGTCGCCAACGCCGCCGGGCTGACCAAGATCAAGGCAGCAATCGACCTGATGGCGCCCAACGGCAACACCAATGTGCCGGAAGGCATGGCCTGGGGCTGGCGCACCGTCTCCAGCACGGAGCCTTTCACAGGAGGACGTCCTGAGACGGAACGAGGCAATGACAAGGTGGTCATCGTGCTCACCGACGGCGAGAACACCTATTCGACGGTGAGTTCCGACCCCGCCGGCAACAAGTCGACCTATGCCGGCTATGGCTATACCGGCGTCGGCTACAACGGCACTGCGGTCACCCGCCTGTTCGGCGGCACGTCGAGCGCCATCGGCCAGCTCAACTATTCGTCGAGCAACTACACCGCCGCGCTCAACGAGCAGATGGCGACGCTGTGCAACAACGCCAAGGCGGCCAACATCATGGTGATGACGGTGGCGCTCGACATGTCGACGACCGACGCCGGCGACAAGAGCGCGATGGAGGCACTGAAGACGTGCTCGTCGGACTCGCGCTTCCGCAAGGATCCGACCGACCCGAGCAAGCCTGCAAAACTGTTCTGGAACGCGACCGGCGCCACGCTGTCTGACAATTTCAAGGAAATCGCAAACGAGCTCTCGAACCTGCGCGTGGTGAGCTGAGGGTTGAAGCTGCTGATCTTCCCCCTTGCGGGGGAAATTGACGGCTTCGCCGCTTTCGACATTTTTCGACGCTGGCGCAAAGTCTCCGGCCATCATGCTCTTGCGGTGAGTCAAAACGCGTGCTCGGTATCGTCACCGCCTCCCGGAGATTGCCCGTGCCCGAAACCGCCAACCATCTCGCCTTCGCGCTGGTCTGCCTGGGCATGGTGCTGACGCCCGGGCCGAACATGATCTACCTGATCTCGCGCTCGCTGTCGCAAGGCCCCAAGGCCGGGCTGATCTCGCTCGGCGGCGTGGCGGCCGGCTTTCTGTTCTATGTCGTATCGGCTGCGCTGGGCATCACCGCGCTGCTGCTTGCCGTGCCGTTTGCCTATGACGCACTGCGCATTGCCGGCGCGCTCTATCTGCTATGGCTCGCCTGGCAAGCGGTGCGACCCGGCGGGCGCTCACCATTCCAGGTGCGCGAACTGCCGAAGGACAGGCCGCGCAAGCTGTTCGCGATGGGCCTGATGACCAATCTCCTCAACCCCAAGGTGGCGGTGCTTTATCTGTCGCTGCTGCCGCAGTTCATCTCGCTGGGCAAGGGCCATGTGCTGTCGCAGCTTCTGGTGCTCGGCGCCACGCAGATCTCGATCAGCCTGACCGTCAATGCCATCATCGCGGTAACGGCCGGTTCGATCGCGACCTTCCTTGCCGGACGGCCGCTATGGATGGTCATCCAGCGCTGGATGATGGGCACGGTGCTTGCCGGGCTGGCGCTTAAAATGGCGACCGACGCGCAACGCTGATCGGAGGCAACGCGCCGAGACTACATCGGCCGCCGACCTTCCCATTCGAATCGATCGGCCGAACCCGCACGGAGGCCAGCGATTGAGATTTTCGCGGCCCTGCCCGGCAAAAGCCATGATCGCCGCTAAGTCAGCTCGCATGACAATGATCTGCAGCACCAATCACCCGCTCGCGCAAACCCGCTCTGGCGCAGCAAGTCCAAAACCAAACAGGCGCCTGCTGCTGATCGGCCTTGCAGCCATGGCCGGCCTCGCTGCTTGCAGCACGGTCTCGGTGCCGACCGGCGAAGGCGCCGGTGTGTCGTCCTCGGCCACCGCGACGCTGGCCGGCATCCGAGCTTCGGCCGGACTGCCGGCGCTGGTGCCGGACGCCCAGCTCGAGCAGGCCGCTCGGCAGCAGGCCGGCTATATGGCCTCACGCGAACGCATGAGCCACACGACGGGCTGGGGAAAGGATTTCGCGTCGCGGATGAAGGACAATGGCGTGCGGGGCGCCGCCGCCGAGAACATCGCCGAGGGCCGCTTCGACCAGCAGAAACTGTTCGACATATGGATGCATTCGGCTGGCCACCGCCGCAACATGCTCGATCCGGATTTCAGCCGCTTCGGCCTCGCCTATGTACGCGACGGACGCGACAGCGCCATCCGCTACTGGAGCCTGGTGCTCGGAAAATAGCAGCCAGCGGTTACGGCGCGAGCCAGCCGTCAGCCTTTCGCGATCAGCTCGCCGATATCCCCAGCCGACAGGGGTTCGCTGAAATAATTGCCCTGCACCTCGTCACAATTGTTCTTGCGCAGGAAGGCGACCTGGTCTTCCGTTTCGACACCTTCGGCCAGCACCCGAAGGTTCAACTTCTGCCCCAGGGAAATCACGGCGCCAGTGACCGCCTGATCGTTCTCGTCGGTCGCGAGATCGTTGATGAAGGACTTGTCGATCTTCAGCCGCGCCACCGGAAACGTCTTGAGGGCGCTGAGACTGGAATAGCCTGTTCCGAAATCGTCGATCGATATCTGCACGCCGAGCTTTTGCAGTCCGTTCATCGTTGCGACCGCCAGCTCGAAATCCTGCATGATCAGGCTTTCCGTCACTTCGAGCTCGAGATACCTCGCCTCCAGGCCGCTTTCCTTCAATGCGTTGACGACGCGGTCGATCAGGTTCTTCTCCCGGAACTGCCGCGCCGACACGTTGACGCAGACGGTTACGGGCGACAGACCGGCGCGCTGCCAGGCTTTGTTCTGCCGGCAGGCTTCGTGCAGGATCCAGTCGCCGAGCGGCACGATCAGCCCGGTCTCCTCGGCGGTCGGGATGAACATCGCCGGCGAAACCAGGCCTCGCGTCGGGTGGTTCCAGCGCACCAGCGCTTCGACGGCGAAAACCTGCCCCGATCGCAGATCCACCTGTGGCTGATAATGCAGAGCGAATTCCGACCGGGCGAGCGCGTTTCGCAATTCCTCCTGAAGCAGGAATTTTTCATGTGCCGTTGAGTTGAACTCCGGGGCATAGAACTGGAAATTGTCGCGGCCGAATTCCTTGGCGCGATACATGGCGGCGTCGGCATTGGCCAACAGCGTATCCGGGCTGGTCCCGTCCTTCGGGTAATTTGCGATGCCGATGCTGGCCGTCGTTCTCAGCCGATGCTCTCCGACAAGAACCGGTTCCGCGATCGCATCCCTGATCGTCTGCAGGGTTTCCGAGACCACATCGACATTGGTGGTTTGGTCGAACAGGACGATGACAAATTCGTCGCCGCCAAGCCGCACGACGGTGTCGGTGGCCTTCACGCATCCAACCAAACGGCTGGCGACGGTCTTGAGGAGTTCGTCGCCGGCATTGTGGCCAAACGTATCGTTCACCAGTTTGAAATTGTCGAGATCGATGAACACCACCGTCATCCAGCGATTGTATCGCTGCGCGTAGAGGACCGCCTGGGAAAGCCGATCCTCCAGCAAAGCGCGATTGGGCAGGCCGGTCAGCGCATCATGGTTGGCCATGAAGTGGATCTGGTCTTCCGCCAATTTGCGCTCGATCGCGATGCCGGCAATGTGTGTGGTGAATTCGATCAGGCGGGTCTCGGCATGGGTGGGTTCGCGCACGGTCATCGAATACATGGCAAAGGCGCCCAACACGACGCCCCGATGCGACAGGATCGGGGTTGACCAGCACGAACGATAGCCATGGGCTGCCGCCAGTTCGCGGTAATCGTCCCAAAGCGGATCCTGCAGAATATCGGTAACAATGACCGGTTCCCGCCGGTAGATGGCGGTTCCGCAGGATCCCACCTTGGGACCGATGGCCGCCCCATCGATGGCGCTCGTATAGGCTTTCGCCAGGCCCGGCGCCGCACCGTGACGCAAATGAACGCCGTCCTTGTCGAGCAGCAGGACGGAACCGAATATCCCCTTCAACTGAGCCTCGACGAAGCGCATGAGGCGGTCGAGCACGTCCTCCAGCGGCGCGCTCGTGGCAATCATTTCGAGGATCTGCGCCTGCCCGCTGCGAAGGACATCCGCCTGCTTGCGGGCGGTGATGTCGTGGGCAATGCCAACCAGGCCGAAGATTTCATTTTGGCGATTGCGCAACGGCACCTTCGTCGACGAAAGCCATTTGCCGCTCCCCGACGCATCGACGACAAACTCTTCCGCGTCGATCACTGGTTGTCCGCTCTTGAGCAGGCGCTGCTCGACCAGGCGAAATTTCCGCGCAACTTCCGGGGGGTGGAGATCAAAATCGGTCAAACCGATCATGTCGCTGGTCTTGTTGCGGCCGCTATCGGTCGCAAGGGCGCTGTTGACCACGACGAAACGGCTTTGCGTATCCTTGACCCAGAGATAATCGGGCACCCAGTCGATCAGCGCCTGCAGCGAAATGCGCTCGTCGACGATCTGCCGATTGGCGAGGAGTTCAGTGATGTCCTCATGCGTGGCGATCCAACTGCCATCGGGCATGGGCTGGTTACGGATCTGGATTGTGCGACCATCGACAAGTTTGGCGGTCCAGAGCCGCGAAGCCTTGCCCGAATTGATCGAGCGAGCCGTTGCGAGATAGGTGTCGGCGGCCGTCGCCGCCGTGCCGGCGGCAACGCGGCGTTCGACTATTTCGCTCAGTGTCACGCCAGGCCGCAATTCCTCGGGCGCAATGCGGTAGATTTCCGCATAGCGCCGGTTGCTCAGGATCAGCCGTTCATCGGCATCGAAAAAGCAGATGCCTTGCGAAATATTCTCGATCGCAGTCTCGAAGCGCAGGGTCTGCCCTTCGAGACCCGCAATGGTCGTGCGAAGTTCTCCCTCGAGCGTGTCGTAGGAGACGTCAGCCAGTCTTGCCAACGCGGCTACGCCCACCGGCCCGCGCGCCCCGACGGATCTTCTGGATGACTTCGTGACCAAACAGACCTCCTCCGGTTTGGCACCTGAAACAAGAAAGGGCCTCTGTCGTGCCAGACGAAAGTCGACTGACAATGTTACAGATGTGCTAATTCAAGATGAACTGTAACGGAATTGGAGGCGTCAGCAACCAGATACCAAAGGTGCAAATGTCATTTCAAATGAACTTCCAACGGCTCATTAGCGATATTATTTTGCACACGCGGGTTTTGACGATCATCCGAGCAACAAATCATCAGGGGCAACCAGCTTGCTGCCAGCGCTACCGGCGCCCGCCTCAATCCATATGCGCGGCAGGAGCGGCCGCGCCGGCCGGAGCGGCCTTCGGCTTGCGCAGCAGGAAGACAAACGGAATGGCAACCAGCGTCATCACCATCAGCAGTTTGAAGTCGTTGACGTAGGAGATCATCATCGCCTGGATGTTGACCATGCGGTCCACCTGCGAAAGTGCCGTCGGATCGCCGCCTGCTGCCGCCGGCGAGAGCGCCCACAAATTGGAGTTGAATGGGTTGATGAAGGCCGACAATTCGGTGTGATTGACCTGCGTGTTGCGCACCATGAGAACCGTCACCACCGACACGCCGATCGACGAACCGAGATTTCGAACCAGGCTGAACAGGGCCGTGGCGTCGGTGCGGAAGCGCACGTCGAGCGTGGCGAAGGCCACCGTGGACAGCGGCACGAACACCATGCCCATGCCCAGGCCCTGGATGACGCCGGAGCTGAGGATCAGCCAATTGTCCATCTGCGGCGTGAAGGAGGACATGGTGTAGAGCGACTGCGCGGTGAGCAGAAAGCCGATGACGACGAGGATGCGGGCGTCGATCCTGCTCATGAGCCGTCCAACGACAAGCATCGAAATCATCGTGCCGACACCGCGCGGCCCCAGGACGACGCCGATGGTGACGGTCGGATAGCCGAAGATGGTCGACAGCATCGGCGGCAGCAGCGACATCGAGGCCAGGATCAGCACGCCCATGACGAAGATGAAGGCCAGACCGGTGACGAAATTGCGGTCGAGGAAGATCTTGGGGTCGATGAAAGGACGTTCCGCCGTCAGTGTGTGGATGATGAACACCCAGAAGCCGGTGATCGAAAGAGCAAGCTCGATCCAGATTTCGACCGAGGAAAACCAGTCGACCTCGCCGCCGCGGTCGAGCAGCAGCTGCAGTGCGCCGACGCCGAGCGAAATCATGGCGAAACCGAAGAAATCGAAGCTGCGTATCCGCCGGGCAACGACCGGCAAATAGGCTGCCATGCCGAGGAAGGCGATGATGCCGACCGGCAAGTTGATGAAGAACACCCAGCGCCAGTTGAAATTCTCGGTCAGCCAACCGCCCAGCGTCGGACCCAGGATCGGCCCTAGCATGATGCCGGCGCCCCAGATGGCCATCGCCTGGCCGTGGCGTTCCCTGGGGTTGATGTCGAGCAGGAAGGTCTGCGACAGCGGCACGATGGCTGCGCCGAACACGCCCTGCATCAGCCGGAAGAACACAATGCTCTCCAGGCTCCAGGCAATGCCGCACAGCATCGAGAACACGGTGAAGCCGACAACCGCCGCCAGGAACAGTTCCTTGCGGCCGAAGCGGTCGGCCAGCCAGCCGGTCACCGGCGTCATGATCGCGGCGGCAACGATGTAGGAGGTCAACACCCAGTTGATGTTGTCGGGCGACGCGCCGAGGTCGCCGGTCATGGTCGGCAGCGCGACATTGGCAATCGTGGTGTCGAGCGCCTGCATGACCGTCGCCAGCATCAGCGCCACAGTGATCAGGCCGCGATGCGGCACTTCCTTGAAAGGTTCTGGTGTGGTCATGATGCGGAACTTCCGACAGGTAACAAAAACGTGTACATTAGGTTTCCGGGCGGCGAGGCCTTCTCTGGTGAAGAGACCCTCATCGCGGTGGGACGCGATCTATCGATGTGGGGGTTACATCGATCGAAGGTCTCGACACATCAGGCGCTTGCCGCCCGGAAATCCAAGGTCCGAAGGATGGGCGCCGAGATGGTCCAGGTTCTGGGCAGGCCGCGATGCGGCCCGGTCCAATCCACCCCTCGTTCAACCTGCCGTCGGACCGATCCTGTCATCTCAACTTCACCTCGCCTGCGGCGGGCGTTCTGCCGGGCCGTGTTCCTGCTTTTCGAGATCACGGTCCATTCACAGTCTATTGTGCTTCGCCTGCGGTGGCGTGGCCGAAGATAGCGGGGAAGCCGCGGGCAACGCCGGTATCCACCGTAACCGAGGCGCTCATGCCGGTGCGCAGCGCCATTTTGGCGTCGGCATCGGTCAGCTCCAGGCGCACCGGAATGCGCTGCGTGACCTTGACCCAGTTGCCGGTCGCGTTTTGAGCTGGCAGCAGCGAAAACTCCGCGCCGGTGCCGGCGCCGATCGCCTTGACGGTGGCCTCGAAAGTTCTGCCCGGATAGGTGTCGACGACGATCTCGGCCTTCTGGCCAGGCTTCATGTGGGTAAGCTGGGTTTCCTTGAAATTGGCATCGATCCAGGTGTCGCCGGTCTCGACCAACGCAAACAGCGGCGTGCCGGAACCGACATACTGGCCGACCTTGAACGAGGAGGCCTGGCTGATGACGCCGTCGGCCGGCGCCTTGACCGTGGTCTGCGCCAGATCGTAGGCGGCCTTGTCGCGCGCGGCGAGTGCGGCCATCACCGTCGGATGCTTGTCGGTCTCGATATCGGGATTGCCGGCGAGAGCCGCCTTGGCGCTGATGATGCCTTGCTCGGCAACGGCCAGTTGCTGCCTGGCCTTGTCGAGATCGTTCTTGGCCTCGTCCAGCGACGATTTGGCGTTGATGCCCTTCTGGGCAAGGTCGGCGGCGCGGTCATACTGCGACTGCGCGTAGTCGACCTGGCTGGCATCGGACTTTTCCTGCGCCAGTGCCTGGCTGTAGGCGGCGCGCAGCTGTTCGATTCCGACGCGTGCGACTGCGACCGCCGCGTCGGCCTGGGCTAACGCGATCCGGTAGGGCTCGGGGTCGATGGCAAACAGCACATCGCCCTGCTTGACCTGCTGATTGTCCGAGATGCCGACCTGAACGATGCGGCCGGCGGTGTCCGAGGCGATCGACACCTTGGCCTGCTGCAAATTGGCGTTCTCGGTTTCCTGATAGCGGCCGCCGGTCACCCAGACATAACCGCCACCAATGGCCAGCGCGGCCGGCAGGGCGACCATCAGCAGCAAGCGGCCGAGGCGGCGCTTCTTGACCGGAGCCGGAGCGGGTTGAACCGGGGGAGCCACCGCGACAGGTGCTGCGGCCGGCTGTGCAGGCGCTTCGGCGGCCGGCTTTGCCGGCGTCTCGATCTTGGTTACATTCTCGTCTATCTTGGCTGCCGCGTTCATGCTGCTGCCCCTTCCGTACTCTTCAAGGACGACGTCTCGCCGTCCGCCAGGTTTTGCACGATGGTGTCCAGCGCCCGGATAAGGACGCGGCGGTCGTCCGGCGAAACGCCGACCAGCGATTCCTCATAAACTTCGCCAGCAAGGCTTTTGACCTCGGCATAGGCCGCGTTCGCCTTGGCTGTCGGGAAGATCATACGCACGCGCCGGTCAGTTGCGTCGGAGCGCCGCTCGATCCAGCCGCCCTCCTCCATCCGGTCGACAAGGCGTGAAACGCTGATCGGCTCGATTTCGAGAAGTTCGGCGAGGCGAGCCTGGGCGACGCCCGCCTCCTTGGCAACGCGAACCAGAAGCCGCCATTGTGCCGAGGAAAGGCCAAGTCCGCTGGCGCGCGCCTCGAAGCGCTTGCGCATAAGGCGCTGCACGTCGTGGATCAAAAAGCCCAATCTATCTATGCCGTCGGAAACCATGAGCGGTATATATTATAAGCGTGCTTACCATTCAAGGCGCCGCATTGCACCAGAGCCGAAAAAGAGGGATGGCAGCCATGCAGATGCGGTCATGGCACAGTCAATAACGGTTGCGGATGACCTCCCGACCGAGACGTGAATTGCCGTCGAGAACGCCGTGAGAAGAAAGGTCGTCTTGCGCGTCCTCGCCACCGGCACACCTAGGCTTTCGGCGGCATTTCGCCGGCGGCGAAGGCATCGAGCCGGCGGTGGTTCCACAGCGCATAGGCAAGGGTGGTGCCCGCACCTAGCGCGCCCAGATATTGTCCCAGCGAGCCAGGCCGAGGCCGCCCAGCAACGGCTTTCCACGATGGTGACCTGCCACAGTCGACCAGCGCCCTTCGATTTTACGACAGGCGCAATTTCGATCAAACTGGCCTCGCAAAAAGCCGACAAAATGTGCCGCCAAATGCGAGGAGACCTATGAACCCGACCGAGAAAGCGCTGTGGTTTGTCGAGAGCCATCTGCCGGAAGCGATCTCGCTTGAAGATGTCGCGCAAAGCAGCGGCGTCTCGCGCTTTCATGTGACGCGCGCCTTTAGCGCCGCCACCGGCCGTTCGGTGATGGGCTATATGCGCGCGCGCCGGCTGACCGAAGCGGCGCGCAAGCTGGCCTCCGGCGCGCCCGACATCCTCGCGGTCGCGCTCGATGCCGGTTACGCCTCGCACGAAGCCTTCACCCGTGCCTTCCGCGACCAGTTCGGCACGACGCCGGAACTGGTGCGCGCGCAGGGCAGCCTCAGCAATCTCGACCTCGTGGAGCCGATCCTGATGGACCAGTCCTTCCTCGCCTCACTGCCGCCGCCGCGCTTCGAGACCGGCCGCCCCTTCCTCATTGCCGGGCTCGGTGAACGCTACAGCTGCGAGACCAGCGCTGCCATTCCGATGCAGTGGCAGCGTTTCGGTCCCTATATCGGCAACATTCCGGGCGAGACCGGCGACGTCGCCTATGGCGTCTGCGTCAACGGCGACGATGCCGGCAATTTCGATTACATCGCCGGCGTCGAAGTGCTGGATTTCTCCGACCTGCCGAAGGAGCTTTCCCGGGTGCGCGTGCCGGCGCAGAAATACGCCGTGTTCACCCATGCCGAGCACATCTCCACGATCCGCCGCACCGTCAACACGATCTGGAACAAATGGCTGCCGGCCTCGGGGCACGATATAGCCGACGGCCCCGAATTCGAACGCTACGGCCCGGAGTTCGATCCGCGCAGTGGCAATGGCGGGCTGGAGATATGGATTCCGGTTAGAGTGTGAGAGCGTTTGCGCGCGATCTTGCCTTCTTCCGGTGAAAAGGCGCTACAGCTCCAGGTTCCAGTTCTGGCCGACCAGATCCTTGCCGAAGGCGTGATGGCGCTCTTCGTCCACCAGCCTGAAGCCGGCACTCTCGTAGATGTGGCGGGCGGCGGTCAGGATGTCGTTGGTCCATAGGGTCAGCGTCGTGTAGCCCTTGGCACGAGCAAAGCCGATGCACTCCTGAACCAGCCGCTTGCCGATGCCGAGGCCGCGCGCCGATGGTTCGACATAGAGCAGGCGCAGCTTCGCCACCGCGTCGGATTTGCGCACGACGAAGACCGAGCCGACCACCTCCCCTTGCCGTTCGGCAATCCAGCTGCGTTCCCATTCTGGATCGAAGGATTTTACGAAGGCGCCGAGGATTTCGGCGACCAGCGCCTCGTAGGTTTCGTCCCAGCCATAGTCCTGTGCGTAGATCTGTCCTTGGCGGCGCACCACCCAGCCGATGTCGCCGACCTGCAAGGGGCGCAGCATATACGGCACTTTGGACTCCGGGCTGTCGCCCAGGAGTTGCTGCACCGTCTGCATGGCCTTGACCAGCCGGTCCTGTTCGGCAGCAGGAAGCCGCTCCAGCAAGGCCGCGACCTGGTCGTGCGAAGCCCGGTTCAGCGGCGCGAAGGCCTGCCGGCCCACCGGCGTCAGCGTGATCGACGACTGCCGCGCATCCGACGCCAGCGGCGCGCGCGCAATCAGCTGCAGGTGCTCGAACTTCTTCAGGAGCCGGCTGACATAACCGGCGTCGAGGCCGAGATCGCGGATGAGATCGCTGGCGGTCAGGCCATCGCGATGCGCCAGTTCGTAGAGCACCCGCGCCTCGGTCAGCGAGAAGGCGCTTTTCAGCAGGCCTTCGTCGAGCAGACCTATCTGGCGGGTGTAGAAGCGGTTGAAAGCCCGCACCGCGTCGATGCGTTCCTTGCCGGGTTGATGATGGATCGTCATGGGAAGCCTCCTGCCCATCAACGATCGGTCATTTATTTGACTTAGTCAAGTATCGAGGAGATGCTCCCCCGGTCGTGTCTCAGGCGATGGCGCGGCGGCGCCGTGCGATCAGGACGAACAGGCCGAGCAGCACAACGCTGGCCGCAGCACTGGCGGCGGCAAATTCCGGCACCGGCCGAAAATCCTTGCCGTCGATCAGCAGCGATGCCGCGACCGGGCCGATCGCCAGACCGAAAAGCTGGGCCGCCGGCACCAGAAGCACGGCCGTGCGCGTCTCGTCGGCGGTGATCGCCAGCCGGATCTGATAGGGCACGATGAACAGAAGGATGAAGCCCATGATCAAGGCCGCGACCCAGAAAACCGTCAGGCCGGGGCTGCCGGCGAGCACCACGGAACTGGCGACGGCGACCACGCCGATCGCCACGATGGCGAAGCGGTAGTCGATACGCGCCTCGAGGACGGTAGCCGTCATTGCGCCCAGCACCTGCAATGCCAGGCTGGCCGAGACGATCAGGCCGACGCTGCGGCCATCGATGCCGTATTGTGCGCCAAGCGGCTCGAGAAACGCCCAGACCGAGCCGAAGAACATAAAGTAGCAGAAGACGCACAGCAAAGCGGCAAGCGAAGGAACGGTCAGCACATTGCTGAACTGTTCCTCCTTGGGCAGGTCGGCATAGCTATCGGGGACGATGAAGGCGACCGCCACCGAAGCGATGCAGACGACGGCAAGGACGATGAAGCCGCCTGCCGATCCGGCGGCCGGGATGACGTAAAGCGCCAGCAGCAGGGCAAGGGCGCATTGCGCCAGGGTCTGAAGGGTGACGAAGAAGCCGCCGATGCGCTCGGCCCGGCGCGAACGGGCGATCAGTTCCGTGGCGACCGCCACCAGCCCACCCTCGGCGAGGCCCGCCACCGCGCGGGCGGCAATCAGCGAGGTCGAGGTCAGCGCATGGGCGGTCGCCCCGTTCGCCAGCGCCAGCAAGAGCAGAAGGACGGCACTTTTCAAGCGCATATTGTGGGCGGACAGCATCATGGCGATGGCCGCCGATCCGATGCCGATGGCGATCATCTCCGCCGTGGCGACCAGCGCGAGTTCGTCACCGCTGACATGCCCTTCGGTGTAGAGCGCGCCGAGAAGCACCGGCTGCAGCCCGAGAATGAGCAGCCCGACCGAGCCGATCCACAATGCCGAGGCGAGTTGCGCCCCAGTGGGGTTGCCGACCAGCCAGTCGCCGTTCCCGGCATCCGCGTTACCAGCAGAAGTCACGGTCGCCTCCCAACGTCCTTGCCTGACGGCAAAAAAACTGACAGTCTGTCAGCATTTAGAAACTGATACTCGATCATATTCGTTTGTCAATCAGTAGCGGGACTTGGCACCAACAAGGCTGGGGATGGTCTTGGCGATCGAATGGTCTGGGCGATCGAGAGGATGGCGGCATGAACGAAGCAGTGCAGATGACGACCGAACCGAGGCGCAGGCCCAAACAGGAGCGCAGCCGCGAGCGCATCGACGCCATCCTGTCGACGACCATGCGGCTGATCGGCGAGAAAGGCATCGACGCCGTCACCATGAAGGAAGTCGGCGCACAGGCCGGCGGGCCGATCGCCACCGTCTATCATTACTTCCCCAACAAGTCGGCGATCCTGGCGATGCTCTACGAGCGATTCTCCGAAGTGAGCCGCGCCCGGCTTGCCGCGATCGTTGCCGAGGTCGGCGGGCTGAGCGACGTTATCGCTGCGGCCGACCGGCTGCTCGACGACTACTATGAGCGCGTCGCCGGCGACCCCGCCATTCAGGACCTGCAAAACGCCATCCAGGCTGACAAGGCGCTGAAGAATCTCGACATCGCCGAAACCCGGCGCCAGGCGACGATGTTCTGCGACCATGTCGGCCCCTTTCTCGCGCCAGAGCGACGCAATGAGTTCGGCCGTATGGTTTTCCTGATCTTCCAGCTGGCCGGCAGCGTCGTGCGCATGGCGCTGACCCAGAACCAGGAGGAAAGCCGCCACACCATCGAGGACTACCGGTCGATCATCCATACGCAGTTGGGACTGTTTCTCTAGCGCCCGATTCGACCCCGTCCGGTCTGGTGGATGAGGTTTTCGAAGCCGTCGGCCAGGTTGGCTGTGCCGGCGGCAACAATCTTCGACAGGTTCCTGGCGCGACCTGGGGTCTTGTTGGCATCGAGCAGCACGGCCCTGCCCTCATGCACGACAAAGTCGAATTTGCCATAGTCGAAGCCCAGCTTCCGACGCAAGGCGCGCAGTTCGTCGGGAACCGCAACCGGCTGCCGGCGGACGGTGTCGTCGCCCTTGACCAGGCGCTGCGGCGAGACATAGCGGGTGCAGCGCTCCCGATCGCCGCAGAATATCCAGAACCGCGCCGCAAACCCGTCGGGCTCGATTTCGGGAATGAATTTTTCCACGATCAGGTCGGCACGCCTGAAAATCTCCGGCGCCACATCGGCCAGCGAGGCATGCACCTGATAACGGTCGAAGGTCTGCGCGCCCGGGAAAGGCACTGCCTTGCCGGCGCGAACGGATTTTCGGTTGAGCTGCTCCTCGGGCGTCCCCCAATGATTGAGGTTGCTCTTGACGATGACCTGGCCGCTCCAGTTGGCACCCTCCTCGAGGATCGCACCGCTGATGCGGCGCTTGGAAATGTCGGTTGCACCAAGATTGAGACAAATCGGAAATCCGCGCGCGTAGTCGACATAGTCCGATGGCGTCACTGTCGCGTCGACATGCAGGACGGCAATATCGGCGTTATGACTTGCCGAGGGTCCACGCATGATCTGCACGGAGTGACCGCGCCGTTTCAGCTCCGCCAGGACGTCGAACAGCATGTAGGGGCTGTCCTGGCGCAGCAGGAGGCCCCGCCGGCTCTGGAAGCGGTCAAATTCATGCGTTATGACGGCAATGCGGGCCATGGCCTTTCCTGCATGAGGTAACTCGCAAGGCAACCAACAGCCTGGAAGGAAATATGTCCAGCCTTTCCCCAAACCGTTCCGCATGACTGAGCATTGGGACGCAATTCGCCGTCATTGGCGGCTTCTCGGGTCGCCGCTGTGTCCGCGCCCGGAAGCTGTCGCCGCCTATGAGCGCGAACTTAGCCTGCAATCAGTCGATGTGGTGCTGCTCGGGGTCACGCCGGAGCTTGCCGCCCTCGGAAGGACCATGCTCGCGATCGACGAGTCCACTGCCATGATATCGGGCATCTGGCCGGGCGATACCGCCTCACGCAAGGCGGTGATCGGCAACTGGCTGGAGTTGCCGCTGGGCGACGAAAGCGCCGGGGCGGTGATCGGCGACGGCTGCCTGTCGGCGCTGGACTCCTCGGTTGCACGGCAGGCGCTGCTTGCCGAGATCGCGCGTGTGCTGAAGTCCGATGGGCGGGCTGCATTGCGCGCCTATGCAAGCCCTCAGGTGCCGGAGGATCTGCAGGAGGTCCGGGCGCTGACGCTGTCCGGTGGTGTCGCGACCTTCCACGAACTCAAATGGCGCATTGCCATGGCTTGTGCCGGCGGCGATCCCGACCGCGCCATTCCGGTGCGGGCGATCCTCGACGCCTTCGATGCGCTGTTTGCCGACCGGGAGGCCCTTGCCGCGACGACCGGATGGGAGATGCCGGTCATCGGCACCATCGATGTCTATGCGAATTCGCAGACTGTCTACAGTTTCGCCCCGGCGGCGACGCTGGTCGAAGAGGCGAGCCGGTTTTTTGACAGTGTCCGCCTCGCGCCGACAGGGACCTATGGGCTGGCTGAACGCTGTCCGCTTCTGGTGCTTAAATCGCCGCGGCGCCGGTAGGGTCTGCCGTCGGATCGCGGCACGGCTCCAATTGGCACAATTGTGCTCACCGTTCGCCTTGACTCTCGAAAGCCACGCGCTTATTTCAGCGCACGTTAGCACTCTCCCCAGGCGAGTGCTAACGCACATCCGGCACCGCCGGATCGAGGAACAGCTCTCACCGTTCTCATTCGAGGAAGAAAAAATGGCAAAGTCGAAGTTCCGCCCGCTTCATGACCGCGTGGTCGTACGCCGGGTCGAATCCGAATCCAAGACCGCCGGCGGGATCATCATCCCGGATACGGCNGGCGAAGACCTTCTGATCATGAAGGAATCCGACATTATGGGCATCATCGGCTGATCATCGGCCTCACCGTCAACTAATTTCGGGCTTGATCGCAAGCCCCCTGCCAGGAGCTAAAAAATGGCTGCTAAAGACGTAAAATTCTCCCGCGACGCCCGCGAGCGCATGCTGCGCGGCGTCAACATCCTCGCCGACGCAGTGAAGGTCACGCTCGGCCCCAAGGGCCGCAACGTCGTCATCGACAAGTCGTTCGGCGCACCGCGCATCACCAAGGACGGCGTCACCGTCGCCAAGGAAATCGAGCTTGAAGACAAGTTCGAAAACATGGGCGCGCAGATGGTCCGCGAAGTCGCTTCGAAGACCAACGACATCGCCGGCGACGGCACCACGACCGCGACCGTTCTGGCGCAGTCGATCGTCCAGGAAGGCCACAAGGCCGTTGCCGCCGGCATGAACCCGATGGATCTGAAGCGCGGCATCGACCTGGCCGTGACCGAAGTCGTCGCGGCTCTCGGCAAGGCTGCCAAGAAGATCAAGACCTCCGAGGAAGTTGCCCAGGTCGGCACGATCTCGGCCAATGGCGACGAGTCGGTCGGCGCCATGATCGCCGAAGCGATGCAGAAGGTCGGCAATGAAGGCGTCATCACGGTTGAAGAAGCCAAGACCGCCGAGACCGAGCTGGAAGTCGTCGAAGGCATGCAGTTCGACCGCGGCTATCTCTCGCCCTACTTCGTCACCAACGCCGACAAGATGGTTGCCGAGCTCGAGGACGTCTACATCCTCCTGCACGAGAAGAAGCTGTCCAACCTCCAGGCCATGCTGCCGGTTCTCGAAGCCGTCGTGCAGACCTCCAAGCCGCTGCTCATCATCTCGGAAGACGTCGAAGGCGAGGCTCTGGCCACGCTGGTCGTCAACAAGCTGCGNGGCCTGAAGATCGCCGCCGTCAAGGCGCCGGGCTTCGGTGATCGCCGCAAGGCCATGCTGGAAGACATCGCCATCCTGACCGGTGGCCAGGTCATCTCGGAAGACCTCGGCATCAAGCTCGAGAACGTCGGCCTCAACATGCTTGGCCGCGCCAAGAAGGTGTCGATCTCCAAGGAGAACACCACCATCGTCGACGGCGCCGGCAAGAAGGCCGAGATCCAGGGCCGCGTTGCCCAGATCAAGCAGCAGATCGAAGAGACCACGTCGGACTACGACAAGGAGAAGCTGCAGGAACGTCTGGCGAAGCTCGCCNCAAGCAGCAGATCGAAGAGACCACGTCGGACTACGACAAGGAGAAGCTGCAGGAACGTCTGGCGAAGCTCGCCGGCGGCGTTGCGGTGATCCGTGTCGGCGGCGCGACGGAAGTCGAAGTCAAGGAAAAGAAGGACCGCGTCGATGACGCCCTCAACGCGACCCGTGCGGCCGTGGAAGAAGGCATCGTTGCAGGCGGCGGCGTCGCTCTCCTGCGCGCTTCGGCCAACATCAAGGTCACCGGCGTCAATGCCGACCAGGCTGCCGGAATCAACATCGTTCGTCGTGCACTGCAGGCTCCGGCCCGTCAGATCNGGCGGCGGCGTCGCTCTCCTGCGCGCTTCGGCCAACATCAAGGTCACCGGCGTCAATGCCGACCAGGCTGCCGGCATCAACATCGTTCGTCGTGCACTGCAGGCTCCGGCCCGTCAGATCGCTTCGAACGCAGGTGCTGAAGCTTCAATCGTCGCCGGCAAGATCCTCGACAACAAGGGCGCGACCTACGGCTACAACGCCCAGACCGGCGAGTATGGCGACATGATCGCCATGGGCATCGTCGACCCGGTCAAGGTCGTTCGCACCGCTCTCCAGGACGCGGCTTCGGTCGCCGGCCTGCTCGTCACCACCGAAGCCATGATCGCGGAGGCTCCCAAGAAGGAGTCGGCTGGCGGCGGCATGCCTGGCGGCATGGGCGGCGGCGGCATGGGCGGCATGGGCGGCATGGATTTCTAATCCAAGCTATCTGGCTTATGCATACGGAAAGGGCGCCGAGAGGCGCCCTTTTTATTTTGGAAAGCGGATGGTTAGGCGGCGCTGTCCGCCTGCCGCGCAACCTTGCCTGCAAGCACCGCCTGCTCGACAAGCGCCGCCACCTCGTCGGCCACCACCAGCACCGGTGCACGGTCGCGGGTGGCCCGCGCAATCACCATAAGCCCTTCCAGCGACGATTCGATCAGCAGCGCCAAAGCGTGCGCGCGGCGTTCGGGCACCCCTGCCCTGACGAAGGCCTGTCGCAGCAAGCCGATCCATTGCTCGAAAGCCGATCGGCAGAGTTCCGCCAGTTCCGGCACATCGGTGGGTGAATCCAGCACCACCGGCGCGATGGGGCAACCCAGCGAAAAATCATTGTCCTCCAGCATGCGCCCGACCGACTGGTAGATGTGATGGACGGCCACTGCAGGATCGCTCTCGGCTGCCAGTGCTTCGCCCAGCTTTTTCGTGACGTCGGCAACGCTGTTGCGCGTCACCTCGATGACCAGTTGGTCCTTGCCGCCCGGGAAATGAAAATAGAGCGAGCCGCGCGGCGCCCCGCTGGCGCCCAGAATGTCGTTGAGCGAGGTGCCGTGATAGCCGCGCTGCCTGAGCAACAGGCCTGTGGTCTCGAGTATGCGGGTGCGGGTGTCGTTGGCCATGTCAACCTCTGTCGGCAGTGACGCATTATAGGCCTTGCCAAGAATATGACAATCGGTCTATATAATATGTAGATCAGTCTATATATTATTAAGGAGAGTGACATGCGCAGCTACCGTCTTGGAGGGTTTGGTGGAACCGAATCCCTGGCGATGCGCGAGGAGGCGCGGACGGAACCGAAACCGCATGAGATCGTGGTGCGAGTCCGCGCCGCCTCGCTCAATCGGCGCGACACGATGATCCTTGGTGGCACCTATCCGTTGCCGCCGCGGCAAGGCATCGTGCCGCTGAGCGACGGCGCCGGTGACGTCGTCGCAATCGGCGATGCCGTTACCCGTTTTGCCGTCGGCGACCGCGTCACCGGCAGCTACTTCGCCCGCTGGATCGATGGCCGCATCAATGCCGGTCTGATCGACCAGCTCGGCTGTACGCTGGACGGCATGCTGACTGAGTTTGCCGTGCTCGACGAACAATGGGCGGCGCGACTGCCCGATCATCTGAGCTGGCACGAAGCGGCGACGCTGACCTGCGCCGGCGTGACGGCCTGGAACGCGGTGACCCGGACCCGGATTCCGAAGCCCGGTCAATGGGTTCTCACCATCGGTTCGGGTGGCGTTTCGCTGTTTGCTCTGCAGTTCGCCAAGTTGCTCGGCTGCCGGGTTGTCGCATCACATCGCGCGCGGAGAAGGCCGACAGGCTGCGGGCGCTGGGCGCCGACCTCGTTGTCTCCAGCACCGACATACCGGAATGGGGCGGCTGGGCGCGCGAGCAGACAGGCGGAGTCGACCTCGTCGTCGAAACCGGCGGCCCGGCCACCTTCGCGCAGTCGCTGATTGCCAGCACGCTTTATGGACACATCGTGCTGCTGACGCTGCAGGACGCCAGTGGCAGATCGATCGAGATGCCGGCAGCGCTTTATCAGCGCAGCCTCGCCACCATCAGCCGCCTGTTCGTCGGCAGCCGCAGCAATCTTGAGGCCATGCTGCGCGCCGTGTCGCAGCATCGCCTCAAGCCCGTTATCGACAGGGTCTTCCCCTTTGCCGAAGCCCCCGAAGCGTACCGCCACTTCCAGCAGGGCGACGTGTTCGGGAAGGTTGTCATCGACTGCGCCTGACCCAATTGCCCGCTTTTCAACCCCGAATCAGGAGAACGACCATGACCATCCGTGAAGCTTCCGCAGAATGGCAAGGCACGCTGAAGGAAGGCGGCGGCCGTCTGCGGCTTGGCAGCGGCGTCTTCGAAGGCGCCTATTCCTTTCCGTCGCGGTTCGAGAACGGTCCGGGCACCAATCCCGAAGAGCTGATCGGGGCAGCACATGCCGGCTGCTTCTCGATGGCGCTGACCTTCATCCTCGGCCAGGAAGGCCACGTCGCCCGCACCATCCGCACCGTCGCCAAGGTGCATCTCGGCGCGACCGCCGCCGGGCCGACGATCACCCACATCGAGCTCGAAACGGAAGCAGAGATTCCCGGCCTTCAGCCTGCCGAATTCCAGCGTATGGCGGAGACGGCGAAGACGACCTGCCTTGTCTCTCGCGCTTTGGCCGGCGTTACAACCATCACCCTCAAGGCCGAGCTGGCCGCCACCACTGCCACGGAACAATGAAAACCAGGAGATATGAGATGAGCCAGGACAGCATCACGAGCATTCATCCGGGCGACCACTCTAGCCAGACGGCCGAGATCATGCGTCGCTTCAACGATGTGTTCCAGTTGCACGATCCGTCCGCGCTTGCCGAGTTGGTGGCGCAGGATTGCGTTATCGAAAACACCGTGCCGGCGCCGGACGGCGCCCGCCATGCCGGCAAAGAGGCATGCATTGACCTATGGTCGGCGATCGCCACCCAGCCCGGCACGCGCTTCGACCTCGAGGAAACCTTCGTCGCCGGTGAACGGGCGACGATCCGCTGGCGCTACTTCATGGCCGACGGCAACTCCATCCGCGGCGTCAACCTGATGCGTGTCGCGGACGAGCTGATCGTCGAGGCGATGGGTTACGTCAAAGGATAGAAGCGTTGCCCGGCACTCCCGTTCCCAGCCCGGAATCTCGCTCAAGTCGAGTTTCCGGGCCGGTTTTCTGGTCACTGGATGACGCGGTGCAGCTTCACCGTGGTGCTGGGACTATTCTGGATGGTCTGGAAGATCACGCAATAGCGATCCGTGAGTTCGAGCAGTTGGTCGAGCTGACTTTGGGGAGCGTCGGTGTCGATGTCGAACCGCAAGCGGATTTCCTTGAAGCCGACTGGAACACCCGCAGTCACGCCGAGCGTGCCGCGAAGATCGACGTCACCTTCCGCGGAAACTTCGGCGGACCTGATCGGAATTTCGAGCACGGCCGCCGCCGCGCGCATCGAGACACCGGCGCATGCGATCAGCGCCTCCAGCAGCATGTCGCCGGAGCACAGTTCCTGGCCGCTGCCCCCGGCCATCGGATGGATGCCGGCAAGCGCCAGCCCGCGTCCGGTCTCGACCTTGCAGGTCACGGTGGACGCGTCGGCGACGCCTTTGGCCTTCAAGGTGAGGAACGCGGCCTTCGCATCCCTGCGATAGAGATCCTTGATCGGCTCCTGCGTGGCGCGAAATGTTGCGATTTCCATGAACAATCTCCTGTCTTGAATTGTCGTTGTCAAAAATGGCGAGCAGTGGCCGGGCCTTATTCCGGCACCGCGATGCCGGAGCCGCCGAGCTCAGCCGGAAAGTCCCTGAGCTTGGGCAGCCCGTCCTTCATCGGCAGCACGGTCTCAGCGTAGTTGACGTGAACTCCAGGCGTGAATTTCACGCCTGGTATCGTTGCCGCATAGACATCGACCAGGCCGAGCGGCGGATGAACGGTCATCAGATGACCACCGCATTTCGTGCAGAACTGGCGATCGCTCATTTCGGTCTTCTCGAACCCGGACAGGAACTCCGCGCCCCCGGTGACCTTGACGTTCTGAGGCTTCCACAGCGTGAATGCGTTCACGGGAGACGCCGACCACGATCGACACGAACCGCAATGGCAATAGCCCATTGCCTCGGCGGCTCCGTGCACTTCGATTTCCACAGCGCCGCAAAAACACCCGCCCTTATGTACCGTCATGATATTTGTCCCTGGTTGGTTTCGACAGCACTCAGCGCCCACTCTCGGCAGCGCTTGAGCACCGGTGCAGGTTTAGGAGTTCTGGCCGCGAACTGAATGATACGGCGTCCGCCTCGCTTGACAGCGCGTCCGGAACTCGAAAGGGATGGCTGGCCGGCTAGCCGGGTGCGGGACGAAACGGAATGGCCGGGGATGCTCTGTCTGACCTGTTGAGGACGGTACGCCTTACCGGCGCGACGTTTTTTGACATTGAGGGCCACGAGCCGTGGGCCGTCTGCTCGCCGGCGCCATCGTCCATCCTGCCGAAGATCCTGCCCGGTGCGGACCATCTGATCTCCTACCATGTGGTAACGGCCGGTCGCTGCTTCGCGCGCATCGTCGGCCAGGAAGCGATCGCGCTGGAGGCAGGCGAAGTCGTCGTCTTCACCAGGAGCGACCCGCATATTATGTCCAGCAATCCGGCGCTGCGCGCCGATCCGCCGACAGCCGACGTTCTCGACATCGCAACATCCAGCCGGATGCCGTTTTACATCAACTGCGCCGGCGACGGCGCGACCTCGGCCAGGCTGGTTTGCGGCTATCTCGCCTGTGATGCACAGCCATTCAATCCCCTGCTCGAGGCTTTGCCGCCGGTGATCAAGGCCGGAGATGCCAAAGGCGATGGCGGCTGGCTCAGCCAGTTCATCAACCTGGCTGTCACGGAGGTGGCGCAAAAGCGCGCAGGCAGTGAAACGGTGCTCACCAAACTGAGCGAACTGATGTTTGTCGACGTGTTGCGCCGTTACTTGGAATCGCTGCCGCCACGAACCACGGGATGGCTGGCTGGCCTGCGCGATCCAAACCTGGCGAGGGCACTGGCGCTGATCCACGACCGGCCGGCGCATAACTGGACGGTGGAGGCGCTGGCGAAGGACTCCGCGCTGTCGCGCAGCGTGCTCGCCGAACGCTTCACCAGGCTGGTCGGCATGCCGCCAATGCATTATCTCGCCAAATGGCGCATGCAGATCGCCTCGGAGCTGCTCAGCGCCGGCACCAGTAACATGGCCAGCATTGCCGCTGAAATCGGCTACGAATCCGAGGCAGCGTTCAGCCGCGCCTTCAAGAAGATGATCGGCCTTCCGCCCTCGGCCTGGCGTCTAGGCATCCGGACCGGATCCGGAACCGACGAAGAGTAGGCCGAGGCCTGGCAGCTCCTGTTCTATCGATCAGCCAGCGCCAGCTTGGCGCCAAGCATGACAAAGGCGCCGGCGAAGGTGCGGCGCATCCAGGTCAGCACCATCGGCCGCGACACGACATGGCTGCGGATCGAGGCCGCAAAGATGCCGTAAGCGACGAAGACGACGAAGGTCAGTAGCATGAAGACGCTCGAGAGTTCGAGCATCTTGGCAAATGCGTTCGGTTCGGTCGTGCTGACGAATTGCGGCAGGAAGGCAAAGAAGAAGATCGACAGCTTCGGGTTCAGGATGTTGATCAGGATACCGGAGGTGATGACCTTGGCTGCCGAGCGGGGTGCCGCGTTTTCATCGACGCTCAGGCCGCCCTTCTCGTTCAGCGTGTTCCAGGCCATGTAGAGGAGATAGGCGACGCCGAGATATTTCAGCGTCTCGAAGGCGACAGCACTTGTGTGCAGCAGCGCCGCCAAGCCGGTGATGGCGGCGGCCATATGCGGGATGATGCCAAGCGTGCAGCCGAATGCAGCAGTGATCGAGGCGCGCGCGCCTCGCGAAAGCCCGGCGCTCAGCGTGTAGAGAACGCCGGTGCCGGGCGAAGCCACGACGATCAGCGACGTCAACAGGAATTCGATGCTCATGGTTCCTCCAACGCCCTGCCCGTAGTGGAAGCTATCGGGGGATGTGGGATGAGGCAAGGTGGGCGTCGGCTAGATCGTTGGCATCCCGTGCGCCTTGCGCGCCATCAGGCAATCGTCGCCGCCAGGCATGCAGGCGTGGCAGACGTCCGGGCGGATCTCGTAGATGCCGCAGGCCGTGTGCTTGCCGATCTCGCCCGTAAGCGCCGAACAGCGGACGCCCTCGCAGCGCATCCCGGACAGGTCGGCGGACACGAACTTTTCCGGAATCCGGTCAAGTTGCGCATCGTCCTCGGTCGAGAAGCGCGGCCATTCGGCCGAGTAGGAGCAGCAGGCGCCGCAGCTCTGGCAATCGAAAACCGGCTGGCCGTCCTGTTTTGACGACCGGATATCCCTGGCGGCCAACGCGACCAGCCCAGGCGCTGCGAGATTGCGATCGGCTTGGTGCGGCAAGGCGCTATTTCTTCTTGCCTGCCTTGCCCTTGGGCGTGGCGGCTGGCGCCTCGAACAGATCGGTTGCCGACGGTTCGGCGGCCTTCGGCGCGGCAGCGGGCTTGGCCTGCTTTGCAGTGGCAGCAGCCGGCGCTGCCGGCTGGTCCTTGGTGGAAAACTTTATGGCCATGTCAGTCCTCGTCGGAAAAGCGGGATGATGGTGCGCGCGGATTGCGCAAGCGGCCGATCAGCGCCGAGACCGCCGTGATGTTCATTTCCTCGGGCGACCAGTTCCTCGCCTCGGCAATGTGGTGCGCCGCCAGTTCGCGATGCGTGCTGCCGCTATAGGCGGCATCCTGGTAGGTCACGCGCTCCTGGGTCTTTTTGTCCTCGCGGACATATTCGACCAGATAGTTCGGAGCTTCGGCACGGCCGCGCACGCCGACGCGCACCTGGGCATCGCCATGCGCGCGCTTGCAGCGCTCGAGCTTTTCCAGCACACGGCGGACATATTCGACCGGCTTGTCCAGGCCCGGGACCATGGACGCGATGGTCGCATCGGCATCGATCGGCGTCGGCGGTACGCGCTTGGTGGCCATCAGCGTTTGCCTGCCCGCTTTGGCAGCGCCGCAAGGACTGCGGCCGCTGCCATGTCGTCGGCTTCCTTTTCCTTGCGCAGTTCGCGCAAGCGCGCGGTCTTGGCTTCGCGCGCCTCGCTGACGGCATCACGCTCGGACAGGATGCGGTTGAGTGACATCGACTGGGTTTGCGTCTTGCTGAACAGCGAGCCGGCCTGGTCGGCGGTCTTGGATTGAGTGGTCAAAACTTTCTCCTGTCGGGAGCCTGGTGCCGATAGAGCGAGAGCGGTCTTCGATTTCGACCAAAGCAATACGGCAGCGGGGCAGTATGGGCGGTTCAGATTGCTGGAGCGTCCCTTAGCACGTTCCGGCCGGCGTGCGGCGCACTTTTAGCGGCACGACGCACAAAATGAAAAAGGCCAGGCACCGCCTGACCTTCCATGAAAGCGCCGCGCATCCAGTTGGATGCGCAAGGCGCTCCTTTCAGCCTTTCATCGGTGCCAGTACATCCGTGGTCACCGGAAGGCCGAATTCCTTATCAGGCCGCCTTCAACTGGTCGGCGGACATCTTGCCTGACTTGTTGTCGCGGGTCATCTCGTAGCCGAGCTTCTGGCCCTCGACGATGTCACGCATGCCGGCGCGCTCTACGGCCGAGATGTGGACAAAAACGTCGGCGGAGCCGTCGTCAGGCTGAATAAAACCAAAACCTTTGGTGGCGTTGAACCATTTCACTGTGCCGGTGGCCATGAAGAACCCTTTCCCTGGCAAATATTCGTTCACCATCGTGCGACTGCACAACAGCGTTTTGTCTCGATTTTTGATGGGGAAGTTCGTCAAAGGCGCGCATCATGCGCGGATAACAAAAGTCGGTCAAACAAATATCGACATGTTTCTTATAGACTTCTTTTAGCGCCGAGTCAATTTCTGGTTTGGCCGGAGCCCAAATTCAACCTGAGGGTGCCTGAGGCATAAGCCTCAACTGACGAGGTGGCGGAGCTCAAGGCGTTCCAAAAAGTATTCCACGCCCCGGAACCAATCGCAAGCCGGCGCATTTCCGTGGTGTCAGCAATTCAGAGAACAATCTCGGTAATGCTGGCAAAAGAACGCCTCCCGCACATTAAACGGTGCGAGAGGCGTTCTTGTATGTGCCGTTGTCTGACACAATTCCCAAGGGAAAACCGTTTCACATCCATAAACTTACGCTCGCCTACAGGATCGCGCTGATCAGCGGCAGGATCTCGTAGTGGAAACCGCGGCCGGAGCTCGACACCGGATCGCCGTCGGTGACCGCTCTTGCCTCGGCTTCGCTGCCGACACGCAGGATCAGCAGACCCCAAGGGCCGGCCGGGTCGGCGACCGGCCCGGCCAGGATCATGGTGCCCTCGGCAAGCTTGCCGCGCAGATAGTCGGCATGCCGGCCCATCAACTCCCTCTGCTCCTCCGTCAGGGTGAAGGCGAAGTCCGGCCGAGGCGGGATCAGCCGGCAGTGGAAGATTGTTGGCGCGGTAGTCTCGCGCGGTCCATCATTGCTGGCCATCGATCACTCACCGTGATGTCATTAGTGGTCCTATTCGTCCGGGCCGGGTTCCGGCCAAGTCTCCTTCGCTGCTTCCGCATACCAGTGCCGCATCGCCGGCGTTGCCAACACGGCGTCGACGTAGGCGCGCGTGTCGGGCGCGAGCTTGCCGCCATAGGTGTCGAAGCGGGTGACGACAGGTGCATACATGGCATCGGCCGCGGTGAAATGACCGAACAGGAAGGGGCCGCCCTTGCCGTATTGTTCCCGGCACTGGCGCCAGATCGTTTCGATGCGCGCGCGCTGCATTTCGCCTTCGGCGTCGAGCGGCTTGTGGCCCTTCGGCCGGCGCAAATTCATCGGCCAGCCATAGCGCACCTCGCGAAAGCCGGAATGCATCTCGGTCGCTACCGAGCGGGCCAGCGCTCGGGCGCCGATATCCTGAGGCCAAAGCTTTTTCTCCGGAAACAGGTCGGCGAGATATTCAAGGATGGCAAGGGTTTCCCAGACAATCCTGCCATTGTGATTCAACACTGGCACAAGGCCGGTGGGCGAGACTTTCGCCAGAGCGGCAAAGGTTTCGGGCGTGCGCAGGCGCACGAAACCTTCCTCGAACGGGATCTCCAGATGCTTCATCGCCATCCATGGCCTCAGCGACCAGGACGAAAAGCACTTGTTGGCGATGATGAGCGTAAATTCAGCCAAGGCGGTCTCCCCAAAATTTCGTCACACTAGTCACACGATACGACGCGGCAAAGCGTTTCGGCGACCATATAAGCGACCAGATGCGACGATGATCGCCGCCCAGGGAACCTAAGCCAAGCCGGCCCGTTTGCCTCCTGCGAATGAATCCCCGAATCCCAGGAGATGCAAAGATGGTGAACAAGGATCAGGTTGCCGGCGTGGCCAAGCAGGTCAAGGGCTCGGTCAAGGAGGCCGGCGGCAAGGCGACCGGCAACAGGCAGACCCAGGCCGAAGGCACGGCCGACAAGACCGCCGGCAAGGTGCAGAAGGTGTATGGCGACGTGAAGGACAAGATCAAAAAGGCGCTCTGATTCGATCTTGCAGGCAATGAGGAAGGCGGCTCAAGACCGCCTTTTTCTTGTCAGAGGCTGAGGCTCTTGCTGAAGGCGCTGGTGAACTTGACCCCGCCCCGGTCGCCCGCCGCCTCGCCTAGCACCACGTCCATGCCGTCCCCGGTTACCCTCACCAGCGCGAAGCCACCCATATAGGCAGCCTTCGGCTTGAACAGGTCGAGGCCATCGCTTTTGTAGACCATAGTCACTTCGTGCTGATGGCCATGGAAGATGGCGATGACATTGTAGCCCTTCAGCGCCGCCAGCAGCGCTTGGCGGTCGGCCTCGCTCCACCAGTGCGGCGCGCCTGCGCCGTCATCGTCATAGGTGCGCTTGGCCGGGTCCCAGCGCTCGACCGAGAAAGTGTCCCAGCCATAGTGCTGGAACAGGATGACGGGACGGCCATCCGCCGCGTAGGTCGCCAGATCCTGCTTCAGCCACGGCAGGCTGCTCACCGCGCCATGGCCGGTGTCGCCGGCAAAGCGGTGGGTCTGGACGAGATGCAGGCCGCCCCAGTCCCAGGAATAGCAGTCGGTGTCGACATCGTATTCGGTGGCCGGCACCGGCGGCTTGAAGAATACGCCGGGGCGGTGGTTGACCTCGACATAGTCGCGCAGTTCACGCCGGTACCAGTCGACATGCGGCGGCGAGCCGTTCTGGTCGAGATCGTGGTTGCCGAGCCCAACATAGACCGGCATGTGCACGCGGTCCGGGCCGACGCCCTGTTGATAGCGCTGGCTGAACTGCAACAGTTGCGTGCCTTCGCTGGGCTCGGTGATCTGGCCGCCGCCATCGTCGGTGATGTCGCCGCCGACAACGAGGCCGAGCGGCGCATCGATGCGGCTGCCGGCCGAACGCAGGCGGGTTGCAACGCCATCGATCTCGACTGGCCATTGCCGGCCGGCCAAGCCATTGAGGACAGCGACATTGCGCAACAGCGCGGCATCGGTCTTGCCTTCCTCCAGGCAGTTGGGGCTGAGGCCGCTCGACATGCGGCAGGCATGGACATCGGCGATGAACAGAAAGGTGGCGTCGATGGGCTGGATGCGCTTGCCGGTCTGGCCAAGCGCGGCGCGCGGCAGCATGCCAGCCATGGCAAGGCCGGCTGCCTGTGCGAGGAAATTGCGACGGGAGAGGACGAGCTTGCGATTCATGACCTGAAATTCAGCACAGCCGGCGCCCCACCGTCCAGTTGCCAGGAATGGCAGGTCGACACGGCACTGTGGCTCTGGCATTTCTTGGGTCATGCTGGCGCGCAGCAAATACAAGCAGAGGGGGAGGATTTCATGAGAGCCGTTTCGATAGGCGTGGTGCTGGCTGGGTTGCTACCGGCGGCTGCGGTGCATGCCGCCGATTGTGTCGACGCAAAATCGGCCAAGGCCGGCTTCGTTCTGGAAATGCCTGGCGTCCGCAGCGAGTTTCGGCCGGTGGCCGGCGGCATGGTGTCCGTCGCCAACACTACGAATCGCAATCGCCGCAGACACAGTTCCTGTTTGCCGGCCTGGTCGAAGTGTTTCGCGACAGCGATACTGGACGGGTGGCGACGATCCCGTTTTCCGATCTGCGAAAACTGTTTCCGCTGAAGACGGGAGCCAAGAGCACGATCGAATTCGTCGAGTTGTCGCCGAACAAGCAGCCGAAGAGCACCAAGACACTGAGCCTGGTCGTCAAGGGCAAGGAGACGTTCAGCGTCGGCAGCTGCAAATACAACGTGCTGGCGGTCACGGAGACCTTCAAGAACGGCGCCGGCGAAACGCTGGACACATTTACCGCGCTTTATGCGCCCGATCTGCAAGCGTCCCTCGCCCGGCGCTACGACGAAGGGACCAGCGCGGAATCGGTGAACGGTTACGAGACGATCAAGCCGCTTTCCAACTAGAACAGCGCAGTTCCGGCCTCAAGGTTTTCCCGGCCGCAGCAGGATCCTGCGACGCCGCTTCGCTCTGCTCGGGAATGGCGGCGTTGAGCTACCCTGAAGTTCGGCCAGGCAATCGCGCAGCACGCTGGCATCCTGTGCCGCCTTGGCCATCGACATGGCGCCGGAATAGGCGGCGATGGCGAGTGCCGCAAAGCGCTCGGGGTCGGTGCCCTGCTCCCTCCCCGACTGCTGGTCGGCTCGCACCTTGTCGGCAACCGCCTGACGCCATCCGGCAAAGATATCGTCCAGAGCGGCGCGGAAATCCGGGTCAGCGAGCGACAGTTCATGCGCCAGATTGTTGAGCGGACAGCCGCGCACGAAGCCTTGCTGCTCAAGCTCGGTCGCCACCGCCTCGAACACCGCGCGCACGCCTTCGCGCGCCGAGCCTGCCGCCCGTACAGGGTTGATCCAGGTTTCATCGAGGGCCGCTGCCACGCGCTCCTCGATCACCGCCAGAGCGAGCGCCTTCTTGGTCGGGAAATGATGATGCAGCGCGCCGCCGCTGACGCCTGCGGTCGTCATCAACTCGCCAAGAGCGGATGCATGATAGCCACGCGCCTGGAACGACGCTTCGGCGATATCGAGCACCTTGTTGCGCAGCCCTTCGGGATCGTTGGTGCGTTTTCGCGGCGGCCCTTTCGGAGCCCGAGCAATCTCTGCTGACATTTGCCAACGATAGCAGATTGACAAAACAGGACAACCGGTCTGTTTTATAAACCGGATGATCATCCTGTTTTTTGGAGACGACACAATGACCGTACCCCTGAATGCGCCTGCGACGGCAAGCCTGCTCGCTTCGCCTGTCGTCGAGTTGCGGCAGTACACGCTGAAGCCGGGCCGGCGCGAGACGCTGATCGACATCTTCGACAGTCGGTTCATCGAAGGCCAGGAACACGCCGGCATGACCATCATCGGACAGTTCCGCGACCTCGACCGCCCCGACATGTTCGTCTGGCTGCGCGGCTTCGATGGCATGGAAGCGCGGAAGCAGGCGCTCACCGCCTTCTATGACGGGCCGGTGTGGACGGCGCACCGCGACGCCGCCAATGCGACGATGATCGATTCCGACGATGTACTGCTCTTGAAGGCGGCATGGCCAGGCGCCGGCTTCGATCTGTCAGGCGCGCAGCGAGGCGCCATGCCGGCGGATGGAAAGCCGAGCGCAGACAATGGCTTGACCGGTGTTGTTGTCATCCAGATTCATCATCTGCGGTCTGGCGCCGAAGCCGATTTCGGCGGCAATTTCGAAACGGATGCCGTTCCGGTCCTTATCGGCGCCGGCGGACGGTTGCTTGGCGCCTTCATCACCGAGCACGCCGAAAACAGCTTTCCCCGCCTGCCGGTGCGCTTGAGAGAAAACGTCTTTATCGCGGTGACGGGTTTCAACAGTCCCGAGGCGCATGCCAGTTACGAAGCCGCAGTTGCCGCTTCGCCCCAATGGCAAGCGGCCGATGTGACCTGGCGGACCGAAACCTTGCGCCTGACGCCGACGTCGCAGTCGCTGCTGCGGTAACCGGATCGGCACGCGGCCAACCGAAGTTCATACTGAGCGATAGGCCGGCGGCTTGACCGCCCTCGCCGATCGGCATTGCCTTCGTGACGCGGGCAACAGCGAGAGCATTCGATGCGACTTGGCCTTCAATGAGACTTTCTGGCAAACGAGCACTGGTGACCGGCGGCTCGGACGGCATCGGCTTGGCGATATCGGAAGCTTTCTTGCGCGAGGGCGCCGACGTGCTGATCGTCGGTCGCGACACCAGCAAGCTCGAGACCGCCCGCGAGACACTTGCGGCGGCGGGCAACGTCGGCACCCAGTCGGCCGATCTCTCGACCTCTTCCGGCATCGATGCCGTGGTCGATCGCGCGAAAGCAACCGGCCCACTCGACATCCTCGTCAACAATGCCGGCGTCGCCTATCTGGTGCCGTTCGAGACCGTCACCGAGCACCTCTTCCAGCAATCCTTCGCGCTCAATGTGACGGCGGCGTTCTTCCTTACCCAGCGGCTGCTGCCGCATCTCGGCGCCAACGCCTCCGTCATCAACATCTCGTCCTACTTCGCCGACAAGATGATCCCGAAGCGGCCGTCGAGCCTGTATTCCTTGTCCAAGGGCGCGCTGAATTCGCTGACCAAGTCGCTGGCCTTCGAGCTTGGTCCGCGCGGCATCAGGGTCAATGCGATTGCGCCCGGCACGGTCGACACCGCCATGCGGCGCAAGTCGATCGAAAACCTGCCGGCGGCAGCGCAGGCCGAGCTGAAAACCTATGTCGAGCGCAGCTACCCGCTCGGCCGCATCGGCCAGACCAGCGATCTTGCCGGCATCGCCGTCTATCTCGCCAGCGACGAGGCGGCGTGGACCAGCGGCGGCATTTTCGCGATCGATGGCGGGTATACGGCGGGGTGACCGTTTGGACGGCCCTCTGCCTCGAACAAGCGGAGCACTTGACCAAACTTCCGATACCGCGTCTGTCTGCAGATTGAGCAATGCTTCAGACATTCGTGGTGCCATGCCGTCTATCGATCCACTGATCCTCTTCTACACAACGTTCTTCAGCAAACCCGTCGATATCGCGTCGATACAGTGCGAAATGCCCGGGCGGTGGACACTGGACAAACGACGGATTTCCGAGGCCGCGGCAGTCGTCTTCCATATTCCGAACTTTCGCGAAGTTGGCGATGCCTACAAATACCCTGGTCAATATTGGGTCGCCTGGTCGATGGAATGCGGCCAAAACTACAAGCGACTTGCCGACCCCAAAACCATGGGGCACTTCGATATCATCATGACGCATGAATCCCGGTCCGATGTCTGGGTACCCTACCTTCCGCGTGCGGTGTGGTGGAAAGATGCGCTGGCCAGACCAATCGTGCCGAAAACGGAAGAAGCGCCGGTCGCACTCTTCCAGTCGGCCGGCCTGAATTATAGCGGCCGTGTCGATTTGGCGAACGAACTGGCGCGCCACATCAAGATCGATTCTTATGGCCGATATCGCAACAACCGATCGGTCTCTGGCCCCGATCTGGGCTCGAAGACCAAGATCGAAACCATTGCGCGGCACAAATTCTGCCTGGCCATGGAGAACTCGATCGAGGCCGACTATGTCACCGAGAAAATCTATGACGCGTTCATGGCGGGCACGGTGCCGATCTACCTTGGCGCTCCCAATGTGGACGAGTTCGTTCCGGAGCACTCCTTTATTGACGCCAGTGCCTTCGCCAGCGCCAGCGATCTTGCAGCCTATCTCCAGCACCTGATCGCAACGCCGAAAGACTACGAGGCTTATTTCGACTGGCGCTCAAAGCCATTGCCCGACAATCTCGTCAAACGGGTGCAATCATTGGAAACACCCGCGTTCTGCAGACTGATGAGCGTCGTGCGCCAGCGTCTGGAGGCGCGGACAAGCACGCCTTCCGGACGGCGAACACTTCCGTTCGGCTATAGATCCTATCTCAGGACAAAGCTGCGCCGTTGGAGGAAAAAGGTTCCGAGCTGACGGTCCGCGATCAGGCGCGCTTTCAGCAAAATACGGAGGACAAAGAGCGTCTCTTGCGACGTCGAGACGGCTTCGACCTTGCCGCCATGCATCTTGGAAATCTCCGAGGCTATGTGGAGGCGCTCCCAGGGTGGACTTGAAATTCTCGGCTTCGCGATCCGAAGCTCGATCCGGATGCGATGCCGGATTTTGGTCGGGAAACTGAACAGAAGGACAAGTGCATAAGCTACCTCATCGCTGCTGTTGCCAGTGAGACGCCGGCACTGATGGTAGTTTGTGTGGCAGCGTCGCTCGTATGTAGACGAGAATTGCGCATTGCTGATCCTGGGGGAAGTTTGCGTAGAGCAATCCGCCAGCTCGACATGATCTTATCGAGCTAAATCCGCAAGTTTCCGTCCACTTTATGGGATCAAGCCGCACTGAGGAGCAATTTCCTTCACACGAAAGTGGAGGGTGCAGGATCCCGAAGGGCGGCGCTACCGCTTCAACCGATTTACTGCCTGCCGGCCGCAATCTCTGCTTGAAGGCCATTGTGCAACGCGATACGCCGTTGCCGAATTCGATCGTCGGAGAGACAAGTGACCGCTGCCAGGACCAGAACCGAAACCGACACGTTCGGCCCCATCGAGGTTGCCGCCGACCGTTATTGGGGCGCGCAGGCGCAGCGTTCCCTCGGCAATTTCAGGATAGGCTGGGAAAAGCAGCCGGCCTCGATCGTGCGTGCGCTCGGCATCGTCAAGCGAGCGGCGGCGGAAGCCAATATGGAGTTGAAGCGGCTCGATCCGGCAGTCGGCAAGGCGATCATCGAGGCGGCGCAAGAGGTGATCGACGGCAAGCTGAACGATCATTTCCCGCTGGTCGTCTGGCAGACCGGCTCGGGCACGCAGTCCAACATGAACGCCAACGAGGTGATCTCCAACCGGGCGATCGAACTTCTGGGCGGCGTCATGGGCTCGAAGAAGCCGGTGCACCCTAACGACCACGTCAATATGAGCCAGTCGTCGAACGACACCTACCCGACAGCCATGCACATCGCGTGCGCCGAGCGCATCGTGCACGATCTGCTGCCGGCCCTGAAGCATCTGGACGCTGCGCTCGAGGTCAAGACGAAGGCCTTCGCCCACATCATCAAGATCGGCCGCACCCATACGCAGGACGCGACACCCCTCACGCTGGGCCAGGAATTTTCCGGCTACGCCGCGCAGGTGGCCTCTTCGATCAAGCGCATCGAGATGACGCTGCCCGGCCTGCAGGAACTGGCGCAGGGCGGCACCGCCGTCGGCACCGGCCTCAACGCGCCGGTGGGCTTTGCCGAAACGGTGGCGGCGCGCATCGCCGAAATCACCGGCATCGCCTTCGTCACCGCGCCGAACAAGTTCGAGGCGCTCGCCGCGCATGATTCCATGGTGTTCTCGCATGGCGCCATCAACGCGGCGGCCGCCGCCCTCTTCAAGATCGCCAACGACATCCGCTTCCTCGGCTCCGGCCCGCGCTCGGGCCTCGGCGAACTGTCGCTGCCGGAAAACGAGCCGGGTTCCTCGATCATGCCGGGCAAGGTCAACCCGACCCAATGCGAGGCTCTGACGCAGGTCTGCGTGCAGGTGTTCGGCAACAACGCCTCGCTGACCTTCGCCGGCAGCCAGGGCCATTTCGAGCTCAACGTCTACAACCCGCTGATGGCCTACAACTTCCTGCAGTCGGTGCAGTTGTTGGCCGACGCCTCGATCTCCTTCACCGACAATTGCGTCGTCGGCATCGAGGCTCGCGAAGACAACATCAAGACCGCGCTCGACCGCTCGCTGATGCTGGTGACCGCGCTGGCGCCGACGATCGGGTACGACAATGCCGCCAAGATCGCCAAGACCGCGCACAAGAAGGGCACCACCTTGCGCGAGGAAGCACTGGCCACCGGGCTGGTCAGCGAGGCAGACTACGACCGGCTGGTGCGGCCGGAGGACATGACGCATCCGGGTTAAGCGATTCCAGGGAAAGTGCCTTCCTCGAAGCGCGCAGCCCTTCCTCTTTGGAATTGCGTCAACTAGAAATCCAAATTTTGTGGCGGGACAATTTGCTCCCGCCGCTGCTGGCCGCGACAAGAATTTTGCGTCGGTCGAACGATCCCGAAATGTACGTCCTGTGAACAATGTGTCGCCGGACGGGCGGCTTTGGTGAACAGTCGGCTTGGTCTATCTGACGGGACATCAACCCTTTTCGGAGAGCCACCATGTCCATCAACACTTCCGCTGCCGGCGCCGGCATCGCGTCCAACAGCTCCACCACCATCCTGCTCGGCCGCATCCTGCTCGCCGCCATCTTCCTGCTTTCCGGCTTCGGCAAGCTCACCGCCATTTCCGGCACCGCCGGCTATTTCGGCGCCATGGGCCTGCCGGTGCCGACCATAACGGCCGTTGTCGTCGGCCTGATCGAATTGCTCGGCGGCCTTGCCGTGCTCGTTGGCTTTCAGACCCGCATCGCCGCCTGGGTGCTCGCGGTCTTCACCATCGCCTCGGCCTTTGTCGCCCATACCGGCTGGGCCGACCAGAACCAGATGATCCATTTCCTGAAGAACGTCGCCATCACCGGCGGTTTCCTGCTGCTGGCTTCCTCGGGCCCTGGCGCCTACTCGATCGACGCCAAGCGCGGCTGAGCTTTCCCTCCCAAGCCTGAAAAAAGCGGCGTGGAATTTTCCACGCCGCTTTTTCGTTGTCTGCCCAAGCGCGCACCCGTCCCATCCCTGCTAGGATCGGTCTCGAACAGCCGGCGGACAGACAACGGAGATGACCATGCCCCGCGATGCATTGCTTCTGATTTCCCGGCTGCTGCTCGCCGCCCTGCTCGTTCCCTCCGGCTACCACGCGCTCGCCGACATTGCCGGGACGACCGGCTATTTCGCCGGCCTCGGCATGCCATTGCCGACGCTTGCCGCCTGGGGCACCGGGCTGTTCGAGTTGATTGCCGGTCTCTTGATACTGGTCGGCTTTCAGACGCCGGTCGTTGCGATACTTCTTGCCGCTTTCTGCATCGTTGCAGGCTCCATCGGCCACTACGGCCAGGGCGGCGATGACCCGATGCTCACCTTCCTGCACCAGCAGATGCTGATGAAGGATATTGCCATCGCCGGTGGATTCCTGGCGCTAGCCATGGCCGGCGCCGGGGCCTGGTCGATCGACGGGCGCCGCGCCGCGGTCTGATATCGTCAAATATCGTCCCGGTTGAACCATCGACGCCCGTGCCAGGTCGACCCCCACTCCGTCTCGGCTTCGTCGAGCCACCTCTCCCCCGATCGACGGGGTAGAGGAAGGGCGCGAGCCTATTGCCGCCAACGCTTTCCAACGAGGCTCCCTTCCCTTTCCTCCGGAGGGGGAGGTGGCGCTGCGAAGCAGCGACGGATTGAGGAAGCCGGTGCTCGAACGCGAGGCCGACGACGACATGGTTTTGCTGTCAGGCCGCGCCTACTTCACCGACACGCTCTGCCCACCCTCGACCGCCAGCACCAGACGGCGGTTGGTGATCCGCGCCAGTTGCGCCAACCGTCCGGCCGGGCGTTCGCCGTAAAGATCGGAAAGTGAGGCCGGCAGCACCAGCGCCAACGTGCCATTGCCGCGGTTTTCCCATTTCAGCCGCGGCATGACGCCGGGCATAGCCGCAGTCAGCAGATAGACGACGCGCAGCACCGCCGCCAGAATGCGGGCGCGCTCGAGATAGCGCGGCGTCGCCAGGCCGCGGATTTCCGGCGCCGCATCGTTGAACACGCCTTCGTGGCGGAACAGGCCGACCAGCGCCAGGAAGGCACGGCCGGGGTGATCGACGCCGATGAAGGACGCGTGGGCAATGATGTTGAGCGACTGCTTGCCGCGATATTCCGGGTGTGCGCGCCAGCCTATATCGGCCAGCAGACAGGCAGCGTGGCGATAGCGCGCCTCATCCTCCGTCTCGTCGATGCCGAAGGCGGCAAAGGTCTTGTCCGTCCATTCGACAAGCTCATGCGCATGGGTGACCGAGCGCGACCGCAGCCGCGCCAGTTCCTCCGAAGCGGAGACCAGCGGATCGGCCTTCTGCTCGGCAGGGTCGAGCAGCGAATAGAGAAACCCTTCGCGCACGCCCAATGCCGAGACGATGATCTTCGACGGCTGCATCGCCGCCATGATCTCCTGCAGCACGACCGCGCCATAGGGCAGCAGCGAACGGCGGTTCTTCGACACACCTTCGATGCCCTTGACCTTCTCGATCTCGCCTTTCGCCACCTGCTTCAGGAAATTGGCGGCGCTTTCGACACCGATCTCATAGTGGTGCATGACGCCAAGCGGGTAGTTGGTCATTTCCATGTGCAGCCGGGCAAGGTTTCGCCAGGTGCCGCCAACGGCGTAGAAGGGCCGTCCCAGCCCGCCCTTCAACAATTTGGCGCGCGCCAGTTCGTCGCGGGTGATCTTTGCCGCCTGGGCGAGCGAATTCCTGGCCATGTCCTGCAGCCGCAGGCCACCCAGCGGCAGTGTGATGCCGTCGCCGATCGCCTCGCCATTGATGTCGATAAGCTCCAGGCTGCCGCCGCCAAGATCGCCGGCAATGCCATTGGCGGGGTGGAAGCCCGAAATGACGCCAAGCGCCGAATAATGCGCCTCCTGCCGGCCAGTGAGCACGCGGATCTCGGTCTTGAGCACATCTTGGGCGCGGTGGATGAAATCGGGGCCGTTGATCGCTTCGCGGGCCGCGGCCGTTGCCAGCACAAACATGTGCTCCGCACCCGCCTGATCGGAGAGCGCGCGGAAACGGCGAAACTCCTCCATCGAGCGCGTCACCGCCTCGGGATCGAGCTTGCCGGTCGAAACGATGCCGCGGCCGAGGCCGGCCAGCATCTTTTCGTTGAACAGCAAGGTCGGCGAGCGCGCCAACCCTTCATAGACGACAAGGCGGATCGAGTTCGAGCCGATGTCGATGATGGACAGCGGCCGGCGATCCTGCAGCCGGCCTTGGGACGTTGAAATCATCAGCCGGTGTTCTTCTTGCGACGCTTGAACTGCGCGATGCGCTTGGGCGCATGCGACTTCAGCGCGTCACCCCGTCCCGACAGGCTCGGATTGGTCATGAAATATTCCTGCGCGTTGAACGGTTCCTCACCCTCCTCCAGCACGACGCGCCGGGAGGTTCCGTCAGCCAATACGTCGAAACTTTGCTGGTTGTCCATGATGTTGCCCAGCATGATCTGGCCAAGGATCTGTTCATGCACCGTTGGATTGGTGATCGGCACCATGGTCTCGACGCGGCGGTCGAGATTACGTGGCATCAAGTCGGCCGAGGCGATGTAGACGATCGCCTCGTCCGACGGCAGGCCATGGCCGTTGCCGAAGCAGTAGATGCGGCTGTGTTCGAGGAAGCGGCCGACGATCGACTTGACCCTGATGTTTTCCGACAGGCCGGGCACCTGCGGCCGCAGGCAGCAGATGCCGCGCACGACGAGATCGATCTCGACGCCGGCACGGCTGGCGTCATAGAGCGCGTCGATGATGTTGGGATCGACGAGCGCGTTCATCTTCATCCAGATGCGCGCCGGACGGCCAGCCAGCGCGTAGGCGACCTCGTCGGCAATGTGCTTGAGGATACGGCTGCGCAGCGTAAACGGCGAGATGGCGATCCGCATCTCATCGGTCGGCTCGGCATAGCCGGTGATGAAGTTGAACAGCTGGGCGACATCGCGCGCGATCGTCGGATCGGTGGTGAAGAAGGACAGGTCGGTGTAAATGCGCGCTGTCACCGGATGGTAGTTGCCGGTGCCGAGATGCACATAGTTACGCAGCTTGCCGTCCTCGCGCCGCACCACCAGCGACATTTTCGCATGGGTTTTGAGTTCGAGGAAGCCGAACACGACCTGGACGCCGGCGCGTTCGAGGTCGCGCGCCCAGCGGATGTTGGCTTCCTCGTCGAAGCGCGCCTTGAGCTCGACCAGGGCGGTTACCGACTTGCCGGCCTCGGCCGCGTCGACCAAGGCGCGCACGATCGGGCTGTCGTTGGAGGTGCGGTAGAGCGTCTGCTTGATCGCCACCACCTCCGGGTCGGCCATCGCCTGGCGCAGGAATTGGACCACCACGTCAAAGGATTCATAGGGGTGGTGGACGACGATGTCCTTCTCGCGAATGGCCGCGAAACAGTCGCCGCCATGCTCGCGGATGCGCTCGGGAAAGCGTGGATTGTAGGGGGTGAACTTCAGGTCGTCGCGCGGCACGGCGACGATCTCGGAAATCTGGCTGAGCGCCAGCGGGCCGGTCAGAACGCTGATGCGGCTCGAAGAGACGCCAAGCTCGCCGGCGACGAACTCGCGCAATTCGCCGGGCATCGACTTGTCGAATTCGATGCGGATGACCGAACCGCGGCGGCGGCGCTTCAGCGCCGTCTCGAACAGGCGCACGAGATCTTCCGACTCTTCCTCGACCTCGATATCGCTGTCCCGGATGATGCGGAAGGTGCCTGAACCCTTGACCTCATAGCCGGGGAACAGCTTGCCGATATAGAGGCCGACAGCCTCCTCCAGTGGAATGAAGCGAACGTGCTGCTTGCGGTCGGGCAGACGGATGAAGCGCTTCAGCGCCACCGGCAGGCGCAGAAGCGCGCTCATCTCCTCGCCATTCTTGCGATGGCGCAATTGCAGCGCCATCGAGAAGCCGAGATTGGGAATGAACGGAAACGGATGCGCCGGGTCGATCGACAGTGGAGTCAGGACCGGGAAGACCTGGTCCTGGAAATGGTCTTCCAGCCAGACTTTCTCATCCTTGGTTAGTGCATCGCGGGTGATGCTCTCTATGCCTTCCTTGTTGAGCAGCAGCATCAGCGCTGAAAGGCTGTTCTGCTGGTCCTCCTGCAGCCGCTCGACCTCGCGCAGCAATTGTTCCAGCTGCTGCTCCGGCGTGCGGCCGTCGGGGCTCTTGAGCGCAATGCCTTCGCGCACCTGGCCGGCAAGGCCGGCGACGCGGACCATGAAGAATTCATCGAGATTGGCGGCCGAAATCGACAGGAAACGGACGCGTTCGAGCAGCGGATGGTGCTCGTTCTGTGATTCCTCGAGCACACGCCGGTTGAACTGCAGCCAGGAGAACTCACGGTTGACGAACCGATCGGGGTTGCCGCCCTCGGGGCTCGCCACCTCGACATTGATGAATTCGCTCTGCACCGGCTTCAGTTCGTTCATGGTTCCTGCTCTTCCCCGCCAACCGTCCCTTGGAGCGCCGCTGGACGTGCCATGCCTCTAACACGCTTTTTTGACGCATGGCCCTTCGGCAAAAACCATTCCGATTTCAGGGACATGCACTTAACCGGCTCACCGTATCCTCTGACAGGCTTTTGCGACAGTTTCATTTCATCGATCTTGCAAACAGGCCTGTTATGTTCCAGATGCTTTTCGACGAGATCAAGGAGACGACGATGGCAGGCGGTTCCATTCCCCATTTCCAGAACGATGCGGGCCATCCGGCAATCGACATCGGCGTCAAGGAATTCATGTGCACCGGCGCCAACCCGCCCTTCGACCACCCGCATGTGTTCCTCGACATGGGCGACGACAATGAAAAGGTCTGCCCCTATTGCTCGACGCTCTACCGCTATTCGCCGAAGCTGAGGGCGACGGAAACGCTGCCGGCCGGTTGCCTTTATATCGACCAGGCCGCCTGATCCTTCCGCGACAAGCCCGATGGAAGACATCAGGTCCCGGCAGGTCATAATCGCCGGGGCCGGCATCGCCGGGCTGACCGCTGCCCTTGCCTTCGCCGGACGGGGTTATCCGGTAAAGCTGATCGAACAGGCACAGCACCTAGACGCGGCCGGCGCCGGCATCCAGCTTTCGCCCAACGCAACACGCATTCTTGGAAAACTCGGCGTGCTCGACCGGCTGCTGCCCGCAGCGTTGCGGCCGGAAGCGGTCGTGCTCAAGGACGCCGGGACGCTGCGCGAACTGGCGCGGGTACCGCTCGGGCAAGCCGCCGAAGCGCGCTGGCAGGCGCCTTATCTCGTCGCTCACCGCGCCGATCTGCAGGCAGCGCTGCTGGCGCAAATGGCCGAACGGCCGGAGATTGAGCTCATCACCGGCGCCCGCGTGACCGGCATCGTCAAAGACGCGCAATATGTCGCCGTGACCGCCGAAGTGGACGGCCGCGAGATCGAGGCACGCGGCAAACTGCTGGTCGGCGCCGACGGCGTCTGGTCGGCAGTCAGGGCGCAACTCGCAGGCGAGGACTTCGTCAAAAGCCGTTTTTCGGGCGAACTCGCCTGGCGAGTCACGATCGCGGCCGAGAGCGCCGCCGGCGAAGCCTTTGTCGCGATCGGCGCCGCCGACTGCGTCACCACGTTCCTGCATCCAGGCTTCCACATGGTCGCCTATCCCGTCAGCAAAGGCCGGGCCTTCAATCTCGCCGCCTTCACCAAGGGCGAGCGCATGGCGGAAGGTTGGTCAGGCCATGCCGATCCCGCGATCCTCACGGCTGCCCTGCGCGGCACCGCGCCGGGCCTGACGAAGCTTGTGGCACTGGCCGGCCCATGGACGGCCTTTCCGATCCACACCGTCGAACAGAAGCGGTGGACGAGCCCGCAGGGCATCGCGCTGATCGGCGACGCCGCGCACGCGATGACGCCGTTTGCCGCGCAGGGCGCGGCAATGGCGATCGAGGATGCCATCACGCTTGCCGACGCTATCGCCGATTTCCCTGGCGATCTGCCCAGAAGTTTTCGAATCTGGGAAAATCTTCGGCGGCCGCGTGTCGCCAAGGCCGCGCGTCGTGGGGCCGTAAACCGCCTCGCCTGGCATGCTGCCGGCCCGGTGGCGATCGCCCGCAATCTGTTCCTGGCCATGCGCTCGCCCGACAAGCTCGCCGCCGACCTCGATTGGCTCTATGGATGGCGAGCGGACACTCGGCAGTCTAGATCGTCGACGTAGCGATCCTTCCCACTCCCCTCTGTCCTGCCGGACATCTCCCACGCAAGGGGGGAGATTGGATGTCGCCGTCGCCTTCGCCAAAATCGCCGGCGTTGCAGCAGGAGCGCGGGCAAAACGGCTGATCTCCCTCTTGCGGGGGAGATGGCCGGCAGGCCAGAGGGGAGTGCTGTCCCGCTGACTTCAAAAGATCCAACACTGTCGCGGTGCGATGAAGGACTGCTAGTTATAAAACCGCATCGACAAGCCCAGCGAGGCCGGCAGCGGGTTCCACCAGCCGGTGCGCAGGCCGGCGGTGCGCAGGCCGGCGGCTGTCCAGGTGTTGCAGCCGACAAGCGCGTTGAAATGGCCGTTCGCCTCGAAGAAGCGGTCGAAGCTGGAATAGGCGGCGTTCTCGATGACGACCGGACCATGCGGCCCTTGCTGGAAACTCGCGTCGATATAGTCGAGCAGCGCTGCAAAACGTTCCTCATCGATGTCGAAACCGGTGACAGCAGGGTGCGGCTCGGCGATGGCCCCGGCGATATCGACATGCATGACCGAGGCGTCCAGTGTCAGCGCCTTGAGGACGGGCACTGCTTTCAGCTGCGACCAGCTCGGCGTCTCCAGATAGAAGGCCCGGCCGCCCCAGCCAAAGACGATGTAGCGCACTTCCGGGGCGTCGACAGGGATGCCGGCAGCGACCAGGAAATGGAAGCGCCGGCGCACCTCGTCATCGACGGGAATGGCGATGTCGGTGTGGATCGGATTCTCCAGCACCAGAATATGGCGCGTGCCCTCACCCGCCGCTGACGCCGGCCACAGCGGACGCGGCACCAGCGTGCCGAGCGTGGCAGCGAGCGCGACCACGATAATCAGCATGGCCACGAAACGCAGGGCTTTTCTCATGCGGCGGCGGCTTTGTGTTTCAATGGAGAAGATCAACCCCGACCCCAGATAGCAAAAGAGCCCGGCCGCATTACGGCAGGGCTCTTTTGCTTCGCATGAAAATGCTCAGTGCAGGATCTGCGACAGAAACAGCTTCGTGCGCTCGTGGCGCGGATGGTCGAAGAACTCGGCCGGCGTGTTCTGTTCGACGATCTGGCCCTGATCCATGAAGATCACCCGGTTGGCGACTTTGCGGGCAAAGCCCATTTCGTGAGTGACGCACAGCATGGTCATGCCTTCCTCGGCCAGGCCCACCATCGTCTCCAGCACTTCCTTGATCATTTCTGGATCGAGCGCCGAGGTCGGCTCATCGAACAGCATGATGCGCGGATTCATGCACAGCGAACGCGCGATCGCCACGCGCTGCTGCTGGCCGCCCGACAGCTGGCCCGGATATTTGTTGGCCTGTTCGGGGATCTTGACGCGCTTGAGGAAGTGCATCGCGATTTCCTCGGCCTGCTTCTTCGGCGTCTTGCGCACCCAGATCGGTGCCAATGTGCAGTTCTCCAGGATGGTCAGATGCGGGAACAGGTTGAAGTGCTGGAACACCATGCCGACCTCGCGGCGCACCTCGTCGATCTTCTTGAGATCGTTGGTGAGTTCCTTGCCGTCGACGATGATCTTGCCCTTCTGGTGCTCTTCCAGCCGGTTGATGCAGCGGATCATGGTCGATTTGCCCGAGCCCGAAGGACCGCAGATGACGATGCGCTCGCCGCGCATCACTTTGAGGTTGATGTCCTTCAGCACATGGAACTCGCCATACCATTTGTGCATGCCGATGATGTCGATTGCGACATCGGTGGTCGAGATGTGCATCTTCTTGGCATCGACCTTGATCTCTTCGGCGCTGACGGCGTTTTCTATGACCATGGCAGGTTCCCCTTTTTGTTCTGTCTTTTAGCTATGATGCATGTCGTTGTCCCAAAACCGCTAAACACTTTTGGGCGACATGCATCAACGTTTGTGGCCGGTGTCGAGCCGGCGTTCCGTGTACATCGAATACCGCGACATGCCGAAGCAGAACAGCCAGAAGACGAAGGCTGCAAAGATGAGACCGGATCTCGCGGTCTGTGGGGTCGCCCAATTGGCGTCCGAGAAGTTCTGCTTGACGACGCCAAGCAGGTCAAACATCGAGATGATGATGACGAGGCTTGTGTCCTTGAACATACCGATGAAGGTATTGACGATGCCGGGGATGACCAGCTTCAGTGCCTGCGGCAGCACGATCAGCACCATCTTCTGCCAGTAGCCCAGGCCAAGCGAATCCGCACCCTCATACTGGCCCTTGGGGATCGCCTGCAGGCCGCCGCGCACCACTTCGGCCATATAGGCGGCGGCAAACAGCGAGACGCCGATCAGCGCCCTGAGATATTTGTCGAACGAAACCCCGGCGGGCAGAAACAGCGGCAGCATGACGCTGGCAAAGAACAGAACGGTGATCAGCGGGATGCCGCGAACGAACTCGATGAAGACCACGCACAGTGTCTTGACGATCGGCATCTTGGAGCGCCGGCCGAGCGCCAGCACGATGCCCATCGGCAGCGACACGGCAATGCCGACAAAGGACAGGCTCAGCGTCACCAGCAGCCCGCCCCATAGCTGGGTCTCCACATGCGGCAGGCCGAAGATGCCGCCGACCAGGAGCACGAACGCGATGATCGGCAGTGCCAGGAATAGAAGAATGGCGTTCAACCCCTTCCGCGGCACACGTGGCATCAGCAACGGCACCAGCAGCGCCACGAACAGGACGGCGACCAGGATCGGCCGCCAGCGCTCTTCCAGGGGATAGCGGCCAAGCATCAACTGGCCGAACTTCGCGTTGACGAAGGCCCAGCAGGCGCCTGACCAGCCGTCCGGCTGGATGCCGCCTTGCGCCACCGTGGCGCATACAGTCCGGTCCGGCCCCGTCCACTGGGCGTTGATGAAGGCCCAGTTGACGACGGGCGGCACGATCATCACCACCAGCGCAATAGCCACTACAGTCAGGATGACGTCGCCCACCGAACCGATCAGGTTCTTGCGAACCCAGGCCAAAGGCCCCCGCACGCCGGCCGGGGCTTGTTGAGCGAGTGCCATTTCGGTCCGCACCCAGGAGGTATCATGTTCCTGCATGGTCTTACCTTTCCACCAGCGCCATCCTGGCGTTGACCACATTCATCACCGCCGACGTCACCAGGCTGATGATGAGATAGACGACCATCATGATCAGCACACCCTCGACCGCTTGACCGGTCTGATTCAGCACTGTGCCGGCGATCGCCGTCAGGTCGGGGTAACCGATGGCAATGGCCAGCGACGAGTTCTTTGTCAGGTTGAGATACTGGCTGGTCAGCGGCGGGATGACGATCCGCATGGCTTGGGGAACGACGACAAGCCGCAGGATAGATCCCGGCCGCAGCCCCAAGGCGCCAGCCGCTTCGGTCTGACCCTTGCTGACGCCGAGAATGCCGGCGCGCACGATCTCGGCGATGAAGGAGGCCGTGTAACAGGACAGCGCCAAATAGAGAGACAGGAACTCCGGCCCGATCTGAAAGCCTCCGGTCAGGTTGAAGGTCGATTGTTTTGGAAAGTCGAAGCTCAAGGGAAAGCCGCTCAGCGCATAGGCCAGGAGCGGAAGGCCGACGATCAGCGCCGCCGAAGTCCAGAATACGGGAAACTGCTGGCCGGTTGCCATTTGCCGCTGGCGTGCCGTGCGCGCGACAAAAAAAGCCATGGCGATGCCGACAAGCAAGGCGACAAACATCAGCCAGGAGCCGTCGCCCCAGATAGCGCGCGGAAAATAGAAACCGCGTTGGTTGAGGAAAGAACCGAACGGCAAATTGAAACTGTCGCGAGGCGCCGGCAGTACCGCGAGCACGCCTGAATACCAGAAGAAGATCACCAGCAGGGGCGGAATGTTGCGGAACACCTCGACATAGACCGTGCAAATCTTGCGAACCAGCCAGTTGCGCGATAACCGGCCGACGCCGACAATGAAGCCAATGATGGTCGCGGTGATAATGCCGGCAACGGCGACGATAATGGTGTTGATAAGCCCGACGACAATGGCCTGGCCATAGGTCGAATCAGAATCATAAGCGATGGGCCTGACTGGAATGTCAAAGCCTGCTCGGTTGTTCAGGAAGCCAAAACCGGAAGTAATATGCAGGCGCTGCAGGTTGACGATGACGTTGTGGACGATCCACCAGACGCCCGCCACCAGCAAGATGACAACCACCGCCTGGAAGAAAAACCCGCGGACTTTCGGATCGTTGATGAAGGAACCGCGGCTCGGCTCCTCGCGAAGAACTTCCTGCGATGCCATTGCTCATCCCCTGGAAAGAGAAACCGGAAGGCAGATGATCTGCCTTCCGGATCACATTTCGATCAGCGGATCGGCGGTGCGTATTGCAGGCCGCCCTTGGTCCACAGCGCATTGATGCCGCGCGCGATCTTCAGCGGGCTGCCGGTGCCGACATTGCGCTCGAACATCTCACCGTAATTGCCGACTGCCTTGACGATGTTGACGACCCAGTCATTGCTCACGCCAAGGTCGGTTCCGATCTTGGTTTCGGCTTCCTGACCGAGCACGCGCTTGATCTCCGGATTATCCGAGGTCTTCATCTCTTCGACATTGGCCTGGGTGATGCCCAGTTCCTCTGCCTGCAACAGGGCGAAGTAGGTCCACTTGACGATGTGGTACCACTGGTCGTCCCCCTGGCGTACGGCGGGGCCGAGCGGCTCTTTGGAGATGATCTCGGGCAGCACGACATGGTCGGCCGGCGCACTCAGCGTCAGGCGGATGCCATAGAGGCCGGATTGGTCGGTGGTGTAGACGTCGCAGCGGCCGGCGTCATAGGCAGCGTTGACCTCTTCCAGCTTTTCGAAGACGACCGGGTTGTACTCCATCTTGTTCGCCTTGAAGTAATCGGCGAGGTTGAGCTCGGTGGTGGTGCCGCTCTGCACGCAGACTGCCGCACCTGAAAGCTGCAGCGCCGAATTGACGCCAGGCAGTTTCTTGGCGTTGATCATGAAACCCTGGCCGTCATAATAGGTGACGCCGATGAAGTTCAGGCCAAGCGCGGTATCGCGATTGATGGTCCATGTGGTGTTGCGCGACAGGAGATCGATCTCGCCCGACTGCAACGCGGTGAAGCGCTCCTTGGCGCTGAGCGGCGTGAACTTGACCTTGGAGGCATCGCCGAAGACTGCGCCAGCGACAGCGCGGCAGAAATCCGCGTCGATGCCTTTCCAATCGCCTTTGTCGTCAGGCGCCGAGAAGCCGGCCAGGCCCGTCGAGACACCGCACTGGATGAAGCCCTTCGCCTTGACGGTATCGAGCGTTGTCGCCGACGCGGCCGAAGCCATCCATCCAAGCGCAGCGGCACCGAGAATGCCAATTGCAATATGTTTCATAACCCACAGACCCTTTTCTGTTTTCAGGTAAACCCTGATCCTCAGGCAAATCCTGATCTTTCCCGCGTGAACCCGGCTCCCATCCGGCTCATTCCGGAACCTCGCGTCGTAACCGACGCCCGGCCCCTCCCATTCACGAACTGCATCGAAGGCGATTATCTCTGTGAGGTCAAGGGAAATGACCGTTTCACGACAGCTTTGAAAACCAATTGCCGCAAATGCCTGAATTGCGGACAACAGCATCAGGAAAGCAGCAAGCCCCGCAAATAAAACCGGCAAAGTCCGTCGACGCTAATCCACATCCACTCATGAAATCCGCGGCTCTGGATCGCCACGCATTCCAGACTATTCATGGGGCAATTGGCCTATGCAAAGGGCACCGCCTGGCGGGGGCCCGCTGTTGCACGGCCAATGCCGCCGCTCTATGGCTAGCGCTTTCACCACAAGGCGAAGAGCAATGGCGACTGACGGCAACGAAATGGGTATCAACACGCGGCTTGCCCATTCGGGCAACAATCCGCACGACTATTTCGGCTTCGTCAATCCGCCGATCGTGCATGCCTCGACCGTGCTCTATCCCAATGCGTCGGCGATGGCGGCGCGCAGCCAGAAATACACCTATGGCACACGCGGCACGCCGACCACCGATGCGTTGGCGCATGCGATCGACGCGCTGGAAGGCTCCGCCGGCACCATAATCGTGCCGTCGGGCCTGGCGGCGGTGACCGTCCCGTTGCTGGCGTTTCTCTCGGCAGGCGATCACATCCTGATTGTCGATTCCGTCTACCATCCGACCCGCAATTTCGCCGACACGATGCTGAAGCGGCTGGGTGTCGAGGTCGAGTATTACGATCCGCATGCCGGCGCCGGCATCGCCAGCTTGATCAAGCCCAACACCAAAGTCCTGTTTACAGAATCACCGGCCTCCAACACCTTCGAGGTGCAGGACGTTCCGGCGATCGCCAAGGCGGCGCATGAAGCGGGCGCCATCGTCATGATGGACAACACCTGGGCAACGCCGCTCTATTTCCGTCCGCTCGACCACGGCGTCGATATCTCGATCCATGCGGCGACGAAATATCCAGCCGGCCATTCGGACGTGCTGCTGGGCACAGTGTCGGCCAATGCCAACTGCTGGAAGCAGCTTTGCGAGACGTTCTACACAATGGGCTGCTGCGCCGGCCCCGACGACGTCTACCAAGTCCTGCGCGGCCTGCGCACGATGGGCGTTCGGCTGGATCACCATCAAAAGAGCGCGCTTTCGATTGCCACCTGGCTTGAAGGCCAGCCCGGCGTGGCCCGCGTGCTGCACCCGGCGCTTCCCAGCCACCCCGACCACGCGGTGTGGAAGCGTGATTTTTCCGGCTCGAGCGGCATCTTTTCCATCGTGCTCAAAGGCGGCGGCCAGAGACAGCAGCATGCCTTCCTCGATGCGTTGAAAATTTTCGGTCTCGGCTATTCCTGGGGCGGCTATGAGAGCCTTGCCGTGCCGGTCTTCCTCGGCGACCGTACCGTCGCCAAGGGCCCCTATGACGGCCCGCTGATCCGGCTGCAGATCGGACTCGAGGATGTCGAGGACCTCAAGGCCGATATCCTGCGCGGGCTGGAAGCGGCCGCTGCGGCATGACACCAGCAAACTTGCGAAGCTGATTCCGCTGGTCCGCCCAACCCGTTGAAAGGATTGGCGAGCGACTTTCGCAGGCGATCGACGTCGCAAAGCCGCTCATGGGTCGACCAAGCGCAATGTTATTTCCCCAATGCGCGCTTTTTCGGATCGGTTTGACTTTCAAAATCGTCGGTCCAACGCCATTGCAGGCGCTGCGCGCGCAATTCCAGCCGGACTGAGCTTGCCATGGCCTTTCGTCTCTTTGTCCCCATTCTCGCCGGCGCGACGCTGCGCGAGCGCCTCATCGCCTGCATCGGGGCGATGATCGGCATTGCGCTGACCGGCGCGATCGGCGCGCTGGTGCTTGGCAATGGCCCGCATGTGCCGCTGCTGGTGGCGCCGATGGGGGCGTCGGCGGTGCTGCTGTTTGCGGTGCCTGCAAGCCCGCTGGCGCAGCCATGGTCGATCATCGGCGGCAATACAATATCGGCGCTGGTCGGCGTGATCGTGGCCCATTTCGTCCATCAGCCCGTTCTCGCCACGGGCATTGCCGTGGCGATGGCGATCGCCGCCATGTCGTTCTCGCGCTGCCTGCATCCGCCGGGCGGAGCCGCCGCACTGACCGCCGTGCTCGGCGGGCCGGCCGTGATCGGTGCGGGCTTCCTGTTTCCGTTCGTGCCGGTGGCGCTGAACTCCATGATGCTGGTCGCGCTCGGCTATGCTTTCCACAGGCTGTCGCGACGCAGCTACCCGCATGTGCCGGCCCCTGCCCCGAAAAGCACGCACGGAACCATCGATCAGCCGGCTCAGGAGCGCATCGGCTTCCGGGCCGAGGACATCGATGCCGCGCTGGCTGCGCTCGACGAGACCTTCGACATCGACCGCAACGATCTCGAACAGTTGCTGCGACAGGTCGAACTGCAAGCGACGATGCGCGCACACCGAACCATGTTGTGCGAGGACATCATGTCCCGCGACGTGATTTCGGTCGATGAACACGCGTCCGCCGATCGGGCGCGTCATCTGCTGCTCGACCAAAATATCCGCACGCTGCCGGTTGTCGACAAGGACGCCAGGCTGGTCGGCACCGTTGGATTAAGGGAATTGGCGCGAGCCGACGAAGCCGTCGGAAGCGTTACCTCGACAGCGTCGACCGCCGCCGCCGGTACGCCCGCCATGGCCCTGCTACCGGTGCTCACCGACGGCCGCACCCATGCAGTCATCATCTTGGACGGGGACAGCCGCATCCTTGGCCTGATCACGCAGACCGACCTGCTTGCGGCCACGGCGCGAGTGCAGGCTGCTGACAAGCCGCTGGCGGAAGCAGTATTCTAGGCGCCGTCGGAGCCGGGCGAAAATGGCCGGGAACCTTTTGCCGGCGATGTCATCCAATGTCTTGATCGAGGTTTCGGACGGGGATTGGATCGAGGAACTGGCCATGCCTGCTATGTCTGTACCAATGCCCACGGCTGCTTCAAGCGAGATGCTTCTCGTGCGCCGCGCGCTGGCACGCGAAGGCAACGCCTTCTGCATCATCATGAAGACCCATAATCAGCGGCTCTATCGCATCGCTCGCGGGGTGGTGCGCAACGATGCCGAAGCCGAGGACATCGTCCAGGAGGCCTATGTCAGAGCCTTTGCCCATCTCGATGCCTTTCGCGGGGAGTCCTCATTGGCCACCTGGCTGTCGCGCATCGTCATCAACGAGGCGCTCGGTCGTCTGCGCAAAAGGCGGCGGACGGTGGCGAAAAACCCGCAAGCCGAAATCATCCAGTTCCCCCTCAATCCCAGCGACGATCCGGAGCGGACGATGGCGCAGCGGCAGATCCTCGAGTTGGTGGAACGGGCGACCGACAGCCTACCCGATGTTTATCGGACGGTGTTCGTGGCGCGGGTTATCGAGGGGCTCAGTATCGAGGAGACCGCCGAGCTGCTTGGCGTGCGGCCGGAAACCGTCAAGACAAGGCTACACCGAGCCCGCGCCCTGGTACGCAAGGCACTCGACGACCAGATCGGGCCGGTGCTGCTCGACGCCTTCCCGTTTGCCGGCCGGCGCTGCGACAGGCTGACCAGCGCCGTCATGCAGCGGCTCGGCCTGGAGAGCTGATCATCGGCTGATTTGGCCGATTTCCCCGGGAACGTTTGCCGCCGCTGCGCATCCAATGACCGTCAACTGAAAAACACGGCCCGGCGCGATCCCGCGTCCGGGCGAAGGAGATGCCATGCTTACCCGACACACCGCCGCCCTCGCTGCCTTGCTGCTGCTTGGCGCTGCCCCGCTCGCGCAAGCCGCCGACAAGCCGACGGACCCGCAGATCGCCCACATCGCCTACACCGCAGGCGTCATCGATGTGGAAGCCGCCAAGCAGGCGATCAAGAAATCGAAGACCAAGGAGGTCGTGGATTTCGCCAACGACATGGTGCGCGACCACGAAGCGGTCAACGCGCAGGCACTGGAACTGGTAAAGAAGCTGAAGGTGACGCCGGAAGACAACGCAACCAGCCAGGCGCTGACCAAGGCTGCGGCCGAGGAGCGGGCGAAGCTCGCCAAACTCGACGGCGCAGCCTTTGACAAAGCCTATGTCGACAACGAGATCGCCTACCACAAACAGGTCGACGGCGCGCTTGAAACCCTTTTGATCCCATCGGCCAGCAATGCCGAGTTGAAGAGCCTGCTGCAGACCGGCCTGAAGATTTTTCAGGGCCATGAACAGCACGCCGAGCATGTTGCAGGTATGCTGAAGTAAGGACCAGGCCATGTCGAAACGGCTGCTATGGATTGCACTGGCGCTGGTCTTCGGGACCTCACCCGTGCAGGCCGAAACCATCCAGGTCACCATCGACAAGCTTGTCTTTTCGCCGGCCACCGTCGAGGCGAAGGTCGGCGACACGATCAAGTGGGTGAACAATGACGTGTTCGCCCACACGGCTACCGTCAAGGGCGGCTGGGAAGTGATGATCCCGCCGAAGTCAACAGCGAGCCTGACCCTGCAGAAGGCGGAAGCGGTCGACTATTTCTGCCGCTTCCACCCCAACATGAAAGGTCATGTGGCCGTGACGGCGCCTTGATCGCGGTCCGCAAGCCCGTCCTGCTGCGTTGAGGCTCGCTTGGCTTCATCCGGCCGGGTGATGTGCGTCCACGAGCCGTGACAGCCCGGCTGGCGGCGTGCGATCCAGGCATCCAGCCCTTCGCGCAGATCAGCGGTCGGAGCCATGCGGGCGAACTGCTCGGCCTCGACAGCCAAGCCATCCGCGATGCTCTGGTTCAGGCCGCGCGCCACTGCTGTGAGGATCGAGGCAATTGCTGCAGGAGAATGCCTGGTCATGCGCCGGGCGAGATCAATTGCGGCGGGCATCAGCTCCTCATGCGGCACCACCTGATTGACGAGGCCGAGTTCGAGGGCGCGCGGCGGCGGGAACCAATCGCCGGTCAACAGCAGCTCGAGCGCCCTCTTGCGCCCTGCCAGCCTCGGAAGCCGCTGCGTGCCGCCGAAAGCAGGCGGCATTGCAAGGTTGATCTCAGGCTTGGCGAACAAGGCGCGGTCGCTGGCGATAGCGAGCGGCACGGCTTCGGTGATCTCGCAGCCGCCGCCGAAGGCGATGCCGTTGACGGCGGCGATGACGGGCTTGCGGAACGCCTCCAGCCTTGCCGTCAGCCGCTGTCCGCGCATGACGAAGTCGCGCAGGGCAACGTCGACGCCGATGGCCACGCTGCCTGAGAATTCATGGATGTCGCCGCCGGCGGAGAAGGCGCGCTCTCCTGCTCCAGTGAGGATGACGGCGCGGATGGCATCGTCGGTCTCGGCGGCATCGAGGAGCGCAAGCAGGCGATCAATCAGCGCATAGTTCAAGGCGTTGAGCTTCTCCGGCCGATTAAGTGTGAGGATGGCGATCCCGTTGCGGGCCCCGGTGAGCACAAGCTCGGTCATGTCTTTTCCTTCCCTGTGTTTGTCGACGGAGAGGATCAGGCTTTCGGTTGTATGTATATTCACTAGTCGGTATACTTGCGTATGAGCGAAGCACCAAGCCCTACCCGCAAACGCATTGTCGATGCCGCAACGAAGCTGTTCTATGCCGAGGGGATCGGCCGCGTCAGCGTCGATGCAGTGGCGGAAAAAGCCGGGCTGACCAAGCGCACGCTCTACTATCATTTCAAGAGCAAGGACGATTTGATCGCGGCCTATCTCGACGGTCGCGACCAGCCGAACCTCAAGCAGATAGCCGGCTGGTTCGAGATGGCCGAAGGCGATGTCGAGCGCAAGGTCGAGGCGATTTTCACCAATCTGGCGCGCGTGGCGAAGCACCCGAAATGGAGAGGCTGCGGCTTTCTGCGCACGGCAGCCGAACTCGCTTCCATGCCCGGACACCCGGCCGTTAAAGCGGGGGCGCGGCATAAGCAGAATTTCGAGACCTGGCTGGCCGGCGAACTCACAGGCCACGGCGTCGACGAGCCGCAGACCCTGGCGCGCGAAATCGTGCTTTTGATGGACGGCGCGTTCTCGATCATGCTGATCCACCGCAACCCCGACTATGTCGAGGCCGCCGGACATGCCGCTGCAACGCTGGTTCGAGCAAGGTCAGGATCGGCGACTATCCGCTAGAGCGTTCACCGTTTAATGGAGACGGCGAAACACGCTATTTCTTTGACGCAATTCCGGACGGAGAACCACTTCACACTTTTCGTGGAGTTGCTCTAGAATCCAGCCGCCAGCCATGCCGTGCCGACGGCAAGGGTGAGCAGCGTCAGTGGCAGGCTGACCTTGAAGAAGGCTGAGAAGGACAGCTGCGTGCCGGCCGCCCGCGCCTGTTCGGCGACGATCAGGTTGGCGACCGAGCCAAGCAAGGTGAAGTTGCCGGCCAGCGTCGAGCTCATCGCCACCACCAGCCAGGCACGCCCGGGGTTCTCAAGGCCGGGTATGAATGGCCGCAGCGCCAGCACGGCCGGAACATTGCTCATGATGTTGGAGAGCACCGCGGTGAAGCCCGATAGACGCCAGACGTCGTCCAGCCCGAGGTTCTTGGCCGAGGCGATGATGTCGGGCGTCAGCAGCGTCTTTTCGGCGCCGGCGACAACGATGAACAGGCCGGCGAACATGAACAGCAGCGGACCGTCGATCTCGCGGTAGATGCGGGCCGGCTTGATGGCGCGGGTGAGCAACAGGATGGCGCCGCCGATGAGCGCTGCCTTGGCAACCGGAACGCCGGCGAAGAAGGCGATGGCCAGGCCGATGCAGACAACCACCGCCTTCAGCACCTGTCCCGGCAGCATGCGGCCGCGATAGACTTCCGGGTTGAGATCGGCGGTGCGGGCGAATTCGGCGCGGTAGACGATGCGCACGATGACGATGACCGCGACGAGGCCGAAGAGGGCAACCGGCGCCAGGGCGGCCGAAAAGGCCGGGTAGGAAATTCCCGACAGCGCGCCGATGACCATGTTCTGCGGGTTGCCGGTGATGGTGGCGACGCTGCCGCAGTTGGACGCGGTGGCGGTGGCGATCAGATAGGGAATGGGATTGCGATTGATGACACGGGTGACGTGGACGACGATCGGCGCCATGACCAGGCAGATGGCGTCGTTGACCAGGAACGCCGACAGCACGCCGGTCAAAAGCGTCACCATCACCAGCAGCACGAAAGGCGCGTGCGCATGCTCGATAGCGTAGGCGCCAAGCGCCCGGAAGGCGCCGGACACCTTCAGATGCGCCACCACGATCATCATCCCGAGCAGCAGCGTAATGGTGTCGAAATTGATGGCGCGATAGGCATTTTCCATACTGAGTGCGCCGATGGCGATCATCGCCGCACCCCCCAGCAAGGCGATCCCTGCCCGGTCGAGACGGAGGCCTGGAATACGCCCGATTGCGACGCCGGCATAAGTCAGGACAAGGATCAAAAGTGCCGCTGCGCCCATCAATGTCATTGGCAGACATCCTTGTCCAAACGAACCGACGCAGAAACGGACTGTTCCCGCTCAGGCATTTGCCGGGCAGCTTTAACGCCGCTCCAGCAAAGCGAAAGCCTATAACGATCCGAATGCGAAAATCGGTGGGCAAAATCGCGGGTCGACCGATGCCGGGAGCAACCGGAGCTTGACTTTGAGACGGCCGAAATTGGGAACGAGACACGCGCGGCGGACTGCCGGTGGCCTGAGATCGCCATCCGCGAAACTTCCCCCTCGGAAGGCTCGTGATCTATGTGATTAAATTCTAATTTAGGCTTTCCGGGTATGGATAGCTTAGCCGTATTTCGGCCTTGGGGTTTCAGATGGTCCAGGTTCTTGAGAGGGGATGCCGTGTCTCTGAGAACGAGGCTCTGCTGGCGCGTCCGATGGAATGTCCACAATGCCACGGAACCCGCAAGGTGTTTGTCTGTGCCCGGTGGGCGAGCTCGACCGGCCATTGCTGCCCTGGAGGAACACACCGGCTCAGTTGCCCCGGTCACAGCGTCGCGTGCATGGAGTGCGAAGAGAACCTTGAGCCTATCTGAAAGCGAGCGCGACTATTTCCTGTCGGGAAAACGCGAAAAGCCCGCTCCGGCGAACCGGAGCGGGCTTTGCAACCATACGCCAAGAGTACCCTGCCGAGACCAGTACCCTGCCGAGAGCCGACCCGCTTTGCGTTTCCGCCACTGCAATAAATTGGTAGCGGCACTTCCAGAAAAAGCGATTGTTGGCTAACCGCCGTCGGATTACTCGCCCGACTGGCCGTCGCCAGTCACACTGCTGCCCAGAATTCCAAAGTCCTGAGACTTAGTTCCTTGGCCCGCAGTCAGGAATCCATCCGCATCCAGGCCGCGCCGCAGCAGTTCCCGCACCGCCGCGGACCGGCTTGGCATGCGCTTTTCGAAGCGCCAGTTTTCCAAGGCAGCCAATTCCTCGGCTGTCAGCATGATCTGCAGTCGCTCGGGTCGTTCCAGCTCGGCCATTCGCGCCTCCAACCGTCAAGACCAAAAAATATGGTGAGTTAGTATGTGTCTCAATTGCAGTATAGCTAGGGGTCCCCGTGCAGCGCGTCAAGAGAGGCTGATGGGTGACTCACATAGAAGACCAACGATGAGGAAGACACGCCGATAGCACAACCCGCGCAGTCTGCTAACTACTTGATTTACTTAGGAATATTTTATATTCTTCTTGCCATCTGAAGGTCGTTGGCGCATCTTGACCACGACGGGACAACCGGCTCCTGAAAGGAAGGTTTCCATGCGCTACGGATATTCGGCTCGGCTACGGGAGGATCTCAATTCACGGGTCCTGGGCGCGCTGCGCTCGCGCGGAATGGTCAATATTGCGGTGGTTGCCGAGGACATACGATTGCGTAACCTGGACGAGAACGTCGCCCTTGAAGATGTCGAGCGGCTTGTGATGCAGACGGCCCAACTCTACGGCGCGGTGATGGAGTTGGACGGACTGACCTCCGTCGAGGCGGGGAGATTGACTTCGGTTGCCGACGATAAGCACGAACTGCCTGGCATCGGCAATTCCGACACCACAGGCGGCCAAACCGCTCCCCTGCTGGGATTGTCCTAAGGCGCGACCCGCTCTTTCAATCGACAAAAATCCGCGAGAGAGATTTGGACCGAGCGCAGCGGCGCCTTGAGCGTCCAGACAACGCCTTGTTCCCCAAATTCCAGTTGTCCGGTGCCGCTAAGCGCTTGTGGTGCAACCCGCTTGAGCACGACGGAGCCAAAACCGCGGCGCGTCGTCCCACTCAGGTTCGGCGGCCTCGTTGTAGAAGGTGATGCGGCCCTGTGTGTCGATGGTGTAGGCTGCAACGGGCAACGCTTCCAACAAACTGGCGGGCCCGACACCTGGGATTCCAATCCCCGCATGTTGGATGACGTATTCCCCTACCCCAAATTCCCCACCTGCTCGATTTGCCCGTTCCGCGGTAGCTGAAATGCACGTGCGAGGTTTCGGTTCCCGTCGTCCCCTTGGGACGGCAATTGTTCTCCTGCGAAAGGCGATCACCCGCCGGGCGGCGGCGGATCTCAGGGCTTGCGCAAATGTCGACAACGAAGCGCAACTCAGGCCGTTTTTGTCGGAACCCCGTCAACCCGAGGCGGTTCTCCCGTTAGCCCAGCCTGACGCCAGCAACAAGTCGCCTGGAAACCGTGTCGCCGACGGCAAACGACAACCGTGCGGCAAACAGGCCCTGATCGGCGTTCAGCTTCAAAGGCCGCGGAACGCTGTTTCGCAGCCTTTACGTTGCGCCGGCGGCTTCGCATCGACAGGAACCAATCAACGGTCAGAGCGTTTGCCGCTGCGTACTCTTTTCAGACATAGCCAATCGGAGTGAGGGGCATGGCTTCATCGGCACTTATCGGCATTCTGATCACCTTCCTGGTGATCGTGCTGGTGCTCTATCTCGTCCAGCGTCTGCCGCTCGATGGCCGCACGAGGCAGATCGCGCAGATCGTTGTCCTCATTATCGGCATCATTTCGCTGTTGAAATACCTGGCCGTATTTTAGGATAAGGATCGCCATGACATCCCAAACAATCGCATGGATCATTGGAACGGCGTTGTTTGCAGCAACAAGCACGGCCCACGCCCGACCCGACACGCGTTCGATGAGCTGCGAGGAGACGCAGCGCCTGATCCAGAGCCATCACTCGGCGGTGTTGACGACCGGCCAGAATACTTACGATCGCTATGTCCGCCAATACGGCAACGAGTGCGACTGGCCGGAGGTGCCGGTCGCTGCCTCCGTTCCGACACGTGATCGCCAGTGCCGTGTCTATTGGTGCCGGGAACCGGTGTTCGATTTCCCGAACTGACACATCCAGCAGCCTTGCGGCGGTCGTTGCCATGGCGCTCCCGGGTTCAGACGATGCTTTGCGCGAGGCGACATGGAACCCTTGCGCTGCGGGTGAATTGATTGTGCGCATGGCGCTGCAAGATGTAGTGGTGTGATGCCCAACCAGATGGAGGAGCGGTCATGCCCAATGATACAAGGCGGAGCGGCAGCTGCCTGTGCGGCGGCATCCAGTTTTCGGTGACGGGAGATCCCTTTCGGATTGGCCTTTGCCATTGCAAGGACTGCCGCAAGGCTAGCGGGTCGGCTTTTTCGGCGTTTGCAGTGTGGCCGCTCGAGGCGTTCGAAACGACGGGTATCGTCAGCAGCTACGGCGACAGAAGTTTTTGTCCCACCTGCGGCGGCCGGGTCCCTTTGGTTCGTGAGAATGAGGTGGAAGTGACGATTGGCAGCCTCGATGAGGTGCCCACCGAAGGGCTGGAGCCCAGCTATGAACTCTGGGTCAATCGCCGTGAGCACTGGTTGCAACGCTTGCCTGCCGCCCGGCAATTCGAGCACGACCGGGTCGATGACGAGCCGACAAACCGGACAGCCGAACCAATTTCTGACGGTGTCGAGACGCCGTCTAGCTTGCCGCAACGCAAGTCGGCCTAGCGCGAGCGGCGCAGACAGCCGGCAGGCAGGAAATCGTTCTCGAAACCGCCCGATGCCGAACGGAGCGTCCCCGGTCAGCTGGAATTCGTCTTGTGGTTGCAACGATGCTACGTTTGTTTGGAAACGAGAGCTTAAGACCACGCAATATCGTTACGTCAACTATGCTGCCCAAGCATCTCGTGGTGTGAACTGAAGGAATCTCCCTTTCTTGTACAAAAAGAAGCTTTGTTTATTTTCTTTCCGTCACATATTGTAGCGAATCTTGAAGCCGGATGGGGCGGCTTTCATGCAGCCAGCGCCTTCGCAGGATCGCGGTCCGCACGTGCAATATCCACTTCACGGCAATCTTCATGCAAGCATAGTCAGCGCAAAGTTCATGCGCAGACATTGGGGGGGCACCAATGGACCAGCCGAGCAAAATGGAGAACCTGCAGTTCGCGCAAGGGATGCTGCGGGAGCTTCGGCAGAAAGCCGAAGCCGACGGCCAGAAGCTTCTGACCTACCTCATCGACATGGCCTACCTTGAAGCCAGCGACCGCATCCGTGCACATTGGGTCGGCAATCACGAGCCCGAAAACCGCAGGGCCAAGGGGTAGTGTCAAGGGGTAAACCCGAAACGGGGCTATGGTTGCCCCCACGGGGCGTTTTTAACCAGACGCCTGGGGCCGGCGAGACCATTGGTCAGTTGGCGATACCGGCTGAGATGTCAGCCAGAGCCTCCCTCACCCGAGTTTCGCTGACGCCGCGCGTGTCCTTGACCCAGCTGGGCGTCGAAAGCGGCGGTTCGATAAAGCGAACATGGTTGTTTACGGGCCCATGCACATAGGGGCGATTCAGCCCGTAGATGAGCGCGCATGGGACGTTCAGGGCAGCGGCGGCGTGGGAAATCCCGCCATCAACCCCGAGGAACATGGTTGACGCAGCGATCTGGCACATCGCGTCAGCAATCGACGGGGTCGAGGTGAAGTCGATTGCCTCAGGAATGGCGGCGCGGATTTTTGCGGCACCGGCGTGCTCGCGCGGTCCGCCCACAATCCAGATTGCCCAGCCGCGATCATGATGGTCTCTGGCGATCGAAATGAAGCGCTCGACGGGCCATGAGCGGAAATTCTCAATGTCGGCAGTATAGAGCGCCAGTGCCGGTCGGTCGGCATCGATCTTCTTGTGCTGGCGCCATTCGTCCAGTTCGGCCGGATCGACCACAAGCCGGGGCGCCGGCCACTCTGCGCCCGCAGCCGGCTTTTCGCCAAGCGAGGCAATCGAGCAGACCTCCTCGAACAGCCGCGTCTTGCGGGGTCCGAAGGCCCATAGATGGGCCAACCAGCCGGCGGGGAAGCGATTGAGGAGGCCGAATTGCAACTCCTGCGGATAGCCGATGCGCTCCTCTATTCCGGCCATGAACGCCATCAGCGCCGCCTTGGTGCTGCTGGTCATCAGATAGGCCGTACGGTAATTTTCCTTGCGCAACTCGCCAACCAGGCGGCTGCGCTCGCCAAAACCGGGGCGCTGATGACGCTTGGCAAGCGCCCAGCCCTTCCTGACATGCGGCATCAGGCGCGCCAGCGGCGCTGCAACGGGCGAGGTGACGACATCTATGGGGCGATCAGGAAATCGCGCGGCAATGATCTGGATGGCGGAATGGCAACGGACGAAGTCGCCGACCGCGGGGAAGCCGACGAAGAGGATTGGATCGCCGGTCGTCAAGGAAGCGCTTCGCCGTCAAGGATGCGGGCATAGAGATCCAGATAGCCGCGCGCCGCTTTTTGGATGGGAAATCTCGTCGCGGCCGATTCGCGGCATTGCTGAGGCGTAAGGTCGGCGACGGCCTCGAAAGCGGCCGCAAATTCTTCATCGGTCTCAAAGAAGCGCCCGCTGTCGGCATCGACCGTCTCGGGCAATGCGCCTCGCGTCGTCGTCAGCACCGGAGTGCCGCACAACATGGCTTCGACCGGTGCGTTGCCGAACGGCTCCTCCCAGGCGATGGGGTTGAGGAAGGCTCGCGCTTCGCCGAGAAGGCGAAGCTTCGGCTCGCCGTCAACGATTCCGTGGAAACGGTATCGCCTGCCAAGGCTCTTGAAAAACAACCCTTCGCGGCGGGTCTGACTTCGGCCCAGCAGTTTCCAACGCGAGCCACCGGCGATATCGAGACCGAAATCGAATTTTTTGGCGAGATCGACGGCGCGGTTGAGGCCTTTGCTTGATCGTGCAATGCCGGCGAGAAATAGCAGGCGGTCGCCCTTTGCAGCCGACAAACGATAGGCGTCCACCGGAAAGCCATTGTAGACGAATGTCTCGCGCCCATGCTGGCGGGCATGATTGGCGCTGATAAAGCTCCAGTTCGCAACTGGCATGGGCTGGTCCGGCATAAAGCCGCGCTGCGTATTCAGCGTTGGAAATGGCACCTCGACGGGCCAACTATGGGTGTGGACGATTTGCGTGTCGCGCGGAATGGCTGCCCGGCATTCGGCATCGGTCGAAGCGTGCCGGACTTCGAAGAGCGGGTGGCTGGAGCCAGGGCCAGCGATCACCACGACTTCGTGTCCGAGACGAACCATCTCCGTGGCCAGCCATTCGACCTGACGCTGAATCCCACCGTAACCTCGGCAGGGTATTACGCCCTTCAAAACGAGCGTCACCCGCATTGACCTTGCCTCACAATGCTCTCAAAGACGGCCCAGTTGCGTCACGGGCTGGGCATTGTCAAGGTCGCGCCAGAAACGCAAAAAGCCGCGGCGGCCTCGATCGGGTTACGGAATCGTTAATCAGCGCTTGCTACTATACCGGATGACCAAGAATCTCGGCAATGCACCCAGGACCATCTCCAGGCAACAGCCAAAGACCTCCGCTCTTGGTGGGCTGACGCCCGCCCTGTTTCCCCTTGTGGTCGTCGCGCTCGGATACATGATCGGTCGGCAATTCTTCGGCTTCTAGGGCGACTCGTCTAGGCGCGCACGGTAAAGGCTCGCGCCACGCGGGGGACGCCGTCAATGTCCACCCAACCTCCAAAATCAACCGGCGGCACCGTACGCCGCTACCCACTGCCCCGCACGTAAGCAAATTTTGTGCAATCACGGGAACGTGATATTCACTGATCACCGGACAAAGGGGGCGCTGATGAGGTGTCTGGTGATCAATCTTGATCGTTCTCGCGATCGGCTGGCGCATGTCGCGTCCGAGTTCGGCCGGATCGGAGTACCATTTGAGCGTGTCTCCGCCATTGATTGCCCCGATTGCTGCTCTGTCGCCAAAAGCCCGCTAAGCGCTGCTGAGGTTTGCTGTTTCCTGAGCCACCGCTCGTGTTGGGAGATCGTTGCGAACGGCGCGGATCAATATGGCGCGGTTTTCGAGGACGACGTCGTTTTCGGCGCGGGCGCCGGCTCGCTGCTTGCTTCCGATCGATGGGTGCCGCGCGATGCCGATGTGATCAAGCTGGAAACGCATTTTGCCAAAGTGAGGGTCGGACGCAAGGAAGTCATGCCGGCGCTTTGCGCACAGCACCATTTTGTTTCGGGACGAGAGCGCTTTCCAAGCCTCGTGCGACGGCCCGGGAGGCGGCCAAAACCGTTTCTCGATCGAATTGTCGGAGAAGCGGTGCGAACCTTCGCCTATCTTCGAAACCAGAGCCTGACCGGAACAAAGAAGATCGAGGCCGTCGCGTTCTCAGGCTCTGAGGTCGACGGCAAACCCGTCCACGGCGCGTTCATCTATGGGCAGCCCGAGCACGGCCACCTCAACAAGGCGGCCGGCATACCGATCGCGCGGAAGAATAGTTCGACCGCCAGATAAGCAGACGATAGCGGCTGCGTTACGAAACAGCCTTTTCGCGGACCGGAAGCTTCCAGCCCGGCCTGACAAAGTGGCAGGTATAGCCGTTGGGGTATTTCTCGAGATAGTCCTGATGCTCTGGCTCCGCCTCCCAGAAATCGCCCACCGGCGCAAGCTCGGTGACGACCTTGCCCGGCCACAGTCCAGAGGCATCGACATCGGCGATGGTGTCTTCGGCGACGCGCTTCTGCTCGTCGCTGGTGTAGAAGATCGCCGAGCGATAGCTCATTCCGACATCGTTGCCCTGGCGGTTCCTGGTGGTCGGATCGTGGATCTGGAAAAAGGATTCGAGCAATGTGCGAAAGCTGATCCTGGCCGGATCGAAAACGATCTCGATGGCTTCGGCATGGCTGCCGTGGTTGCGATACGTGGCGTTGGGCACATCGCCACCGCTATAGCCGACGCGGGTAGAGATCACGCCGGGATAGCGCCGGATCAAATCCTGCATGCCCCAGAAACAGCCGCCGGCAAGGACTGCACGTTCGGTGGACGTCGCCATATCATACCTCCATTGGATTGCTCCTTAGGTAGGCATTGTCGCTGGCTTCTTCCAGCATCTCAAGTGCATCACTCGTTGCCGGCCGAGCCGAACCGCCGCACGATGACCTCGAAGACGATGTCGGAAATCCACATGGCCGAGACGCCGATCAAAAAGGCGGCGGCGAGCGTCGTGGTGTCGTCGGCCGGATCGGGGATAGGCATGCCGGTTGCCCTGAACCAGGCGACGGCAGGCAGCGTCAGATACGCAGCCGCCAGCGCCCCGCAGATCGGCGAGGCAATCATCTCGCGCAGCTTGTAGCGATGGCGCGACAGTGCTCGCAGCACGCCGCCGGCTAGCCCGGCGGCGACGACCGGCCCCTTGATGCCGAGCATGTCGAAGAGGTCGTGCATCGGCTAAGGCCTCCATCCGCAGAGCTTTTGTCCCTTGCGGTTGTGCGCCAGGAGCGCTCTCGCCTCGGCGTCCGACAGGACGTCGACGGCTTCGGCCGACAGGCGCAGCGGGCTCGAAATCGCGCAGAAGCCGCCCGAAGCAGTCGTGCACCCGGCAAGCGCCACAAGCAGCGCAAGCATCAGTCCCTTGCCCATGATTTCAGCTCCTTTCGAACAGCGTCCGCCGGCAATGCGCCGACGTCGTTCTGCACCTGCTCAGCGACCGCGCGCGCCGCGGCCTCAGCGGCCGCCAGTTTGCCGCGCTCGGCCCTGGCGCCGGCCAGCCGCTGGTGAGCGCCCCAGCAAAGGGCGGCGATGACCGATGCCAGGAAGCCCAGCAGCGCTTTGTTGCCAAGCAGGACGGCGAGGAGCGCGCTCACAGCAGCCACCCGGCGACAAGCCCGGCGGCAAAGCCGATAGCATAGGGTTTCGCGGCTTCGAGATAGGCGATGAGCAGTTGTTGAAACCCTTCCATGTCAGTGCTCCCAGCCGGATTTGCGGGCCAGCCAGTGCCAGGTCTCGGTGACCGAGGCGATGGCGAGACCGGCGGCGATCTCCAGACCAGCTTGAATGTCGGGGTCGGAAGAAAATGCCGCCGCGTCGTCGGCGCCGAGCAGGCCACGCGCGACCAGAACACCGGCGCCGTAACGCAAGCCGATGCGGATGAAGACGGCGATCATGTCGAACTCCTTGCGAAAATCGATTTCAGGATTTGAAGCAGCGCACGCCAGAACGGCAGGCGTTCGACGGGGCTGACGGGCCCGCCGGTAGACACCGGCGGCATCGCACTGCCGGGCTTCGGCGAGAGCGCTGATGGCTGGGGCGGGGTGCCCGGCAAAGGTGCCGGAGCGGGCTGTAGTGCCGACATCAACAGCGCCTGGGAACGGACCGACCGGATGCGATCGCTCCAACCCTTGCCGAAAACCGGCCAGGTCGGCAGCCGCCGCAGGAATGCCAGGCGGGCATCGCAAAGATCGTCGATGACTGCGCCCGGTGGCCTGGCGCCGACAGCTTTGAGCGTGGCCGGGCCGATCCTGCCGTCCTGTGCGGTGCCAACTGCCGCCTGCAGATATTTAGCCGCCCTGCCCGGCCCACTGTTCACGGCGAAGTCGAAGACGGCATAGTCGACACCGCCGGGAAGCTCGGCGCCCGCAGCGGCATTCCAATAGAAGCGGCGATAGACCGTCGCCACCTGAGCATCCGTGATATGGCGAAGGTCGACCTTCGTCGCATCCGCCTTCACGTAGCGGCGGAAATTGGCCAGCGTCACGCCCTTCATGGTTGCGCCGCCGGGATCGGCCGGATTGTCGGACCAGCCGCCTTCCGATTTGAGGACGAGCGCAAGCGCCCGCGCGAAGTTGCGGTCCATTGGGGTTTTCCTTTCTGCCCGCGAAAGGCAGGTTGTCGATTTGCGAAGCTGCTTGCGGTTAGGCGTCGATCATCGAGACAACGTCGCTGGAGACCTTGGCGGGGCGGTATTTGGTGGCGTCGGCCGGAAAGGAGATCGGAACGGCGAATCGAGCGACGGCACCATTGCCGTCGTCGCCGCTGCGATGGTGATCGAAGATGCACCTCCGTATGCAGTGTTAGGAAGAATTCCGGCAAAGGTGATCAAGAAGCGCTTCGACGACGAAAATAGCCGAGGCTTATTGAGATTCGGTGGTGGATTGGGCAGACGCCATATCTCGGAAAGAGAGAGCGGCCTTTTGATCTTTCTTTTGAAGAATTCACTCGAATTTATGCTAGGCCCATGCCCTAATGACAAGCCGCCAGCTTGCATTGGTAATATTTAGAAATCCACCAGTGTCTTTGCGTGTAATCTGAACGGCACTAGAAGCCTGCGACCCAAATCTAACGACCATATTTGTAGCATCGGGAACGACACTTAGGCCTCGATTGGTGCTTGCTTCGTGCGATCCAATCGAGACAGGTTCTTCGTCTCCAATAGAATAGCCACCCTCAGCAGTGGTGCACTGTAAGAATGCAAGGTAATTTTTCGGCTTCACCCCCAGCCCATGAGCCAACGTCAGCGACCCGCCGGATGTGATCGTCTGTTGCGGGCTTTCATAAAACTTCTGAAGCAACGCCGTGGACGACTGGACATAGCGTGCATCCTGTTCGGCCTGCGACCATTGCAGCTTGATCCATCCTCCCCAGGCACCGCCAGCCTGCCTGCGCCGCCATAGCTTTTGGTCTGCCGCCGTAGTGTCGTTGACGAAATCATGCACCGTCTGCGTCCGGTAGCCAGTGCTTCCGTGCGCTTCCACAAACCCCAGGAACCAATTTACGCCGTCTGGCGCATTAGCCGCCGCCGAGGCCATATACCAGCCGTTGTCCAGGGCGTTGTTCCAATCGGTGATCGTCTGTGCGACGACACCAAGGTTGGGTCGGCTATCAAGTTTCAGATCAAACCCAGCCTTGACGAACCCCGTTGTAGCCAATTGCGTGGTATTCGTTCCAGGCGCTGCGGTCGGCCCCGTTGGCGTCCCGGTAAATGTCGGGCTGGCCTTCGGCGCCAGGCTGGACACCGCGATCCCACTATCCTTCCCCACCTTGCCCGTGGTGCCCGCGAAAGTGACAATATTGTCGGTTGCCGAAGACGCAGGCCCCAAAAAATCTCCTACTCCCGTCCCGTCGGCGCCTCTGTCGCCGGCACGGTCGAACATCAGCCAGATGCCGTTGGCCACCGTCGGCAAAGTGCCGGCGCCGCTGACATAGGCGAGCGTCAGTTTGCGGTAGCGCGTCGCGGCCATCAAATCGTCGCGCCGTTTCACCACCTTGCCGTCCTTGCGATGGTAAAGCCGAAATTCCTCGAACCAGGGCAGCAGCGACGAGAACACCTTGAAGCGGCCGGACTGCATGCGGTCGAGCATCTCCATCAGCCCGGCCTCGACCGAGACCGAGCCGTCGGCGAAGCGGGCGTGGCCCGACAGCATGTTCAGCCCATGCGCGGAATATTGTCTGGCAAGTGCGGTGCCCGCCCCTTCCAGCGTCTCGCGGCGGCCGTCGCGCGGCCAGGCCCAGGGCAGCCACTCGCCCCACGGCTTCAGGGCCAGTACCTGCATGGCCGGCGTCTGCTGCGAGGCCCGCGCCGCCTTGGAGATATAGACGACATCGGCCTCCGTATCCCAGGCCAGCTCGACCGCGGCCGACGGATGGTCCCAGCCGAAATCGAGGGCGCCGATCCGCGGCCAGTAGCGCGGCAGCCGGAACGGCACGCAGGCAATCAGCTCCTCGGCAATCGGAAAGATGCGGCCGGAGCCCAGCACCGGAATGCCCTTGGCCCTCGCTTCGCGCTCATGTTCGGGATAGGCGGCGATGATCGCGGCACGCTCGGCCAGTGAATAGTGTTCGGCATCGTCGATGGTCATGAAGGTGACGTGACGGGACAAATGGCTCACCTCCGGAATCGATTCAGGATATGGTCGTATGATCTTGTGCGCACACTATGTTTCGGGCCAAGCGCGACGGCTCTTCCTTCTCCCCCTGTGGGAGAAGGTGGCCTCGCGAAGCGAGGTCGGATGAGGGGTGGTCCAGGGAACGCCAACGTCTCACTCCGCTGGAACACCCCTCAACCGTCTCGGCGCTAAAACGCCGATCCACCTTCTCCCACAAGGGGAGAAGGAAGAGCGCTCACGTCACCCGCCGTCAAAAACCGCAGCACCACATCGCTCATGCCGAGCAGCGGCGTGAACGTCACCATGGTGATGCCGCCCGTCGCGTTGGTGCGCGTCAATCCTTCGGAATAGATATCCAGCGGCGGCTCCTCGTCGAACCAGACGCCGTGGAGGGTTTCGCCCTGCCACTTTTCGCGGCCCTTCTCATAAGACTTCGAACGACAGCACCGATTCATCGGCCTGGACATCGCCGCCGCCGCCCCAGCGCACCACGATGCTGTCGAGCGCGCCCGGCGCGCCGCGGCCCATGGTGGTGTGCAAAATGGCGTCGGCCGGGATCATGCCGGTGCCCCAGGCCGCCTGCTGTTGAGGCGGGCCGACCAGAACGCGCTGCGGGTTGTCGCGCGTGCCCTCGCCCGTCACGCCGGCAGCCCATAGCCTGACGGGGGTGTCGAAGGTCTTGCCCTGCCACCACGCGGGGTAGCGGCCGGTGAGATGCATGGCCCATTCGGCGCCGCCGGCCCTGGTCTTGCCGAGCTGGTTGCCGGCCATGAACAGACGTTCCCGGTTCTGCGCGCCGGCGGCGTGAAACTGCGCCTGCCTGGGATAAGGCCGGTAGGCGGCAAGCTGGTTAGTCCTGCGCCTGCGGTCCAGCTCCTGCAGCAGCGCCAGATAGTGGCGGCGCGTCTTCAGGCTGGTCGCCAAACGGCCCGAGGACGGCTTCGAAGCCACGGATGCGGCGGCGGATCTCGTCATCGCTCAGAGCTTCCAGATTGTCAGATGAAACATGCAAATCCTTGGCCAGATCCTTGGGCAGCACCGATTGCACGATCTTCAGATACTGGTCGGGCTTGTCGGCCCGGACCGCGGCAATCACGCCGGCGCCATGGGCGCGGAAATCGGCGCGAACCGCGTCGAGGAAATCATCGCCAAGCGTCTTCTTCGTCCGCTTCGGCTTGGCAGCGGCGGCAGTCGCCTTGCGGCCAGGGCGCGCACGCGGCGCCGTCCGGTCAGCCATGATCCGAGATCCCGGCGGGCTCGGCGGTCGCTGCCTGCTTCGCCTGCTTTGCCGGCCTTGCCCGCTTGATCTTGCCGGACTTGATCTTGCCGGACTTGCGCCGTGCCGATTTTGGCCCTGACCGTGTTGGGGCGGCCTTGCGGGCTGCATCAGCGGCCGGCGCGTGGCGCTTTCCGGCAGACGCGGCTTTCAGGCTTGCCCTGGCGATCGCCCTTGCGTCGTGCGCGCCGCGCGGAAAGCCGAAGCCGCCGATGGCATCGACGGGACCACCGCGAACCATGCCGATCAGCACGCCCGGCACGACCGGCTCGATACGGCCGATGCGCGCCTGCGGGGCAGCGCCCTCGAACACGCCAATGGCGCTGACGACCTCGCGGCCGTCATCGTCGGTGATGATGGTGGCATAGCGGTTGGACAAGGGAGGCTTCGCGGATAAGGCAGAATGAACCGAGGATAGCGTTCCTTCACGCCCCCCTCTGTCCTGCCGGACATCTCCCCCTCAAGGGGGGAGATTGGCAGCTCCAGGGTCGCGACCAATTTGCAGCGCTGACGATTGGCGAAAGCAAGGCGGCAGTCCATCTCCCCTCTTGAGGGGGAAGGCCAGAGGGGGGTGCTGTCCCGCCGACATCCGATATCCGCACGTTGTGGGCATCAGGAAAACAAAACCCGCCTCGTGGGCGGGTCGGTGGCGCAAATCAGCACCATGGACAAATCATAGCAAAGCCGCCCTCACCCGTCAATGCAGATAAGAAATAATTCCTACTCCGGTCAAAGCCTCGTCCTTGGCGGCGGCGCGCATTGCGCGAGGGCCGCATCGATGGGATGCTGGGTCTCGTCGGAGAGCGCAATGAGCGATGTGACCAGTCACTATGGCAGCGGCGGCATTGTCGAGCGCATCCTGTCGGCTGTGCCGGACGCAAAGGCCGGCAGCCTCGCAGCCAAACAACTCTATCCGTTCGATCAGCTTCATGGCCGCGAGCTGATCGCCACGCAGGACCATGCTGCGTCTTGCGCCCTCCGCCGGCGATCGGGTTCTGGACATCGGCAGCGGCATTGGCGGCCCGGCCCGGTTCCTTGCCGAGACCTATGGGTGCAGCGTCGACGGCGTCGACCTGACGCAGGCGTTCGTCGAGGCATCCCGCCGATTGACCGAGTTCTGCGGCCTCGGTGACAAAGTGCGTTTCCATGAGGCCGATGCGACAAGGCTGCCTTTTGCAGACGACACATTCGACGCGGCAATCTGCTTCTATGTCGGCATGAATATCGCTGACAAGGCGGCGGTCATCGGGCAAGCGTGGCGCGTGCTGAAGCCGAAAGCCAGGCTTGTCTGGACCGAGGCGGTGCTGGCGGACGGCGAGCCTTACTATCCCTTGCCTTGGGCGGTGTCGTCGGCGGCCAGCCATCTTGTCGACGGCGAGACCCTGAAGGGTCTGTTTGCTTCAGCCGGATTCCGGGTCGACGATGTCATCGACGAAACCGGCGATCATGTCGAGCTGGCGTTGAAACGGGCAAATTCCGGCATCGTGCCCTCGCCCGCCCAGCAGCAGGCCAATGAGATCGTGCTCGGCGCCGAGTTCGTGCGTCGGCGAAAAAACTACATAAGCAGCCTGAGCGAGGGAAAACTCGCCTCACTGGCCGTTATTGTTTCCAAGCCGGCATGAAACAAAAACCCGCCTCGCGGCGGGTTGCTGGCGCAAATCAGCACCATGAAAAAATCATAGCATAGCTGCCCTCACCGGTCAAGATATGTCAGGAAATAATTCCTACATCGACATCGATCGGAGACTCGGCGATGCTAGCGCTACCACATCCGGCGTCAAGTCATATGCATATGTTCTAAAGTGCCATGCCGTCGGCGGATGTTGTCTGATAATTTGCCCTTTGGCATCAAGGGGGCAAAAGAAGCCATGTCTGAGGACAAAATCCGAAATATAAATCTGACCGCCGACATCGTCGCGGCATTCGTGCGCAACAATTCAGTGCCTCCGGATAGCCTGCCGGCGTTGATCGAGAGCGTCAATGCAGCGCTCGCGGCCGTGGACAATCCCGTTGCTCCGCCGCAACCTGCGCCTGAGCCCGCGGTCAACCGCAAGCGCTCGGTAACGCCGAATTTCATTTACTGCCTCGAGGATGGCAAGAAGTTCAGGTCGCTGCGGCGTCATCTCGGCTCCGCCCATGGCATGACGCCGGAAGCCTATCGCGCCAAATGGGACCTGCCCGGTGACTATCCGATGACGGCGCCCAGCTACGCCGCCAAGCGCTCGGAGCTGGCAAAGGAGNAGACGTGTGCTCTTCCGATCTGGAGGACGATCGTGGTGGCCGGAGAGCCCAATGACGTTCGCGTGGAACGTGTGGACCGCCGCCAATGGGCGGTGCTGGTTGCCGAGAATGGCACGGTGACCCAGCATCTGTTCATGGCCCAGGAAGCGGCCGAGGAGTTTGCCGACGGCGAGCGGACAAGGCTCGGCCTTCCCGCCAGGCCGCCGGCGGCGGATCCGCTGGCCTGAACAGTCCTTCAACCGGCTGCAGGATACAAGACGCAGCCTTCGACAGGCCGTCTAGCGACTGGTCATTAGCTGGCTCTTATGGAATCATTCCACTCCAACTCGGGGGAGAGCGGGATGGACAAACCAGCCATGGCATCCGTGTTCAGGATGCGGCAAGCGCCAGCCACTGTTTCGGGCGTTCGCAGCGTCGGCCAAGGCCAGGCCGATCCGGTCATCGGCAGAAGGCCGCTCGGCGAGGCGATCCGCTTCGTCATCGACGCCCATCCCCATTACGACATCAGCGGCGTTTCGATCGCCTATGGCGACGGCTCGGCCCCGCGCCTCGGCAGCCGGGAGGTCAAGGCGCTGTGGGCCGAATATGGCCGCCGCTGGATGGAAGAGTAGCGCAGGCCATCGGCCGACGCCTATCGCTTGCATCCCCGTCCGGATCGTAACAGCGGCTCATGCGTTGAGCGTGAGCCAAATGGGAGCAACAGCCATGAACGTCGCCAATCTGCAACTCGAAGGCCTGCTGATGGCCGTCGCCTCGATCAATCAGGTACTGGTGCGCAAGGGCCTGCTCACGGTGGAGGATATCGACATTGCGCTGCGCAAGGCCGAGGCCATCGAAACCGGCGAGGAGCGGTCCGACGGCATGTCGGAGTCCAACCGCGACGCCGTCAACTTTCCGATCCGACTGCTGGAACTGGCCAATCAATGCCAGCCGGAGGCGGACATGCCGTCCTTCTCGAAACTGGCCCGCATGGTCGGCCAGATGAAGGAACCCTACAACGACCAGATGTGAGGCGGTCTGCCGACGCGGGGCCTCACCCTCGGCCGAGCTTCGAGGCCAGCACGCTGCCCGGTCCATGCACGGCGGCGAACAGCAGGCCGGCGGCGAACGGGAAATGGGACATGAAGGCGCCGAACTCGGCCTGGTTGCCGGTCCAGTGCGACGGACCGTGGAAGGCAAAGCCGAGGAAGACCACGTAGACGGCGGCGACCAGGGCGGCCGGTGTGAAGAATGCTCCGGTCAGGAGGGCGATCACCAGCAGCGTTTCGAGGATCGCGGCGCACCAGGCCAGAAACAGCGGGAACGGGAAGCCGGCGGCGGCGATGTAGCCGGCGGTCATGTTCATATCCATGAACTTGAAGGCTGCCCCCATCGCGAACATGGCGGCCAGGGTCAGGCGGGCGATGAGAATGGCCGCGGTCTGCCACGGCGATTGAACGGCTTCCATGATGTTCTCCAAAGGTTTGCAACGGGTTCGTCCCAAGGACGGGCGCCACGCCTCCGATCCTACACCAGCCCGCGAAATTCTTTCCCGGCAAAGCCGGACCTCGCAAAAGGAGGCGCTTGCAATCCTCTTGTCGCGCGTGGCCGCTCAGAGCTTCGCCATCAGCTCCCGCCCCAGCCGCTTCGGCGGCTCGGCGCGCAGCACCACATTGGTCGTCACCGCGCCGTAGCGGCCGATGGCGTCGACGATGCTTTCGAGGTCGGGCGGCGACGGGACGACGACCTTGACCAGAAAACAATCCTCGCCGGTCACCCGCAGCACCTCAACCACTTCCGGCATGGCCGCGAATTTCTTCAGGCAGGTCTGGATGTGCTCATGCGTGGTGCGCAGGCGGATCATGGCCATGGTGCCGAGACCGAGGGCGGTGGGATCGATCGCGGCCCGGTAGCCGGCGATGATGCCGCGCTCCTCCAGCCGCTTCACCCGCTCCGACGTCGCGGGCTGGGACAGGCCGACGCGGCGGCCGAGTTCGGAAATGCCGATGCGGCCATCCTCCTGCATGATCTCGATGATTGCCATGTCGGTGGGGTCGAGCCGTGGCCGGTAATCGCCGTTTGCCATGAACACCTTCAATCCATCGGAATTCTTCGTCGCTTTCCGATGATCTCTCATTCCGCGAACAAGGAGAAGCCCTAGGATTGGGACATCATCTGCGGCGAAGAAACAGGATTTTCCATGACCGACTTCATCATTCTGCCGGGCAGCGGCGGATCGGGCGAGGCCCACTGGCAGACACGCTGGCAACAGGCCGACCCGGCGATGCGCCGCTTCAGCCCGGCAAGCTGGGAGCTGCCGGATTTCGACGACTGGGTGGCGGCGCTGGACGTCGCGGTGTCACAGGCAAAGACCCCGCCGGTGCTCGTCGCCCACAGTCTCAGCTGCCTGCTGGTCGCGCATTGGCAGGCGGTGTCGAGCCGTCGGATCGGCGGGGCGTTTCTGGTTGCGGTTCCCGACCCGGCCTCGCCGGTCTATCCCGCTTACGGAATTCCCTTCGCCGATACGCCGCGCGGGCCGCTTCGCTTCCCCTCGCTGATCGTGGCCAGCACCGACGATCCCTATGATCCGAACGGCTATGCCCGTGAGAAAGCCACACAATGGGGCAGCGAACTGCACATCGCCGGGCCGCTTGGTCACATCAACAGCAATAGCGGGCTGGGCGACTGGCCGGCGGGAATGGAGCTGCTGACGGCCTTCGTGAGAGAGAGACAGGCCGACCACGCAATCGCACCGTAGGCGCCCGAAGCGTGCGCGCGGGCTTGCCCCGACTTGTCCCGCCAGCTATCTCTCGGGAGGGGCCTTTGTGAGGGAGCCTGCGAATGGCGTCCGTCCGATATCTGGTCCGCGATGTCGATCTGTCCATCGCGTTTTATACGAGCCATCTGGGCTTCGCGCTGAAGCAGCAATTCGGTCCGGCGATGGCCATCCTGACGCGCGGCGACCTTTCGCTCTGGCTCGCCGGCCCCCTGGCGTCGGCAGCCAGGCCGATGCCGGACGGCCGGACACCCGAGCCGGGCGGATGGAACCGCTTTGTGCTCGAAGTCGAGCAATTGCCGTCAATCGTGACTGAGATGGGCGAGGCCGGCGTGCGGTTCCGCAACCAGATCGTCGAAGGTCCGGGCGGGCACAGATTCTTTGTGAAGACCCGTCCGGCAACGTGGTCGAGTTGTTCGAGCCCAGCTAGACTTCGGCCGTCGCCTCGGATTCGGCGCCGGGCTTTGCCTGGCCTTCCCACTGCCGCTCCGCCTCTGCTTTACGCTTCGGACAATCCTCGTAGTCATGCTCTCGCGAACCGCAATAGGAGCAGCATTTTGCCGGCGTGTCGGTTCGAAGCATTGTGGCCATGCACAAGAATGCACGAAAATTCATCCGGTTGCAGCAGCGTCTGCGACGTCGCTGCTGGGATGCGTGACCGCCAGCCTGGCGCCGCCCTCAATAGCCGCCGCCGAGGATCGGCAGAATCTCGGCGGTGATGTAGCTTGAACATTGCGGCCAGGAACACATAGGCGGGCGCGATCTCCTCCGGCTGGGCCGGGCGCTTCATCGGGGTTCTTGGCGCCGAATTGCGAGACATCGCCGCCTGGTTGTCGGACGGGTGACCAGCAAAGGTGGCGGCAGACATTGCGCGCGGCGCGTATTCGTCCGGCCTATATCAAAGTTAAATGCGGATGGTGGGGGTGAGGTGGTAGGTGATCGCCATGGGGGGACTCTCAACGCGCTCGAGGTGCCCATGGACGTTCGAAATCTGATTGCCAAACTGTCGGCCGCGGTACTGCACCGCCGCGCCGCGTCTTCGCCGATACTGTACAGGCCGATCCGCAACTCGCTCGCCGACATCCCGTTGAAGCCGGCGCCGCGGCCGCCTTATCGTCCGCATCGGCCGATCTGGCCGGCAAGCAACATGTAGCTCGCCGGGCCTGCAACCAGTTTGTGATTTCCTCGTTTATGGCGATCCCGTTTTCAAGGAGGCAAGTGATGAGATCGATCCGGGCGAGACGCGAATGGCTTGGATGGTGAGCGCATGAGCCGTTTTCTGCCCCTGACGATCAGATTCGTGGACGGAAGCGCGATGACGGTGTCGTCGATCGCCGACGCCAGGAGGGCGCTAGGCGGAACATGGAAGAACAAGCAGACGGCGGCCTACAAGGCGGCCGACAGGCTGGTGGACGACGCGTTGAACGGCATTTGCCGCCCGGACATCGCCTTTGCCGCTTTCCAGAATGCCGCCGCCCAACAGGGCTTGCTGAAGCCGGCCAAGCCAAGTGCCGCCCTTGCCATGCTCGACGAATTGGCGTCGCTGGATGGGCATCGTTGAAAGACCGGCTGACGGATTGCCTGCGATGTCATGGCGAACGCCGGATAGCCTATCTCGGCTCGCGGTTCATGCTGAGATAAGTCGGGTCGAACTCGGCGATTTCCACCAGCTGCTGCCAGTCCAGAATGGTCACCATGTAATTTGCCCAGCCGATCACACCGATCTTGCGCAACGCGCCGATGACCCGGTTCATGTGGACCACCGAAAGCCCAAGCACATCGGCCAGTTCCGCCTGCGACAGAGGAAGCCGGAAACTCATGCCGTTGGTCTGCTTGACCACCTGCAGCCGCACGAACAGCTCGCACACAAGATGCGCCAGATGCGAAGTCTTGGACCGCCGGCCCATGGCCACGATCCATTCCCGGTGAATGGCGCCATCGACGAGCGTGTCCAGCCACAGCAAGCGGCTCAGATGAGGCGCCTGTTCGGTGATCGTCCTTAGCCGACTGTGGTCGGCGGCGATCACCCGGCATGGCGACAAAGCTATAATGCCATGGTCCATTGTCTTGAGCAGGAAGGCGTGCAAATCGACAAAATCGCCGGGCACCTGCAACGAGGTGAACTGGCGGCCGCCATCCTCCAGCACCTTGTAGCGCGCCGCCAGACCCTCGATGATGAGCGTGCTGTAGCCTGGCCTCGATCCCTCGGAAACGATGTCCTGACCGGTGGCAAAATCCATCTCGATGGTCATGGCGGCGGCCAGCAGCCCCTTTTCCTGCTCGGACAAAGCGTCATGCTGGCCAAGGTTGAGATAAAGCGGTTCTAGCATCGAGGATCCAGTCCGAGATTTCGTGGACATTGGTGGCCTAGCCAAACGCCGGAGATCGGGTGCGGTTGCAATCGGCCGGCACGGCGACGGCTCCTGGCAGGAAATCTGCTCAGGACACAGTCGCATGGAACCATGGGTGCGGGTTGGGATTTAATCCATGTCGCTCAAAAATGGCCCCGATTTTGAGACAACGACATGCATAAAAACACAGACCTGAAGCGCGTCGCCTGCGTCCTTTCAACCGCGATGCGCCTTAGCGTTCTCACGCAGGGATCCTTGCACACATGGAACGGTTCTACTTCGACTTGTACAACGCCGAGACCCAGATTGATGAAGAGGGGCAGCTTTTTCCCAGCCGGGAGCGTGCGGGAGCCGAAGCGCTGCGCATATTGCACGATGTGGCGCGCGACGAGATACCGGAGGGCGACCACCGGCGGATCACCGTCAAGATGCTGAACGAGAACAGGGAGCAGATATTCGAAGCGTCGCTGACCATGGCGTCGCTGTGGAGTTGAACTCGTCGACCCTGTCGAGGACTGTATGGAACCTCTTGCCCTCCCCTCTGTTTCCTAAGGAGGGGCCAGCGGCAGAAGCTGCACGGCTGATTGACTGGAGGCATCTATGTCCTTGAAAAAGCTTCATCCCGAGCAGGTCGACGACACACGCAGGCTTGCCTATTCGACCTTTGCCCCGGCGCTGATCGGTTGGCTCACCAAGCGTCTGGCGCGGTGTCAGGGCGTCAAGGAACTGGGCGCCCTGGAAAAGTCGCTCATCCGCCTGATCGAAGACTCTGATGTCGATGGGCCGCAAGCCGAGGCGATGAAAGAGTTCGCCATCGAGCTGGTGGTGTCGACGATATCGGAAGCCCGCGCTCACCCCGACACCAAGAGCGATGTCGAAGCCGTTGGCGAGCGCCGCGCCGAAGGCCGCTCCGAGAACCCGCAGACGCTCGAGGAGCAGTTGCAATCAGGCCTCGAAGACAGTTTTCCGGCCAGCGATCCGCCCGCCGTCGTCTCGACCGCCATTTCCGGCGGCTCGAAGGACCTTGTCGGCACCGACGAGGTGTTGCGCCGCAAGAAGGAGGCGGCGCAGCGAAAGCAGGAAAAGGCCGACGCCGGTTAGCCGGACAAGTCGCGCGAGCCCGAGGCGATGAGAAACCGTCAGCCGAAGCGCTTTTCCGGCGACTGTCCGCTGGCCGGTGACTGTTCGCCGGCCCGCGCGACGATCGCCTCGAGCGGCTCCGGCCGGTGCAGCAGAAAACCCTGGCCATAGGCCACGCCCATGCCGCGCAAAATGTCGAGCGCTTCCTGCTGTTCGATCTTTTCGGCCACCACCGCGCAGCCGAGACTTTTGGCGATGCCCGCTATGGCCGAGACGATCTCGCGGTCGAAACGGCTTTCCGCGATATTCTCGATGAACGAGCCGTCGATCTTGATCTGATCGACCGGAAAGCGCCGCAAATATTCGAACGAGCTCATGCCGGCGCCGAAATCGTCGAGGCTGACGCGGCATTGCCGCTCGCGCGCCTTGCGCACGAACTGCTCGGCGGCGTCGAAATTGGTGACGGCCGCGGTCTCGGTGATCTCGAAGCCGATGCCGGAATGCGGCGCCCCGGTCTCGGCGATGACGGCGTCGACGAAATCCCACAGCAGCGGATCGCTCAGCGTCTGCGCCGACAGATTGAAGCCGAGCATGATGGCGCCTGACCGCATCGCCTTGCCATGCTGCGAAAGCGCTGTCCTGATGATCCAGCGGTCCAGCCGCGAGGCAATGCCGAAGCGCTCGGCGACCGGAATGAATTCGTTGGGCGGGATCAGCTTGCCATTGCGCCCGGCAAGCCGCGCCAGCACCTCGACATGGCGGCTCTCCTGCCAGGGCTGGCCGAGCAGATGGATTTCCTGGCCGAACAGTTTCAGCCGCCCGTCATCCATGGCGTCGACCGTGTCGGCGGCGACACGCGCCGCGTTGAGGCCGCCGGAGCCCGACGCCGCATCGGCCGAAAACACCGCGAAGCGATTGCGCCCGGCCGCCTTGGCCGCATAGCAGGCGTCGTCGGCGCAGGCCAACGCATCGGCAACCGTGGTGGTGGTGTCCTCGACGAAGGCGATGCCGATGCTGGCCGCGAGCTTTCGCGAGGTCGCCGGCAGTCCGAGGTCGGCGTCACGGACCGCCGCAAGGATGGCGCCGGCCAGCGCCTCGGCCTTGGCCGATTGGCAATTGGGCACCAGCAGCGCGAACTCGTCGCCGCCGAGGCGCGCGGCACGTGCCGATGCCGGCAGGCAGCCCAGAATACCGGCGGCCACGCCCTTCAGCGCCAGGTCGCCGGCGGCGTGGCCGGCAAAGTCGTTGAGCGCCTTGAAGTAGTCGAGATCGACGTAAAACACCGCCAGCGGCAAAGCCCGCTCGGTGGCGATATGCACGGCCAGCAGCCGGTCGAAGGCGGCACGGTTCAACAGGCCGGTCAGCGCATCGTGGTGAGCGGCGTAGGCGAGTTCCCGCTCGCGTTTCTTGTCCTCGGTGATGTCGCGCACGGTGCCGAGAATCTGGCCCGCCGTCTCGGGCGCCGCGATGAAGCGCATCAGCGATTCGACATGGCGGATTTCGCCGTCGCGCCTGACGATGCGGTATTGCGCGGCGACGACGCCGTCGGTCGAAAGCGGCGCCAGATGGGCGCGCTCTGCGGCATCCTTGTCGTCGGGATGCAGATAGGAATGCCAAAGGTCGGCAGCCACCTCGTCGGTGTCGGCGACCAGGCCGAATATCACCCTGGTGCGGGCGTCCCAATAGCTCTTGTTGGCGTCGATGTCGTGATGCCAGATGCCGGTGCCGCTGGCCGCCAGCGCCAGGCGAAAGCGCACATTGACCCGCTCGAGTTCGGCTTCCGCCTCTTTCTGCCGGCTGATGTCGGTCTGCACGCCCATCAGCCTGACCGGCTTGCCCGTCTCGTCACGCTCGACAATGCCGCCGCGGTCCAGCACCCAGATCCAGTGGCCGTCCTTGTGCTTGAGGCGCAGCTCGGTCTCGATCGAGGCGGTCAGGCCGGAAATGTGCCGCTCGCCGCTGGCCAGCGCCCGCTGGCGGTCGTCGGGATGCGTCAGCTTCAGCCAGAGGTCGTCGCTGTTGGCAAGCTCGCCATCCTCATAACCCAGCATGTGCGACCAGGTCGGCGAATAGAAACAGTCGCCGCTCAAAATATCCCAGTCCCATACGCCGAGATGAGCGCGTTCGAGCGCAAGCGCCCAGAATTCGCCGTTGCGTATTTTCTCTTCAGCCATGCCCTGGTTTCGCTCACTCCGTCGCCGCCACTATGCACGCAAGCAGAGAAGAAACCGTTACCGGGTGCGCCGCGCCCACAGTGCGGACAAGGCCTGCAATCGTGGACCATGCCGTAAGGCGTCATCATGCGATTGGGCTCGTCATGCCATTGGCGCCCTGATTGGAACCGCCCTGGCCGGGCCTGGCTCGACGATCCTTATCGCGCGGCGGCGCGCATTGTCCTCGAGCAGGCCGCGCAGTTCCTCACGGCCGCGCGCGATGCGCGACATCAGCGTGCCGGCCGGAACGCCGAGCATCTCGGCGGCCTCGGCATAGGAGAAGCCCTCGATGGCGACCATGGTCAGCGCGGCACGGCGGTCCGGGCTGATCGCCTGCAGCGCGTCGATGATCTCGCGCGCGGCGACGTTCTCCAGCTGGTCGGCGGGAGAGGCTTGCGCCTCGCCGGCCTCCAGCGGCAGCATCGAGGCCTCGCCTCGCCGGTTCACCTTGCGCATCTGGTCGATGAACAGATGATGCATGATCGTGAACAGCCATTTTCGCGGGCTCTCTCCCGTCTGCCAGTTGTCCAGCCGCAGCAGCGCCCGCACCAGGCAGTCCTGGACGAGATCGTCGGCGGAATCGCGGTCGCGCAGCAGCGAGCGCGCATAGCGGCGCAGGCGCGGGATTTCGTCGAGAATGGCTCTCTGCTTTTCGTCCATGACATTTTGTCTTTGTTTCGGCATGCCGTTGCCGCAAAACCGCTGCGCCCCCGGGTGAGGACAGCTTTGGCTGATCTGAAAAATTCCTCTGTTCATGCCTGTCGTCGGCTCCAAAAACGCTGGGCACTTTTGGGCGACAGGCATGACGCGCTAGCGCGGCGTGGCGTCGATGGCGACCCGGTCGGGATAGAAGGCGCCGTGGGCGCGAATCTCGGCCATCTCGTCGAAGGGCTGCTCATAGGCCCACATCGCGTCGTTACCGGTTTCGCCCGCCGGCAGCACGTTCCAGTAGCTGGAGTCGCCCTTGTAGGGGCACAGCGTCGACCGCTCCGTCTTCCTGAGCTTGCGGAAGTCGATGTCCTCGAACGGGATGTAGAAGGAGAAGGGATGGGGCGGCTCGGTCACCATTTTGGCTTTTGCCGAGGAAGCGATGATGGTGCCGTTTGCAAACACGACGACACGCCCGTTGAAGGGCTCGACGGTGATCACCTTGCCCGGATTGCGCCTGAAGCCGGGTGACGGGTTCGCATGCTGATCCATGACTGCTCTCCTTGTCCGCTGGTGGCTCGATGCCGGTCGACGGCGTCAGCTCTCACTGGCCACTGATGGGCCTGCGACAGCGGTCACACGCGACAGCTTCTGGCGCTTTTCGAGCTGTGGCTTTTCATAGGTCTTCTTCATCGTTCTTCCTTTTCTGACGTCTGGCAGCCGGTCCGCGCGGCTGCCGGCCGTGGATCATGGCTCCAAGGGACAACAGGCGCATCTCCCGTCCGGCCGATGCGCCGCCGAAGGAAATCCGGGCCAGCGTGGCAAGAACGATTCGCATGTGTTTCGCCGCGATCCGACGGCGGTGGATTTATCTCAGCCGGGACGGCCATGCTTGGGCCGGGCGGAACACGGTTTTGGCGAATGCGGCCCTGTCAGCACGACCGCAAGGCTTGGACAGGCGCGAACAGCTACCGGCGCGGCTATGGCGATGGCCGCTTGGCGCCGGTGCACGCCGCGAAATATCGATAATAAAGGACGACAGGTGAGACTCTACAAAATCAAGATGATTTGCCAGATATTTTCGCCTTTTCGGCACGAGAAGCAAAATAAATTTTCGACAGACGAACTTTCATTTCGGAAAAATGTCCATTTCATCTCTGTTAACCAAATATTAACCAAAATTATCCGATACATACCGAAGTTATTCGCTGTCGTAATCCGAATCTAAGTTGTAATAATCATTGCACAGTTCGCTTCTGACATTACTGTATCGTTGATGTCTTGCGAAGCATGCAACGGAGGAGCTGTAGGAGTGAAATCCGGGTCAAGACTGTGTTGCGAGGAACGGTCTGCCCGACGGAGGAAACACGCATGAGATTGCTGAAATATGCGCTGCTGGCGGGAGCGTCGCTGCTTCCCATCCTGCCCGCGATCGCCGCGACCGCGACGGGCAGCATGAATGTCCGCATCACGATTACCGACGAATGCAAGGTGCAGACGGCGAGCGATCTCGATTTCGGCTCGCACGGTGTCATTGATGCGAATGTCGACCAGACCAGCACCATCAACGTGCAATGCACGACCGGCAAGTCCTACAATGTTGGTCTGAGCGCCGGAGCGGGCGCGGGCGCAACTGTTGCTGTTCGCAAGATGACCGGGCCGGCGTCGGCGACGATCGACTACACCATCTACAGGGAAAGCACCCGGACGCAGCTTTGGGGCACCACGATCCCCACCGACACGGTCGGCGGAACCGGCAACGGCGCCATTCAGCCGCTGACGGTCTACGGGCGTGTTCCACCGCAGACGACACCGGCGGCGGGCCTCTACACCGACACCGTTGCGATCACCATAACGTACTGACAATCGATACCAACACGAGGACGATCATGCGATCCATGCTTTCATGCATCGGAGCCACGGCTGTTCTGTTGCTGTGCGCCGGTCTCTCACAAGCCGCTTCGCTCAGGGTGGCGCCGACAGGTCTCGAGCTGATCTCGCCCGACGCCTCGGCGGTTCTCAACCTCAGCAACGATGACCCCAAGCGGCCGATCAATGTGCAGATACGCGTCTTCGCCTGGAGCCAGGCTGGCGGGATCGAGCAGCTGACGCCGACTACGGACGTCGTCGCCAGCCCGCCATCGACCAAACTCGGACCCAATGCCCAATACGTGGTTCGCGTCGTGCGCGTCAGCAAGGCGCCGGTGCGGGCCGAGGAAAGCTACCGCGTCATCGTCGACGAGTTACCCGACCCGTCGCGCAAGAAGGCCGGTACGGTCGCGCTCGCGCTGCGCTATTCGGTCCCGGTGTTTTTCCGCGACGCCGATGCCGCCGCGCCGGCAGTCGCCTGGAGTGTTTCGCGCAAGGGCGGCAGTCTTGTGCTGACAGCCAGCAATACCGGTGAAAGTCGTCTCCGCTTGTCCAACCTATCCCTGACCCAGAACGGCAAAAAGCTCGGCAACCGAAACGGGCTCGTCGGTTATGTCCTGGGCGGCGCGACCATGCAGTGGCCGATCGGCAGCGGCAAATCACTGTCAGCGGGCTCCGTGCTTTTGAAGGCACAGAGCGATCTTGGACCCTTCGATGCCAACGTTGCCGTCAAGGGCAAGTAGGATCGCGCTAGTCGTCGCGCTCGCGATTTTCACACCTTTCTCGGCGGTGAACGCGCAAGAATTGCCGGCCGTGACGAACCCTGAAGACCCTGGCCAGCAAGCCGGCCGCAGCCTTTATCTAGAGGTGTTCATCAACGACGTCTCGACCAAACTGATCGGCAGCTTCACCCAGATGCCGGATGGCGGCCTGGCATCGACGCCGCAAGAGCTGAAGGAGCTCGGGCTGAAGCCGCCGCAGGGCGCTGTCGACACCGACGGCCTGGTCAGGCTCGACCATCTGGCGGATGTGTCGTTTCAGATCGACGAAGCGGCGCAGCGCCTCTACGTCACCGCCGCCAATGACAGCCGCGAGGCGCGCATGGTCGATCTCGGCTTGCGCTTGCAGGACCGGCCGGCGCCGCAATCGGGCTTGGGCGCGGTTCTCAACTATTCGCTGTTTGCCAGCTCCAACACATTGTTCGACAAGGACGTCGAGCTGTTCCAAGGCGTTTCCGGCGGCTTCGATGCGCGCGTGTTCAGCCCTTATGGCACGCTCAGCCAGTCGTTCATCGCCGGCCATTCCGATGGCAAGCTGGGCGGCTTTACGCGGCTCAACACGACCTGGAGCTATTCCGACCCCGACCGGCTGATGACCTACCGCGCCGGCGACTTCGTCTCCGGCGGCTTGTCGTGGACGCGGCCGGTCTATCTCGGCGGCGTCCAGGCGCAACGCAACTTCCACCTGCGATCGGACCTGGTGACGCTGCCGCTGCCGTCCTTCGGCGGCACGGCGGCGGTGCCGTCGACGCTCGAGGTCTATACGCAAAACGTGCGTACCTATTCCGGCGACATCCAGCCCGGGCCATTCCAGGTCACCAATTTGCCGGTGTTCACCGGCGCCGGACAGGCGCAGGTGGTGCTGCGCGACAGCCTGGGGCGCGAGACCACCGCCACCTTGCCGTTCTATGCCTCCAGCATGCTGCTGCGCCAGGGACTGCTCGACTTTTCCGTCGAGGCAGGGATGGCGCGGCGCAATTTCGGCATCTCCTCCGACGATTATGACGGCCGCGTCATGGGGGTCGCCAGCGCGCGTTACGGCGTGACCGACCGGCTGACATTGGAAGCCCATGCCGAGGGCGGCGCCGATCTGATCAATGGCGGCATAGGTGCTGCCTTCCCGCTCGGGGCATATGGCGCAGCTTCGCTGGCGGTCGCCGGCAGCCATCATGACCGGCGCACCGGCTCGCTGGTCGATGCCAGTGTCGAATTCGGCTATGACGGCTGGGCGATCAACGCCCACATGCAGCGGGCCTTTGGCGGCTATGAAGACATCGCCTCGGTGACGGCGGAGCCGGTTCTCGACCCCGACGACTTCACCCGTTTCAGCGCCGGCGTGCCGCGCGCGGTCGACCAGGTGACACTCAGCGTGCCGATGCCGATCGATTTCTCCAGCCTCAACCTGTCCTATACGCATTTGAAGAGCGCCGAGGGCGAAAGCAGCCAGATCGTCGGCCTGTCCTACAGCCAGGCGATCTTCAAGCGCAGCACGCTCTATGCCACCGCCTTCGCCGATCTCGACGACGACAGCAGCTATGGCGTGTTCGCCGGGATTTCGATCCCGTTCAACGACGAGATCTCGGCGTCGACAGGCGTCGAGCAAGGCCCTGACGGCCTCAATGTCACTGCCGACCTCGCCAAATCGGAGCGGGCCGAGGACGGCAGCATCGGCTGGCGGCTGCGCACCTCGGAGGGCGAGGTACCCAATCGTTCGGCAGCGGTCAGCTACCGCGCGCCGTTTGCGCGTTTCGAGGCCGGCGCCCAGCAATTCGACAAGGACTTTCGCGTGACCGGCCAGATGGACGGCGCCATTGCGGTCGCAGGCGGCGGGGTGTTCGCCACCAACCGCATCGACGATGCCTTTGCCGTCGTCGATGTCGGCACGCCTGATGTCGAGGTCTTGCATCAGAACCGGCCGGTAGGCAGGACCGACAGCAAAGGCCGCATCCTGGTCACCGGGCTCAACTCTTATGAGCTGAACACGGTCTCCATCGACCCGAAGAATCTACCAGTCGACGCGGATGTCCCGGCTACCAAGGAGACCGTCGTCCCAGCCGACCGCAACGGCGTCGTGCTGAAGTTCGGCGTGTCTGAGGCGGCGCAGGCCGCGCTGGTGACGCTGGTCGACTCGAGCGGAACGCCACTCGAAGCCGGACTCTCGGGACGCGTCGATGGCGGCACTGAAGACTTTGTCGTCGGCTATGACGGGCAGGCCTACATCAAGGGCCTCGGCAAGCAGAATTCAGTGCAGGTCGAGCGCGCTGACGGCGGTTCATGCCGGGCAGAGTTTCCCTTCGAGGCGGCGCGCGGCCGGCAAGTGGTGATCGGGAACGTGGTGTGCCAATGAGAGCTGGAGGAAAAATGCTGCGCGCCGTAATCATCGCCCTGCTGCTGGTGCTGCTCCCGTCGCTCGCCCGGGCGCAGAGCTGCAGTTACACCGTCACCAGTTTGAATTTCGGCCTCATCGACACGCTGTCGGGCACCGCGGCGACATCGACAGCCACCTTCACCGCGACTTGCAGCGGCAGTTTGCCATTGCTGCTGCCCGTCCTGGTCTGTCCGCATATTGCCGCCGGCACCGGCGGTGCAACCTCGGCGGCGGCCCGGCAGATGGCGAGCGGCGTCAACAGCCTCAACTATCAACTCTATTCGGACCCCGCAATGAGCGTTGTCTGGGGCACCTATAACTGGGCCTATGCCTCGCGCCCGCCACCGCTGCTGCTGAGCCCCAATCTCTTCGGCAACTCAATCGACACCCTGACGCTCTATGGCCGGGTTCCCGGCGGCCAGGCGACCGTTCCGCCGGGCACTTATCTGTCGACATTTTCGGGCGGGCAACTCGAGTTCCGCTCCCGGACAACCCTGTTGAGCAGCAGCTGCAACACCGGCGCGGGCAACTTGGGCGCCAGTCCGACCTTCACCATCAACGCCACGGTCGCGGCAAACTGCCTGGTCGCCACCCAGAACATCGATTTCGGCTCCAAGGGCGTGCTCGACGCCAATGCCGATGCCACCGGCCAGGTCTCGGTCACCTGCACGCCGTCGACCGCCTATACGGTTTCCCTGAATGGCGGCACGACAGGCGGCACGCCGACCAACCGAAAGATGTCAAAGGGGGCTGAGCGGGTGACCTACGGCCTCTACAAGGACGCCGCGCGCTCGCAGCCCTGGGGTGACGCCGGAACGCCGGGAAGCACGGTGGCCGGCACCGGAACCGGCTTGGCGCAACCGCTCATCGTCTACGGCCGCGTGCCGCCGCAGACGACGCCCTCGGCCGGCGTCTACACCGACACGGTGGTGGTGACCATCACCTATTGATCGCGGCCCGCCTCGCCGTTGGCCGGCGCCAGCCAGCGCGCGTAAATCTCGCCGACGATGCCGCGGCGAAAGACCAGCACGCAGATCATGAAGATCAGGCCGGTGGCGATGGTCACCGGGAAGCCGGAGGTGGCGAGCGTGTTTTCCAGCCCGACGACGAGGCCGGCGCCGACGACAGGACCGACCATGGTGCCAATGCCGCCGAGCAGCGTCATCAGGATCACCTCGCCCGACATCTGCCAGGTGACGTCGGTCAGCGTCGCGAACTGGAAGACGATCGCCTTGGTCGCGCCGGCAAGCCCGGCAAGGGCTGCCGACATGACGAAGGCGGCGAGCTTGTAGCGGCCGACCGAATAGCCCAGCGAGATGGCGCGGTTCTCGTTCTCGCGGATCGAACGCAGGATCATGCCGAACGGCGAGTTGACGATGCGCCAGACGGCGAAGACGCCGATGAGGAAGACGGCAAGCACGACGAAATACATGTTGAGCGTGACGTTGAGATCGACGATGCCGAACAGATGCCCGCGCGGCACGCCCTGTATGCCGTCCTCGCCTTCGGTGAACGGCGCCTGGACGCAGAAGAAATAAAACATCTGCGCCAGCGCCAGCGTGATCATCGAGAAATAGATGCCTTGCCGGCGGATGGCGAGGAAGCCCATGACCAGGCCGAGCACGGCCGCGCCGGCGGTGCCGAGCAGGATGCCGGCCTCGGGCGGCCAGCCCCATGCCTTGACGGCGTAGGCGCAGAAATAGGCGGCGGCGCCGTAGAAGGTGGCGTGGCCGAACGACAGCAGCCCAGTGTAGCCGAGCAGCAGGTTGAAGGCGCAGGCAAACAGCGCGAAGCACAGCATCTTCATCAGGAAGATCGGATAGACGAAGAAGGGCGCGGCTATCAGCGCCAGTATGGCCAATGCCAGCAATACCCGCTTAAGCCGCACGGAGGCGGCGGTGCGCTGGTCGTGAAGGGCTGCCTCGCTCATCTCAGGCGTCCCTTCCGAACAGGCCGGCGGGGCGCAGGAGCAGCACGATCGCCATGATGACGAAGACGACGAGGTTCGACGCCTCGGGATAGAACACCTTGGTCAGGCCCTCGGCGAGGCCGAGCATATAGCCGGTGACGATGGCCCCGAGGATCGAACCCATGCCGCCGACCACGACGACGGCAAAGACGACGATGATGATATCGGAGCCCATCAGCGGACTGACCTGGTAGACGGGCGCGGCGAGAATACCGGCAAGGCCGGCGAGCGCCGCGCCGAGCCCATAGGTGAGCGTCAGCAGCAGCGGCACGTTGACGCCGAAGGCCTGCACCAGCTCCGGATTCTCGGTCGCGGCGCGCAGATAGGAGCCGAGCCTGGTCTTTTCGATCAGGAGCCAGGTGCCGATGCAGATAATGAGCGAGGCCACCACCACCCAGCCGCGATAGTTGGGCAGGAACATGAAGCCGAGATTGGTGCCGCCGGCAAGCTGCGCCGGAACGGCATATGGGTTGCCTGACACACCGTAGTAGAAACGGAACACGCCTTCGATGACCAGCGCCAGTCCGAAGGTGAACAGCAGCCCGTAGAGCGGATCCAGGCGGTAGAGCCGCGACAGCGCCACGCGCTCGACCGCCATGCCGAAGACGCCGACGATGAGCGGCACCAGGAGCAGCGCCGGCCAGTAGCCGATGCCGAGATGGACGAGCAGCAGGTAACCGATGAAGGCGCCGAGCATATAGAGTGCGCCATGGGCGAAATTGATGATCCGCAGCAGGCCGAAGATGACGGCCAGGCCGAGGCTCAGCATGGCGTAGAAGGAGCCGTTGATCAGACCGACCAGCATCTGGCCGAGCAAGGCCTGGACGGGGATGCCGAAGATCATGGTCATGGCGTCACCGATGGTGTTGCAAGGGGGATGCGTCTGTGCGGCACGTACCCCCACCCGGACCTTCGGTCCGACCTCCCCACAAGGGGGAGGTAGGGCGGTGGCCCTCCACCCTCCCCCTTATGGGGAGGGTCGCTGCGCAGCAGCGGGTTGGGGGTACTGCCGTGGGCTGTCGTCATCATACCCCCAACACCTCGTGCAGCTGTTGCGTGTGAGCGGCAAGCTCGCTTACGGCAAAACCCTCCACCACCTTGCCGTGCTCCATCAGGTAGAAGCGGTCGGCGATGCGGGCGGCGAAGCGGAAATTCTGCTCGACGAGCAGGATGGTCATGCCGCGCTTTTTCAAGGTCGCCAGCAGTTCGCCGATGCGCTGGACGATGACCGGCGCCAGGCCCTCGGTCGGCTCGTCGAGCAGCAGCATCTGCACGCCCGTCCGCAGGATGCGGGCGATGGCCAGCATCTGCTGTTCGCCGCCGGAGAGTTTGGTGCCGGGGCTGTTGCGGCGCTCCTTGAGGTTGGGAAAGAGATCGAAGATCTCGTCGACGCTCATGCCGCCCTTGGCCACCACCGGCGGCAGGATCAGGTTCTCGTCGACGGTGAGCGTGGCGAAGATGCCGCGTTCCTCCGGCACGAAGCCGATGCCGCGATGGGCAACACGATGCAGCGGCAGGCGCATCAGGTCGCTGCCATCGAAGGCGACGCTGCCGCTGCGCTTGCGGACCAGCCCCATGATGGCGCGCAGCGTTGTGGTCTTGCCGACGCCGTTGCGGCCGAGCAGCGTCACGGTCTCACCGCGAAAAACGTCGAGGTTGACGCCATGCAGCGCATGGCCCTCGCCATACCAGGCATGGAGATCGCGCACGGCAAGCAGCGGCTCACTCATGCTCGGTCCCCCTGCTCGGTCCCCATGTAGGCGACCCTGACGCGCTCATCGTTGCTCACCGTCGCGTAGTCGCCGGCGGCGAGCACCTGGCCGCGCTGCATGACGGTGATCCAGTCGCAGAGGTCGGCGACGACGGTGAGATTGTGCTCGACCATCAGCACGGCGCGGTCCGTTGCCAGCGAGCGGATGATGCCGGAAATGACGCCGACATCCTCGTGCCCCATGCCGGCCATCGGCTCGTCGAGCAGCAGCACTTTCGGGTCGAGCGCCAGCGTGGTGGCGATCTCGAGCACGCGCTTTCGGCCATAGGAGAGATCGCCGGCCGGACGATGCGCGACATCGTCGAGACCGACGACGGCAAGCAGTTCGCGCGCCCGTGGAGTCAGTTGGTCAAGCGCGGCCAGCGAGCGCCAGAACTGGAAGCCGAGCCCGCTCGGCCGCTGCAAGGCGACGNGATGCGGAAAGATCGCCGATATCTGGAACGAGCGGACGAGACCCATGCGCGCCACCCTGGCCGGCGCGGTGCGGGTGATGTCGTTGCCCAACAGTTCGATCCTGCCGCTGCTCGGCTGCAGGAACTTGGTCAAGAGGTTGAAGATTGTCGTCTTGCCGGCGCCGTTCGGCCCGATCAGCGCATGGATCTGGCCGTGATGGACGTCGAGGTCGACATTGTTGACGGCGACGAAACCGGCAAAGTCGCGCCGCAGGCCGCGGGCGGAGAGCACCACCCGCGGCTTGATTTCGGCACCGTCCGGCTGGACGGCCACGGCTTGCGCCAGTGTCACTTGGTGACGAGCGGGCAGCCGCTGTCTTCAGCCTTGATGAAGGCCTTGTCGCCCGGAATGGTCGCAAGGTAGGTGTAGTAATCCCAGTCCTTCTTCGACTCCTCGGGCTTCTTGACCTGGTAGAGATACATGTCGTGCACCATCGAGCCGTCGGCCTGTACCTTGCCGTTGGCGTTGATGATGTCGTCGACGGGCATTTCATGGAGTTGCTTGGCGACCGCCTCGGTCTCGTCGGTGCCGGCCTTGTCGATGGCCTTGAGATATTGCAGCACCGCCGAATAGGTGCCGGCCTGGATCATGTTGGGCGTGCGGTTGGTGCGCTTGAAGAAGCGCCCGGCGAAGTCGCGGCTCTTGTCGTCGCGGTCCCAGTAAAACCCTTCGGTGAGCACCACGCCCTGCGCCGCCTGCAGTCCAAGGCCGTGCACCTCGGCAAGCGTGAACAGAAGTGCTGCCAGCCGCTGGCCGCCGGCGACGATGCCGAACTCGGCCGCCTGCTTGATGGTATTGGAGGTGTCGAGGCCGGCATTGGCAAGGCCGATAACCTTGGCGCCGGAGGACTGCGCCTGCAGCAGGAAGGAGGAATAATCCGTCGATCCCAAGGGGTAACGCACCTCGCCCAGCACTTTGCCGCCGCTTGCCTCAACAACCTTTGAGGTCTGCTCCTTCAGCGAATAGCCGAAGGCATAGTCGACGGTGATGAAATACCAGCTGTCGCCGCCCTGCTGCACAAGCGCGCCGCCGGTGCCGACCGCCTGCGAGTGGGTATCGTAAGCCCAGTGGAAACCGTAGGGCGAGCATTGCTTGCCGGTCAGGTCGGCCGATGCCGCTCCGGTAACGATGTCGATCTTCTTCTTTTCCTTGGACAACCCCTGGACGGCGAGCGCCACCGAGGATGTCGTCAGTTCCATGATCGCGTCGACCTGCTCGGTGTCGTACCACTGGCGCGCAATGTTGGAGGCAATGTCGGGCTTGTTCTGGTGATCGGCGTTGACGATCTCGATTGGCGCGCCCTGCACCTTGCCGCCAAAATCCTCGACCGCCATCCTGGCGGCCTCGACCGACCATTTGCCGCCGAAATCGGCATAGACGCCCGACTGGTCGTTGAGGATGCCGATCTTGACCTTGCCGTCGGAAATTTCGCCGGCCGCCGCCGGCATCGCAGTCGCCGCAAGCAGCGCGGCTGAGACGAGATAGGATGCTTTCACAGGTGGTTCCTCCCTTGTGGCCGACGCTGGAAAACGCGGCGGCCTTGCAATGGTTCAACAGCTCCGTCCGGTTCTCGCTGAAATCCGGGCCAGCGCCCGCCACTTCTCCTCTTGGCAACCCCTCCGCCCTGGGTGCGCCGGGAACCGTAGCATCACATTTCGCAAGGGGAGAATGCTATTTTCGTAGCATGGCGTGTGGGCGCTACCAGTCCGGCTCAATTGGAAGGTCTTCGGAAAAGCCGCTCGGGCCAGGAAGGGACAGCGTTGCGGCCGCGGCGTCTCGCAATGCCGCCGGAGGCCTTTTGAGATGTTCGCTGTCCAGCGGAAGCGCAAGATAGGCGGTGGCAATGCGTGCAGCCGCTTCCGCCTGTTCACGATCTCTCATTGCCTTGACCGCAGACCGATCAGGCAGCGTGGCCAGCCAAGCCTTGTGCAGAGCGAACATTCGAGGGTCGACCGTCGGCATGCTTACGGGATAGCCACGCTCATCGATCGCCACAGCCTCCACCTTCGGGGCGTTGATGAGCCATTGCAGCCCCTCCATGGGTGCGCTGTCGAGATCGTCGGCATGCTGTGTAATCGAGGTAGTGGCGTTGTCGTTGAGGACATGTCTTGCCTGCGGACGGATCAGGTCGACCAGATAGCCATCACGGTTCGCTGCCCTGAAGGCCCGGGGCTGGAGCGGCTTGAAGGACCTGTCCACTTTACGCAACACGCCTATCAGGCCGGACTGGCTTACCCTCTCGCCGGTCACGAAGCTGATGCGACGTCGCGAATCGAAGAGCAGGTCGATGTCGCCGGTTGCCGTGAGACCGCTGGTGATCTGGACGCCCGCCAGAGCCTCGTAAGCGAACAGCGCATTCGTGCCGACAACCAGCAACTGCTTGCCCAGCAGGTCTGTTTCGGCGCACCGCCGCAATATCCGTGCGGCGATGGCCGGTACCCTGCCCAACCCCATTGCCACATTGACTTTCGCCAGGCCGTTCAGGCGATCGGCCAGACCTGCCAGCAGATCCTTGTTCTGCACCCTGCCCTCGGAAAACGCAGCGAACGCCTTCTCCGTCTGGCTGCTTTTCGGCCCGAGTGAATTCTCGACCTGCCGGACCTTCCGCAGCAGGTATTCAGCACCGCTGCGCTCAACCCAGCGCATGCTGCCTGCAAAGCGCCTTTGGCGCTGGTCATCAGCATGCTGCCAGGCCTCGTAGACCTGTTGCGTATCTATGAGTTGGCGCCGCTGCTCGCCGGTCAACTCTCTCAGCATCGTTTTCCACTCTCAAGCCAGGATCAAGTTAACATAGTGGAAAACTCTTAATTAACAATATGTTGTTACTTTTTTCCACTATCGCAGCTATCACCCGCACGACGAGTGGAAAATACCGTAAAAACAATATGTTATGTCCGGGCAAGCGAGGCCAGAACCTCACAAGCGGGTTTTTAGCTGCGCGCATCATGGCAGCCGCTTGCCGTCGCCTCACCGCTTCTGCGGATAGATCGTCTCGCCGCGCTTCAGCATCGCGACGAAAGCCTCGATCTTCTTCCTGCGCCCCGCCTCCGTCTTCATGTTGTGCGTTCGAAACGCCAGCGCGAACCGGTTCTGGGCGGAAAGCTTTGCCAGCATCTCCTTCGCCTTCGGCTCGGCGTCGATGGCGGCCTGCAGATCGTCAGGGATCTTCATGTCCTTGCCTGAGGCATAGGCGCGGTCCCAGCGGCCGTCGGCCTTGGCCGCCTCGACCTGTTTCAGCCCGTGTTCGGTCATGCGGCCCTCCTCGACCAGGCGGGCGACATTGTCGATGTTGATCTTGCTCCAGATGCTCTTCTTGCCGCGCTGCGTGTAGCGCTGCAGAAAGCTCTTGTCGTCGAGCGGCTTGCGTATGGCGTCGATCCAGCCGAAGCACAGCGCCACGTCGATGGCCTGCTTCGGCGTGATCGAGGCCAGCCCGGAGCCGACCTTGTGGACCTTGATCCAGACCTCGCTCTCGCCGGCATGATTCTCGCGCAGCCAGGCGTAAAAACTGTCGGGATCGGGGAATTCATGAACCTTGTCGGGATCGACCTTGAACGGCGCCATCATCACCTCGTTGTTGCCGGGCCGGCTGTATCGGCTGTCGATGCCAGTTTCCGTCAGCGGCGTCGATAATCCCTAACGTATTCCGCGCTGGCTTGCGCCGCAGCCGACGCCCGTGGCAGTTTCCTGCTGGTCAGCCGGGCAAGGCAGACTGCAATTCGGGGGAAATGCCATGCGAGCGATGTTACTCGGCCTCATCCTTCTGCTGCCGGCCTCGGCGCTCGCCGAACCCATCGAAACCCAGAAGATCATCACCGCGCTGACCGGCGACTTCAATGGCGACGGCGCCGCCGATCTGGCGATGATCGTCGAGACCGAGCCCGAAGACGATACCATGGACATGCATTTCTTCCTGAGGGACAAAAAGTACAATTTTCTGAAACCCGCCGGCGTCGTGCATGAGCAGGTCTACGGCGAATGGAACGACTACGACCAGCCGCATTATGAGGGTTCCGGCATCGAACCGGAGTTGACCTTGCTGCCCAACGGCTCGATCAAGATCTATCTGCCGGGGCTGATCGGCCCCGGCGAGCGGACCGACATGACGCTGACCATCGCCTGGCGCAACGAAGCCTTCGTCGTCGCCGGCGTTGCCTATGACCATTACAAATACCAGTCCGTTGTCGTCTACAGCAGCTGCGACTACGACGTGCTGACCGGCAAGGGCAAAAGTATGCAGACGCAGGATGATGACAGCAAGGTGAACAGTATCGTGTCTGTCGAAGGCCAGGTCGTGCCCTTCGCGGAGTGGGACACGGGGACGCCTTTTAGGGTATGCGGGGATTGAGGGGGCAGCCAATCTCTCCCTCGTGGAGGGAGATGGCCGGCAGGCCAGAGGGGGCCGCTGTCCCGCCAACGCACCGGCCAGTGTCAGCCACGTTTATCCCGCGATTCTTGTCAGAAAATAGATCGAGAGGTCGCGATCCTTCGCGCCCCCCTCTGCCCTGCCGGGCATCTCCCCCACTTGGGGGGAGATTGGCTTTCACTGCAGATGCGGTTTCTTCAAGAAACTGTTGCGGTCGGCGGATTTTACCCTGAGCCAGGTTTCGCGGCCGCCGCGTACGACCCTGAGAGGAATCTCCGAACCCGCCGGATTCTGCCATAGCTTGCGGTAGAAATCGGCGAGCCCGTCGACCTCGCCATCGCGCACGTCGGAGATGATGTCGCCCTGGCGCAGGCCGGCCTTGGCGGCGGGGCCGCCTTCGGCGACGCTCATCACCACGACCGCGCCGTTCGACTCGGCCGAGAAGGCGCCGAGCCATGGGCGTGGCGGCTTCGCCACCTGGCCGCGCGTCAGCAGATCGTCGAGGATCGGGGTCAGAAGGTTGATCGGCACGACCATGTTGATGTCGGCGACCTCGCCGTTGCGGCTCATCTGCAAAAGCAGCGAACCGATGCCGAGCAGGCTGCCATCCTGGCCGATGAGCGCCGCGCCGCCCCAGGACGGATGCGCCGGGGCAATGAAGATCGCCTCGTCGAGCAGATATTCCCAATAGCCGGCGAATTCCTGCTTGGTGACGATGTGTGCCTTGACCGAGCGGCCGGTGCCGTCGGCAAACACCACGGGGTCGCCGATCTTGGCCTTCGAGGCGTCACCCAGCGCCACCGCCGGCAGGCCGAGCGGCGCCAGCGCCTGCACCAGGCCGAAGCCTGTCTCCTGGTCATAGGCCAGCGCATGCGCCGGCACGACGCGGCCGTCCTGGTCGGTCAGCCAGACCTCCTCGGCCTCGGTGATGAGATAGCCTATGGTGAGCACCAGCCCGTCGCCGCGGATGACGACGCCGCTGCCTTCCCGGCGCGTGCCCAGGGCATTGGCCGTGAAGGCATCGTCGGGAACCATGGCGCGCACGCCAACGACGGAGCGCAAGAGCGGGGAAACGGGATCGACGGGCATGCTTTCATCCTGGCAGATATGCGTGGGCAGTATCCTCTATAGGTATGCCGCGCTGCACAGGGCGCAAGGGCTTAGGCAACAAGGCAATCATTTCAGAGGCTGGCGCTGCCCCTCATCCGCCTGCCGGCACCTTCTCCCCGTATAGTGACGGGGAGAAGGGAGATGGCCGCAACATCGGCGCTCTTGGCAACGCTGGCAATTGGGGAAATCAGTAGGCGACAGCGTCCTTCTCCCCGTCACTATACGGGGAGAAGTGCCCGGCAGGGCGATGAGGGGCGGCGCCGACATCGATAATAGTTCAACACAAGTTGAACCTTTCTGAATTGCACCTATGTGTTCCCGTATCTAGGTTCCGCCGACTTTTCCGCCATCAGTCTCGCGCCGTCGCGCAAGTCGTTTCGCCCGCCAAACCCAAGGAATTTCCCGCATGACCGAATACACCCCGCCGAAAGTCTGGAGCTGGAAGAAAGCCAATGGCGGTACGTTCGCCAGCATCAACCGGCCTATTGCCGGTCCGACGCATGACAAGGTGCTGCCGGTCGGCAAGCATCCGCTGCAGCTCTATTCGCTGGCGACGCCGAATGGGGTCAAAGTGACTGTCATGCTGGAGGAGCTTCTGGCGCTCGGCCACAAGGGCGCCGAATACGACGCCTGGCTGATCCGCATCAACGATGGCGACCAGTTCGGCTCGGGCTTTGTCGAGGTCAATCCCAACTCCAAGATCCCGGCGCTGCTCGACCGCAGCGGCAAGACGCCTGTCCGCGTCTTCGAGTCCGGTTCGATCCTGCTTTATCTCGCGGAAAAGTTCGGCGAATTCCTGCCGACCGAACAGCCGGCGCGCGCGGAAACCTTGTCGTGGCTGTTCTGGCAGATGGGCTCGGCGCCCTATCTCGGCGGCGGCTTCGGCCATTTCTACGCCTATGCGCCGGAAAAGTTCGAATACGCCATCGACCGCTTCGCCATGGAGACCAAGCGCCAGCTCGACGTGCTCGACCGGCGGCTGGCCGAGACCGAATATCTTGGCGGCGCCTTCTATTCGATCGCCGACATGGCGGTATGGCCCTGGTATGGCGGCCTTGCGCTCGGCCGCATGTACAATGATTCCGCCGAATTCCTGTCGGTGCAGGACTACGAGCACGTACAACGCTGGGCCAAGGCGATCGACGCCCGCCCGACCGTGCAACGCGGCCGCATGGTCAACCGCGCCTTCGGCGACCCCGCCATGCAACTGCACGAGCGCCACGACGCCAGCGATTTCGAGACGAAGACGCAGGATAAATTGGTGGTGGCGGAGTGACTTTTTTACCCTCCCCCTTGTGGGGAGGGTCGATCCGCAAAGCGGATCGGGGTGGGGGTCGGCGCCAAGCACCCCCACCCGACCTTCGGTCGACCTCCCCACAAGGGGGAGGTAGGGCGCCTAGCTCTTCATCAATTTCGCCAGCCTCGGCACGCCTTCACCCACGGCGCGTTCATCTGCGAGCGTAAAGCTCATCCGCATCGTGTTGCGTCCCGAACCGTCGGCGTAGAATGCGTTGCCCGGCACGAAGGCCACTCGGGCTTCCTTGACCGAGCGGGCGAGCAGTGCCGTGGCGTCCGCACCTTCAGGCAGCGTCAGCCAAACGAACATGCCGCCTTCCGGCCGGCTCCAGCTGACGCCATCCGGCATTTCCGCTTCGAGTGCTGCAAGCAAGCCGTCGCGGCGCTGGCGGTAGGCGCCGATCAGCTTTTCCACCTGGCCGTCATACACGGCCTCGGAGACGCGGTGCATGACCAGCTGGTTGATCGACGGGCTGTGCAGGTCCGACGCCTGCTTCATCAGCACCAGCCGCTCGACGACACGGCGCGGCGCGCAGACCCAGCCGACGCGCATGCCCGGCGACAGGATTTTGGAGAACGAGCCGCAATAGAGCGTGCGGGCGTTTTCGATGCCGCCTGAGCGTTCGCAGTCGAGCGCCAGCATCGGCGGCTGGCCCTCGCCGTCATAGCGCAGCGCGCGATAGGCGGCGTCCTCGATGACGGCAATGTCGAGCTCGCCGGCGAGGTCAAGCACCGCCTCCCGCTGCTGGCGATTCAGCGTCTCGCCGGTCGGGTTGGCGAAATCGGGCACGAGATAGGCGAATTTCACTTTGCCGCCTGCAGCGGCAGCCGCCGCCTGGTAGGCGGCGGGCGTCATGTTGCCGCCATCCGGCGTCAGCCGGTCGTAGCGCGGCTCATAGGCGTTGAAGGCCTGCAGCGCGCCGAGATAGGTCGGCCATGTTACCAGTGCCGTGTCGCCGGGCGACAGGAACAGCTTGCCCAGATAATCCAGCGCCTGCTGCGAGCCGGAGGTGATGAAGATGTTGTGCTCGTCGCAGGCGATGCCAAGCTTGCCCATCTGGCCGGCCAGCCATTTTCTGAGCGGCAGATAGCCTTCGGAGACCTGATACTGAAGTGCTGCGCTCGCCTCCGCGCCGCCCAGCACCGAGGCGTAAGCATCGGCGATCGCCTGCGCCGGAAACAAGGCCGGATCGGGGATGCCGCCGGCAAAGGAGATGATGTCGGGCTGGTCGAGCAGTTTGAGCAGCTCGCGGATTTCCGACGCCTTCATGCGCGAGGCGCGCGACGCCAACAGGTCCATCAAACTCACGAGCCAACCTCCCGGGATACGGCATCTGGTCCAGCATGACCGTCCCGGCCATGCGAATTTAGGTCAATCTGGCTGACCTATTATCAGGCTCCCCCACCCGCGGGAATAGCCAGACCGTCATTCCGCGTGGCCCAGACGAAAAAGCAAACACATTTCTGCCCTGGACAGGGAAAATTGTTGCGCGCCGAGGGGCGCGGATGCAACCTCATTCCGGGCGGACCGGCATAAAAAGAAAAGCGGTCTCAACAAGGGGGGTTAAAATGACGCTTGAGCTCATCGGGGCCGGATTCGGCCGCACCGGCACATGGTCGACCTTTGCCGCGCTGAACAGGCTGGGCCTTCCCAGCTATCACATGCAGGAAGTCATCCTCAACAAGGCCAACAAGGGCCATCTCGACTTCTGGCGCAAGGTGGCCAACAGCCCGCCCGGCAGCCAGCACGACTGGACCAGAGTGTTTGCCAATTACAAGGCGACGGTCGACAATCCGGGATGCTGCGTGTGGCGCGAATTGATGGCCGCCTATCCCGACGCCAAGGTGCTGCTCACCCTGCATCCGCGCGGCGCCGAGGCCTGGTACGACAGCACGATCGACACAATCCACTTCACCGAGACATTGTGGCAGTTCAAGGTGCTGGAATGGCTGACGCCGTTCGGCCGCAAATTCGGCGACATGTCGCACAGACTGATCTGGGGCCGCACGCTTGCCGGCGTGATGGACGACCGCGCCAAGGCGGTGGCGCGCTACAACGCCTATACCGAGGAGGTGATAGCGGCCGTGCCGCCGGAGAAGCTTCTGGTGTTCAAGGTCAGCGATGGCTGGGCGCCGCTCTGCGGCTTCCTCGGCGTGGCGCTGCCCAACGAGCCTTTCCCCAACCTCAACGACCGCGAAAGCGTGAAGAAGATCATCCGCGACATCATCAAGGGCAGCTACATCATGCTGGGGCTGTCGGTGGCGGCGGTGCTTGCGGCGGTCGCGGCGCTGTGGTGGTGGCTGGGGTAGCCGCCGGACCGTCAGAATATTGCTACTTGCGCGTGATCCAGCCGAGCAGATCCGGCTCGACGTCTTCGTGGTCGGTCAGGTCGCGAACCAGGGAGGCGGCGAGCGCGCGCCACCGCTTTTCCGGGACATTGTCTTCCATCACCGATTTGATGAAGGCGGCGCGCAGGATGGCGCAATCGAAGGCGGATACATCGAAAAGCAGTTCTGCCATTTCGGTTTTCCCCGTTCACATCGGGCGGGCGGGCCTGTCGAAGCCTCAGGCGCCAGCGCCCCATATACATGGTCGACGACAGCAGATTCATACTCTTGCCGAACCAAGGTTCAACACAATTCGATTGTACGGTTTTTACCAAGCGATTGCGGTTCGTTGCCCGCTTTTGCGCCGATGCTAGATTTGCCGGGCGGCCTCTCCCCAGATGGCCGCAAATGGCCGGCGCGGCTCTGGCAACATGCTTTCACCGGCATTCGCGTCGGCCATTTCCAGCCCTGCCAGGCTCAGCCCAGCAGGCGTTCGTATTCGGCCTCGGCCTGGCCGTAGAAGCCGTCGGCGACGGCGATCAGGCCATCCCGGTCGCGGATGACGATCTCGCCGCGCCGCGACCGGATCAGGCCGCGCCCTTCCAGGATCTGCAGGCCGATGGTGACGCCCGGACGCCTGACGCCGAGCATGACCGACAGGAACTCATGCGTGATCTGGATCTGATGGCCGACCACCCTGTCGTCACACATCAGGAGCCATCTGGCCAGCCGATCCTCGAGCTTGGCGCGGGCATTGCTCAGCGCAGTGGATTTGGTCTGGCCGTGCAGATAATGGGCATAGCGCAGCAGGAAGGCGCGAAGCGTCGGGCTTTTCTGCAACGCTGCCTTGAACGGCTCGGAATCGATGCACACCGCCTCGCCCGGCATCTGCATGTAGCAATCATGGGGCGCCCAGTCGGCGCCCATCACCAGAGCGGAGCCCGACATGCCTTCGTGGCCGATGATGCCGACCTCGGTGTCCAGGCCCGGCCGGTTCCTCGCCACCACCGAGGCCAGGCCGCTTTCCAGGAAGCATACCGAGGCGACCGGCTCGCCCGCCATTTCGAGCGGGGCTTTGAGATCGAGCACACGATGGTGCAAATGCGGCGCAAGCAGTGCGAAGTCGGCCGGGTTCATGCGGCGCAAAAGGCCGCTTTTCTCCTTGCTGACCGACTGGTCCATCGCTCTCTCCCCAAGGGCAAGAGCACATGTCATCTCCCAGCCGTCGGCGCCCTGCCCAAATGCAAACGGTCATTGGACGATAGCTGACTCGGATTCAGCCATTGTACTTCGTACAAAACCGACAAATCAGGGGCGACGCCCCATGGATCAATCCAGCAGCTTTCCTGGATCAGCGCTTCGGGCGGTCAGCCGCAACCATGCGCGCTTCGCGCACGATGGACGAGCGATCGTTGCCGATCAGCGATGCGATCTCTTGTATCTGCTGCTCGGAGGCCCCGGTTTCCCGCGCCAAGGCCGCGAGCGCCTCGGCGCTCAGACCGGACTGTCTCGGTTGCTCCGCCATGGCTCCAATGCCTCCTGTCGGGGCAGGAGTGCGATGGTCGCTCCCAAGCGTCAGCGCCCATTGATGTGGCCGACGATGCTGCACTGTACGCTTCCGAACAATCGATGGCGAGCGATATATTAGCGACGCTGGATGCGGCCCTAGAACGGCAGCCTTATCTCATCGATCGACCTCGACTCCGTCCAGCCAATGTCCTTCTGGATCTCCGTCGGCAGCGCATTCAGTGCGCGCACGGTCTTCCTGTGCTTGCTGGCGCGCGCCAGGGCAGCGCGAATTCTGCTGAGACTTTCAAACATCGGTTACCTCCATGCAGCAGCAGAGCGCTGCCTTAGGCCCGCTCTTGCACGGCCTCTGTAACCGATCGATTGCGCGGCAACGGTGAAGCGCTTCACAAACCGATGCCGGCCAGAAACATTTGTATACAAATTAGTTGCGCTCCCGCGGTGGCGTGATCCGACCTATGGCAGGGCGATCGCATATGGCGCTCCCTCGGGTTCGGCGACCCACCTACCCTTCGTCGGCGCAAGGCGATCACATATGAGTTCTTACGAAGAGGACCCCCACCCTAACCCTCCCCACAAGGGGGAGGGAACGCTGCCGCAAGCCACCCATTCTGGCGTGGAACCTAGGCGATTTGCGGCGATCAGCGCCTACCAAGTCTCCCTCCCCCTTGTGGGGAGGGATTAAGGGTGGGGGTATTCGCTGGCGCCGCCTTATGCGATTGCCCTGCCCTCCTCCGCGCCATCGCCGGCATCGGCGTCCGCCAGCCTCGCCTATGGACGAATCCCATCATGCGCAATAAGGATGGGGTCTGCCGTGGCGCTTTCGCGCCGGGGCAGGCGACGTTCGTTCAATGACGCTGCGCCGGGCGCCTTTGACGCCCCGCAAAAGTGTCGATACCGGGGGATCTGGTCATGACCGACAACAAGCCGACCGTAGACGTTACCAAGGACTGGCAGGCAACGCAGGGCCAGAAGTCCGGCGCCACGCGGCTGCGCCTGTTCGCCGTGCTGTCGTGGGTCATCGCCATTGGCGGCGAGATCGCCGGGATCGTCTTGCTCTACAAGCACAAGTTCGACCAGGGCAACCTGCCGCTGCTGATCGGCATCCTGGTCGGGATCGCGATATTCGCCATCGTCGGCAGCCTGCTCTGGAAGGCGGCCAACCGGAAGGACCCGGCCCGCGAATCCGACACGTTCAGGTTCTTTGTCCAGAACCAGCTCGGCGCGATCATCACGCTGATTGCCTTCCTTCCGCTGGTTCTCTTGATCCTCAACGACAAGAACATGGACCCGAAGAGCAAGAAGGTGGCCGGCGGTATCGGCGCCGTGCTGGCCGTGCTGGCGACGCTGATCGGGGTCAGCTACCAGCCGCCATCGGTCGAGCAGTACACGCAGGACATGAACACCTGCGCGGAACAGATCAAGGCGGGGCAGCCGACCACGGCCTGTTCGCCCGAGGTCGCCGCCCAGGCGCAGGCGATCGCCACCGACTCCACCACGGTGGCCGCGGCGACGAAGGACGCGGCACACCCCAATGGCCAGGATGTCGTCTACTGGATCGCGCCGGAAAACGGCGCCGCCAAGTCCGACACCGAGCATGTCTTCCACCTCTGCGCAGCCGTCAGCCCGCTGAAGGACAAGACCGTCAACAGCGGCTCGGTAACGGAAGCCTACGCCCAGAACGCCATCCGCATCACCAAGCAGATCGAGATGGAACAGAAGCAGTGCGGGTTCACGGCGGCACCGGCGGCAGCGCCCGTGGCACCGGCGCCGGCGCCCGCTCCGGCGCAATAATCCACCCACGTTCAAGGCGCGCCCGGCAGGGCGCCCCTATAGCTTTCTGAAAAAACCGGACAGAATGTTGGGACCCACGTCGCCCGGCCGCAGCCTGATTCCGTCCTCGAATCCGTTCAGCGTCACGCACTCAAAACCATGGTGCCCCAGCAGCGCCACCAGCGATTGACGGTCGAAATGGTGCAGGTGCTCGTTGGGCAGACGCATGCGCCACGTCTCGAACCACGCATCGCCCTCGGCACCGAGTTCACGCCAACGCAATAGGGCACGGCGATGGCCAGATGGCGGGCCTGAAAGCGGGCGAGGAAACCCAGGTCCGGGATGTGCTCGAGCACGTCGAACATGGCGACGAGATCCCACGCGCCGGCAAGCGCCTCTTCCCAATCGACAAAGCACACACCCTCGGGCAGCGGAAACCGGGTGATGTCGCAGCCGGCGCAGTCGGCAACCCCGGTAATTTTGGCGGCTTCGACGAAGGTGCCGGTGCCATAGCCAATCTCCAGCACGGATCGCGGTATCTGGCCGGTGATCCCCAGCACCCAGCCAAGCCGCTGATAACCGAGCTTGATGGTCCGGTCGCTGAGATCCTCGTAATAGGAAATGTACTGCTTGTCGTACGTGATCGGCGTGGCGTCGATCTGATGGATTACGCCGAAGCGGTCTACCTCGTAATTGTCTAGCATGAGTGCTGCCCCCAGGATGCGGATACTTACCTGTTGGAGCTAAACGCAAGGTAAGCGGCTGGGTGGCAATCCCAGCAGGGCGGCTACATCGCCGTGACTATTCCGAACCAAAGGCTCACTTTCAGCCAACCGCTTTTGCGGCTCCGCTGACCGCACGCGCATCAAACGAGCCAAGCTGCGATACCCATCGGGCAACACCTGCGAGAGCTGCCTTCAATTGTCCGCTCATGGCCCGAAGCGAGCATGATCTACCCGCCGGATAGGATGCTCCAGAATTGATGGAATGCGCTCAAGTTGATCGCATCGTTCCGGCAAAATCCGACGGCGTCTCATTCGGGCCGTTGGTGGACAAACCCCTTGTAAGACGACAATTTGAACAGCTTTCTTCGCGGTGGGGGCAGCGCGTTAGCTAGATTCCCCCCTGTCAACGACTTCTTCGGCCAACTCGACGACTTGAAAAAAGCATCTCCATCAGGCATGTCTCGGAACACTAGCTATGCTTTGGCAGCGAAGCCGACCCGATCTCATGGCCTAAATGTTCTGAAAGAGATATTCGTACGGTTGACGAAGTACCGTTTTTCGGCAAGTTCGTTGGTCTAATTGCTCGACTCTGCGTTCCCGCAAGCAGTCAATGAGGTGAACCTTGAAAATCCTGTCCGAATATATGGAAATTGTAACAGGGGTTATCGGCTTCCTCTTGGGGTGCGGCTTCACGTTAACTGTGCAGAAATTCCGCCAAGGCAAGAACTCAAGCTACTCGGATCAACGTAGTTCCCGAGTCGGCGGCGACCAGGCTGGCCGGGATATCCATAAGTCGTGAGCCTACTTACTACCAGTGATCTCAGCACTACCAGCGATCTGAGCCAATCTCTCGTTGTCGGAGATCAGGCCGGCAATAACATCACCAAGATAACGAATTACAATAAAGTTGATGGGGTAAAGCCATCACAAGTGAACCGTCTGCTGAAACAGCTTTCCGAACAAATTGAAAAAGACGAATCGATGGTTGGATTTGTTGATGATTTGCAGTTTTTTATTGACAACAGAGACGGCGAGACTGTTGTTGGACTGAAAGCAAAATTGACAATTTGCGGTCGATCTGCCGCTTTTGGAGATGCCAAAAAGAAGAAGGAGCTCTTTGCAAAGCTCCTATTGAAATTTGAGCGATTCTCGAGCGCCCAACAACTTTTTGCCTACATCATGGCTGCGATCCACGAGACTTTCGATTCGAAGATATTACCTTCGGCAGGTTCACTGTCATCACAACAGATCGACGAGTTGATAGATACCCAAATCCTCGACAAGATAATGGCGGAGATAGGTGACGGATCGGATCACATAACCTTAAATAGAACACACCTAAAAGGTATGATATATTGGCTGGCAGATAAATGCTACGTGCGATGGCACTGTGATTAACATTACCTACCTTCCAGCAAGCGATCCATTCCATGCAATTTTTCGCATGTTTGTTCTTTTTCCTTACTATGATTCAGCGCCATGCCCCTACGAGGCGACACGCATCCTAGACTTCTACATTTGCTTTCCAGTCCTAATCTCGGAGTTCAAGCCGCCGAGGGCGTTAGTCAAGCCTTACAACGCGTTGAAGCGTCGTTACACCCCGAACAGCTATCAGGTAACACCCAAGCCCTCTGTTTTGTTTAATAGAATGCGTGGCGCCCAGAGCGTTGCAACCAGTAGCTTGCAGTCCTATGGCTTCCTACAATCCGAGGCATTTCGAAATGGGATTGTCTCCCGAACGCAAAAGCAAATGCCAGATCTAATAGCCCTAGCGNCTACAATCCGAGGCATTTCGAAATGGGATTGTCTCCCGAACGCAAAAGCAAATGCCAGATCTAATAGCCCTAGCGGTCGAAACCCACCGCAAGGATCATGCGGATCTTGTTGATTTCTTGACGGAGCTCAAGGCTCTAAGCCCATATGGACCGACCGGTCTCCGGGCACGCGGCGAGCTCGAGGAATTCCGCTATGACAATGTTTAAGCCAAATATTCGGGTAGAGCGTCTTCAGGTCACCGCTAAGGGCAAAGTGGCTTATGATGAGAATTTTCACTCCGGCCTTAACATCATCCGAGGCGAGAATAGCTCAGGCAAGTCCACTCTCATGGACTTCATATTCTATGCCCTAGGTGGAGACCTGAGCGACTGGCGCGAAAGCGCCATGCGTTGCGACACGGTGATCCTGCAAGTCGCGCTCAATGGAAGATCGGCGACTTTCGCGAGAGATATCAGCGAGCAGATCGGCCGTCCTATGCGAATTTTCATTGGCACCATCGACGAAGCCTCCGGAGTGGGGCAGGAGCAATGGCAACTTTACCCTTACGCGCGCGGCTCAAAGGACAGCTTCTCTCAGGTCTTATTTAGATTTCTGGGGTTGCCAGAGGTCCAATATGCAGTGACTGATACGAAGATCACAATGAATCAAGTTCTGCGTCTTCTCTATGCCGACCAACTGAGCCCAGTCGAGAAGTTGTTTAGGCCACAGCGTTTCGACGACGCAATCACCCGTCAGACGGTCGGGGAGTTGCTATGTGGCGCATTCAGCGCTCGTTACTACAACGCTCAGATACGGCTGGGTCAGGCAATTAAAGAGCTCGACATAGCCGAAGCTCAGATCAAAGCGATCATCAGATCACACGGCAGAGATGGAAACCCGCTAACAACGGAGTGGTTTGCAACTGAGACCGCGAGCTACAATCAACAACTTGAATCGACGACTGCCGAGATTACTAAACTTGAAGAGAGTATCTTTCATACTCAATTTGATGATCGGCTGAGCCTCAATGATCAGGAGGAAACATACAAAAACATTGTAGATCTACAGGCAAGAATCGCCAGGTTGCAGGAGGAAACCGACAGCCTAGAGCTTGAGAGGGCCGACTCACTGCAGTTCATTAATGCATTGGATGAAAAGCTCGTTCAGCTACATCAGTCCGATACGGTAATCGATCAGTTTAGAACCCTAGAGTACGAGTATTGCCCGGCCTGTTTGGCGCCTATCGATAAGCACGGAATAGAGGGGGCATGCGGCCTCTGCAAATCGGCTTACGACCCTCGTGAAACAAAGGCCCGTTCGTTAAAGCTGATCAATGAGTTCGCCCGTCAGCGTCAAGAATCGTTAGAGCTTCAGGCCGAGCGTGTTGAGGAGGTTGAGCGTTTGCGCGAGACTTTGGCCAGCACCAAGGCACTTTGGGTACAGGCATCTCGTCACTACCAAGTTGCCGTCAGATCACCGACCACTGAGCTTCGATTGCGTCTGCGCGAACTGAACCGTTCCGCAGGGTATCTGATGAGGCAAATTGAGGATCTCGCCGGGAAGGCCGGCGTCATCGAACAACTGGCGGCCCTATCGAAAAATGCCGAAGATCTTAGGGGTGAGACCCGGGCGCTTAAGGGAACAATCGAGGCGGAGAAGCAGAAAAATTCTACCCAAGTATCGCGCGCTAAGACTGCGATCGCTGATCTGGTTGTACAATTCCTCAAGCGGGACTTAGCACGACAAAGCACGTTTCAGAATGCGGAGAGCGTTACGTTTGAGTTCGATGGTGACCGCATCGCCGTCAACGGAGACAGTTTCTTCTCTGCCAGTTCGATGGTCTATCTCAAAAACAGCTTCCTGGCCGCATTCTGTTTTGCTGCGGCCCAAGACCCGACGTTCAACCACCCCCGGTTTTTGCTAATGGATACCGTGGAAGACAAGGGGATGGAGCCAGAGAGAAGCCAGAACTTCCAGAAACTCCTTTTTGAATACTCAAAGAGGGCAGTATCAGAGCACCAAATAATAATAGCCACGTCAATGATCGCGCAAGACTTGAACGTTCCTGAAGTCACTATCGGCGATTTCTACACCCACGATAAGAGAACATTAGCGTATTGAAAATACACCGCCATCATGTCGTTGGAGGCAACTTGATGTCGGTCTGTGGCACGGCAACAAAGACTGTCTGGGCTCTGTCCCGACCGCCCGCGCAGTAGCCCTACTCCGAAAAGCCCACACTCACACCGCGCTGGCGAAAATAGGCCTGCATCAGCTTGCGGCCCTGGCGGTTGTTCTGCACCAGTTTGGCCGGTCGAACACCGCCTGTTTTATGCCTTCGCGTGCCAGCGCCGCCTTCAGCGTCGCGATGTGGGCGTCGATGTCGGCATTGTCGGCCCGCAGCGAGGCATAGATGTTTTAGGTCGCCTGGGCCACGGTCGGTTCGCTCACTGGTGTCGTCCTTTGGTTGATCGAGCGGCGCTTAACACAGATTCGCTGATACACCGATACCGATCAGACCGTCGGTGCAAAGCGCCAAAAACAAACAAGGCCCCTTCCGGGGCCTTGCTCACAAACCTCAGCGCCGGGCTCCCGCCCCCTCACTTCCCCATCAGCTGCTTGGCATTCTCGGCCGTGATCGCGGTGGTTTCCACCGTCACCGTCTTGTCCACCTCGGTGGCGCAATCGAGCAGGATCTTTTTCGACATCTCGATCGCTTCCTTGGCGCCCGTCGGGTAGGTGAAGGTTGCGACCCAGTCGCCCTTGGCCACGGCTTCGATGCCGCCGGCCGGGCCAGGCAGGCCGTCGGTGCCGATGATCTTGACGTCCTTGCCCGCTCCCTTGGCGGCGAGCAGCGCGCCGGCGGCCATCATGTCGTTGGAGGCGTAGAGCACCTTTATGTCGGGGTGCGCCTGCAGCATGGCGGCGAAGGCGACCTGCGCTTTGTCCGGCACCCAGTCGGCGGCCTGCTCGGCGACGATCTGGACCTTCGGGTTGCCTTTCACGCCTTCCTTGAAGCCGTTGAGGCGCTCGACGGCCGGCGTCGAGCTCGGCAGGCCTTGCAGCACCGCCGCCTCGCCGCCATCGGGCAGCAGCGTCTTGGCGGTGTATTTGCCGGCTTCCTCGGCGATCTTGAAATTGTCGCCGCCGATGAAGGCGGTGTAGTCCTTGCCGGGGTCGCCCACCGTCTTGCGGTCAAGCTCGATGACCGGGATGCCGGCATCCATGGCGCGCTTCACCGCCGGAGTCAGCGGCGCCGCCTCGAAGGGCGAGATCAGCAGGATGTCGACCTTCTGGGTGATGAAATTGTCGACCTGCGAGGTCTGCGTGTTGACGTTGCCGGCGCCGTCGGCGATCTGCAGCGTGAAACCAGGCACTTCCTTGGCGGCCGCCTCCAGCTCGTCATTGACGTGCTGGCGGTAGGGCTCGGCATTGTTGGCCTGCGAAAAGCCGATGACGAACTGGCCGTCCTTGGCGCAGGCTTTCACCAGCGGCTCGGCGGCGTAAGCGGAGCCGGCAATGCACAGGCCAGCGCCGGCCAGCAGCACGGCCTTGAGGGTCGATCCTCTTAGTGTCGTTTTCATAACTCACTCTCCTCCTCGTCCGGCCGGGGGGCCAGACCTTGGTTTGACGTTCACGTGTTGCCGTCTCCTCCTTGTTTGTTTGTGCATGTCGTCATCGCAAAACCTTTTGCGCGACATGCACTAACGACCCAACCCCTCGCGGCGGCGAACGAGGGACTGAAGCACTGCCGCCAGGACGATGATCGCGGCGGTCGCGAGCAGCTGCATGGCGGGCGTGATGTTGTTGAGCTGCAGGATGTTGGCTAGCGCGCCCAGCATGATGGTGCCGGCAACGGTGCCGACCATCGAGCCGGCGCCGCCGAACAGGCTGGTGCCGCCGATGACCACGGCGGCGATGGCCGTCAGCTCATAGCCCATGCCGTCATTGGCGCTGCCGAAATTGAACTGGCCGGCATGGACGATGCCGGCAAGGGCGGCGGCAAAGCCGGTGATGGCATAGACCGAGATCTTCACCATCGACACCGGCACGCCGGATATGCGCGCGGCGCGCTCATTGCCGCCGACGGCAAAGACATAGCGGCCAAAGCGCGTGGTGTTGAGGACGATGGTGGCGATCGCGGCAAAGACGACGAACACAAGCGTCGCCACCGGCACGGTGTTGTTGAACAGCCGCTCGCCCAACACGGCGAACACCGGCGGCGCCAGGCCCGGCCCTTCGCCATAGGAAATGTTGATGTACTGGTTGCCGGAGACGACCAGCGCCAGCCCGCGCGCGGCCTGCAGGCCGGCCAGCGTAACGATGAAGGGCTCCAGTCGGAAGCGCGTCGAGATGGTGCCCTGGATGGCGCCGAAAACGATGCCCAAAGCGAGCACGGCGAGGATGGTGGGGATCAGGCCGAAGCCGCCGGAGATCATCATCGATGCGGTGACGACGCTGGACAGGCCAAGCACCGCGCCGACCGACAGGTCGATGCCGGCGGTGATGATGACGAAGGTCATGCCGATGGCGATGATGCCGGTCTCCGACACGGCGCGCACGATGTTGGCGATGTTGTCGGGGTTGAGGAACAGGATTTCGCCATGGCGGCGCGGCGAGAAGATGATGCCGCCGATCGCCACCAGCACCAGGCCGATCAGGCTCTGGAAGCGCACGATGAGCGCCAGCGGGTCGCGATGCTTTTGAGGCGCCGCCATCACCGGGCTCGCTGCCACTGGATTGTTGTCCTGAGACATCAGGCCTCCCTGCCGTTAGCCGCGGCCAGCACCGTGTGCTCGTCGACGCCGCCCATGAATTCCGCCACATTGCGCCCCTGGCGCAGCACCACGATGCGGTCGCACAGACCGATCAGCTCCGGCATCTCGCTGGACGCCACCAGAATGCCCAGCCCTTGCGCGGCGAGTGCCCTGAGCCGCTGGTAGATCTCGCCCTTGGCGCCGACATCGACGCCGCGCGTCGGCTCGTCGAGCAGCAACAGGCGCGGATTGCCGAGGATCTCCTTGGCCAGCACCACCTTCTGCTGGTTGCCGCCAGACAGCGCGCCGACGGCGATATCGGGGTTCTTCGGCCGGATATCGAACTGACCGAAGGATTCCTTCACCGCCTCGGCCTGGCGGCGCGGCGAGACCAGCCAGTTCGGCGAGATCCTGGATATGACCGACATCACCAGGTTGAGGCCGACGGCCATGCGCAGCATCAGGCCCGAGCCCCTGCGGTCGTCGGTGACGAAGGCGATGCCGGCGTGGCGGGCAGCGCTGATCGAATCCAGTTTTACCGGCTTGCCCGATATGGCGACCTCGCCCTCCCAGCGGCCGGACAGGCCGGTGCCGTAGAGCGCGGACAAGAGTTCGGTGCGCCCTGCCCCCATGATGCCGGCAAGACCGACGATCTCGCCTTCATGGACATCGAGCGAAACGCCTTGCGGCGCCTGCCAGCCGGCGCTGTCGCGGGCGAGTTTGAAGCTGGCGTTCCTGAGGCTGAGCAGCGGCTTGCCCGCGGCCTTGGCGCGTTGCGGATAGAGTTCGTCCAGCGGACGTCCGACCAGCAGCCTGACCAGCTCGGCCTGCGGCGCGTGCGGCTCGGTGATGCCGGCGACACGGCCGTCGCGCATTACCGTCACCCGGTCGGCAATGCCGGGCACTTCCTCCAGCCGGTGCGAGATGTAGACGATGCCGACGCCGGTGGCGGCGAGCTTGCGCATGATATCGAACAGCCGCTCGACTTCGCCGACGGTGAGTGCGGCCGTCGGCTCGTCCATGATCAGCACGCGGGAGGCGTAAGACAGCGCCTTGACGATCGCCACCACCTGGCGCTGGCCGATCGACAGATCCGCCACCATGGCGGCCGGATCGATGGCGATCTCGATGGCTTCCAGCCGCTTCTTGGCCTCGCGGCGCATTGCCGGCACGTCGAGGAAGCCGCCCGGACGCATCAGTTCGCGGCCGAGGAACAGATTGGCGGCGACATCCAGCGACGGCACCAGGTCGAGCTCCTGGAAGATGGTGGCGATGCCGGCCGCTTGCGCCTCACGCGGGTTGTTGAAACGCACGGGTTTGCCGTCGATCTCGATCGTGCCTTCGTCCGGCGTGTAGACGCCCGACAACAGGTTCATCAGCGTCGACTTGCCGGCGCCGTTCTCGCCGAGCAGCGCGTGGATCTCGCCCGCCTTGAGGTCGAAGTCGACACCGCGCAGCGCCTGCACGCCGCCGAAGCGTTTGACGGCGCCGGTCATCACCAGCAGCGGCGCGCTCATGTTAGCCTCGTGTGGGTCGGCCTCCCGCAGGAGGCGCGCGCCCGCAGCGTCGCCTGCAGCCGCACCGAACGTGGCTCTGAACCGGTCGCCGCGATGCGGGCGCTGAGCAGGGCTGCCGCCTGCCTGCCTATCTCGGTGCAGGGCTGGGCAACCAGCGTCAGGCGCGGTTCGAAACAATCGGCCCATTCGAAATCGTCGAAGCCGGCCAGCGACAGATCGCCCGGAATGGTGAGGCCTTTTTCGCGGATGGCGCGGACGGCTCCGATCGTCGTCATGTTGTTGCCGGTGACCAATGCGGTTGGTGGCGACGGCAGCGACAGGATGGCGTGGGTGGATGCGGTCGCCGCCGCCGTGTCGACATTCTCGGCTGAGAGATAGCGCGGCACGCACTCAAGTCCATTGGCGGCGAGCGAAGCCTGGAACGCGTCGATGCGCTCGCGCGTCGTCGTCAGGCCCGGCTGTCCGGCGATATAGCCGATGCGCTTGTGGCCGAAGGAAGCGACGTGATCGATCAGCGCGCGCATCGCCGTTTCGTTCTCGACGCCGATCTGGTCGAAGCGCTCGTCGGCGAAACGGTCGATCAGAACGCATGGCATCTTCTTGTCGGCGAGATAGTCGATGGCGCGCTGCGGCGAGCCCGACGGCGCCAGGATGACGCCGTCGACGCGGCGCTGATGGAAAGCGCGCACCACCTGCAGTTCGCGGTCGGGATCCTCCTGGGTATCCGACAGGAAGACCATCAGCCCGAGCCGTGCGCATTCGGCCTCGACCGCGCAGATGATGTCGGTGAAATAAGGGTTGGAGATCGCCGAGATCGCCAGGCCGACGCTGTTGGTGGTTGAGGCCTTCAGCGAGCGCGCCAGCTCGTTGGGCTGGTAGCCCATGGCGGCAATGGCGTCGTTGATCAGCCTCGCCTTTTCCAGCGAAACGAAGCGCGTGTTGTTGACGACATGCGAGACGGTCGACACCGACACACCGGCGCGCCGCGCCACTTCAGCCATTGTCGGCAAGACAAATAAGCGCCTGCAAGCGCTCCTCCCTATGCGTTTCCCGTCCGCTCTGATGGCGGATTTTGAGGGAGTTTAGGGCCATCGAAACGTTTGCGCAATCGATTCGATGCAAATTTTTAGCGGGGCTTATCTCCCCCCTCGAGGGGGAGATGTCGCCGAAGGCGACAGAGGGGGTCGCCGCGCGTGAAGCGCCAACCTTCCATCTGCAGCAAGGACGTCGAGCCCAGTCGCACCGACCCCCTCTGGCCTGCCGGCCATCTCCCCCTCAAGGGGGGAGATTCGCAGTTTCACCGAACTCCGCCACCAGCCCCTCATACGCCTCAAAGGCCGGCAGCGCCTCGTAACTGTGCACCGCGGGCGTCGTCGCCCAGGGGAGTTTCTCGCTGGTCCATGTCTCGATGAACGGCGTGAACCAGCCGGGCTCGTCGAGCATGGTCGGACGCAGATTGACGAACCAGTCGAGCCCTTCGGGGCGCGTGAACATCCAGCTCATGCAATGTGGGCAGAAGAAATGTTTCGAGGCGCCGTGCAGCCCGCCGATCACCGGCTCGCCTAGCGTGATCTCGAAGCCGTCGGAGCGAATGGCGGCGCTTAGCGAATAGGCGCTGGCCGACATGGTCTGGCAGCCGGTGCAATGACAAGCCATGGTCAAAAGCGGCTTTGCGGAAATCTTGAGCCGCACGCGTCCGCAGCGGCATCCGCCTTCGGCCGGCAATTTCAGGGTTGGCACGGCAGTCTCCCACTCTTCGAAGCGCGGTGCTTCAGTCGCCGGTCAGCGCCTTCGTCGTCACCAGCGTGACGCCGGCATCGGTGAAATCAGCATTGTACCGGGCGATGATCTCGGTCGCGGTTTCGCCTTCAGTGTCCAGCGTCGAGTGCGCATCGGAAACGACAGTGACGCCGAGGCCCTCGGCCAGGGCGCCCTTGACGGTGCCGGCGATGCAGAAATCGGTTTGCGCTCCGGCGAGCACGACTTCGCCGGCCCCCTGCCCGGCCACCCAGGCGCCAAGCTCGGCATTCGAGAATGCGTTGCGGACGGTCTTGGAGAATGTCGGCTCGTCCTTGGCCTGGCCGAGTTCCGGCCATACCGGCCAACCCGGCTCGCCCGGCGCCAGCGGATCGCCGGCCGGCCCGTCATGCCGCACGAACGCGATTTTTCGCCCGCTGCGCCGTGCCCAGTCGATCAATGAGCGGGTACGCTCGGCTATGCCCGGCGCATCATGGATCGGCGGCTCGACGCGCCCGTCGAACATGTTGGTCTGGAGATCGATGACGATGAGGGGAGCGAGGTTTGGCATGGCGAGAAGATAACGCGGGCGATGGGAGGGTCAAGACGGCGAAGCTGCTGATCTCCCCCTTGGGGAGATTACATGTACCTCACCCGATTCCACCCGCGACCACGTAAGCACCAGCCGTGCGTCCATCCTCCAGCCGGATGACGGCCGTAACGATCGAGCCGTAAGCGCCTCGCCACACACTGTGCATTCTTTCGTGCTCGCCGGCCGGCACCAGGATGCGACCGTGAAAGCTTGGGCCGCTTCGCTCCATGACAATGGCTTCGCCATTGACGTGAACTTTGAGATCAGCGGTATCGGCATCGAGTTCGACCATTACGAGGATCTCGGCGTGGTCTCCCTGTTGTCTCGTCTCAGCGACAAGCCGGAGCGCCGGCGGCGGCGCGGCGCCGACCCGCAAATCACCGCGTTCCGCAAAGACATCGCCCACCAGCGCCGGCGTGCGCGGCGGGGCCGTGCGGCGTTGGGTGGCGCGCTCGTAGTCGCCGGCGAGGCGCAGCAATTCCACATCACCATAAGCCTTGCCCGCAAAGGTCAACCCGACCGGCATGCCAATATCGGCCATCGTTCCCATCGGCACGGTGACGGTCGGGATGCCAAGATGACGCCACACCAGATTGCCGTTGGCAACCCAGGTGCCGTTGCGCCAGGCGATTGCTGCAGAGGTCTCGTTGACGTCGGCATCGGCCGGGCCGACATCGGCGACCGCCGGCAGCACGACGGCGTCGAGCCTGTGCTCGTCCAGCCAGTCCTCGAAGTCGATGCGCCGCGTCGCCTCCAATCCCTTCAGACCTTCCGCCAGCGTTGGGATATCCAGCAATGGCATCACGCCCTGCTTGACGCTCGTGACGTAGTCGGCCAGATCGAAACCGTCGTCGCCATAGCGGTCCGGCAGCGCGCCCGGCGGCTGCGGGAAAATCTTTGGGCCGTCGACCGCAGCCAGGTCGGGGACCACCGGATCGGCATTTGCGCGCAGGAAATCGTCCCAGCCCCAGATGCAGAGATCCCAGATTTCGCGCTGTGCAAAGGCTTCCGGCACCAGCCCGCGTTCGACCATGGTTTTTGTGCCCGGACGGTCGCGCTCATAGTTCGAGACGACGGGGAAATCGACCTCGACCACCTCCGCGCCGAGCTTTTCCAGATCACGCGCCGCCTGCCGCCAGAGGTCGAGCACCGAGGCGCGGGTCTCGATGGGTTTGGGCGCGCCGCCGTCGCGGCCGATATACATTTTCGGCACGCCGAGGCGTTTGCCTTTCAACGAGCCCTCCAAGGCGAGTGTAGTGTAGCTTGGCGGCCTGAGAGCAGCGCTTTTCGCGATCGACACCCAGGGCTGCGCGCGCCAGAAATCGCCGCGCGTCTCGGTATCGTCGGCGACGATCACGTCGAGCAGCTCCAGCATGTCGGCAATGCCGCGCGTGTGCGGCACCACCACATCCATGGTCGGCACCAGCGGCCAGTTGCCCCTGACCGAAATGACGCCGCGCGACGGCGTGTAGGCGACAAGTGCATTGTTGGACGCCGGCGCGCGGCCGGAAGACCATGTCTCCTCGCCCAGCCCGAAAGCGGCAAAGCTGGCGGCGGTGGCCGTGCCCGAGCCGTTGGACGAGCCGGAAGCGAAGGCGGCGGTCAAATAGTCGGCATTGTAGGGGCTCTCGGCGCGGCCATAGACGCCACGCTGCATGCCGCCATTGGCCATAGGCGGCATGTTGGTCAGCCCGATCAGCACAGCACCACCGGCCCTCAGCCTGGCAATGGTGAAAGCGTCCTCGTTGGCGACGAGATGCTCGAAGGCGGGCGAGCCGGCGGCCACCGTCAGGCCCTTCACCTTATAGCTGTCCTTGGCGGTGTAGGGGATGCCGTCGAGCGGCCCGAGCGCAGCACCATTGCGCCGCCGCAGATCGGACGCGGCCGCTTCTTCGAACATTCTGGGATTGAGCACAGGCACGGCGTTCAGCGCGATGCCATGGCGGTCGTAATGCGCGATGCGCCTGAGATAAGCGCCCACCAGCTCGACGCTGGTGACGGTGCCGTCTTCGAGGGCATGGCGCAGATCGGCGATCGTGGCTTCGACGAGCTGGAGGTTGGGCATGGGATTCTCGAGATGCAGCGGCAAATGAGTCTTCGCATCGTGCGATGCGAGTGTCACGCCGCAAACGAAAGGCGTGACGGCGACGCTGCTGATCTCCCCCAAGTGGGGAGATGGCCGGCAGGCATAAGTGGCCTCCGAAATTGACTGATGAAAGACAGTTTTGGTATCCGCTGCCGATGTCCATTATATGACACGACCTCACCGACGTCATCGGCGTTGCCTGACCCTGTGCTCACAGCGTCTTGCTGTCGAACTGGCCTTTTTCCTTCATCATTTCGAGGAAGGTCCTGGCCTCGGCATTTCCGTGGCTTGCCGATGTGGAAAACCACTTGGCAGATTCCGGATAGTTCGGCTTGCCGCCGATCCCGGTGTAATAAAGCTTGCCAAGGTTGAGTTCTGCTTCGACATTTCCCGCCTTGGCTGCCTCCAGCAACCAGAATTCGGCGGATTTTTCATCCTTGGCTATCCCTCTGCCGCGGGCATAGGCAACAGCCAGGTACAGTTCAGACGAAACGTCCCCCTGCTTTGCGGCCTTGAGCCACCACGAAACGGCATCAGCGTCGCTCTGAGTCAGTCCGGCGCCCGTCCAATATGCAAGGCCGAGGTTCGCCTGCGCATAGGCGTCTCCCTGGCTCGCCGCCTTCAGCCACCAGGACGATGCTTCGGCATCACTTTTGGCAATGCCCTTGCCCGTAGCATAGGCAAAGGCCAGCGCAGACTGCGCCCGGACATTGTCCTGTTCCGCCGCCTTGACCAACCAAGCGAACGACTGGGCGTCGTCCTTGCCGATGCCTTTTCCCAATTCATACGCATTTGCTAATGAGTATTGCGCTTCCGGCACACCGGCGATCGCGGCTTTCATCCACCATTCGAAGGCCAGGCGGTCATCCTGACCTACGCCGTGACCAAGCGAATACAGCGTGCCCAACAAAGACTGGGCATTCGGCTCACCCATGTCGACCGCCTTTCGCACCCACATCACGGCGAGCTGATCGTCCTTCTCGACGCCTTCACCGAGATAATAGGATCGACCGATGCAGTAGGCAGCTTCGGTACTGCCGCCATCGGCTGCCTTGCGCCACCAGGAGAGAGCTTGCTCATAGCTTTGCGGAACACCTTGGCCCTGCGCGTACAGGGTGCCGATGGCATAGTAACCATTCGCGTTGCTCTTGTCGGCCGACTGTGTGGCAAATTTTAACGCCAGTTGGTCGTTTCTTTCGACACCTCGGCCATGGGAATAGGCCTGGGCGAGCAAGGATGCCGCATCTGAATTTCCTTGCTCGGCTGCTTTGCCCCACCAGTAGATCGCCTGCCTGTCATTTTGGGCAATACCCTGGCCACGCCAGTACAATAATCCCAGATTGTACTGTGCGTCATCATTTCCCATGTCGGCCAGCACGGAGATCTGATGGAATTGCTCGCGATAATCCTTTGCCAGGACAGCCGCTTGAATCTTCTTAATGGCTGACCACTGCACATAGTAATTTCGGCCAGGACCGAGCAGCACAAAAGCCGCCAGCAACACCAGAACGACGGTAAGGACCCCTCGGCGACGCGACGTTGGCGGGCTGTAGACAGGTGTATCCACTTTGGGCGCCCAGTCGTTGTTGCTCACCGTCCCCAATCCATTTGCAGTCACCAGTAATTCATAGCGCAAGCCAGGCTGTTCTGGAATATCCAAAGCATTTGATGTTGCTACTGCGGCGCGCCGGCAAACAGGATCTCGCCATCGCCGCTAGCCGCCGGCCAATCCCTGATGGTGCGATCGTCGCCGCCGGTGAGCAGTGTGCCGTCGGTGGCGAAGGCAACGGCGTAGATCGGGCCGGTGCGGCTGTCGAACATGGCGATCTGGTCTCCAGTGCCGAGATCCCACAGCCGCGCCGTGCCGTCGAGCGAGCCGGATGCCAAGCGCTTTCCGTCGGCCGACAGCACCAGCGTATAGACGGTGCCTTCGTGACCCTCGAAGCGGCGCAATTCCCTAAACGTGTCGAGGTCCCAGAGCTTGATCGTGTAGTCGCCGCTGCCGGTGACGACATGATGGCCGTCGGCGGTGAAGACGGCGCCGTAAGTGCCCTGCTCGTGGCCGTGCCAGCTTCGCAATTGCTTGCCGCTTTCGACGTCCCAGAATTTCAGCGTGCCGTCGATGGAGCCGCTCAGCGCGCGCGTGCCGTCGGGCGAGATTGCGACCGTGCTGATCGGCCAGTCATGTCCGGTCATCACATGCAGCACCGACTTGTTGACGAGATCCCAGACGATGACGTTGCCGGTGTCGTGGCCACTGACGGCGCGCTTGCCGTCCGGGCTGATCGCCAGCTTGCGCACACCGCCATTCGCGCCCGACGAGAAGACATGCAGCACCGCGCCGTCGGCAAGCTTTCGCAGCACGATCTCGCCATCGTCGCCGGCGGTCAGCGCGGTGGCGCCGTCTGGCATGAACAGCGCCGTGCGCGCCATGTCCTTGTGTTCACCAAGGTTGCGGATCAGCCGCTTGCCGGCGACGTCCCAGAGCTTGATCATGTGGTCGGTGCTGGCGCTCATGACGTCGCGGCCATCGGCCGAGACGGCGAGCCAGACGACGGCGTCGCGGTGGCCGTCGGGCTCGGTCGGCAGCGCCGGCGGAGGCGGCGGCAACGGCGCGACGGTTTGCGGTGGCGTGGCCGGAGCCGGCGGTGGAGCAGTCTCCGGTGGCGGTGCCGCCGGAGCGAGTGCGACTTGTGGCGGCTGAGGGGGAGCAGCCGGAGGCGTAGGCTGCGCCGGCTCGGGCGGTTTGGCTGCCTGCACCGGCGGAGTTGGCTCGGGCGGCATGGTGACCTGCGGCGAACTCGGCGGGGCCGGTGGCGTCGCCAGGTCCGGCGGGACACCGTCGATGCCCTGGTCCTTCGGCTCGGCTTTGGGTTCGTTCGGGGCGGCCACCTCAGCGCCCGGGCCGGCGTCACGCGCCCAAGGGAAGTGGTCGGCCAGCAGCGCCAACACGGCGAGCACCGGCAACATGAGGAAGGCGCGCCGCCAGCCCGGGCGACCCTTGGATTCCATCTCGGCGTCGCGGCCAAAAAGCGGCGTTCCAGCAGGCTGGCTTCGCCGACCCGGCAGCAGTCCGGCCCAGAACAACAGGGCGCCAAGCAGGCAAAGCCCGCCGACGGTCAGGAACACCACCGGTCGCAGCGTGGCTGGGCCGTGCAGCATGTGGTCGATCCCGCTCCAGCTGAAATCTCTGTCGCCGAGCAGCAGATACCCCCGCACCAGACAAGCCAAAGCGGCCGCCAGCAGCGGAAGCGCAAACAGCCTTTCGGCCAACCTGTCCATCGGACTCCCCCTCCGGTGCCGCACCTTGCTCATCATGCGGCCGCCGCAGCGAAACAAATAGCGCAAAACTGCGCCCACGAAAGTGGGCGCGATCACGCAGCCAAATTCACTTCAATTCGACCCATACCGGCGCGTGGTCGCTGGCGCCGTCCTCACCTCTGACATCGCGGTCGATGCCGGCAGCGGTGAGGCGGCGCGCCAGTTTCTTCGACAGCAAGATGTGGTCGAGCCGCAGCCCGGCATCGCGCGGCCAGCGGTTGCGGCGGTAGTCCCAGAATGTGTAGAGCGTTTCCTTCGGATGCTTCTTGCGCAGCGCATCGGTCCAGCCCTGCTCGAGCAGACGCTGGAACGACGCCCGGCTTTCCGGCTGCACCAACGCGTTGTCGTCATAGGAGCGGGTGGCGTAGATGTCGCGCGGCTCGGGCACGATGTTGTAGTCGCCGACCAGCGCCACCGGCAGGCCGGTGTCGAAGAGTTCTGCGGCATGCGCCTCCAGCCTTTCATGCCAGGCCAGCTTGTACTGGAATTTCGGCCCCGGCTGCGGGTTGCCGTTGGGCGCGTAGAGACAGGCGATGACGACGCCCGACACCGCCGCCTCGATGTAGCGGCTCTGCTTGTCGGCGGTATCGCCGGGCAGTTCGTCACGGGTCAGCACCGGCTCGGCTCCTCCCGCCAGTATGGCAACGCCGTTCCAGGTCGGTTCGGCCTTCCACACCGCGCCATAGCCGGCCGCCGCAAGCGCCGTGCGCGGAAACTGCGTGTCGCGGGCCTTCAGCTCCTGCAGGCAGACGACATCGGGCTTGGCTGCCGCCAGCCACGCCAGCAGGTTTTGCAGCCGGCTGTTGACGTTGTTGATATTGAAGGTGGCGATTTTCATTTGGCGATCAGGAAACGATCCGCCCTGTCCACGCCTTCACCGTCCCGGCCAGCGTCTTCAGATGATCGGCGGTCGAAAACCCCGACACGCTCTTGCGCGGCTTCAGGTCGTGGTCGCCATCCTCCAGCCAGATCACCTCGATGGCTTTGGAAAGGCCGTAGGTCGCGACCTCTTCTTTCGTGCCGAACTCGTCGCGGGTGCCCTGGAAGATCAGCGTCGGCGTCTTGAGGTCGGCGAGATGTTTTGTCCTGAGTTGCTCGGGCTTGGCCGGCGGATGAAAGGGATAGCCGAGGCAGACGAGGCCCGAAATCTCGCCCTTGGCGAACATCTCGTCGGCGACCATCGAGGCGACGCGCCCGCCCATCGACTTGCCGCCGATGATGAGCGGACCAGCGACGCCCCTCGCCCTCAGATCGGCGATGGCCTTGATGTATTCCGGGTTGACCGTTTCGGCGCGCGGTGGCGGCTTGCGCTGGCCATAGCGGCGGGCCGCCATATAGTGAAATTCGAAGCGCGCGACCTGGAAGCCGGCGGTGGCCAGCGCCTTGGCGGTGGCGGTCATCGAAGGCGAATCCATCGACGCGCCGGCGCCGTGGGCTAGCAAGATGGTGACCGCGGCGGTTTCGTTACCGTCGAAGAGGAAGGCGGTCATGGGGTGCGCTGCCAGTAAAGGCCGAGTTCCTTCGCGCCCCCCTCTGTCCTGCCGGACATCTCCCCCTCAAGGGGGGAGATTGGCAGTTTCAGCGCCTCACGGACCTCGCGACGATAGTGATTGGCGAAAGCGATGGCGACATCCAATCTCCCCCCTTGAGGGGGAGATGGCCGGCAGGCCAGAGGGGGGCGCTCAAGCGCTGCCATTGCGCCCTACCCCGCCGTCCGTGCCAATTGCAAATCGACGAACTGTATCCCCTTTTGCGCCATGCGGGCCCATTCGCTATCCGCGTCGAGTTCGAGATAGCGCACCCAGTGGCGGCGGGCTTCAGCCAGATTGCCGGCGTCGAATTCCAGTCGGGCGAGGTTGAACACTGGATCGGCATAAGTCCTGTCGAGCGTGATCGCTTTTTGCAGATGCCGGCGCGCCGAGGCGATCTTGCCTTCGTCGCTCATCAGCCCGGCGAGGTTGAACCAGGCCTCGACGAACGCCGGATCGAGCTTGATCGCTCTTGCATAGTCGTGCGCCGCGTCGGCCACGCGACCGGCGCCACGCAAGCAATTGGCGCGGTTGAACGCGGCGATGGCGTCGCTCGGATCGATGCTGAGGCAGCGTTGGTAGAGCGCCGCGGCATCGTCGTGCCGGCCCTCCTCTTCCGCGCTTTCAGCCTCGGCGAACAATTCTTCCAGCGTGTCGTCGCCGGCTGCGCTTGCGCTGCCGAGATCGAACAGCAGCTGACCGTCGAGTTCGCTCTGGCCATCCTCGAGATAGATCTGATCGGGCCGGCCATGCTGCGAGCCGACATTGAGCGATTTGGCGGTGAGCGAAGCGACCGGACCGGAGCGATGCACGGAGCGCGCGATCGCGCCCCAGGATGCACCGCCGGCGACCAGCCCGGCATATTTGCGGGCAAGGATCAGATCGCGGAACGAGTAGGGTTCACAATCGTGCTCGAAGGCGTCGAACAGGCTGAGCAGGTCGAGGTCGGCACCGGACAGTCTGGACTGGTCGACGAGAGACTGCCTGGACAGCGAAGACGCCTCCGGCGCCTTCATCAGACCAAGCAGGCGCAGGAAGCCATTTTCGCTAAGGAGTGTTCGGCCAGCGGAGCCCTCGGCTGCAACCCGGCGCTCGATCTCGGCATCGCCGCCCTTCGCCGTGCCGGCCTTGGCGATCAGCGTTCGGCCGAACACAACATGGCTGGTGCGCCTGGTGACGCCGCGCCGCAACTGGCCGTGCTGACGCTCCACCTCACGGGCCGCGAGCCGCAGCGGAAATGCCGCCAGCGCGCCGATGGCGCCGAAGACGNCCGAAGACGGCGCCCGGGATTATACCGGTCGGCGCCGTCACCCCTTGCTCTTGCCGACGGCCTTGAGCAGATTGGCCTTCAACGGGTTTTCCTTGGCCGCACCCGCCTTACCCTTGGCGGCAGGTTTTTCAGCGTCGTCGGCCTTGCTCTTCGACTTGGCCGGCGGCTTGGCTGATTGCGACAGGCTCGCCTTCAACGCGTCCATGAGGTTGATGACATTGCCACGCTCGGGCGCCGCCGCAATGATCGGCTTATGGCCCTTCAGTTTCTCGCGGATCATTGTCATCAGCGCGATCTCGTAGCGGTCCTCATAATTCTTCGGATCGAAGGTGGTTTCCTTCTGCTTGATCAGCGCTTCGGCCAATTGCAGCATTTCGGGATCCGGCTTGCCAGCCGGGATGTTGCCGAAATATTCAGCCGTGCCGCGCACTTCGTTCGGGTTCCTCAACGTACACACGAACATGCCGTTCTCGCGCGCGCCGATCGTCACCACGCGCTCGCGGCTGGACAGGACAAGGCGGGCAATGGCCAGCTTGCCGGATTTGCGCATTGCCTCGCGCAGCACGGCGAAGGTTTCCTCCGCCATGGCGCCATCCGGCGCCATGTAGTACGGCGCATCCTGATAAATGACGTCGACCTCGTCTTCGTCGACGAAGGCCTCGATGTTCATCGTGTGATTGGATTCGATGCGCACTGCTTCGAGGTCGGCCTCATCGATGATGATGTACTGCTTGTCCTCGTATTCGTAACCCTTGACCAGGTCCGCGCGCTCGACGAGGCCGAGTTCAGGGTCGACCGGCTTCATGTTGATGCGGTTGTGGGTCTTCTTGTGCAATTGGTTGAACGATATGCGCTCGCTGGTCGTCGTTGCCGGATAGAGCCGGACCGGACAGCTGACGAGGCTGAGCTTGAGGTAACCTTTCCAACTTGCCCTGGGCGCCATGATACTCTCCTACGCGGCCACGCACTGACATTTCAGACTGAGCATGATCTTACCGACAACCGGTTGCCACTTTTCGGGATCATGCTTACTGCAGCGCTTCGTCCAAAGGACGAATGGTGCTGCGGAAATCCTACACCGACCGGGCACGATACAGGCAAATCCCTAGCGAAATCTTCCAGTCGCCCTGAAGGTCCAAGGCCGAGAATAATTCAAATTGTCCGAAGCGTCGATGGACTTGGGTTCCTCGCCCCCATGAAATGGGGAGAAAAACCTTATTTGAAGGCCGGCAAATCCCTCGCGAAATCCTCCATGTCCGCCCAGGGGTCGCCCGAGGTCGCCAACAACCCCGGCAGCGAGGAATAGTTCAGATCCTGCGGCGCATCGATCGTCTCAAGGTCGCTCCAGCTCACCGGCGTCGACGCCGGCAGGTTGGTGCGGGCGCGCAGCGAATAAGGCGCCGCGGAGGTGTGGCCGCGCGCGTTGCGGTGATAGTCGATGAAGATGCGGCGCTTGCGGTTTTCCTTGCCCATTGTGGTGGTGAAAGTGTCGGGCGCGGTGGCCGCTAGGTGCGTGGAGATGGCGCTGGTCGCCTGGTGCAGCTTCTTCCAGTTCTGCTTTTGCGTCACCGGCACGGTTATGTGGATGCCGCTGCCGCCGGATGTCTTGGCGAACGGCACCAGGCCGAGCCGTTCCAATTCGCCCTTGATGTGGACGGCGGCCTCGACCACCTCGCGCCAGGCGATGCCCTCACCCGGATCGAGATCGAAAACGATCTGGTCGGGCTTGTCGAGGCTCAAGCGATGCGTGCCCCAGGTGTGGAACTCGACGACGCCGAACTGCGCCAGCGCCAGATAGCCTTTTGCTCCCTCGACCGACAGATAGGATTTGGTTTCACCTTCGGAGTTGGTGGCGTCAAAAGTGACCACCGACGGCGGCATGCCGGTGAAGGCGTGGCGCTGGAAGAAACAGTCCTTCGGCAGGCCCGTCGGGCAGCGCACCAGCGACACCGGGCGGCCCATAATGTGCGGCAGCATGAAATCGCCGACCAGCGCGTAATAGACGGCGATGTCGAGTTTGGTCGGCCCGGTCTTGCCGAACAGCCGCCGCTCCGGATTGGTCACCCAGATGGTGGCGAGATCGGCTTCGGCGATCAGCCGCTTGCGCTTCGGCGACACCGGCGTCGACAGGCCGACATCCCGGAGGCCCCGAAACACACCGTGGCGCAGCGAATTGTCCGCCGTTCGGTTGGCGTAGTGGATGCGGGCCGACAGCATCGGCCGCACCCATTTCATCTCGCGCATGATCTCGCGCGGCACACCCTCGGGGGCTGTCGCGCCGTCGCGCAGCGGCTGCAGCCGGGCCAGCAAGTCGCCCGCCGTAGCGGCATCGAAGCCGGTGCCAACCTTGCCGCGATAGTGCAGTTCGCCATCCGCGAATTCAGCCATGCCGAGTGCCGCCAGTCCTTCGGCCGCGCCGGAAACGGTGTAGCCGGCGATGATGAAATCGCCGGTCTCCAGCGCCTTGACCTTGGTCCAGGTCTTGGTGCGGCCGCTCTGGTAGATGGCGTTGGCGCGCTTGGAGACGACGCCTTCCAGCCCAAGGATCGAGGCCTGATCGTAAAGCCCCTGCCCGTCGCCTTCGACATGGTCGCTCAGCTGGATGGCGGAGTTGGCGCCCTGCCCGGCTAGCAGTTCGGCGAGCAAGGCCTTGCGTCTTGCGAGCGGCGCCTTGCGGAGGTCCCAGCCGTCGAGATGCAGCAGGTCGAAGGCATAGAAATGGAGCTTGCTGCCCGCACCCGCCGACAGCGCATCCTGCAGCAGCGCGAAACGCGAGATGCCCTTCTCGTCGAGTACCATGATTTCGCCGTCGATGATCGCCTTGCTGAGGGGCAGCCGGGCGAATGCCTGCGGCAGGTCGCCGTAACGCTTCGTCCAGTCGATGCCGCCGCGGGTGATCAGCCTGACCTCGCCATCGGCGATATGCGCCATGGTGCGGTAGCCGTCGAATTTTATTTCGTGCAACCAGAGTTCACCTGTGTCTTCCACTGGCCCACCCGGCGGCTTCGGCACCTGCGTGGCGAGCTGCGGCTCGATGCGCGACGGCGGATCGCCCCTGACAGCGCCGGGCAGCGCGCCGGGTTTCAGCGCGCCGGGTTTGGGCGGCAGGCGGGCCGGCTTCTTCGGCGGCGCCACCAGCTCCTCGATCCGCTTGCCGGACTTCACGCTTTCCGGCCGCGCTTCCAGGATGTCGAGGCCGGTATCGGCGGCGAGATCGCGCTCCTTGAACAGCAGCCAGTTTTTCTTCTCGCTGTCTTCGCCGGGCTTGGGCTTCAGACGGGTCAGCATCCAGCCGCCATTCAACTTGTCGCCGGCCAGCCGAAACTTGAACGCGCCGGTGCGCAGACTCTTGTCGACGTCGTCCATCGGCGCCCAGGTGCCGGTGTCCCAGACGATCATCGGACCGCCACCATATTCGCCTTCGGGAATGACGCCTTCGAAGTCGATATATTCGAGCGGATGGTCCTCGGTCTCAACTGCGAGCCGCTTGTCGGCCGGGTTGAGCGAGGGCCCGCGCGGCACCGCCCAGCTTTTCAGCACGCCGCCGACCTGCAGGCGCAAATCGTAATGGTCGGCGGTGGCGTGATGCTTGTGGACGACGAAGCGGTTGCCGTCGCCTGAAATGAGCCCGCCCGCCGGTTCCGGCGTCTTCGTAAATTCGCGCTTGTCGCGATAGGCCTTGAGTGTTGGCGGGGTTGGCATGGGTCAGGCGGGAGCGGCGGCGGCGGACGAACCTTCCCTGCGCCGCGTTCCTGCACAGTGCTGTCCCGCCAACATTTCAAATTTCCCAGCGCGGTGCGAAGAATGTGGAGATCACGCTCAATCGTCTGAGGCGGGCGTCAGGTCTAGCTCGGCCGGGGACAGCCCTTGCTGGAGCTGGCTCAGCCGGAACTCGTCGACCCAGTAGGCCTCGCCGTCGACCAGCACGCGGGCCGAGTAGACGCCGCCGGAAAAGCTTTGCGCGGTGACGTAGACCTTGTGGCGGTCGAGCGCCTTGCGCACCGCGGCGCGCTTGGAATTCTGGCTGGTGACGGAACTGGCCATGGCTCACTCATACACAAGACCGCAAGACATGGCGGCGGCATAAGGATGCTGGAGATCGGCCGCTCTGTCAATTTTGACCGCCTGCTTCTGGCAGCGCTACGATCCGACGGCAGCAAAAAACCGCTGCGCCTCGGCAGCGGACTTTGCAATGGCGACGACAATATTCGGTTAGTGGTCCGAAGGAATTATGAGCGCGGTGACGCGCGAGAGCTGCTGGCGCCGGTTCAGCGTCGGCTTCTCGTAGATCTTCTTCATTGGTATCCCATGGCCCCCAATGGCCGCCGGCAAAGGCGCTTGCGGCTGGGTTTTGTCAAGGGAAGCGCTGTTCTTCCGCCGAACAGCTATGGAAACTGGAGGAGCGGCCGCTATAGTTTTCCTCAGCCCCAAGGAGAACGGCAATGACCCTCAGCACCCGCAAACTCGGCAGCCAGGGGCTGCAGGTCTCGGTGATCGGCCTCGGCTGCATGGGCATGAGCCAGTCCTACGGCCCTGCCGACGAGGCGGAATCGATCGCCACCCTGCACCGAGCCATCGAACTCGGCTGTACCTTCCTCGACACGGCGGAAGTCTACGGCGCCTATGCCAATGAAGAACTGCTCGGGCGGGCGCTGAAGGGCCGGCGCGATGAGGTGACCCTTGCCACCAAATTCGGCTTCCGCATCGAAAACGGCAGACAGGTCGGCACGGAGCGTGACAGCCGGCCCGACCATATCCGCGAGGCGCTGGAGGGCTCGCTGAAGCGGCTCGGCACCGACCATATCGACCTTTACTACCAGCATCGCGTCGATCCGGCGGTGCCGATGGAAGACGTCGCCGGCACGGTCGGCCGGCTGGTTGCCGATGGCAAGGTGCGCTTCTTCGGCCTGTCGGAAGCGGGCGCGGCGAATATCGGCCGTGCGCATGCCGTGCACCCTGTCTCGGCGCTGCAGAGCGAGTATTCGCTTTGGGAGCGCAATCTGGAGCCGGAGATCATCCCGCTGCTCAAAAAGCTCGGCATCGGCCTGGTGCCGTTCGCGCCGCTCGGCCGCGGTTTCCTCGCCGGCGACGTCAAGCGCGCCGAGGATTATCCGGAAGGCGATTTCCGCCGCGGCGACCCCCGCTACCAGGGCGCCAACTACGACGCCAATGTCGCGGCTGCGGCTGCGGTGCAGGAGGTGGCCGCGGCCAAAGGGGCAAAGCCCGCACAGATCGCGCTGGCCTGGGTGCTCGGCAAGTGCGACGGTTTCGGCATCGACATCGTGCCGATCCCGGGGACAAAGCGGCGCAAGTATCTCGAAGAAAATGTTGCTGCGGCCGCGATCGCGCTCGACGCGGCCGAGATAGCTGCGCTCGACGCAGCCCTTGCGCCGGGCAAGGTCTCAGGGCCGCGCTACAATGAGCGGGTGATGACGACGATCGATCGGTAGAGGCGTCTAAGCTGCCAATCTCCCCCCTCGTGGGGGAGATGCCTGGCAAGGCAGAGGGGGGCGCGAAGGATCGCCCGCATCAAGTATTCTGCGTAGAGGTTAGCTCAAAGATGTAAGTGAAATTGGCCAATGTCGGCGGGACAGCGCCCCCTCTGTCCTGCCGGACATCTCCCCCACAAGGGGGGAGATTAGCAGTTTCAGCCCCTCGCCTCACCTTGCGTAATCGATTTTCCTTGGCTAGCATCCCTGGGTCGGCGCCGAGCGGAGGAGACGTTGCGGTGGACCGGCTGGAGCGCCGTCGCGTCCGTTCGGGCGCTCACAGGACACTCCATTTTTGAATCGACGCAGGAAAATCCCGAGCCGCTAACGGTTTCGGGCTCCTGCATCCATGTGGGAGGATATCTGATGAACAGACGCGAATTCCTGTTGTCGACCGTGGCGACCGGCGCCATGGCGCTGGCTGCGCCCATGGCCTTTGCCGCCGACAAACTGACCATATTGGGTTCGGTGCCCAATCTCGGCTTCCCGTTCTTTGTGCACATGCTGAACGAGATCAAGGCGGAGGCGCAAGCGCAAGGCGTCAATCTGACCGAGAGCGACGGCCAGAACTCGGCGCCGAAGCAGACCGCCGACATCGAGGCCGCACTTGTGCAGAAGGTCAACGCCATCGTGATTTCGCCGCTTGACGTCAACGCGCTGGCGCCGGCGATCGAGGAAGCGGTCAAGGCCGGGGTTCCGGTGGTGACGATCGACCGCCGCGTCGACGGCGTCGAGGGCATTCTGGCCCATGTCGGCGCCGACAATGTCAAGGGCGGCGAGGCCGAGGCGCAGGCCATGGTGGCGGCGTTCCCCAACGGCGCCAAGCTGTTCCATTTGCAGGGCCAGCCGGGTGCCGGGCCCGCGATCGACCGCAACAAAGGCGTCCACAATGTGCTCGATCCGCTCAAGGACAAGTACCAGATCATCTTCGAGCAGACCGCCAACTTCGCCCGCGCCGAAGCGCTGTCGGTGACCGAGGCCGGGCTTGCCGCCAACGGCAAGCCGGACGCCATCATCTGCGCCAATGACGACATGGCGCTCGGCGCGCTCGAAGCCTGTGCCGCGCGCAACTTCACCGACGTCAAGATCTACGGCTTCGACGCGCTGCCGGAAGCGCTGGTCGCCGTGCGCGACGGCAAGCTCGCCGGCACTGTCGAACAGTTCCCCGGCGAACAGTCGCGCACGGCGGTGCAGATCGCGGTCGCCTTCGCCAGGGACAAGACCGAGCCGAAGGAGAAGCTGGTGCTGTTGACGCCGATCGTCATCGGCAAGGACAATCTCGACAAGGCGGAGAGGTTGAACGAGACGAAGTGAGAGTAAGGCCCATGACGGGTGGAGGTCGCGCTCTGTCGTGCCCCCCTGCCTATCGCAATCCGGGAGCAATGCTTGTCCGCCGTTGAGCCCACCGCATCATCGCCCCCGCTCCNGGCGGAGAGGTTGAACGAGACGAAGTGAGAGTAAGGCCCATGACGGGTGGAGGTCGCGCTCTGTCGTGCCCCCCTCTGTCCTGCCGGACATCTCCCCCACTTGGGGGGAGATTGGCCGTCAGGTCTGTTTTCGCCAATCGCCAACGTTGTAGAAAAAGTGCTGCCGGCAAAACTGCTGATCTCCCCCCGTGTGGGGGAGATGTCCGGCAGGACAGAGGGGGGCGCTGTCCCCCTGCCTATCGCAATCCGGGAGCAATGCTTGTCCGCCGTTGAGCCCACCGCATCATCGCCCCCGCTCCTTTCCGTCGAAGGCGTGACCAAGCATTTTTCCGGCGTCACCGCGCTCAGCGACGTTTCGCTCGAGGTGCGGCCCAGTGAGATCCTTGGCCTGCTCGGCGAGAACGGCGCCGGCAAGTCGACGCTGTTGAAAATCCTGTCCGGCGTGATGCCGCCATCGAGCGGCCGCATCGTCTTCGACGGGACCGACTACACCCCGTCCAGTCCACAGGATGCCAAGCGGCATGGCATCGTCACCATCTATCAGGAACTGAGCCTGATCCCGACGCTGACGGTTGCGGAAAACATTTTCATCGGCCGCGCGCCGCTCGGGCCGCTCGGGCTGGTCAGCTGGCGCAGGATGGAGGACGCCTCGCGCGCGATCATCGCCCGCGTCGGTCTCGACATCGATCCGGCGACGCCGGTGTCGTCGCTCTCGGTGGCCGAACAGCAGCTGGTCGAAATCGCCCGCGCTCTGTCGCTGGAAAGCCGCCTGATCATCATGGACGAGCCGACCTCGGCGCTGACCGAGACCGAAGTGCAGAAGCTTATGTCGATCATGGACAGGCTGCGCAAGGACGGCGTGGCGATCATGTTCGTCACCCATCGGCTGGAAGAAGCGTCGGCGATCTGCGACCGGATGACGGTGTTGCGCGACGGCAGGCTGGCCGGCCATCTCGACCGTGACGGCCAGCCGATCCAGATTCCAAAAATCATCGAGAAGATGGTCGGTCGCGCCGCCTCCGAGCTCTACGCGCGGCCGACGCAGCGCGATGTCGCCGGCGAGGTCAGGCTCTCAGTGCGCGGGCTGCGGACGGTACGCGATCCGCTGGCGCCGCACGCCATCGTGCTCGAAGGCGTCGACCTCGATCTGAAGGCCGGCGAAATCCTCGGCGTTGCCGGTCTCGTCGGTTCCGGCCGCACCGAGCTTGCCCGCGCCATTTTCGGCGCCGACCGCATCGCGGCGGGTAACATCACGCTGGACGGCAAGCCGATCGCCCCGGCCTCCCCCGCCGACGCCATCAAACTCGGCATCGGGCTGGTGCCGGAAGACCGCAAGCACCAGGCGATCTTTGCAGCACTTGGCATTCTCAACAATTTCTCCATCGCCTCGCTCGGCCGCTACAGCAATGGCGCCGGCTTCATGGCCGAACGGCGCGAGCGCGAGACGCTGGCCGGCTATCGCAAGGCACTGTCGATCCGCATGGCCTCGCCCGAGCAGGCGATCGAGGGCCTGTCCGGCGGCAATCAGCAAAAGGTGATCCTGGCCCGCTGGCTGGCGCGCGACCCGAAAGTACTTATCGTCGACGAGCCGACGCGCGGCGTCGATGTCGGCGCCAAGGCCGAAGTGCACCAGATCCTGGTGCAGCTTGCCGCACGCGGCATCGCCATCATGATGATCTCGTCGGAGCTGCCGGAGGTGCTGGCAGTGTCGGATCGCATCGTTACGATGCGGCGCGGCCGTATCACTGGCGAAATGCCGGGCATCGAAGCGACCGAGGAAAAACTGATGGAACTGATGGCGCTCGACCGCAAGCAGGACGCAACGCAATGACCAGCACCACCGAACAGACCCAGCGCAGCGGCATCAACATCGCGCGGCTTCTGATGAGTTTTGGGCCGCTGATGTTCTTGGCGGTGTTGATCGTCATCTTCACCGTGCTGAAGCCGAGCTTCATCGATCCAATCAACCTGTTCAACATTTTGAGGCAGATCTCGATCACCGGGCTGATCGCGCTTGGCATGACTTTCGTCATCCTCACTGCCGGCATCGACCTGTCGGTCGGCTCACTGCTCGCCTTCTGCGGCATGGTGGCCGCGGTGGTGGCCAAGGGCGGCACCGCCAACACGCTGTCGCTGTCGACCACGGGCACGCAAGGATATGGCTGGTTCGCCGCCTTGCTTGCCGCCGTCATCGTCGGGGCGCTGGCCGGCGGCGTCCAGGGCTTTGCCATCACCCGGCTGAAAGTGCCGCCCTTCGTCGTCACGCTGGGTGGGCTCACTGTGTTTCGCGGCCTGACGCTGACCATCTCCAATGGCGGACCGATCTCCGGTTTCGACGCCTCGATGCGCTGGTTCGGCACCGGGCTCATCGGACCGGTGCCGGTGCCGGCGATCATCTTCGCGGCGGCGGCCATCCTGTGCCACATCGTGCTGCGCTATACGCGCTACGGCCGCGCCGTCTATGCCGTCGGCGGCAATGCCGAGGCCGCACGCCTGTCGGGCCTGCGCGTCGACCGCATTCTGATCTCGGTCTATGTCATCGTCGGCTTCTTCGCCGGGCTGGCCGCCTTCGTTTTGTCAGCACGGCTCAACTCCTCCGAAGCCGTAGCCGGCATCGGCTACGAACTTACGGTGATTTCCGCCGTGGTCATCGGCGGTACCTCGCTATTCGGCGGCATCGGCTCGGTCGGCGGCACGGTGGTGGGCGCAGCACTGATCGGTGTGCTGCAGAACGGGCTGCAATTCAACAATGTCTCGTCCTACACACAAAGCATCGTCATCGGCCTGATCCTGATCCTGGCCGTGGCCTTCGATCGTTGGCTGAAGTCGCGGGTGAGGCGGTGAGGATTTCGGCACACCGAGATAATGTCGTCCATGACATTCACTTGACATTATATAAGGTGAAAGCTATTTTTAATGACATGGATTGTGGAATTCGATGATGACTTCAGAACGGAATTCTCCAAGCTGAAGGACGACGTAAAGGTCGAAATCCGTGCTTTGGTAAATGTTCTGAAGCAGCTGGGTCCGTCTTATGGCAGGCCGAGGGTCGATACGCTGAACGACTCAAGGCACGCGAACATGAAGGAATTGCGGTTCGATGCTGCTGATGGCGTGTGGAGAGTGGCGTTCGCGTTCGATCCTGAGAGAAAGGCCATTTTCCTTGTTGCGGGAGATAAATCGGGCGTCAACGAGAAGCGCTTCTACAAGAAGCTGATCGAGATCGCCGATAGGAGGTTCGACGTCCATTTAAAGCGCGTGAAAGAGGGGCAGAAAACTGCCAAGGAAGGGCACAAGAAGGAGAAGAAGTGATGGCCATTTCCGCCGATGACGTATTTGCCGAAACGATGTCTCCCGAACTGATCAAGGCGTCCGACCTCCGTACCAGGGAGCTGCTTGAGGAGTTTGAAACCCTTCAGCAGCTTCGCAAGGCTCGGGCACTTACACAGGAGCATGTCGGCCGCAAGTTGGGCAAGAAACAGGTCTCCGTTGCCCAGCTCGAAAAGCGCTCGGATTTTCTTCTGTCGACGTTGCGCGGCTACGTTAAGGCTCTCGGGGGCGAACTCGACCTTGTCGTCAGATTCAAGGACCATGCTCCGGTGGTGTTGGCAGGATTGGGTGATGTACGTCTCGCAGAAACGTCGCGCAGCCCAGATCGCACCAAGACGACGAAGAAGCAGATCGCGCGTCGTGCAGCTTGATTGCCGGCGCGAGCTTGGCATGATGGCACAGCCATGACCGAGATCAGAACCATGACCGCAAAGGACGTGCCGTCGGTGTCGCGGCTGCTGGGAGACTCCTGGCGGCGCACCTATTCGTCGATCCTGGGACCTGAAAATACCGCGCGCCTCTCGGACGACAAGCATGCGCCCGAGCGGCTGGCAGCCGAACTTCTGGACGACAACAAGATGTCATTCGTGGCCGAACGGCCGGACGGTTCGATCGCCGGCTACGCGATGGCGGCGATGGACGATCGTGGCGATGTCCTGCTCGACCGGCTGCACATCGACAAGTCAGAGTTCGGCAGCGGGCTCGCCACCGACCTGCTGCACGCGGTGCTTGTCGCGCATGCCGGCATCCCCAGCATTGCGCTGGAAGTGATCGAGGGCAACGACCAGGCGATCGCCTTCTATCGCAAGCACGGTTTCGAGGTGGTCGAACACCGCCCGGCCGCGCACGGCGTTGGCGGCCACGCCTCGCTGATCATGCGCCGGCTGCTGTCGAGAGCATGAAGTGAATGGGGAAACCGCGGTAGTCAGGGCCCTACGGCCCTAACCCCTGCGCCGCCACCGCCTGTGGACCGTCCTCGTCGTCCGGCATATCGAGGAGTTCGATCAGCCGCGCCACCTTCGTTCCCGGCAAGGGGCGGCCCTCGTTGACCAGCGCCTCGTCGGCACCGAGCCAGGCGAACGCCTCGCGCAGTTCTTGAAGGGTGGCGCCGGTCAGCGCGATGTCGGCTATGACCGCCTCGTCTACCGGCCCCAACACCGAAATGATGTCGTCGCGTGTCATGGTCACCTCCATGCTAAGTGCCGGCAGGTCGTCGAGTTGACGCCGGGATCCGGCCATCCAGTCAACGGATTGCGAGCGAAAGCCGCCGACAAAGGAGAATCTGGGTCTTCTTTTCGACTAAGCAAGGTGAACGCGCGCCTTTTGCCGTCAAGCAGCCGAGTGCGGATCGATGCTGTAGAGATGCACGGGATAGCCGGGACCGATGGCGTCGCGCACCCGGTCCGTCCAGGCGAGGACCGCCGGATAAGCCGCCAGCGCAAAGCCGCAATCTTCGGCACGGTGGCCGTAGGCATAGACAGCGATGTCGGCGATGGTGAGCGTGTCGCCGACAAGGAACGGCGTGTCGTTCAGGCTGCGCTCCAGCGCTGCCAGCGTGCGGGCGCCGGCTTCGCGCTTGGCCGGAACCATCGCCTGGTTGCGCTCCAGCCTTCCGGCCAGCGTCCAGAAGCGCAGGAGCCGATGACCGGCTCGACATGGTACTGTTCGAAGAACAGCCATTGCATAATTTTCGCGTTGACATAGCGATCCGCCGGCAGCAATGGCGTGCCTTCGGCGAGATAAATGAGGATCGCATTCGATTCGGCGATCGCACGGCCATCCTCGAGTTCGAGCACAGGAACGGCGCCGGCCGGGTTGAGCTTCAGGAAAGCGTCGGTGTGGCTCTCGCCCTCGAAAATCGACACCAGGCGGCTTTCATAGGGAATGTTGAGCAGGCCGAGCACGACCCTCGCCTTCCAACCGTTTTGCGACGGCAAATAATCATGAAGCGTGAGCATGGCTGTCCTTTCGCTGGGGTCGACGCCTGATTTGCACGGTGCCACGATCCCAGCCACCCGAATCCTGCAATGTGTACGCGCAGAATAAGTAATCTATACGCATGTAAAGTTTTATTGACTTCGCCCTATGTGCGATTTACCCGATAAACATTTGTGCCGAACAACTGCGCGAGCAAGCAATCAGTCTGTGACAAGGAAGAATCGCAAGCATGAGCCTTTCGCGCCGCAGCGAAATCGCCGCCGAGGCTGCGGGGCCAACTATTGCCGCCGGCGAAATCCTGGTCGAGATCATGGCGACGGAACGGGGTTTCGGCTTCCTCGAGCCGCAAACGCTCGTCGGGCCATTCCCCAGCGGTGCGCCGGCGATCTTCATCGATCAGGTTGCGCGTCTGGGGGGCGGCGCCGGCATTATCGGCTGCGTCGGCCGCGACGATTTCGGCACGCTCAACCTGGACAGGCTGGAGCGCGACGGCGTCGACGTCTCAGCCGTCGATATCAGCGACCGCTTCCCGACGGGATGCGCCTTCGTGCGCTACCGGCCCGATGGTATCAGGGACTTCGTCTACAACATCGCCGAATCCGCCGCCGGGCAGATCCACCTGACCACTGCTGCGCGCCTGCTGGCGGACAGGGCCGGCCATCTGCATATCATGGGATCGACGCTGTCGGTGGCAGGGCTGAAGGAGATCGTCAGCTACGCAGTGCAGGCGGTTCGTGCCCGCGGCGGCTCGACCTCATTCGACCCGAATGTGCGCAAGGAGCTGATCGACGGCTCCGACGGCGCACTGTTTTCCGCACTCATCGACGATGCCGACCTGCTGCTGCCGTCCGGCGACGAATTGCTCGCTACGGCGGGCGTCGATGACGAGCATCAGGCGGTGGCGGCGCTGTTTGCCAGGGGCGTCGGCGAGATCGTGCTGAAGCGCGGTGCTGACGGCTCTTCCTGGTTCGGCGCCGAGGGCGCCAGGACCGACTGCGCCGGTTTTCAGGTCGAGGAAGTCGACCCCACGGGCGCCGGCGATTGTTTCGGCGCCACCTACCTGACCTGCCGCCGCCAGGGGATGGAGCCCGGCAAGGCGCTGCTTTATGCCAATGCCGCCGGCGCCCGTAACGTCACCCGGCGCGGCCCGATGGAGGGGGTCACCAGCTTCGATGAACTCGACCAATTCATCAAGGGAACAGCGAGATGGACATGATGGCCAATCCCCTTGCCGGTCTCGCGGCGGCCCGCCGGAACGGAGCACCCTACGGCATCACGTCCATCTGCTCGGCCCATCCGCTGGTGATCCAGACAGCGATACGGCGCGCCGTTGCCGACAGGGAGAAAAACCTGCTGATCGAGGCAACCTGCAATCAGGTCAACCAGTTCGGCGGCTATACCGGAATGACCCCGGCGCTGTTCGTCGCCTTCGTGCTGGAGATCGCCTGCCGCGCGGGGCTGGAAGCCTCGCGCATCATCTTCGGCGGCGACCATCTGGGACCGAACCCGTGGCGCGCAGAGCCGGCGGCGCAGGCGATGGACAAGGCCGAGGCCATGGTCGGCGCCTATATCGCGGCCGGCTTCACCAAGATCCATCTCGACGCATCGATGGGCTGCGCCGGCGAGCCGGCGGCGCTTGACGACGAGACCATCGCCACCCGGGCGGCGCGGCTGGCAAAGGCGGCCGAAACGGGCGCGCACGCCGCAGGCAGCACCTTGCCGGTCTACATCATCGGCACCGAAGTTCCCGCCCCCGGCGGCGTCGACCATGCGATCAGCGAGTTGAAGCCGACCGAGGCGGCGGCGGCGCGGCGCACGATCGAGGTTCACCGGGAGATCTTTGCCCGCGAAGGCCTGACCGAGGCGTTCGGCCGCGTCATGGCCGTGGTGGTGCAGCCGGGCGTGGAATTCGGCAGCCAGAATGTCGTCTCCTACGCGCCCGAAAAATCCAAGGGCCTGACCGGCTTGCTCGATGAGCAGCCGTCGCTCGTCTACGAGGCGCATTCGACCGACTACCAGACCCGTGCGGCTTTGACCGCGCTGGTCGCAAACGGCTTTCCTATCCTCAAGGTCGGCCCCGGCCTGACCTTCGCCTTGCGCGAGGCGCTTTACGGGCTCGACCTGATCGCCTCCGAAATGGCCAGGGACTATGGCGACCGGTCGCTCGCCCGGACCATGGAAAGCGCGATGCTGGCAGCCCCCGGCCATTGGCACAGCCACTATCATGGCAATGAAGCAGAGCTCTATGTGCAGCGGCATTACAGCTACAGCGACCGCATCCGCTATTATTGGAGCAACCCCACCGCTGTCGCGGCCGTCGAGCGCCTGCGCAAGGCGCTGGACGACGTTGCCATTCCCGAAACGCTGATGCGGCAATTCCTGCCGGCGCTGCCGGCCGAACTCGGGCCGGCGGGCAATCCCGAGGCTATCCTTCTCGAAGCTGTCGATCAGGTGCTGGCCGACTATGACGCGGCCTGCCGTGGGACCTGAGTGCATTGCGCCGGGTTGATCTTTGCCTCAGCCCAGTGTCTCTGACGTTTCCATGAAACCAGCCATGTTCTTTCTCCTGTTCGCGGCCTCCCTGCTGGCGTCGCCGGCACGCGCCGACTGGAAGCCGGTCGAAAAGGTCGAGACCTACGCCATCGCAGGGCGGACCGGCCCGGAACTCTATGCCGCGATCGGCGAAGCCGGCCCCTTGCTCGGCAAGGGTCGGGTCATTGCGCACACCAATTTCAAGCTGACCTGGACCAGGGACTACAGGCCGCAAGGCGACGCCTGCGTGCTCAAATCGGCGCGCCCGAAACTGATCATCACCTACACCTTGCCGAAGCCGGCCGAACCGTTGCCGGCTTCCGTCCAGAAGAACTGGACGGTGTTCATCGCCGGGCTCGCCGCCCACGAGAGAGTGCATGGCGCAGCCATCGCCGAGATGGTGCGCAAGATCGAGGCGGTGAGCGTCGGCCTGACCGTTACTGATGACCCCGCCTGCAGCAAGATCAGAACCGAGCTGACGAGGCAACTCGCCCAGATCTCGCTGGCTCAGCGGCAGGCGAGCCGCGACTTCGACCGGGTCGAATTCGGCCCCGGCGGAAACCTGCAGAAGCTGGTGCTGGCTTTTGTGAATGGGGGGTAGTTTGCCGGCGAACCGGTCATTGCGCCGGTGTTCCGAACGACAAGAGCACCGGCCGCATGGCCGCTTTACAGGCAGGCTTGGTAGCGCTACCGTCTGATCGTCACGCGACCTGTTGGGGGAATGGGAGACGGTCTCGAGGCGGGAGAGGAGCGGTTTCCTTCGGGGCGTCGCAAGAAGCATTCGGGAGGAGATCGATGGCGTCTGTCGCGATCGGCGATGTTTACAAATCGTTCGGGACCGTCGAGGTCCTGCATGGCGTCAGTGTGGATATCGACGACGGCGAATTCGTCACGCTGGTCGGCCCGTCGGGTTGCGGAAAATCGACCCTTCTCAGGATGATCGCCGGCCTGGAAAAGATTTCTCGGGGCGAGATCGCGATCGGGGATCGGGTCGTCAACAACGTTGCGCCGAAAGAGCGCGACGTTGCCATGGTGTTCCAGAACTACGCGCTCTACCCGCACATGACGGTCGCCGAGAACATGGCGTTCTCGCTCATGCTCAAAGGTGTTTCGAAGGCCGATTGCGCTACCAGCATTCAGCGCGCCGCCGAAATCCTCGGGCTGGTGCCATTGCTGACGCGATATCCGCGCCAGCTTTCCGGCGGCCAGCGCCAGCGCGTCGCCATGGGCCGGGCGATCGTGCGCGATCCACAGGTTTTCCTGTTCGACGAACCGCTCTCCAATCTCGACGCCAAGCTCAGGGTGCAGATGCGCGCCGAGATCAAGGAACTGCACCAGCGGCTCAAGACGACCACAGTCTATGTCACCCACGACCAGATCGAGGCCATGACCATGGCCGACAAGATCGTCGTCATGCATGACGGCATCGTCGAACAGATCGGACCGCCGCTGGAGCTCTACGACAGGCCAAACAATCTCTTCGTCGCCAGTTTCATCGGCTCGCCCGCCATGAACCTGATCAAGGGCGAGATCGTCACCGACGGGTCTCCGTCCTTTCGCGGCGCCGGGGGAATTTCCGTGCCGCTGGCCGGCGCGCCGGCCGTTGGCAACGGTCATCCGGTGGTGCTGGGAATACGGCCCGAGCATTTGCGGCTATCGTCAGACCAAGGCATTCCAGTCACCGTCGCGGTGGTCGAGCCGACCGGGTCGGAAGTGCAGATCATCGGCCGCACCGCCGGCGGCGACGAGATCGTCGCCAATTTCCGCGAACGCCATGCCTTAACACCGGGCGAATCCATACGGCTCTCTGCCGCGCCTGGCCTGATTCATCTCTTTGACGGCAAGACCGGAACACGATTTGAAACGCGTAACGGATGGTAAGGACCGCATAGCAAGGAAGATAAACCGGAGGAGACGACCATGAAATTCACGAGACGCGATGTAATCCGCACGACCGCAGGTGCCGCGGCGGGAGCTCTGGGAAGCCGGTTCGTCGGCTCGCCGGCTTTTGCCCAGGAGGGCTTGAAATACAAGCCCGAGGAAGGCGCAAAGCTGCGGCTGCTGCGCTGGTCGCCCTTCGTCAAGGGCGATGAGGATCAATGGCTGGCCAACACCAAGCGCTTCACCGAGGCGACAGGTGTCGAGGTTCGTGTCGACAAGGAAAGCTGGGAGGACATTCGCCCCAAGGCAGCGGTCGCCGCCAATGTCGGTTCCGGCCCGGACCTCATGTTCGTCTGGTTCGACGACCCGCATCAATATCCCGACAAGCTGCACGACGTGACCGAGCTCGGCGAGTATCTGGGCTCGAAATATGGCGGCTGGCACGACGGACCAAAGCAATATGCGACGCGGGACGGCAAGTTCGTCGGCCTGCCGCTGGCCACGATCGGCAATGCCATCGTCTATCGCGAAAGCTGGGTGAAGGAGGCCGGCTTCTCCGAATTTCCGAAGGACACGGCAGGCTTCCTCGAGCTTTGCAAGGCGTTGCAGGCGAAGGGACATCCGGCCGGCTTCACGCACGGCCACGGTGTCGGCGACGGCAACAATTACGCGCACTGGCTGCTGTGGAGCCATGGCGGCCAGATGGTCGACGAGAGCGGCAAGGTGGCGATCAACAGCCCCGAGACGCTAAAGGCGATCGGATACGCGCAGGAACTCTACAAGACCTTCATTCCCGGGACCGAAAGCTGGCTCGACGTCAATAACAACCGCGCCTTCCTGGCCGGCGAACTCGGCGTCATCGCCAACGGCATTTCCGCCTACAATACGGCCAAGATCAACAAGGACAACGATCCGAAGCTGGCTGAGATCGCCAAGGACATCCGCACCACCAACCTGCCGATCGGTCCCGTCGGGAAATCGGTCGAACTGTTCCAGGTGACCACCGCAGTCATCTTCAACTACACGCCCTACCCCAATGCGGCCAAGGCCTATCTGCAGTTCATGTTCGAGGATCCGCAGATGACCGACTGGATCACCTCCTCGGCGGGCTATTGCTGCCAGACGCTGAAGGCCTTCGACAACAATCCAGTGTGGACGGCCGACCCGAACAATGCCGCCTATGCCAAGGCCTCGGCGACGCTGCGCCCCAACGGCTATGCCGGGCCGCTCGGCTATGCCTCGGCGGCGACCATGGCCGACTATGTCCTGGTCGACATGTTTGCCAAGGCGGTGACCGGCCAGGCGACGCCGCAGGAGGCGATGGAGGAGGCGGAGAAGCGCGCCAACCGCTACTACCGCGTTTGATCACGGCACCGCCGGGCAGCGTCTAGTGCGCTGCCCGGCCCGTCGCACAATCCCATGGCGGCCGTTGACGCCGTGACCTGATTCCCCGATGAGGAGCCCTCCATGGCCGTGCCGTCCGTTGCCGCCCAGCCGCGTCCGTCGATGCTTTCGCGGATCTCCGAAAGCCGCAACGCGCTGGGCTTCGGCTTCATGCTGCCGGCGGCGGCGCTGCTCCTGGTCTTCCTGACCTATCCGCTCGGGCTGGGCGTCTGGCTCGGTTTCACCGATGCCCGGATCGGCCGCCCCGGCATCTTCATCGGCGTCGAGAATTATCAGTACCTTTGGAATGACAACGTCTTCTGGCTCTCCGTCTTCAACACGCTGCTCTACACGGTCAGCGCCTCGATCCTGAAGTTCGTGCTCGGCCTGTGGCTGGCGCTCATCCTCAATGAAAACCTGCCGTTCAAATCGTTCTTCCGCGCGATAGTCCTGCTGCCCTGGGTGGTGCCCACTGTACTGTCAGCCATCGCCTTCTGGTGGATCTACGATTCGCAGTTCTCCATCCTGTCCTGGGCGCTGCAGCAAATGGGCCTGATCGACCACCGCATCAATTTCCTCGGCGATCCGGAGAATGCGCGCGCTTCGGTTATCGCCGCCAACGTCTGGCGCGGCATTCCTTTCGTCGCCATCACGCTGCTCGCCGGCCTGCAGACCATTCCGCAGTCGCTCTACGAGGCGGCCACGCTCGACGGCGCCAGTCGCTGGCAGTTGTTTCGTTATGTGACTCTGCCGCTGCTGACGCCGATCATCGCCATCACCATGACCTTCTCGGTGCTGTTCACTTTCACCGATTTCCAGCTGATCTACGTGCTGACCCGGGGCGGACCGGTGAATGCCACGCATCTGATGGCGACATTGTCTTTCCAGCGCGGCATTTCCGGCGGCCAGCTTGGCGAGGGCGCGGCCATCGCGGTGGCCATGATCCCGTTCCTGCTGGCGGCGATCCTGTTCAGCTATTTCGGCCTGCAACGCCGCAAATGGCAACAAGGCGGCGGAGACTGACATGGTCAAGACGGCCGCGACAAGGAAGGCGAAACGTGGGGATATCGACGAAGGCGGCATGGGCTACCTGCAGAGCCTGCCGCGCCGCGTGGTGACGGTCTATCTGCCGCTGCTGGTGTTCGTCTTCGTGCTGTTGTTTCCGTTTTACTGGATGACGATCACGGCGGTTAAGCCCAATCTCGAGATGACCGACTATGCGCAGTTCAATCCATTCTGGGTGGTGCATCCGACATTGGAGCATATCCGCTATCTCCTGTTCGAGACCTCCTATCCGGGCTGGCTGCTCAACACGATCATCATCTCGACCGCCGCTACTTTCCTGTCGCTGCTGGCGTCGGTGTTCGCCGCCTATGCGATCGAGCGGCTGCGGTTTTCCGGGGCGCGGCAGGTCGGCCTCGGCATCTTCCTCGCCTATCTGGTGCCGCCCTCGATCCTGTTCATTCCGCTGTCGGTAATGGTGTTCAACCTCGGGCTCTACGACACGCCCTTCGCGCTCATCCTTACCTATCCAACCTTCCTGGTGCCGTTCTGCACGTGGCTGTTGATGGGTTACTTCCGCTCCATCCCGTTCGAACTGGAAGAATGCGCGCTGATAGACGGAGCGAGCCGGTGGCAGATCCTCACCAAAATCGTGCTGCCGCTCTCGGTGCCGGGCCTGATCTCCGCCGGCATATTCGCCTTCACCCTGTCATGGAACGAGTTCATCTACGCGCTGACATTCATCCAGTCCTCGGAAAACAAGACCGTGCCGGTGGGTGTGCTGACCGAGTTGGTGCGCTCCGACGTCTACGAATGGGGGGCGCTGATGGCGGGAGCGCTGATCGGCTCGCTGCCGGTGGTGGTGCTCTATTCGTTCTTCGTCGAGCACTATGTCTCGTCGATGACCGGCGCGGTGAAGGAGTGACGCGCCGGCTCACGCAAGGCGACAGGCGCGGTCAGATCGCGCCGATGATGCCGCCGTCGACGCGGATGTTCTGGCCGGTAATGTAGCCCGCACCTTCGGAAGCGAGGAAGGCGATGGTCGCGGCGATCTCCTCCGACGTGCCGTAGCGCTGCATCGGCACGCTGTCGCGGCGCTCCTCGGTGGCCGGCAGGCTGTCGATCCAGCCGGGCAGCACATTGTTCATGCGCACATTGTCGGCGGCGTAGGTGTTGGCGAAGATCTTGGTGTAGGCGGCAAGCCCGGCGCGGAACACGGCGGATGTCGGGAACATCGGGCTCGGCTCGACCACCCAGGCGGTCGAGATGTTGATGATGGCGCCGGCCTTCTGCTTGACCATCTGCGGCGCCACGATGCGCACCGGCCGGATGACGTTCATCAGATAGACGTCGAGACCGGTGTGCCACTGCTCGTCCGAGATCTCGAGGATCGGCGCGCGTGGCCCGTGGCCGCCGCTGTTGACCAGCACGTCGATGCGGCCGTAGCGCTCGAGCGTCAGGTCGGCGAGCCGCTGCAGATCGTCATTCGACTGGTTGGAGCCGGTGACGCCGAGGCCGCCAAGCTCCTTGGCCAGAGCCTCGCCCTTACCGGAGGACGACAGGATCGCGACCTTGAACCCGTCCGCCGCCAGCCGCTTGGCCGCCGCCGCGCCCATACCGCTGCCACCGGCGACGACGACTGCTACTTTTTCTACACTCATCTCGATTTTCCTTCGCACGGGTTGGCGGGACTCTGAAGCCCATGTTTCCGACCTTCGAGCAATGCTATAAACGGTGTTGCCATCTGGTTCGAACCAGAAAGCCTGAAATCAAGCTGTAGAAAAACTCCTGCATGCCTGAAGCCTTCCTGAGCCTGCCACCATTGAATGCGCTGCGTGCCTTCGAAGCCGCCGCGCGTCATCTCAACTTCCGCATCGCCGCCGAAGAGCTGAACGTGACGCAAGGGGCGGTGGCGCAGCATATACGCGGGCTGGAGGCCGATCTCGGCACAAAACTCTTCGACCGGCTGCCGCGCGGCCTGGCGCTGACCGATGAGGGCCGCGCCTATATGCCCAACATCCGCCGCGCCTTCGAGCTGATCTCGGAGGCCACCTTGCTGCTGCGGCCCGAACCGGCGCGGCTGACGATCAGCGTCACGCCGAGCTTTGCCACCAAATGGCTGATCCCCAAACTGCCGGAGTTCGTCGCGCACAACCCGCTGGTCGATTTGCGAATCCTGGCCAGCGAAAGCCTGTCGAGTTTTCAGGCCGATGGCGTCGACATTGCGGTCAGGCAAGGCCGCCTGCCCTCCGGCGCCGGCCTGATGGTGGATCTTTTGTTTCCACAGCAGATCATCGCCATCTGCAGCCCTGCCCTGCTGCCGACCGGCGCGAACGAGATCGCGGCGGCCGATATCCAGCATCACGTCCTGCTGCACGACTCGCACAATCTGTGGCCGGAATTCATGGAGATAGTACTCGGCCTGAGGATGGCCACCGAGGCCAAACGCATGCGCTTCAACCAGACAGGCCTCGCGATCGACGCCGCCATTGCCGGCCAGGGCATCGCGCTGGCCAGCCGGTTTCTCGTATCCGCCGACATTGCCGCCGGCCGGCTGGTGCAGCCGATCAACGCGGAGATGCGGGGGACGCACGATTTCTATGTCGTGATGCCGCGCAAGCAACGGCACCCAGAACCGACGCAAGCCGTGCGGCAATGGCTGCTGGATGAGGGCGATGCGGCGCGGCTGTGATGGATAGCCGATCTCCCCGCAAGGCGGGAGATCCGCAGCTTGGCCGACGCCGCCCCTTCAGCCTCGCCGAGCAATGTCGGCCGCCACTGCCTTCGCCTCGCGTCCAATTTCCCTGAGCAGACCGGTGACCGGATTGTAGAAGCCGACGAGGTAGAGGCCGAGTTGCGAGGCGCGGGCGTTGACGCCACTGCGCTCCGGCTGCAATTCCACGGGCAGAAACTTTTCGTAGCCCGGGCGATAGCCGGTGGCGAGGATGACGGCGTCGAAATTTTCCTGACTGCCGTCGGTGAACGCAGCGCTACGCTCGGTGAAGCCCGCTATGTCGGGCGCGATCTTGATGGCGCCTTTGGTGATGGCGTCGACCGTGCCGACGTCGATGACCGGGATGCGGCCGACTTGGTCGATCTGTTGCAGGATGCCCTGCTTCGGCCTGACGATGCCGTATTTCTCGAGCTTGCCCAGCGCGAAATCGAGGATGATCGGAAACATCCAGTCGTTCAGCGCCTGCGGCATTGGCCGGCTGGCGATGCCGACCATCTGGATCGGCACGCCAAACAGCTGGCGCGGCACGATGTGGACGCCCTTGCGCACCGAAATGGTCGGACGCGCGCCACTTTCCGCCAAGTCGAGCGCGATCTCGGCGCCGGTGTTGCCCATGCCGACGATCAGCACCGAGCGGCCGGCAAAAGGCGCCGCTTGCGTATAGTCGGCGCTGTGCAGCACCTCGCCGTTGAAAGCCTCGATGGCAGGGAGCCGGGGGATGATCGGCTCGGCATTGTTACCGCTGGCGATAACGACATGGCGCGCCTTGAGGTTGTCCGATCCTGTCTCGACCAGAAAACCGCCGTCCCCGAGGCGAATGGCTTTCACCGTCACACCGAAGCGCGGGCGCAGATCGAATTTTTCCGCGTAGTCGTCGAGATAGCGGACCACCATTTCGCGCGGCACGTAGCGCGGATAATTTTTGGGAAAGGGCAGGAACGGCAGCGACGAGAACGACTTGACCGTATGCAGATGCAGCCGCCGATAGTGCCGCCGCCAGGCGGGCGCGATCTCCTGCGATTTTTCGAGCAGGATGAAATCCACTCCTGCCCGCTTCAGGCAGGCACCGACCGCAAGGCCGGCGGGCCCGGCGCCGACAATAACGACAGTGGTGTCCAAGCGATTCTCCTCCCGCTAGCTCCTTAGGCTACGTGTAGAAGCGCAGGCGGGACAAGGCGCGCCTCACCTTCTCCCCTTGTTGGAGAAGGTGGATCGGCGCGCTAGCGCCGAGACGCCTTCGCATCGCGGCGCGCACGCTGCGCATCCTGTCCGGTCTCGGCTCACCCCCGGTGACGAATGTCTATCCCGGCAATCGCCCATGCTGTCGGACGGGCTGCCTGTCGCCGGCCGCACCGCGGTCGAAGAGCTCTACGTGCATGGCGGCATGGGGCCCAATCGGCATGCATGCCGCCCCCCCCCACCGCGCGCTGGCTGGAAGAGGCCGTGGTTCGGGCGATGGCAATCCGAAGCAGACATGGCTCCGGCCACAGCGATTTGCGGGATGGGAAGGGTGAGGCTGCGCGACGTCGTGTCGATCTAGCCCGCCATCGGCCCGAAGGGAGGGCTGGCCTTGCTCGCTAGCCGATATGCTCGGCGCGCAGCTTCTTCTTTATCTGCTCCATGCCCGCCTCGCCGCCCGCGGCCAGTTCGTCGGCGATCCTTGCCAGCTCGTCATCGGCGTTGCGGTACTTGCTGCCCCAGGCGCCGAGCGTCGCCAGCACCGGCAACAGGTCGATGCCCGCCTCCGTCAGCTTGTAGATCGCCTTGAGCTTGTGCGTGGGGTCGTCGCTTCTGGTGACAATGCCCTCATCCTGCAAGGTCTGCAGCCGCTCGGCCAGCGTGCGCGACGAGATGCCTTCGCCTGATAGCAGAAACTCCCGGAAGTGCCTTTTTCCCGCGAAAATCATGTCGCGGATGATCAGCAGCGTCCAGCGGTCACCGAGCAATTCGAGCGACAGGCTGATGGGGCAGCCGGATCTTTCCCTGGTCGACATTCTCAATGCTTCCATTTATAGATCACTTTACTATTGACATCATTTTTCTCTCGTGTCAATGGTTCCGAAAGTAAAGCAATAACCAACGCCGCCTGACCTGGCGCTGGTGACACCAGAGCTCAATCAGGAGAACGACGATGAGAAAACTGATCCTGCAGATGCAGATGTCGGTCGACGGTTTTGTCGGCGCGGCCGGCGATGAGCACTGGCAGCTCTGGGAATGGGGCGCCAACTGCCCGTGGGACGACGACTTGAAGCAGGATTTCAACGCGGTGTTCGCCGGCATCGATACCATTCTGCTCAGCCGCAAGATGGCCGAAGAAGGCTATCTAACCCATTGGGGCAATGCGGCAAAAAACTATCCGCGCGATCCCTTCTACGCCTTTGCGCAGCGCATCGTCGAGGCGCGCAAGGTGGTGCTGAGCGACAAGCTCGCGGCATCGCGGTGGGAGCGCACGACGCTTGCCAGCGGCGACCTGCCGCGCGAGGTCAAGGCGCTGAAAGCTGAAGGTGAAGGCGACATGGCGGTATTCGGCGGCGCCGGCTTTGCCTCGGCGCTGATTGCAGCGGCATTGGTCGATGAGTTCCAACTGTTCATCAATCCGGCCGCGCTGGGCGACGGCGAGCGGATTTTCGACCGTGGCGGCTTCCGGAAATTGCGCCTGCTCGGCTCTAAAGCCTATGCCTGCGGAATGGTGGTGAACCGCTACGCGCCGGCAATGTGAAGCAGTTCAGCGATTGAATCCGTGGACCGCTTCAACTCTTTGTTTTTGCGAGAACTCCGGACGGATCACCGCAACCCGCTCTTCGTGAACCTGCGCTAGAAATTGATCTCGACCGAAGCGGCACTTCGCTTTGCCGGCCCGTGAAACACCGCCTCGATGTTGTTGCCGTCGGGGTCGAGCAGGAAGGCGGCGTAGTAGCCGGGGTGGTAGGGCCGCTCACCCGGCGCGCCATTGTCGGCCCCGCCGGCATCGAGGCCGGCCCTGTAGAAGGCATCGACCATGGCGTTATCCCTGGCCTGGAAGGCCAGATGATGGCGCCCGGTCAGTTGTCCCCTCGCCGCCCGGCTGTCGAGGCTTGAGATGAACAGTTCGTCGGCCCAGAAATAGTCCTCGGCCTCGCCGCCGATCGGAATGCCGAGCACCTTGAAGACGGCTTCATAGAAGCGCCGGCTCGCCTTGAGGTCCCTGACCACCAGCTGGACGTGGTCGATGAGGCGGCCGCGATGCAGTTCCATGAGCGATATCTCCCGTCGCGAGACCACAAAGCTAGCGCCGCGGAGCGGCTCGTCAATTCGGCAGTCTATTTGTCGGCTTTGGCAGCCTTACACCTGCTTTTGTCATATCCGGATGGACTTCCACGCAGACCGGATAAAAAATGCAACCGGATTGTCGGATTCGAAATCCCGCCAACGTCCTTCGGACGCAAGCGGCGCAACGGAGCTGGAGCGAGTGGCGCCGCATCGAAACCGATCTCGGGAGAAGAGCATGAACAGTTCCTACCGTTGGGTGATCGTCGCGTGCGGCGCGCTGATGACCTGTGTGGCGCTCGGCGCGATGTTTTCGCTGGCGATCTTTCTCGAGCCGATGGCGCTCGACACCAACTGGTCGCGAACCGGCATTTCCAGCGCCATGACGCTGAATTTCTTGGTGATGGGCGCAGGCGGTTTCGCCTGGGGCGCCATCTATGACCGTGTCGGCGCCCGCCCGGTGGTTTTTGCCGGCGCGGTGCTGCTCGGCCTGTCGCTGGTGGTGGCGAGCCGAGCCCAATCGCTGCTAGTCTTCCAGCTGAGCTATGGCGTCATCGTCGGGCTGGCGGCCAGCGCCTTCTTCGCGCCGATGATCGCGCTGACCACCGCCTGGTTCGAGACCCATCGCAGCCTGGCCGTGTCGCTGGTCTCGGCCGGCATGGGCGTGGCGCCGATGACCATTTCACCCTTCGCGCGCTGGCTGATCACCGCCTACGACTGGCGTACCGCCATGTTCGATATCGGCATCATGGCCTGGGTGCTGTTGCTGCCGGCCGTCTTCCTGGTGCGCCAGCCGTCGACGGCGGTCGCGGCAGCGGATGGCAGCGCGCCCGCGCCTGCCGCGGCCCCCGGCATGTCAGTCGGCCAGGCGCTGCGCTCGCCGCAATTCCTGGTGCTGGGTATGACCTTCTTCGCCTGCTGCGCAGCGCATTCGGGGCCGATCTTCCACATGGTGAGCTATGCCATGTCGTGCGGCGTGGCGCCGATGGCAGCCGTGTCGATCTACAGCGTCGAGGGCCTTGCCGGGCTTGGCGGGCGCGTGCTCTACGGCGTGCTCGGCGACAGGCTGGGCGCCAAGCCGGTGCTGATCGTGGGCCTCGCCATCCAGGCGGTGGTGATCGCCGCCTATCTCGCCGTCGGCAATCTCGAGCAGTTCTATCTCCTGGCGATCATCTTCGGCGCCACCTATGGCGGCGTCATGCCGCTCTATGCGGTTCTGGCGCGCGACTATTTCGGGCCGCGCATCATCGGCACGATACTTGGCGCCGCGACCCTGTTGTCCAGCTTCGGCATGTCGTTCGGCCCGCTCGCCGGCGGCATGATCTTCGACGCCTATGCCAGCTATTCCTGGCTGTTCATCGGCTCGGCGCTGATCGGCCTCGGTGCTGCCGGCATCGCCATCGCCTTCCCGCCGCAGCCCGGCCGAGAGAGGCTGCAGGCGGCATGAGCGAAATTTCCCCTCGAGGGGAAATACTCATCACCCTGTCCCCGTTCCCGAGCGCAGCTCTTCCCTGCCCTCGTCGTCGCGGCTGAGCCTGGCGTCCGAGATCAGCACCACCGGGCATTGGCAGCGCTGCAGCACGCCGGTGGTCGTCTCGCCGAAGAAGAGTTCCTCGCCAGGGCGCCGCGCCACGCCCATGACGATCAGCGCCGCCCCCCTGCCGGCCTGGCGGGCAATGGCATCGGCGGCGGCGGCCCGGCTGCGGATGGCCGTCTCGATCTCGACGCCATAGCGGTCGGCTAGTGCGACGGTATCCTTCAGCACCGCCTCCCTGCGGCGATGCGAGACAGTGTCGCGCGGTTCGTCGCGGCCGACGCGCGCGACATAAAGTATCTTGACCCGCGCACCCGTGACCGCTGCAATCGCCAGCGCCATTTCGGCACCCCGGCGGGCGATCGCGGTGCCGTTGACCGGAACCAGAATCTTCCCGCCTTCAGGTCCTAGCCTTGGCATCTGGCGGCCGGCGCCGGTCGCCTTCAGCACCAGGCATAGCGGGCCCTCGAAGGCGCCGGCGATCTCGTTGATGCGGCGGGCAAACCCACCTTTCGACGTGACCGCGCGGCCGAGCCCGATCAGCAGCAGCCCATAGCCTTTGCGCGCCTCCTTGGCAACCGTTTCGGCCGAAAGCTCGGCCTCGTGGCGCCGCGTGACAGGCGCCGCGCGGGCAAGCTCCTCGTCCGAACTCCTGGCGGCCTCGCGGCTGTCCTCGGCACCCTTTTCGATCGGCTCGAGCTTCGCATCCGTGCCGGGCTCGGCCTCCTCCCCCTCGCCTCGGGCATGCAGCACCGTCGTCGGCCTGCCGGCGCCCACGACTCCTGCGAGGTAAGCGGCAAAGCGGCCGACAACGCCCTCATCGGTCACCACCAGCAATCGTTCCAGATTGGCGATGAAGCCGCGTTGGTCGATCTCCTCGCGCTCCAGACGCTTCTTCTCGTTCTCGCCCATCGGCAAGCGGCCGAGTGCCCAACGCAAGGTCGGCGGCATGGCGAGCGTGGTGATGACGGCCATGGTCACGATCATGGTGAAAAGATTGTGCGACAGAACGCCGATCGACAGGCCAATAGAGGCGACGATGACTTCGGTCGAGCCGCGCGCGTTCATGCCGCAACCGACGGCGATGCCTTCCTTGCGGCTCATGCCGGCAAGCTCGGCGCCGATGAAGGCGCCGGCGAATTTGCCGAAGCTGGCGATCAGCACCAAAGCGGCCGTGAGTAGCGCAAGCTCGTGGTCGACAAGCACGGTGAGATCCGCCGAAAGGCCGGCGACGCCGAAGAAAACCGGCATGAACAGCGCCATGATGACGCCGCGCAATTGCCCTTCGATATGACGCGACAGGATCGGCGATTCCCCAACCAGTATGCCGGCGACGAAGGCGCCGAGCACGGTGTGGACGCCGATCAGATCGGTGATCAGCGCCATTGCGCCCATGATGGCGAGAATGACGGTGACGACGGCGTATTCGCTGCGGAACGTATCGTTGGTCCAGCGGATGGCGTCGAAGACGATGCGGCGGCCAATCGTGAAGGAAAACCCCATGAAGGCGGCGACGCCGACAATGGTGAAGGCAAGGCTGCCGAGCTCGATGCGCCCCTTGGTGGCGATGCCGATGGTGATGGCGATGATCACCCAGCCGATCGTGTCCTCGATCATGGCCGACGAGACGATGATCTGACCGAGATCGCGGCGCATGAAGTTCATCTCGCGCACCACCATGGCGACGATCTTGACCGAGGAGATCGACAGCGCCGTGCCGAGGAAGAGACCGGCGACAATGCGCTCGGTTCCGTCGGCCAGCAGCGAGGCCGGCATGAACTGTGCGGCGGTGAAGCCGAGCGCGAAAGGCACGGCGACGCCCGCGGCGGAGATGGAAAAGCACGCACGGCCGACCCTGCGCACCAGCCGCAGATCCGTCTCCATCCCGGTGAGCAACAGAAGCATCAACACGCCGAGCTGGGCGATGGCGCTGATCATGCTCTTTTGGGTGGCGTCGCCTGAAAAGATCACGCGTTCTGCTTCCGGCAATAGCCAGCCGAGCAGCGATGGCCCGAGCAGGATGCCGCCGATGAGCTGACCCATCACCGCCGGCTGGCCGAGACGCTCCAGCAATTCGCCGATGCCGCGGCCGACGAGAAGCAGAAGGAGGATTTCGAGAACGAAAATGCCCTCGCTGGACATGCCGGTCTTTTCGGCTGCCAACGATGCGGCCGGCATGAATGCGAAAGCTGCCGCGGCAAGCGCGACCGGCCGGCGCCGGTTGACCACGAAGGACATGCACCCCCTCATCGTGCCCGGTATAACGTTTGCGGGCGAGATCGGTTGCACGCCACGCTCCCTTGGCGCGCCGCAGGTTCCTCATTACCTGAATCGCATAACGGGCCTATCTGACTGCGGATAAACCGCCGAGACCCGGGCCGGCGACGGAACATTTTCAACCGATTGCGCGTTGCGCGGATGGGGATGACCGGCGTCGTTTCGGCCGGCCATGGCGTTGGGAGGCGCGTGGCAAGGGATGTCCCAGGTCAAGACCGTGAAAACCGACGAAGCGGCTGCAGCGCCGCGGGCCTCTGATGCGTTCGCGCTGAAGCTCACCTCATCGGAATTCGTGGCCACCATGTCGCATTTCCACCGCGCCGAAATCGCCCGCATGGCCGGCTGGCGCGACCGGCTGGACCGTACCAGCAACTGGGCGATTACTGTCGTCGCCGCCATGCTCTCAGTCTCACTCTCGACGCCCAGCGCCCATCACGGGGTGCTGCTCTTTGCCATGCTGCTGACCACGCTGCTGCTATGGATCGAGGCGCGGCGCTATCGTTTCTTCGACGTCTACCGGGCCAGGGTGCGCCAGTTCGAGCGCTATTATTTCGCGCAGATCTTCTCGCCGCAGCCCGACTACGCCTCCAACTGGCTGGCCATCGTCGGCGAAGGCCTGCGTTCGCCGCGCTTCCTGATCTCGCAACGCGCGGCGTTGGTGCGCCGGCTGCGCCGCAACTACATTTTCATGTACACGATCCTGATGCTGGCGTGGGTGCTGAAGATCACGACGCCCAGTCTGCAGCGCGAAGGGTCGCCGATAGGCTTGGGCGCGTCATTTCTCGACGCCGCGCGCGTGGCGCAGCTCGGCCCAGTTCCAGGCATCTATGTCGTGTGCATGGTCGGGCTGTTCTATGTCGGCCTACTCGCAGCCGCTTTCCTCATCTCAAGCGACGAGGGCGAGCTTTCGCATGGCACCGTGCATGTCTGAGAGCGGCCTCGAAAAGCGCAATCTGCCGCGGTGATCTTCAGCAGACATTGTCGACCATCAGAGCGGTCGCTTCCGACCGGCTTGCGGCTTCCTCAACCGGAAGCCGTGCGCGATGGCGCTTGTAGGCGGTGAGCGCGATGACCAGCACGCAGCATACGGCGTTCAGCCAGTTGATCGCCGCCAGAGCGGGATCGTTCAGATTGATGTGGGCGTAGAGTCCCGTCGTGGCGTTGGCGCCTGTCCACAACAGCCAGGTCGCGTAGGAAATCGCCGACGCCCCGTGCCTGTCCCGGGCCACCCGCACGATCTGCGGCAGGTAGGACACCACCCGCAAGCCATTGAAAATAGTGAAGAGATAAAAAGACAGATCTGCAAGTGTCATCCGAAACCCCTGTCATGGCCGGACGTCCCATAGCGTTCCTTGCAGTGGCGGCATGTGAGCCCGTTCACATGCCGGCTTCGATTTTCCTGTTGCGGCCCGGCACCCGGATTCTTTGGCCATGTGGGCGTTCGCCGTGAGCCAGCCCGACGAGGTCGACATGAACCAGATCCTGTTTCGGCCGACGGCGCGGGAGTACTAAACAGATCTCGTGCTTGGGCAAAGTTCGGGTTGACCGCTGCCAAGAGCGCGGCGACTATCCCTGCAACGTGCAGGAGGACATGAGAATGGACGAACCCGATCGCTGGCGGCACATGGCGAGCGCGCCCAAGGACGGCAGCCGCATCCTGGTCACGGTCAGGCCATCGGAACAGGGGCCGGCCGAGGTCGACCTCGCTTACTGGTCGCGCGCCGACCAGTTCGGCACGGAGGGCTGGCGCTCTTCCGATTCGTCGCCAGGACGGGTGATCGAATACCCCGAACCGGAGTTGAAATGCTGGATGCCGCTGCCGACGGCCAATCTGAGCCGGGCTTCAATGCCAAGTCCGTGGCAAGGCGAAGACGTCCCGCTGCTCGACGGCTCCGGGATATGATCTCGGCGGGATGACCGTAGGAAATACGCTGCCGGCCCAATAATTGACGGCCTTACTTCGGCCGACGCACCGATCGCACCATGCCGCCGGGGCCGCTGCCGCAAAAGAAGCGGTCGCCGCCGTCGGATTCGAGCCCGGAAACGCCCACCCCCGCCGGCATGTCGAGCCGTTCCAGCACCTTGCCAGTTTGCGGATCGACGCGCCGGACATCGCTCTGGTCGCCTTCCCAGGTGCCGTGCCAGAGCTCGCCATCGACCCAGGTCACTCCGGTGACGAAGCGGTTTGAGTCGATGGTGCGCAGGATTTTCCCGGTCTCGGGATCGATCTGGTGGATCTTGCGCTCCCGGTTCTGCCCCACCCAGAGCGTGCCCTCGGCCCAGGTCATGCCTGAATCGCGGCCGCCGCCGGGCGCCGGGATGGTGGAGAGCACCTTGCCGGTATCGGGGTCGATCTTCTGGATGCGGTCCCCGGCGAGCTGGAACAGATGCCGGCCGTCATAGGCGGTGCCGGCATGTGCCGCGACATCGATCGAGCGCAGCGTCTCGCCGCTTGCCGGATCGAAGGCGGTCAGCCGCTCGCCCGTCGCAAACCAGACATTCTGTCCGTCGAAGCTCACGCCGTGCACGGTGTCGACATCAGGAAAGGGCCCGTATTCGCGCAGGATTTCCGCTGCTGAATGTTTCATGTCCTGGTCCTTGATCATGGTCACCTTTCCTAGCCGTTCGGCAGCGGCGACGGGAGTAACAAGGTGGTCGTGAAACCAGCGACCGGTGGCGTCATCCAGCGCCGCGCCCGGCCGTGGCCGAAGGACTGCACTTTGCCGGTCTCGGCCAACTGCTCGAGCGCCCGCTGTACGCTGCGCTGTCCGGCGCCCAGCGCCAGCGCCAACGCCGAGCTGGCCCAGGATTCACCATCGGCCAGGAAGGCCAGCACCGCGGCGTGCCGCTCCTCGATCGGCCGCGCCAGCACCGCCACGGAGCCTGCTTCGCGCGGCTTTAGCGCAAAGCCCTGGCTGGTCGCGCCGATGCCCGCCAGCGGCCGCAATTCGGCGCGCAGCCGGCCGATCTCGACCCGCAGCCTGGCGCGATGCGATTCATCGGCATGCCGGCCGCCAAAGGCGCGGGCAATCAGCGTCGCCCTCGGCACATCCGCCGGCCAGGCTTCGGCAAGCGCGCGCGCCAGCGCAAACAGCACCGGCCGCGTTGCCAGCGAGATCGTTGCTTCCTGCTTGTGCACGATATAGCGGAACGTATCGACGACCAGCGCGCGTGACGCCTGCAGCGCCTCGACCTCTTCGAGCAACAGCGGATGCTCCTCGCCGCCTGCGATCAGCCGCGCCGCCGGCGTCTCCAGCGCCAGGAAGGCGCTGTCGACCTCCGCCATGAGACCCGGAATGCCGGCCCGGCGGGCGGCATGGCGCGCCCACTCAAGGGCTGCGCGCGCGGCCTTCGTCTTCAGGCGCCGCATGGCGATGCCGGCAACCGCGAGTTCATGCGCGGCGCGTGAGGCCGGCGGAAGCGGCGACGGATCGAGCCCAGCCAGCACGTCTTCAGCTTCGTCGAGGCGGCCGATCAGAAGCAGGCGGCGCACCTTGAGATGCCCGGCATGCGCCGCGTTCAGCCGGTCGCCATGCTTTTCCAATGTCGACCGCGCCGCGTCGAGCGCCTTGGATGGCCAGCCGAGATCACGCGAAACAAGCGCGATCTCGGCTTCGGCGACAACGCATCTGGCGCGCGCCACCGCCTCCTTTGGACCGAAGGCACGGCCGGCCCTACGCAACAGTACTTTGGCGCGGTCGAGATCGCCGAGCTGCGCCATGGCAATGCCGCGCAACGCCAGCGCCGGGGCATCCTCGCGCAAGGCGACGCGGTCGAGTGCCGCCAGCGGGTTGCCCGCCGCCAGCGCCAGCCCTGCCGCGGTGATCAGCGAGTCCATGCAAATCCCGTCACATTTGTAACTCCCACCGCTCCCCTTACCGGCGTAACTTAAGTCACCGCCGCCAAGCAGCAAGCAGGGGACGGCGACCTAGCCATCTGGACTGGTTGAAGACGCCCAGGCCTGCGTTGACGGCAATATTCGCATTCGCTAGCCTGAGCATCTCAGCTAGTCATGTTAAGCTTCTCAATAAGGAAAAACCGACCATGCCTGCTTCCGAGGACTTCGAACCCACCGTGCGGCCTCGCCACCCCTGCTGCGGTGGCCCGCCTGCAAATGCCGTCACATTTGTAACTCCGCCCTCGCCGCCTCGCGGCCCTAGCCTGCCTCACGATCAACAGGCAACGACAAGCCACAACGGCTCAACAACTGGCAAAGGAAGCAAGCAATGACCAAGCACGTGGCAATGAAGACCCCACCGGTCGTTTCAAGGCAAGAATGGGAAGCCGAGCGCGAAAAGATGCTGGTGAAGGAAAAGGCAACGATGCGCGCCAGGGACGCGCTGTCGGCCGAGCGCCGGCGCATGCCATGGATGGAAGTAGACAAGGCCTATGTGTTTGAAGGTCCCAACGGCAAAGTGAGCCTGCTCGATTTGTTCGAGGGCCGGCGCCAGTTGATCGTCTACCGCGCCTTCTACGAACCCGGCGTCCACGGCTGGCCCGAACATGCCTGCCGCGGCTGTTCGCTCGGCGCCGACCAGGTCGGCCATCTCGCCCATCTCAACGCCCGCAACACCACGCTTGCCTATGCCTCGCGCGCGCCGCAGGCCGACATTGCCAGCTTGAAGCAGCGGATGGGTTGGGAGATGCCCTGGTACACAATCACCGACAGTTTCGACAAGGATTTCGGCGTCGACGAATGGCACGGCCACAACGTGTTCATCCAGGACGGCAAGAAAGTGTATCGCACCTACTTCATCAACAACCGCGGCGACGAGCAGATGGGCACGGCCTGGAGCTACCTCGACGCAACGCCGCTCGGCCGCCAGGAAATCTGGGAGGATTCGCCCGAAGGCTATCCGCAGACCGAGCTCTACAGCTGGTGGAATTGGCACGACAATTACGACGCCGCACCCGACAAGACGTGGGAGGAAGTGTCGGCGGCCGGCGAAGCCGCGTTCCGCAACAAGGACGGCAAGTAAGGACCTGGAGCGGCCCCCATCCGGCTTGGTTTCCTGTCCGGCACGGGACAGGAACCCAGGCATTGATCATCAAGGGATTACGACCATGAGCGATATCGGCACAGGCACCGGCAGTGAGGTCCCTCAACGCTCCGATGCAGTTTCTCTCCGCACCGCCGAGTGGCTGTGCCTCGCCGCGGCCCCTGTTTTCGCCGTGATGGCGCTGCTTACCTGCATTCACGCTGGCGACGGCGTCATGTCGTGCCTGGGGGCCGATGCCTCCCCGCTCACCGGCATGCCGCTGATGTATCTCTTGATGAGCGCCGTCCATCTGGCGCCCTGGCTGCGCGTGATTTCCGGTCAGCCGGTCCGGCGATAGGCTGGACCGCCGCCGCCATGGTAACGCTCTTTACGTCGGAGAGAGACAATGAAGCTGGTTAGGCTGAGAGCGCCGGGCGGGTTGGACAAGCTCGACCTGGTCGAGGAGGATCAGCCCCGGCCTGGGCCGGGAGAAATGCTGGTCAGGATTCGCGCCTGCGCGCTGAACATGCGCGACGATTTCGCCGTACAAGGCAAGGTGCCGCTCGCCGACGGCCGCGTGCCGCTGTCGGATGGCGCCGGCGAGGTGATCGCGATCGGTGACGGCGTCGACACGTTCAAGCCGGGCGACAGCGTCGTCAGTGTTTTCTACCCCTGGTGGCTGGCCGGCGACATGAGATCCGATACAAGCCGCGACATTCCCGGAGACAGTTTCGACGGCTTCGCCAGCGAGTATGTGTGCATGCCGGCGCAGGCCTTCGCCAAGGCGCCGGCGGGCTATACGCATCTCGAGGCGGCAACGCTGACCTGCACGGGCGTCACCGCCTGGCGCGGCCTGGTGACATGCGGCAAGGTAAAGCCCGGCGACACGGTGCTGATCCTTGGCACCGGCAGCGTGTCATTGTTTGCGCTTCAATTTGCCAAGGCCGCCGGCGCAAGGGTCATCGCCACGTCGTCCGATGAAGAGAAGCTGGAGAAGCTCAGACGACTCGGGGCCGACAGCGTCATCAACTACAAGGCGGTGCCGGAGTGGGGCGGCAGGGCCAAGGAACTGACGGACGGACGCGGCGTCGATCATGTGATCGAGGTCGGCGGACCGGCGACGCTGGCGCAGTCGATAACGGCCTGCCGGACAGGCGGGCATATCGCACTCATCGGCGTCCTGACCGGCTTTGCAGCAGAAGTTTCAATCCCGGCGCTGTTTTCAAACCAGATCCGCATCAGCGGAATTTCCATCGGCAGCAAAGCCGACCAGCAGGAAATGATCCGTGCGATAGAGGTCAACCGCCTGAAGCCCGTCATCGACAGCAGCTTTCCACTGCAGGATATCGCCGCCGCCTTCAGGCACTACGAAGCGCAAAGGCATTTCGGCAAGGTCTGCCTCGAGCTTTAGATCCTGCGATCGGCATTCCTACCCAGCGGCCGGCGCCAGCGTCCCGCTTGCCATCAGGCCCCAGAGCTGATCGGCGGTCAGCTGTCTGGCCGAGCCGTCGTAAGCCACCCTGCCGAGGCTGAGCACGACGATCCTGTCGGCCAGCGCCCTGACCGTCGACAGGTCGTGCGTGACCAGGATGACGCCGGTGCCGCTGGCGGCGATCGAACGGATCAGCTTGACGACCTGCGCGGTCTGCTTGACGCCGAGCGCGGCGGTGGGCTCGTCGAGGCAGATCAGCTTGACGTGATCGGCAAGCGCGCGGGCAATGGCGATGGACTGCCGCTGGCCGCCCGACAGCGAGCGCACCAGAACGTTTTCGTCGCGAAGCGTGACGCCCAGCGCGGCAAGCCGGGCACGACACTGCTCGGCGGCCTTTCGGTCGTCGCGAACCGGGAAGACACCGAGCCAACGCCGCGTTTCCTCACGCCCGAGGATCATGTTGTGGGCGACGCTGAGGTTTGGGCAGAGCGCCAAATCCTGGTAGACCGTCTCCAGGCCGGCGCCGCGTGCATCCTGCGGGCTCCTGAAGGAAATCGGCTGGCCCTCGAGGGTCATCGCGCCGGCATCGGGCTGGATGGCGCCCGAAATAATCTTCACCAGCGTCGACTTGCCGGCGCCATTGTCGCCGAGCAGACAGACGATCTCGCCTTTGCCGACCGTGAAACTCGCCTCTTCCAATGCCGTCAGCGCGCCGTAGGATTTGCGGGCGCCGGCAATCGAGAATGCCGGACGATGCGGGGCTTCTCCATTGCCCGCCGTCACGGCAGGGCCGGCCGAGGCGACGGCACCATTGTCCGCCACCGTGAAGTTGGTCGCGGCCGCCCGAGCGCGCCGGCCGCGAAAACCGATCGCAGCCTGGTCGGCCACCAACGCCAGCAACAGCATGCTTCCCACCGAAATGGATTGCCACCATGATTGCAGGCCGACGAAGATCAGTCCTGCATTGAGGATGCCGATGGTGGCAACGCCGATGGCGATGCCGAGCGGCCGTCCGGAGCCGCCGGAAAACGCAACGCCGCCGAGGATCGCGGCGGTGAGCACGTCGAGCTCGAAGCGAACGCCGATGGTCGGCGTGATGCTGCCGAGACGACCGGCGATCAGAACCGAGACCAGGCCGATCAGCAAGCCATTGGCGGCGTAGAGGCCAACCACCGTGCGCCCCACCGGAATGCCGCAGAGTTCGGCTGCGCGCGGGTCGCCGCCTATGGCGTAGAGCCTCAAGCCGGTGACCGTGCTGGTCAAAACAAAGGCTCCGATCACAAAGACCAGCGCGGCGATGATCACGGTGTACTGGATGCCGAAGATCTTGCCCCGCCCCAATTCGAGCAGAGCCTCGGGAAAACCATAGACCGCGGTGCTGGAGACGACGAAGGCAAGGCCGCCATAGAGCGCCAGCATCGCCAGCGTGACGATCAACGGCGAGATGCTCAGCCTGCGCACCAGCAGACCGTTGAGCAGACCGAGCAAGAGGCCGAGACCCAGGCCGACGCAGATCGCCAGCAGCGCGCTCTGCGTCGCCACTGCAACCTTGGCGGTGATTATGCCGATCAAGGCGACCATGCTGCCGATGGAGAGGTCGACATAGCCGGCGATCAGCAGCGCGGAGGTGCCGAGCACGGCGATCAGGATCGAGGTCGAGTTGACGCCAATGACGACGAAATTGTCGAGGCTGAAGAACGATTTGTTCAACAGCGAGAAGGCGACGATCAAGCCCAGCGCGACCAGCGCCAGCCCGATGCGGCCAGACGCTTCGCCCGGTGCCTTGACGCCCGGCAGCAAGGATGAAAACCGGCCCGTTTGCAGCGGTGTCGTCCCCGTTCGAAGGCTGTCTGTGCTCATGCTTGCCTCTGCTGAAGCGGGCGGTTTCAGGTCAGGCTGAACCCGCCCGTATCGCGGGAAAAACGGGCGCTACTTTGCCTCGGACGACCAGGGGAAATTCACATACTGGTCGCGCGTATCGTAGCAGATGTTGCCGTACATCCTGAGATAGATGTCGCGGCGCTTCGGGTCCTTGTAGACCGCGGCCGGATCGGCCACGTCGGCCTCGTACTGGGCCATGTAGTCGCTGGTCAGCGCCACTGGCAGGATATCCATCGCCTGCGGGATGCTCTTGCCCTCCAGCCAGTCGGCCGCGTGCTGGCCCATGGCATAAGCGAAGACCGGCGACGCCAGGCTGATGCTTGCCTTGTAGGGACCGCCGCCTTTCTTGATCGCGGCGACGGCCTCCGGTTCGCCGTCGATGCCGCCAAGGAACTGGTCCGGCCGCGCCTTGCCCGCCGCTTCCAGGGCAGCCAGCGCGCCGAGCACGACCGTGTCGGCGCCGAGCACGACATCGACGTCGGGATGGGCCTGGAGAATGGTGCTCATCGTGGCAAAGCCGCCTTCCTTGTTGACGGGATTGGGTGAGATGTCGGCGACGATGGTGACGCCTGGCATAGCCTTGAAGATGTCGCGCATGGCGGCGAAGCGCGGCGCCAGGAATTCCATGCTGTCATGCGACAGGATGACGACATTGGCCTTGCCACCGAGCTTGTCCTTTATGTAGGCCGCGGCCGCTTCGGCCAGCACCTTGCCGGTCTCATATTGCGGCGCGTTGAGCAGCGAGGTGGCCGGCGGCGGCACGATGGTGCCGACATAGGCGCCCGACCAGATAAGCTCCTGCAGGCTGCGGCTCATGGAGGCCGGGTCCACGGGCGCCGCCACCAGACCGCCGATCTTGGAGGCGAGAAACAATTGCACCTGCTCGACCCCCTTGGCGGCGTCATTGTTGGCAAGCGCGCGGCGATATTCCAGCCCGCGATCCTTGGCGGCGGCGGCCAGGCCGCGGTCGACGCCCTGCATGAATTCACGCTCGTTGTCCTGCGCGAAGGCCAGCACCTTGTTCAGGCCGGGCGGTGGGCTGCAGGCCGGCGCCTTCGGATCGAACGGCGCAAATACCGCCGGCTTGGTGAGCCCGGCCGGGCCGTCCTGCGCGCTTGCCAGAATGGTACCGCCCGCGAGCACACCGGCAACGCCGAGCAGCGTCGCCAGCATCATGTTCCTGTCAGATCGCATTTTACTTCCTCCCTGTCGTTGATTGTTGCCGCGCATCGCAAGCCTCGCGGTCGCTACTCTTCCCAGTCTCCCCAGATACCCACCTTCCCGCTCGCAAGTCAAAACTTTTTCCAGTGGAATTAATTAATCAGAGATAGTCGGGTGACTCGCCCACGCGATCACGCCTTGCCGATCAGCGACTGGACGACTTTGGCCAATTCCGTGCCGAGCACGCGATGCGCGTCGCTGTCGAGGTGAATGCCGTCTACCGCGCTCGACTCGACGACATCGCCGGCGTTGAAGAACGCGGCGCCGGCGCGCCGGGCGGCATCACGGAACAAGCCGGCAAAGTGCATCGACTTTGCGGCACCGCCCAGGAACATCTGACCGAACCAGTCGACCTCCAGCATCGACGGCGGCGCCACAATCAGGACCGCGGGCGCCACGCCTGCGGGGCCAGCTTCGCTGCGCAGGACAATTCTGGCCAAAATCTCAACGGAATCAGCGACGTCGTTCGGCGTTACCGAGAACCTATGCTTGAGATCGTTGGTGCCGAGCATGAGGATGACGAGGTCGAGCGGCATATGCGTTTCCAGGCACACCGGGAGCGATTTGAGCCCGTTCTTGTGGAGACCTTCGATCGGATCGTCGTGCACGGTGGTGCGCCCGCCCTGCCCTTCTTCGATCACATCCCATCCGCTGCCGAGCTGGCGGCGCATGATGCCCGGCCAGCGCCGGTCGGGCGTGAAGCGGCGCCGTCCGACGCGGGCCAGGGTGGGAATGGCGCCATAGGTATTGGAATCGCCAAAGCACATGATTGTCCGGGTCTGCGTCACGGCATTGCTCCTCCAGGCTTGCATTCTTTGAACGACAGCAGGCCGGCCGGCGTCAACTACATTTTTCCATCGGGTGGATTTAAGTGTTGCCTTGCCGTGCCCGCATTGCTACGTCAGCGCTTTGATCGGCTCGCCTTGCGGCCAACCTCCTTGCGCAGGGGAAAGCGTGACCGGCACCAGCTTCTTCAGTCTCGAAAAGATCGCCGAGGGCCGCAGCGGCGGAACCACGCAGGCCGAGAGCCGCATCTACAACGAACGCCTGATCGTCTCGCTGATCCGCCGGCACGGCCAGCTGGCCAAGACCGATTTGACGCGGCTGACGGGGCTGGCCGCGCAAACCATCACCACCATCGTCAACCGCGCCGCCGACAACAAGCTGCTGCTGCGCCTGGAGCCTTTGCGCGGACGGCTGGGGCAACCCTCGGTTCCCTATGCGTTGAACCCGAAAGCCGCGTACGCCTTCGGCCTCAAGGTCGACCATCGCAGCGCCGATGTCGCCCTGGTCAATTTCGTCGGCGACGTGATGGCGTTCGAACGCACGCTGTTCGACTATCCGACGCCCGTCGAGGTGATGAAATTCGCCAAGGGCGCCATCGCGCGCATGTGCCGCAAGCACAGATCGATAGAGCAAGACCGCATCGCCGGTCTTGGCATCGCCTCGCCATTCCATCAGTGGAACCTGAGCGAAGAGGGCGCGGTGCCGGCGAGCAGGCTGGATGCCTGGAGGGAAATCGACATTCGCGCCGAACTGGACCGGGCGTTCGACTGGCCGGTGTTCCTCTACAACGACGCCACGGTGTCGGCCGCGGCCGAACTGATGTTTGGCGCCGGCGGATCGCGCGCCGACTTTCTCTATGCCTATGTCGGGCACTTCATCGGCGGCGGCCTGGTGCTCGATCATCACTTGTTCCCCGGCCGCAACAAGCTGGCCGGGGCGCTGGGCGACATGCCGGTGCCCGCGCCGGGGCGCAAGGGCGACCGGATGACCCCGCTGCTGCGCGTCGCTTCGCTGCATTCGCTGGCCGGCAAGCTCAACGACCAGGATAATCGGGACGAGAGCGCCGGCCGCATCTGGTCGTCGCCCGACGACTGGGGCGACCTTGGAGAGCCGCTCACCGCGTGGATCGATGAGGTTTCGGACGGGCTTGCCTATGCCGCCCGCAGTGCCGTTGCCTTGCTCGACATCGACAATGTGGTGATCGACGGCGCCATACCGAATGGCGTGCGCAAGGAGATCGCCAAGGCCATGCGCAGAAAGCTGGCACGGATCCTTGTCGATCGCCCCGAGCCGTTCTCCGTCATCGAGGGGACGTTTGGCCATCTCGGCCCCGTTATCGGCGGCGCCAGCATTCCGTTGCTGGTAAAATATTCGAACGACAAGGAATTGCTCTTCAAGGAATAGGCGCGCAGCCGCCGGCACCAGGCATTTCGAACTGTGAGACTTGTCACATACCTGCTCGTGAAGCGCGTGCTACTTGCACCCTGCGGTCGGTCAACGCCGAAAGAAATCGCCTGCCATGGTCTGGCGGTGACGGGCCTTTCACTTTATGCTGTGGCAGGTTGCATACTCTCAACGGACCTTGATGCCGCAAGCGGTGTTCTCGTCGGCGTCAGGCCGCGACCAGGAGTTTTGTCATGCTCCGACTTTGCGGATTCATCGCGGCCTTCATCCTTGCCGGCCTCACAAGCTTCGAGGCCTGCGCCGATCGAAGGGTCGCGCTTGTCATCGGCAATTCCGAATACCGCAACATCCCGGCATTGAAGAACCCGGCCAAGGATGCCCAGGACGTATCGGCCACGTTCCGGCTGGCGGGCTTCGAGGTTTTCGTCGCCGAGAATCTCACCAAGCAGCAGTTCGAAGGCCAGTTCCGGGACTATCTGGCCGCCGCCGACGGCGCCGATCTCGCCGTCGTCTACTATTCCGGGCACGGCTTTCAGATCGGCGGCGAGAATTTCCTGATACCGGTCGACGCCTCGTTGAAGAAGGCGGCCGATATCGAGGTCCAGGCCATCAAGCTCAACGACGTGCTGGAGCAGTTGCGCTCGAAGTCGAAGATCCAGGTGATCATCCTCGATGCCTGCCGCAACAACCCCTTCCCGCGCAACAATTACTGGCTGCGCGACCAGCTTGTCACCGCCGGCAATACCGGGCTGGCGCAGGTGCGAAGCTCGCTCAACACGCTGATTGCCTTCGCCACCGAACCAGGTGCGGTCGCCTATGACGGCAGCGGCGATCTCAGCCCGTTTTCATCGGCCTTTTCGCGGCGCGCGCTGGCGCCGAACCAGGAGATCCGCACGGTCATGTCGGCGGTGCGCCGCGATGTCGTGCAGGCCACCAACGGCATGCAGGTGCCCTGGGAAAATTCCTCGCTGATCGATGACGTGGTGCTGGTGCGCCGCAACAACCGGCCTTCGCTGCCGCCAGTGCTGGAGAAGGTAGTGCTCTCGGGGGTCGGTCCTGTCGCTCTCGGCCTGCCGGAGCCGGTCGATGTCGATGGCGGCGCTATCAGCGTCAGCATCGAACGTCCGCCGGCAATGGGCCGTCTGGTGCTGGACGGCAAAGACGTCGCGGTGGGCGAACCGATCGCCGGCAAGGACCTGCCGCGCCTGCAGATGGATATCCCCAAAGGCGCCGCCACGCAGGACGAGGTGGATATGCTGGCCTATGCCACGCATGACAATTGGGGCGGCGGGAGCCAGGGCATACTCGTGTTCCGCGTCAAGAGCGGCGAAGGTGCGGCGGGTCAGCAGATCATGGCTTCGCTCGAGGCCGAGCAGAAGCAGCAGGTGCTGGATCGCGGCATCCACATCACCGGCGCTGCCGAAGCGATCGAGAACCGCAAGCTTGATATTCCCGTCGGCGTCGGCCCGGTCGCGCTCAATCTGGATTTCCCCACCGACGATCCGGCGGTCAGCCTGAAGGTCACGGGGTATCCGGCAACGGGAACGCTGTCATTGCCTGATCGAACCTTGTCGCCGCAATCCAGCCTTCTGGCCGGTGAAGTCGACCATCTCCGTTACGAGCCGCAGATCGGCGCCGGCGCGCCGGTCGAGGTCGGCTTCGAAATCCGGGCCGACAGCAGCTCGGCTAAGCCGGCGACAATGAAGCTGTCGCCGACGGTCGATGCCTGCGATACCGCCGCCGGCGAGCCTCTCGACCTGCAAGGGGTGGTGCCCGGCCTGCTGCCGAACGAGATCGGCGCCGGTGCGGTGGCAGCCTGCGAGGCGGCCGTGAAAACCTATCCAGACGTCGCCCGCTTCCACTACGAGCTCGGCCGCGCCCTGCTTGCGGCAGGCAGGGTCGGCGAGGCCAGGTCAGCCATCGAGGACGCCGCCAAGAAAGGCCATGTGCGCGCCGTCTTCGAACTCGGCTATCTCAACGCAACCGGAACCGGAACGACCATAGACCGCACCCAGGCCAACGCTCTCTACAAGGCTGCCGCCGACAAGGGTGATCCTTACGGTATGACCTCGTGGGGACGCGCGCTGTTCAATGGCTATGGCGTCAACCGCGATACGGCCAAGGGCCTCGACCTGCTGCTCAAGGCGGCGGCCATGGGGCACACCTATGCCATGAACGATCTTGCCGCCATCTTCACCGAGGGCCGCAATGGCGTGCCTGCCGATCCGGCCCGCGCCGTCGCCTTCCTGCAAGCGGGGGTGCAGCGCCAGGACATGTATTCGATGAACCTGCTCGGCCGCAATTACCTGGCCGGCCAGGGCATCGACAAGGATCCGAAGACGGCGCAGGCGTTGTTCCAGCAGGCCACCGATCTTGGCCAGCCCTACGCTCCGGGCAGCCTCGCCCGCATGTACAGGGACGGCGCTGGTGTGCGCCAGGACCCGGCGGAAGCGCAAAGACTGTTTGAACTGGCGACCACGCGCGGCGATCCGTCGAGCGCCTATGATCGCGCGGCGCTCGAAATGGCGAAAGGCGACAGGGCCGATCAGGCTGTCGCCGTGCGCTTCCTGGCATTCGCCGTCGCGCTCGATTTCCGCAAGGAGCTGCCGGATGCCAAAAAGGGCCTGGCGCAGTTCGGCGCCAAGCCGAAAACGGCAGCGTTGGACGTGCTGCGTCAAGAGCTCAAGTCGAAGATCCCCCCGTCCGGTTCGCTGGACACGCAACTGGTCAACGCGGCCCGGGGGGTCTGGGAAGAAGCCAATCCGCGTCGGGATTTGTTCTGAACAAAGGAGGCCATGGTGGGCAAGGCATTGAAGCAGGCATTCATCGGGACAATTTTATCCGGCGTTCTGGCCGGGCTCATGGGCTGCACCTCGGTGTCGCCGATGTTCGAGCCGGCACCGCCGGTGAAACACCGCAAGGTGGTTCGCGTAGCGCCGCAGCCAAAGGTGGTCAGATACAAGAAGGCGGCCACCGGCAAAGTAATCAAGCCGGCTGAGGAGACCCCGCAAAAACCGCCCGTGATTCCTTCTCTCGGCGGCAGCGGAGGCGGGGGCGGCGGCGGTTGGTCTGGGTGAGATCGTCAACAAAAGGCGCCGCGCTTAACGACCCCAGAGGGTCTTGCTGAATTGCGCATGGGCCTTGGATAGAGTCAAGCGGACGTCGTCCACGCACCGCATTGGTTGGCCAGCCGGACAATTCGGCGCAGCGCTGCACGGAAAACGCGGCCGACGAACGCTGCCAGTGCAGAGGCCACGACCGCCGCCGGATCGAGTCTGCGAGCCGCCAATGCCCGATGGGCCTGTTGTGTTTCGAGATAGCGGGCCAGCGCAATATCGTGACGCGATGGTGCGCCAAGCTCCTGCCGGTCGCGCCCGGGGTCGTCATGCCAGATGGGCCACTCGGTCGGGCCAGGGTGATGCACGGTATCCTCCTGCGAAAAGAGATCCAGTGCGAACAATCTCCTCAAGCGCCGTGAGCAACGCGTGGGAACCTGCGTGATGGAATCGTGAAAAGCGCCTCGGCGGCGGAATAAGTGTTGAAATGGAGTGAGCTTGAGCGGATCGTCGTCGCGCTGTGACCGTGGCGGATCCGATGACCGGACCTTATCTTCACCTGCTGGGTGGTTTCGACTTTGCCGGCGTCGGGGCCACGGTTCCAGCCATCAGCCGCAAGGCGCGTGCGATGGTCGCCTATCTCGCGCTGCAGTCGGGGCATTCGCAGTCGCGCGAGAAGCTGGCGACCCTGCTCTGGGGCATCAACAGCGAGGCGCAGGCGCGAATGAGCCTGCGGCAAGCGGTATCGTCTGTCAGGAAGGCCATACAGACGTGCGGCGGCGGCCGCTTCCTCACCGATGGCAACAGCGTCGCTCTGCATCTCGACGGCCTTGATTTCGACGTCGCGCGGTTCGAGGCGCTGGTCGCCAGCCCGGCACCCGAAGACCTCGAACTGGCGCTCAATGTCTACCGCGGCGACCTGCTCGACGGCTTCGGCCTGAAGGAGGAGCCATTCGAGGACTGGCTGAGGATCGAACGCGAGCGGCTGCGGGCACTGGCCGTCGCGGCGCTCGACAGGCTCGTCGCGCATTATGCAGCGACGAACGATCCTGCCGCATGCGTGCGCGCGGCGGCGCGCCTGCTGGCCATGGACCCGTTGAGGGAGGATGTCCACCGTGCCCTGATGCGCGCCTATGCGGCGCAAGGCAGGACCAATCTCGCGCTGAAGCAATATGAGCACTGCCGCACCGCGCTTCTACGCGATCTCAAGCTGCAGCCGGAGCCGGAGACGCGGCAATTGTTCGAGACGCTGCGCACACGCCGCACAATGGCGCCGGCACGGCCACCCACGACTGACGCGGATGACGCTACCGGCTTCAGCCACGAACTCGCAGCCCCCCCGACCCACTATGTCAAATCGGCCGGGATCAACATCGCGTATCAGGTGACCGGCGACGGTCCGGTCGACCTGATCCATGTGCCGGGATGGGTCTCCAACCTCGACCACGCCTGGGGCTCGCCGCGGCTTTCGCATGTGCACCGGCGGCTCGGCACTTTCTCGCGCCTAATCCGCATGGACAAACGCGGCACCGGGCTCTCGGACCGCAATGTCGGTCTGCCGACCCTGGAAGAGCGGATGGAAGATGTGCGGGCAGTGCTGGATGCGGTTGGCTCGAAGCGCACGGTGCTTTTCGGCAGCTCCGAGGGCGGCCCGATGTGCATGCTGTTCGCGGCGACCTATCCCGAGCGCACAGCGGCACTCGTGCTCAATGGGGCCTACGCCCGCGGCAGGTGGTCACAAGACTATCCGTGGGCGAAGACAAGCGAGCAGGTGGAAGAGGATCTGGCGATCGTCGAGAAAGAATGGGGAGCGGCGGCGGATATGAGCAACGCGGCGCCCAGTCTGATGAGCGACACGTTCGAGACAGAATGGTTCGCCGCCTATCTCAGGAATTCTGCCTCGCCCGCCGACGCGATCGCCCTGTGGCGCTGGGGAGCCGAAATCGATGTTCGCGACATTCTGCCTGCTGTCCATGTTCCGACACTGATCATGCAGACGACTGGCGACGGCTGGGTGAAGCGGGAAGAAGGACGTTACCTGGCGACGCACATCGAGGGCGCCCGATACATTGAGTTCGCCGGCCGCGACCACGTCATCTGGGGCGAGAATTCCGATCGGATCGTCGACGAGATCCAGGCTTTCGTCACCGGCGCCTTGCCGGCGGCCCCAGGCGAACGGCTGCTTGTGTCGGTGCTGTCCCTCGATATGACGGGCTCGCCTTTCGGCATCGACCCGGCCGAGCGGCACGCCGAAGCGCTCCGTGGCGAACTCCTCGCGGCCGAAGGCAGAGAGATCAGCCGATCGGACGGCAAGGTGCTCGCGGTGTTCCAGCGGCCAACGCGGTCGATCCAGTGCGCGATCGCCATCCGCGATCGCTTGCGGCAATCCGGTGTCGAGGTCCGCTCGGCGGTGCATATCGGCGAGTGCGAGCAGCGGGGCCATCAATTTTCAGGCGCGGCGATCGAACTGTCATCGCGTCTGCTTGACCATGCGCGGCCGGGCGAAATCATCGCATCAAGGACGGTGCGCGATCTCGTGGTCGGCTCCGGCCTGCGGTTCGAGGAGCGTGGCGAAATGGCGGCAAGCGGGCTGCCCGGCGCGTTTCCGTTCTATGCGGTCGATGGTTCGGCTTGAGCCGCTAGGTCACCTCTTCCCTGCCCCGAACCTCAACCCGTCCATCAGCAGCTTGACCAGCCGGCGCGAGCGGTCGCGCCAGTCCTTGGTGTCGGGCGCCGAATAGATGCCGCCCAGCGCATGCAGCACATCGGAGGCGTCGACGTCGTTGCGGATCGAGCCTTCGGCGCCCGCCGCCTCGACCAGCTGGCGCAAGGCCAGCGACACCCGGCCCGACATGTCGGAAAACACGGCGGAATTGGTGTTGAACAGGATGCGCAGGCTGGCCGCCAGGCCGCGCTTGGTGGCGATGTAGTCGACGAAGCGCTGCATCCACTGTTCCAGCGCCATGTCGGCCGAATGGTGGCTGGCGAGGTCATCGGCAGCCGCGCAGAGCGCCTCGACTTCACGCCGATAGACCACCTCGACCAGATGCTCGCGGGTTGGAAAATGCCGGTAGAGCGTGCCGATGCCGACGCCGGCCTGGCGCGCGATCTCCTCCAGCGAGGCATCGACGCCGTGCTCGGCAAAGGCCGCTGCCGCAACCTCGACCAGCCGGTCGCGGTTGCGCTGCGCATCGGCGCGCAGCGGCCTTGGCGCTGCGGCTTCGCGCTTCTCGTCGGCAATTGCTTGCGACTGCTCGGTCAATTTTTTCTCCACTGTCGATATATGGGGGCTTGAACCCAAAGGGGTAAGCCCCCAACTAGATAAACGGAGGCGCCTCCGTTTTAGTGGAGCAGTCTTATCATATAATCAGGGGAGCCGGTATGTCACGTGTTGAGATTGTGAAGACTGAAGCATCCCCTGCCCGCTGGAGAGTCGGGGCGGCAGAGCTGTCAACTCCCCCTCGTGGGGGAGATGTCCGGCAGGACAGAGGGGGGCCCTGTCCCGCCAGCCTATCGAGGCCTGACTGGCGCCTCCTCGGCCAAGATTCGTTTCGACGCATGTAAATCGGGAACGTCGCATTCCTTCGCGCCCCCCTCTGCCCTGCCGGGCATCTCCCCCACAAGGGGGGAGATTAGGCGCACCGTCGCCTCTTCCCTTGTCCTCTCCCACTCGGACGCCATCTCAATCCCCTAGCGTCAAGCAACTGGAGCCAGACGCCTCATGACCGACCAAACCAAATCCACCACTATCCCAATCCGTCTCACCATCAACGGACACAGTCACGAACTGCAGGTCGAGCCGCGCGTCACGTTGCTCGATGCATTGCGTGATCGCCTCGACCTGACCGGCACCAAGAAGGGTTGCGACCAGGGCCAGTGCGGCGCCTGCACGGTGCATGTCGACGGCCAGCGCGTGCTGTCCTGCCTGACGCTTGCAGCACAGGTCGAAGGCCGCGAGATCACCACCATCGAAGGATTGGCCGGCGATGACGGCACGCTCAACGCGGTTCAGGCTGCTTTCCTCGACCAGGATGCTTTCCAGTGCGGCTACTGCACGCCGGGACAGATCATGTCGGCGGTCGCCTGCATCCGCGAGGGCCATGCCGGCTCGGATGACGAGATCCGCGAATACATGGCCGGTAATCTGTGCCGCTGCGGCGCCTATCCGCACATCGTTGCCGCCGTGCGCCACGCGGCACTGGAGGTCGCGTCATGAGGGATTTTTCCTACGTTCGCGCCGATAGCATCGATGCGGCACGACAGGCAGCCGCCCTGCCTGGGGCCATGCTGCTTGCCGGTGGCACGACGCTGGTCGATCTCGCCAAATGCGGCGTGGCCGAACCCGACAGCCTGGTCGACATCACCCATCTCAAAGGGCTCGACGCAATCAAGGTTGACGGCAACGGCGCCATGATCGGTGCGCTGGCCAAGATGAGCCACGTTGCCGACCATGCCGAGATCAAAAGCCGCTTCCCCGCGGTCTCGGAAGCGCTGTGGCAGGCGGCCTCCGCGCAGCTCCGCAACATGGCGACCATCGGCGGCAATCTCATGCAGCGCACGCGCTGCCCCTATTTCCGCGATCCCGCGAATTTTCCCGCTTGCAACAAGCGCTCGCCCGGCAGCGGCTGCTCGGCGATCGGGGGCGTCACCCGCGGCCATGCCGTGCTCGGCACCAGCGACGCCTGCATCGCCATGTATCCCGGTGACCTCGCCACCGCGCTGGTCGCCTTCGACGCCGTGGTTCATCTTGGCGAACGCCAGGTTGCCGTCGACGACTTCTTTCTCCTGCCCGGCGCCACGCCCGACAGGGAACATGCCATCCAACCGGGCGAGATGATCACCGCCATCAGCATACCGGCTTCCGGCACGGCCCGGCGTTCGACCTATCTCAAGATCCGCGACCGGCAGTCGTATGAGTTCGCGGCTGCAAGTGCCGCAGTCGGCATCGACTTCGAAGCCGATGGCCGCACCATTCGCGACCTGCGCGTCGCGCTGGGCGGCGTCGCGACGAAGCCGTGGCGGGCGCACGCCGTGGAAGCGGCGTTGAAGGGCAAGGTGCTCAGCGAAGACAGGGTGCGGGCAGCCAGCTTGCTCGCCGTGGAAGGGGCCATCGGCCACGGCGCCAACCACTACAAGATCGAACTGGCGCCGCGCGTCGTCGCCCGCGCCATCCTCAAGACGGGAGCCATGGCATGACCATTCACGACCCCAGGACACGGCACGGCGACGCTTCGGACGGCACTGCCGATCAGGTTGGCGGGCGGCTGTCGCGCGTCGACGGCCCGGCCAAGATTACCGGTGCGGCAAAATACGCCGTCGAGCAGCAGCTCGACGGGCTAACCTACGGCGTTCTGGTCGAAAGCACGATCGCGTCAGGCAAGGTGCGCTCGATCGACACGTCAGCCGCGGAGGCGGCACCTGGTGTGCTCAAGGTGCTGACGCCGGACACCATCATGCCGCTGAAGACTGCATCGGACTGGTTCGGCACACCGCCGCCGGACAAGCCCTACTGCCCGCTGGCGCGCGATATCACCTTTTCGGGCCAGCATGTCGCCGCGGTCATCGCGGAGACCTTCGAGCAGGCCGTTGCGGCCGCGGCGATGGTCAAGGTCAGCTATGACGAGACGCCGGCCATCGTCGACCTCAGCGACGCCAAGGCGGGCGACGGCATTCCGATCGCCGCCATGACCAAGGAATGGGGCGATGCGCAGGCCGCTTTCGCCGCTGCCCCGGTGCGCGTCTGCGGCGCCTACAACACGCCGCGCGAATATCAGGCGCCGATGGAGCCGCATGGCCTCATCGCCCGCTGGGAGGGCGACAAGCTCACCGTGTGGGAACCAAGCCAGTGGGTCGACGGTATGGCCCGCACCTATGCCGAATGGTTCGGCCTGCCTTTCGAGAATGTGCGGCTGGTCTCGCCCTATATCGGTGGCGGCTTCGGCTCCAAGGCGCTGGCGCTCGGCCACGGCGCGGTAGCGGCTGCCGCAGCCAAGATGCTGGGACGGCCCGTGAGGGTGGTCATGACTCGGCCACAGACTTTTACCGGCTATGGCGGCCGTGCCGCGACCCGCCAGACGGTGACGATCGGCGCCGACCGTGACGGAAAAATCCAGTCGATCGTGCATCGCGGCGTCAATGAAACGTCGATCGACGGCATGTGGGTCGAGCCGTTGGGCGTGGTCACCTCGATCATGTATGCGACGCCCAACTTCTCCTCGAAGCAGAATGTCGTGCGGGTGAATTCGGTGGTGCCCGGCGCCATGCGCGCGCCGGGCGAAAACCCTAGCGCCTTCGGCATCGAAAGCGCCATTGACGAGCTCGCCTACGAGGTCGGCATCGATCCGCTGGAGATCCGGCTGAGGAATTACGCCGAGCAGGATCCGCACGCAAAAAAGGCCTGGTCGACGCGGCAGTTGCGCGAGGCTTTCGCCGCTGGCGCCGAACGCTTCGGCTGGGCCCAGCGCACGCCCAAACCGCGTTCGATGCGCGATGGCAACCAGCTGATCGGCTGGGGCGTCGCCGCCGGCTCCTATCCGGTGCGGCGCGCTTACGGCGAGGCCATCGTGCGTATCCTTGCCAACGGCTCGGTCGAGGTCGAAAGCTCCTCGATCGACATGGGCCAGGGCACCTACACGATCCTTGCGCAGACGGCGGCCGAAACGGTAGGCGTGGCGGCCGACCATGTCGTGGTGAAGCTCGGTGATTCCCGGTATCCCCGCGCCGGCGTGGCCGGCGGGTCGCGGCTGGCCGGCGTGATGACGGGGGCGGTCTACAAGGCGGCGACATCGGCGCTTGATGAGCTTGTCGGGCTGGCGATCAGCGATCCGCGCTCGCCCTTCCACGCGCTGCAGGCCAACACGCTGGTCGTCGCCAATGGCCGCATCAGGTCGCCGCGCGGCGATGGTCCCGATGTCTCGATCGCCGACCTGCTGGCCAGCGTCGGCCGCGACCGCATCGAGGCCACCGGCGACACCATGCCGGCGAACTCGACCGCCGAGGATCGCTACAAGAACTACACCACCATCGCGGCGGCGCTGCCGCACACCGAGGGCGACTATTCGCGCCACTCCTGGTGCGCGCATTTCATCGAGGTGCGCGTCGACGAGGATTTCGGCACCGTGCGCGTGTCGCGCGTGGTATCGGCGCTGGATTCGGGCCGGCTCTACAACCCCAAGCTGGCCGAAAGCCAGTGGAAGGGCGGCATCATCATGGGCATCGGCCAGGCGCTGCTTGAAGAAGGCATTGTCGACCGCAGGCATGGCCGCATCGTCAACAACAATCTCGGCGACTATCTGGTGCCGACCAATGCCGACATCCCCGATATCGAGGTCATCTCGGTCGGCGTTCCCGACCTGCACTCTTCGGTGCTCGGCGGCAAGGGTGTCGGCGAACTGGCCATCGTCGGCGTAGCGCCGGCGATCGCCAATGCGGTGTTCCATGCGACGGGAAAAAGAGTGCGGGACTTGCCGATCACGCTGGAGAAGTTGATCTAGGAAGCGGCGTGCGTAATCTCCCCCCTCGAGGGGGAGATGTCGCCGAAGGCGACAGAGGGGGTCGCCTCTCGTAGAGCGCCAACCTCCTTCCGCCGCAGTAGGTCGAGCCCGGTCGGACCGACCCCCTCTGCCCTGCCGGGCATCTCCCCCTCAAGGGGGGAGATTGGCAGCTCGCGCGCCTCGGCTACCAGTCGAGCTTGAACGCAAGCTTGCCGAAATGCTGCCCGCCCGCCGCCATGTGCGCGTAGGCTTCGGCCGCCTGCTCTTGGCTAAACACCTTGTCGACGACCGGGTCGATGCGGGCGGCGGCGATGGCGCGGACGGCGGCGCGAAGGTCAGATACCGACCCGGTGTTGTTGCCGACCACCTTCAGCGCCTTGATGATGATCGGCAGCAGGTCGACCGTGGCCTCAGCGCCGGTGACGAAACCGATGGTGAACAGCGTGCCGCCAGGCGCGGTGGCGTTGACGGCGCGGGCGAAGGTGGCGGTGCCGGCGGTCTCGACGACGAGGTCGGCGCCGAGGCCGCCGGTCAGTTCCAGCACCTTGCCGTCCCAGTCGGGCGTCGCGCGGTAGTTGATGAGATGATCGGCGCCGAGTGCCTTCGCCCGCTCCAGCTTCTCGTCCGACGAAGAAGTGATGATGACGGTTGCGCCGGCGGCTTTCGCCAGCTGAAGGGTGAAGATGGAGACGCCGCCGGTGCCGAGCAGCACGACGACCGAGCCCGGCCCGACATCGGCGGCGCGGACGGCGTTCCAGGCGGTGGTCGCGGCGATCGGCAGGGTCGACGCCGCCTCGAAAGAGAGACGAGCCGGTACCGGCACGAGCGAGTTCGCCGGCAGCGCGACATATTCGGCGAGCGACCCCGGCAGCGAAATTCCGCGCATCTGCGTCATCTCGTTAGGCCGCGGCGGACCGCCGATCCAGCGCGGCTTGGCATGGGCAACGACGCGATCGCCGACGGCGAAATCCGTAACGCCCTCCCCCAGCGCGACGATCTCGCCGGCGCCGTCGGCGACGGGAATGAGCGGAAAGCCGGGCACGCGATAATTGCCGCTGGCCACCGCCACATCGACGAAATTCAGGCTCGCGGCGCGCTGGCGGATCAGCACTTCGCCGCGCTGCGGTTCAGGCGTGGCAATGGTGGTGGCGCGAAAGGCGTCCAACTTGGCGGCGGTCAGTTCGATAGCTTTCATGGCTCACGCATTCCTGTTGAAAGGGTCGATCGTCGGGATTGAGTGAAGCTATCTGCTGCGCTACAAGCAGATAATCCTGAATTTCTACATTTGAATCCTGTGCTTTATGCAGCAATCACACGACCTCGCCAGCCTTGCCGAAATGGCCGCCTTTGCGGCAATCACCGAAGCGGGATCCTTCACCAAGGCAGCGTTGCGCGTCGGGCGCGACTCGACGGTTCTGTCACGCCGCCTGCAATCGCTGGAGGAGCGGCTCGGCGTGCGGCTGCTGCACCGGACCACCCGAAGCGTGTCGTTGACGGAGGCCGGAGCGGAGTTCCTGGTGCGTGTCCGCGCCATCCTGGCCTCGGTGGACGAAGCTGAGGCTGCTGCTTCCGCGCATGCCAGCGGGACGCCGCGCGGCTTGCTGCGGCTGGCGCTGCCGGGAACCTTTGGGCGTATGTGGATCGGGCCGCTGTTGCCGCACTTTCTAGCGACGTTCCCGGATGTCCGCATCGAGGCCGAGTTCTCCAACCGGTTCGTCGATCTCGTTGCAGAGAACTTCGATGTCGCCGTCCGTCTCGGCGCGCTGGAGGACTCGCGCCTGGTGGCGCGCAAGATCGCGACACGGCGGCGGTTGCTGTGCGCTGCTCCCTCCTACCTCGCCCGCAGGGGCGCGCCGGAAGCGCCGGAAGCGCTGACCGAACACGCCTGCCTCGGCTTCTCCGGCTTCCAGACCTTTCCCACCTGGGAGATGACCGACAGTTCGGGCCGCCGCGTTAACGTCGAAGTCTCGGGGCCGATGGTTTGCGACGATGCCGAAGTGCTGGTCGAAGCCGCGGTGCAAGGCCTCGGCCTGATGATGAGCACCGATTGGCTGGTCGGGCGCGAACTCGCCGACGGACGGCTGGTGCCGTTGCTGGAGGACTGGACGCTGGCCGACGAAGGCGCTGTCTATGTCGTCATGCCCTCGGCCAGGGGACAAGCCGCCAAGACACGCGCCTTCGCCGACTGGATCGGTAAGCGCTTCGCGCCGGAGCCGCCCTGGACGTCGAGGCCGGTCTCAAAGGCTTGCTCAATGGGGCGCGCCGGGGGCTAAGACGGCATGCCGCTGTCACCAGGCCCTTTGTCCTGTATGATCTCGTTGATGTAGCTTGGGAGGGGATCATGCAAAGTGCATTGGCGAAGTTCATCATGGCAAGTTCCGTTCTGGCCGCGCTGCAAGCCGCGCAGCCGGCTTTTGCCGCGTCCTGCAACTGGAGCGCCAAGATGGAAGAAGACGAAGGCGGCAGCGTGCTGACGGCTTCGGTGTGCGGCGGACCGAAGGCCGATGCGCATCTGATGCTCGTCTGTTTCGACAAGCCGGTGCTGAGCTACGATCTGGGTGCGGCCGGCCAGCAGCTGGAGCCCGGCATCAGCGCTTCCTTCACCTTCAAGGGCGGTGACAAGAGCGTGACCAAAAAGCTCGACCTCGAGGCCATGTATAATTACTTCACGGCTGAGCTGAGCAAAGACGATCCACTGCTCGGCCTGTTGCGCGGCAAGGGCGACGTCACGGTTACGGCCGACAAATATGGCGAGAACAGCTTTCCGCTGACCGGCTCGAGCGCGGCCATCGGCAAGGTGCTGACGCAGTGCGGCAAAGGTTCGGCCGGCGACGCGGACTGAAGCTCCCTACTTTCGACCACGCAGCTTGGTCCCGCGCCTCCGTCAGGGCAAAGCCAAGCAGGTTCTCGCCGCGCCCGGTTTGCCGTTTCGCTCATCGACGGGGGCACGGGTTTTGGAGGCGCAACATGCGGCCTGAGTTTTCAACGCGAGCTGCGCTCTCCCTCCGGAGTCGCCACCAGCGAGGCGGCGGCGGCATTGGCGGTGGCAATCGCCGCTTCCACCGGATGGCCACGCGCGAGGCCTGCCGCGAAGGCGCCGACGAATTCGTCGCCGGCGCCATGGGTGCTGACGACTTTTACCGGAATGGCCGCCAGCGCGAAGGCCGCGCCGATCCGGTCGCAATAGGCGACGCCTTCGCCGCCGGCGGTGACGATCGCCGAGGGGTAGGTATCGATCAGCCGCCGCGCGGCTTCGGTTGCGCCGGCGAGCGTATCGACGACCGGAACGCCGGCCAAAAATTCCGCTTCGATGGCGTTGACGATGACGATGTCTATCAGCGCGGTCAATTCGGCCGACAGTGTTCGCGCCGGTGCGGCGTTGAGCACGACGCGGCCTCCGGATGCCCTCACCGCGCGCGCGGCAGCGATGTTGGCGGCATCGGGCACTTCGTTCTGCAGCAACAGCACTGCCGTCTGTACCACCACCTCGCCCGCAGCCGCGATGTCATCACTGCCCAGGGTGAGATTGCTGCCGGAGACGATCACCGCACCATAGTCGCCATCGCTGTCGAAGATCGCCACGCTGATGCCGGAGCCTGCGCCTGCCGCCACGCGCACGAAGCGGCGATCAACGCCGGCGCGATCGAGATTGGCCAGCAGCGCCGTGCCGAAATCGTCGTCGCCGACGGCGCCGATCATCGCCGCACGCACGCCGGCGCGTGCCGCCGAGACCGCCTGGTTGCCGCCCTTGCCGCCGCATTTCGGCTGCCAGGCATGGCCGGTCACAGTCTCGCCCTTGCGCGGACGGTCGGGCGCGTCGACCATGATGTCGTAGTGCAGGCTGCCGAAGACGGTGACCAGCGGAACCGTCATGTGCCCCGGTCTTTTCGTTTCGAGGTGACCGCCGACATGGTGCGGCCGAGATTGCGCTCCGCCGCCTGGTAGTCGCGCTGCGCCACCGCCACGAACAAAGCGTCGAGGATGTTGAGTTGCGCGATGCGCGCCGCTGCGTTTTCGCCCATCAGCGGCGAGCCTTGCGCGGTCGAGCACAGCACGATGTCGGCAATCCGGGCCAGCGGCGAGTTGTCGTAGTTGGTGATGGCCAGCGTGCGGGCGCCGCTCTTGCGGGCAAGATGGATGGCGTCGATGACGGCCGACGTGTTGCCGGAATGCGAAAAGCCGACGGCGATGTCGTCGGCGCCGAGCAGCGAGGCCGACATCAGCATCATGTGCGAGTCGTCATAGACAGACGCGCGGATGCCGATGCGCAGGAATTTGTGCGAGACGTCGCGGGCGATCTGGGCGGAGCCGCCGACACCATAGAAATCGCGGTTCCTGGCGCGGTAGAGCAGATCGGCGGCACGGTCGAAATCGTCCATGTCGAGGATCGCGAGCGTCTCCTCCAGCGCCTGGATCGAGGTGCGGAACACTTTCTGCACGATCTCGGCCGAGCTGTCGTCGACCGACAGTTCCTGGTGCATCTCGGCGGTCGGGAGGCGGCTGTATTCATAGACGGCGGTGCGGAAGTCGCGGTAGCCGGAGAAGCCGAGTTTCTTGGCGATCTTGACCACCATCGCCTCCGACACGCCGGCCTCCTCGGCGATCTGCTTGAGCGGAATGGTCTCGTCGAAACCGCGCCGGCCGAAGACGGTTTCCACCACCTTGGCCTCAAGCGGGGTGAGATGCGGCATCATCATGCGGATGCGCGGCCCCACGGCTTTCAGATCGAGATTGCTCAACGTCATCCACGTCCCCTCGTCACGACCCGAGCATGGCTTCCTGGACGATAGCCTGCGACGTCACGGCGTCCTGGCTGTCCATGGCGGCGGACAGGCGGTTATCCTTCTCCAGCCGGTCGACAACGCGCAGCAGGCGCTTGACGGTGGCGATGTTGACTTCGCATTCGCGCACCGGATCGAGCCCGGTCATGTCGGGGAAGGTGTCGAAGTAGATGGCGCCGGCGTAGCCGTCGCGGCGGATCTGGCGCAGCAGTTCGATGGTCTGCAGCGTGTGCACCGCGCCGACCATCAGGCCGTCGTCGCGCTTGGCATAGCCATCGTTGAGATGGACGCCGAGCAGCTTGCTGTGGCGAGCGATCAGCGCCGCGGCGAAGGCCGGCTGTTCGTCGGCATAGAGCACATGGGCGAAATCGAGCGTGACGCCGAGAGTGGGTAGGCCGACCTCGCGGATCGCCAGCAAGGTGGTCGCCGCATCCGGCATCAGCGAGTAGGAGCGCGGTTCGTTAGGCTTGTACTCCAGGCTGATCTGGCAGCCGGGATCATGCGCGGCAACTTCACGAATCCCCTCGATTTCGTGCTGCCAGAGCGTCGCATAGTCAGTTTGAAATGCATAGTCGAAGCCATCCTGGCCCAGCCACAGCGTCATCAGACTGGCGCCGGCCGCGCGCACCGCATCGATACCGGCCTTGGTCAAGTCGATGGCTTCGCGGCGCACCGCCGGGTCCGGATTGGTGAAGGCGCCGAGCTTGAAGGCCGGATTGGAGTAGTAACGCATGGCAAAGCCATTGATGGAAAGCCCGAAATCACCGAGCTTTCGGGCGATTTCAGCCGGCTTTTCACTGACATGGTCGGGGAAATTAAGATCAAGGTCGGTCAGCCCGTCGACCTTGGCCGCGCGGGCTGCCATCTGCAGCATGGACGGCTTGCCGGTAAGATCAGGCCATTCGGCTTGCGGCCGCGAGGCGAAGGAATTCAGGCGGGTGGCGAAGCGACTGTTTGTCATGATGGACCTTTCAGTGATTTACTTCATATAAATACGAATATTTGTAAAGTTCTCATTTGCGAGGCGGTTTGTAGCCCGCAACATCCTGCTTGGCCGAGATCTTCGGCTGCGCCTCTGCATCCATGCCGGGAGTTTCGAATCCCGCAACGGTGCGGATGCTGGTGCAAGCCCTTGCGCCCTGCCTGCCGATTGACCAATCTCGCCGACACTGTCATGAGCCGCGGTTGGGGGATCGCACATGCCAACGCTTTATCAACTGAAACCGGCCTTTCAGGCCAGGCTGCGGCCGCTGGCCGACCGGCTGGCCGATGCCGGCGTCACCGCCAACCAGATCACGCTTCTCGCCGCGGCGCTCTCCATCGCCACCGGCCTGGTGGTCGCGGCCTTTGCCTACCATCCCCTGGTTTTCCTGTTGATGCCGGTGGTGCTGTTCGTGCGCATGGCGCTCAACGCCATTGACGGGATGCTGGCCAGGGAACATGGGCAAGCATCAAAACTCGGCATGTTTCTCAACGAACTCTGCGACGTCGTCTCGGACCTGGCGCTGATCCTGGCCTTTGCCACCTTGTTCCCGGCCTGGGGTGTCGTCGCCTTCGCAATTACCGCCATGCTTGTCGAGTTCGCCGGCGTGCTTGGCGTTGCCGCAGGCAGCGGGCGCAACTATGCCGGGCCGTTCGGCAAGAGCGACCGAGCCCTGGGGCTCGGCGTCATCGGCTTTCTCCTCGCTTGCGGCCTGTGGGTGGCGGGGATCGCGCCATTTGTGTTTCCGATCATGGCTACACTGTCGGGGATAACCGCCATCAACCGGATACGCAGCGGCCTTAGAGCGGGCGGCACCTGATGCCAAAGCGTCAGGCACCCGACCGCCAGAGGGAAACCATGATCCACCAGACCATCGCCGCCCTAGCACCGGCAAGCCTCGAGCGCATCGCGCAGGAGCGCACGTTCAAGAGCCATGACGGCACCGAGATCTTCTACCGCTACTGGCCGGCCGCCGGGTCGGCGCCAAAGGGTGCGATCCTGCTGTTCCATCGCGGCCACGAGCATGGCGGCCGCATGGCGCATCTGGTCGACGAGCTCGCCATGCCCGACCATGCCTTCTACGCCTGGGACGCGCGCGGCAATGGCCGCTCGGCCGGCGAGCGCGGCTATGCGCCGTCCTTTGCCGCCCTGGTTCGTGACATCGACTGCCTGGTGCGTGAGATCGGCCGGGATGGTTTTGGCCAGCGCGACATCGCGCTGATCGCGCAGTCCTTCGGCGCCGTGCTGGCCGCTGCCTGGGTGCATGACTATGCGCCCGACATCCGCGCGCTGGTGGTGGCTTCACCGGCCTTTTCGGTCAAGCTCTACGTGCCCTTCGCCAAAGAGGGCATTGCGCTGTGGCAGAAGCTCAAGGGCCGCTTCTTCGTCAATTCCTACGTCAAGGCGAAGTTCCTGACGCATGATGCCGAGCGCATCGCTTCCTTCGACGCCGATCCGCTGATCACGCGACCGATCGCCTCCAACATCCTGGTCGAGCTTTACGACCACGCTGCCCGCATCGTCTCGGACGCGCGCGCCATCACCGTGCCGACGCAGCTCTTGATCTCCGGCAGCGATTGGGTGGTGCGGCATGGACCGCAGCACGAGTTCTTCGTCAATCTCGGCAGCAGCGCCAAGGAGCGGCATGTGCTGCCCGGCTTCTTCCACGACACGCTGGGCGAGCGCGATCGCAAGCAGGCGCTGGACCTGATCCGGCCATTCCTCGAAAAGCAATTTGCCACGCCGGAGAAAACCATCGACTTGCTTCAGGCCGACCGCGCCGGCTACACCCGCGACGAGGCCGAGAGACTGGCCTCGCCGCTGGCGCTGCTGTCGCCAAAGGGTATCTACTGGGCGATAAGTCGCGCCTCGATTCGCATGGGCGCATGGCTGTCGTCGGGCATGAAGATTGGCATCGCCACCGGCTTTGATTCCGGCTCGACGCTCGACTATGTCTACGAGAACGACGCGCGCGGCACCGGCTTCATCGGCCGCATGATCGACCGCACCTTCCTCGACGCCATCGGCTGGCGCGGCATCCGCCAGCGCAAGCTGCATCTGGAAGAGCTGATCGGCAACGCCGCCGCCAGTCTGAAGGCAGCCGGCCGTCCCGTCCACATGCTCGACATCGCCGCCGGTCACGGCCGCTATGTGCTCGATGCCGTCGCAAAATGCACTGAACCGCCAGCAAGCGTGCGGCTGCAGGATTATTCCGAGCTCAATGTCGGGTTGGGTTCGAAGCTGATCGCCGAGCGGCAACTGCCGACCAGCGTCACCTTCCATCAGGCCGACGCCTTCGATGCCGACATGCTGGCTGGGTTGACCCCGGCGCCGGACCTCGCCATCGTCTCCGGGCTCTACGAATTGTTCGCCGACAATGCGCTGATTTCCCGTTCGCTCGGTGGACTGGCCAGCGCCATGCAACCCGGCAGCCTGCTCGTCTACACCAACCAGCCGTGGCATCCGCAACTGGAGATGATCGCGCGCAGCCTGACCTCGCATCGCGGCGGCCAGGCCTGGGTGATGCGGCGGCGCACGCAGGGCGAAATGGACCAGTTGGTGACGGCTGCCGGTTTTGAGAAGATCGACCAGCGCATCGACCAATGGGGCATCTTCACCGTTTCGGTTGCACGGCGCGTCTGAGACCATGGCCGCACCTGCGACTGACCCTGCCCCGGCTCGGGAACACAATTTGGGTATCGTGCTGAGGGCCGCCCTTTGGCTGGCGCTGCTGGCGCCGTTCTTCTATTCGACCTACGGCTTCGCCAACTGGCTGGCGTCGCGGCGCGACCATGTCGGCAGCATCGTGTTTGCCTGGGAACACGCCATCCCGTTCGTCGCCTGGACGATCGTGCCCTACTGGTCTATCAATCTGTTCTACGGCCTGTCGCTGTTGCTCAACACGACCAGGCGCGGCGTCGACCGGCTCGCCGGCCGCTATCTCGCGGCGCAGATCATTGCCGTCGCCTGCTTCATCGCGTTCCCGCTGACGGCGACCTTCGTGCGGCCGGAAACCACCGGCTTGCCGGGTTTCCTGTTTGCGGTGCTCGGTGGTTTCGACAAGCCGTTCAACCAGGCGCCATCCCTGCACATCGCGCTGCTGGTGATCATTTGGGACCATTGGCGTCACGTTCTGGCACGCCACCGTCTCGGCGGCATTCTCCGCCCCGTCTGGCACGTCTGGTGTTTTCTCATCGGCGCCTCGGTGCTGACGACCTGGCAGCATCATTTCATCGACATTCCGACCGGCGCCCTGCTCGGCCTGTTTGCGCTGTGGCTGTTTCCGTCCAAGGGCGAGCTGCCATTCTGGGGTTTTCGGTTGACCGCCGACCCAAGGGCGCGGCGGCTGGCGGGTTATTACGGGCTGGGGGCGGCCCTTGCCCTGGCCGGCGCTGCCGAGGGCGCGTTGGCCTCCGCCGATTTTCTCATCCTGTTGTGGCCGGCATTGGCGCTGGCCATCGTCGCCTTCGGCTATGCTGGGGCCGGCGCCAAAGTGTTCCAGAAGGCAGCCGATGGTAGCGTCTCACTGGCCAACCGTATCCTGCTCCTGCCCTACCGGCTTGGCGCCCGGATCAATGTGTGGGTATGGACCCGCCAACTGGCGCCGCAAGCGGAGATCACCGACGGTGTTTTCCTCGGCCGGTTTCCGAGTGCCGACGAGGCCAACCGCTTCGGCACAGTGATCGACCTTGCCGGCGAGATGGAACGGCCGCGCGGCGTGACCTGCCGCTGGATCAGCTACGCGATGCTCGACCTCGTGGCGCCGCCTCACGACAGGCTGGAGCGAGCGGTGGCGGCGATCGAGCTGGCGCGCCGGCGCGGCACCGTCCTGGTCTGCTGCGCGCTCGGCTTCCAGCGCAGTGCGGCCATCGTCGCCGACTGGCTGGTGGTGACGGGGCGCTCGTACACTGCCGCGCAGGCGCGCAAGAAACTCGCCGCGTCGGGCAGGCCCGTGCACCTTCAGATCGGGCTGGATGAACCGGGGCTGGAAGAACCGGGGCTGGAAGAACCGACATGAGTTGGCCGGCATGAGTGGCGAGAATTTTCCCGAGAACGCCGAAATATTCGCCGCCGGACTGATGGTGCAGGCGGTGTGGCCGATCCTGCTCGTGGTGGCGGCTGTGATGGCAGCGCCGGTCATCGGCCTGGTGGCCGGGCCGCAGACGACAGCGCTGTCCGCGGCGGCCTGGCTGGTCACGGCGGCGAGCGCCGTGGCCACGCTGGCTCTTTCGGCCTTGCTTTTGTTCGATGCGCTGCTGTTCCGGCTGATGGCAAGCCACGCCAGCGAGGCCGCCGGGGGTGCCGCCGTCGACGATGTGCTGGCGCGCATGCGCCTGAAATCCACCACTGCCGGCGGCCGCTCGCTCGACCATCGCATGGCAGGCACGCGCCGCCTGCTGACAAGGCAGCGCATGGCGCTCGCCATGTTTGCTGCGGCATCCCTTTTCGCAGCATTTGTTTGAGCCATGACAAAACTTCACCTGCGCGCCAACACCTTCACCTTGCTGCAGACGGTGACGTCGGTCGGCCTGTCGGCGGCGGCCTGGGTGGTAACCGGCGTCAGACCAATCTGGAACGGCAGCCAGCCGTCGGAGCGGCAGCGCATCTACTTCGCCAACCATGCCAGCCATGGTGATTTCATCCTGCTGTCGGCTTGTCTGAGCGAGAAGGTGCGCGCCCGCACCCATGCAATCGCGGCGGCCGAATATTGGGGCAAGTCGCGGCTGCGCCGCTTCATCGCGCAGGACATGCTGTCGTCCGTGCTCATCCACCGGCAGTGGACCGACGAAACGCAACACCCGATCTCGATCATGCTGTCGGTGCTCGACGACGGCCACTCGCTGATCCTGTTTCCCGAAGGCACTCGCAACACGACGGAGGCGGATCTGCTGCCGTTCCGCTCCGGCCTCTACAATCTGTCGATGGCGCGGCCGGATGTCGAACTCATCCCGTGCTGGATCGAGAACATGTCGCGCGTGCTGCCCAAGGGCCAGTTCCTACCGGTGCCGCTTTTGTGCCGCGTCGTCTTTGGTCCGCCGGTGGCGATCGCGCCCGGCGAAGAACGCCGCACCTTCCTCGAGCGCGCGCGCCAGACGCTGCTGTCGCTCAACCCGCGTCCCGATCGGGACCACTAGCATGACCAGGCAAAGAGACTTCGTATGACACTGCCGCCAATGCATGAAACCGTCATCCTGCTGGCCGGCCTGATCTGCGTGCTCACCATGGCGAGCATCGTTGCCGGTATCCTCTCATGGCGGGCGCCGAAGCCGCTGCCCTCGACGCTCGTCAACTTGAACCAGCGCATCAACGCCTGGTGGGTGATGGTGCTGGCGATCACCGTCGCCTTCTTCTTCGGCCGCACCGGCATGACCATCCTGTTTGCGCTGATCTCGTTTGCCGCGCTGCGCGAGTTCGTGACGCTGACGCACAGCCGGCGCAGCGACCACTGGGTGCTGCTCGGCATGTTCGGCATCATCATTCCCTTCCAGTACTGGCTGGTGTGGACCGCCTGGTACGGGCTGTTCACCATCTTCATCCCCGTCTACTGCTTCCTCTTGATGCCGGCGATCACCGCGCTCAACGGCGACACCGAGCGCTTCCTCGAGCGCGTGTCCGCGCAGCAATGGGCGGTCATGATCTCGGTCTACTGCGTCAGCCATGTGCCGGCGCTGCTGACGCTCAACGTGCCCGGTTTCGAGGGCCGCAACCTCCTGCTCATCGCCTTCCTGATCATCACCGTGCAAGGCAGCGACGTGCTGCAATACATTTTCGGCAAGCTGTTCGGCCGGCATTTTTTGTCGCCGTCCGTTTCGCCATCAAAGACTTGGGAAGGGCTGATCGGCGGGCTGGTGTCATCGAGCCTGCTCGGCGCGCTGCTGTCGTTCCTGACGCCGTTCTCGCCGCTCGCGGCGGCAGGCGTCGCCTTCATCGCCTGCCTGATGGGGTTCCTCGGCGGGCTGGTGGCGTCGGCGATCAAGCGCGACCAGGGCGTCAAGGACTGGGGTCACCTGATCGAGGGTCACGGCGGCATGATGGACCGCGCCGACAGCCTGGTCTTCGCCGCACCGGTGTTCTTCCACATCGTCCGCTATTTCTGGACGTGAGCTAAGCCGTTCAATCGCGGATGGCGCGGCCTGCCTGCTGCAGCAATTCGAAGGCGGCGAAGCGCTTGTCGTGCCAGGGCACGAGGTCGCCACCGGCCGGGCGATAGATGTCGCCGATGCGCGACATGCCGGTCATCGCCGCGATCACATCGGGAAATTTTTGCGCCGCCACCGCAGCCAATATGGCTGAGCCGAGCAGCACCGGTTCGGGCGAGGTCGAACCGGCGACGGTCAGGCCTGTGGTGTCGGCCAAAAGCTGACGTACCAGCTCGCTTTGCGCCGCACCGCCGCTGACGACGATAGTGTCGATGGCAATGCCTTTTTTGGCCATCGCCGCCAGGATCTGGCGAACGCCGTAGCCGATGCCCAGCAGGCCGGCGACATAGAGCGCGACCAGACTGTCGAGGGACGTGTCCATGCCAAGCCCGGCGATCAGGGCCTTGGACTCGGGATCGGCGAAGGGCGAGCGGTTGCCGAGGAATTCCGGCACGACATGCAGTCCATCGGCTAGGTGCGCTACTGCGGACAGGTCGGCGGACTGTTTCGCCGCCTGCTGACCAAGCCAAGCGGTCAGGCCGAGACCTTCCGCCTTGGCTTTTGCGGATGCCTCAGCCGTGGCCGGATGGAAAGCGACGAGGTGGTCGATTGCAGCACCCGCCGCCGATTGCCCGCCTTCATTGAGCCAAAGCCCCGGCACCATCGAGGAAAAATACGGACCCCAGACGCCGGGCACGAAGGCCGGCTCGCTGGTGCTGGCCATGGTGCAGGCCGAAGTGCCGAACACATAGGCCATGCGCGACTGCAAGGTGCCGACGGAGCCCTGCCCGCCAACCGTGCCGACTCCCCCGGCATGGGCATCGATCAGGCCGGCCGCAACCGGCGTTCCCGGCAGCAGGCCGAGATCGGCCGCGGCGGCCTCAGTCAGGCCTTGGGCAAGTGCCGTGCCACCCTCGACGATTTCGGTGCCGATGCGGGCAAAGCCTTCATCGGCGAGCGCGCCGAGGCCGATGGCACGGAAATAGGCATCGTCCCAGCGCCGCTCATGGCCGAGATAGGTCCATTTGCAGGTCAGCGTGCAGATCGAGCGCGCCAGGCTGCCGGTTGAGCGCCAGGTCAGATAGTCCGTCAGGTCGAAGAAATGCTCGGCCGCATCGAAGGTGGCGGGCAGGTTCTCGCGCAGCCACAGCAGCTTCGGCGTTTCCATTTCCGGCGAGATGGTGCCGCCGACATAGTCGAGCACGGCGTGCTTGCCGGCATTGATGCGCTGCGCCTGGTCGAGCGCGCGGTGATCCATCCAGACGATGATGTTGCGCTGGCTGTCGCCGGAACTGCCGGCCGGCAACGGCGCGCCATCCTGGCCGACCACGACCAGCGAACAGGTGGCGTCGAAGCCGATGCCGGCAATGTCGCGCCCAGCGAGCCCCGACTTCGTCACCGCCTCGCGCACGCTGGCGCAAACCGCACGCCAGATGTCCTCGCTCGACTGTTCGGCGATTTCGCCGGGCTCGATGAATAGAGCGATGTCGCGCTTCGCCGAGGCAAGCATGGTGCCCTTGCTGTCGAACACCCCCGCCCTGGCACTGCCAGTGCCGACGTCGATGCCGAGGAAGTGGGACATGGGGAACCTCAGAAGTTAGGCAGTAGGCAGTAGGCAGTAGGCAGTAGGCAGTAGGCAGTAGGCAGTAGGCGAGATGGTCAGCAGTGAACCGTCAGTTGCAAGAGCCTCTCCCCATTTCCTACCGCCTAACGCCTCACAAATCATTGCTCTGCGGCAGGATAACCAGATCCCGGATAGTGACATTTCTCGGCCGCGTCAGCATGAACAGCACGGCTTCGGCGACCTCGACCGGTTGTATCAGGCCGCCCTTGGCCAGTTCATCCTCAAGCTTGTCCTTCGGCCAGTCGCTGATCAGCGCTGTCACCACCGGCCCCGGCTGCACCGCGCCGACGCGCAGGCCGTGCGGGGCGACCTGCCGGCGCACCGTGTGGACGAAGGCCTGCACGGCATGCTTGGATGCCGTATAGATCGGCTCCCAGACCACCGGCACCAGTCCGGCGATCGAGGACGTGACGATGATGTCGCCGGTCTTTCGTTCGACCATATGCGGCAGCACGGCGTGGATGGAACGAAAGACCGCATTGATGTTGAGGTTCAGCATGCGGTCCCAGGCATCCGGGTCGCCTTCGAGCACCGGGCCGCCGACATAGGCGCCGGCATTGGCGTGGAAGATATCGAGCTGGCCGGCCTTGTCCAGGATTTGCGGCATCATCGTCGCGACGCTGGCCGGCTTCATCAGATCGATCACCAGCGGGATCGCGTTGGGACCGAGTTCGGTGCAGACGCTTTTCAGCGCGTCTTCGGCGCGATCGACGAGCACAACGCGAACGCCGGCGGCAATCAGCGCTCTCGCGCATTCCAGGCCTATGCCCGACGCGGCGCCGGTAATCGCCGCGACTTTTCCACTCAAATCCTGAGCCATTCTTCTATCCTCGTATTCTCTGTTGGTTCAGGCTCGGCCGTGGGAAACCCGCGAGCGGCGTGCCAGGGAGTCGACGATGACCGCAATTGCCAGAACGGCGCCGGTGATCATGTAGCGAAGCGACGATGACAAATCGAGCAAGGTCAGCCCGCTGGCGATCGACTGGATGACGATGATGCCGAGCAGCGCGGAATAGGCGCTGCCACGGCCGCCAAACAGGCTGGTGCCGCCTATGACCGCCGCCGCAATGGCGTTGAGGTTGACGTCGCCGGTGCCGGCCTGCTGGCTGGCGGAGGCCAGCCGCGCCGCCGACAGGACGCCGCCGAGGGCGGCAAACATCGAGCACATGACGAAGGCGCTGAGGTAGATCGAGCGCACCTTGATGCCGGCCCGGCGCGCCGCTTCGCGGTTGCCGCCGACGGCGGTCATCGAGCGGCCCCATTGGGTGCGGGTCAGCGCATAGTTCATCGCCACCACCAGGCCGACGAACAGGCCGAACATCCACGGTATGCCGCGCGCCTGGTTGAGATAACCGACGATCAGTTCTAGCAGGATGGTCAGGGCGGCGACGCGCACGATGAGGCCGCCGACAGACGGCGCCGACAAATTGACGGCCCGGCGGCGGCTGACGGTGCGCAGGCCGCTGATCAGCATGACGATGCCGGGCAATGCCGCCAGTGCATAGGACAGCCAGTCCGGCATGACCAGCAACTGGCCGAAATTCACCAGGTTCGAGCCATAGGGCAGATTGATCGAGCCGGTGGAGCCCAGAATATACAGTTGCAGGCCGAGCACGGCGAGCAGGCCGGCGAGCGTCGAGACGAAGCTTGGCATGCCGAGCCGGTTGAACAGCAAGGCATAGAGCCCGCCGATGAAACCGCCGACGGCGATCGCGGCGAGGATGGCGAGCGCCACCGGCCAGCCCTGGTTGACCCACAGTGTGCCGACCATGGCCGAAGCAAAGCCGCTGATCGAGCCGACCGACAGGTCGATCTCGCCGACCATCAGCACACAGACGATGCCGAGCGCGATGACGCCGACGGTCGAGCAGTCGAACAGGAGATTGACCAGATTGCTCGACGAGACGAAGACCGGATTGAGGGCGGTGAACACGCTCCAGATGATGACCAGGCCGACGATGACCGGCAACGAGCCGAGGTCGCCGGAGCGGACGCGGTCGAAGAAGGCGCTGATGGCGCCACCAACGCCGGCCTGGTGCTTGACGCGCACGTCGCTGCGGTCGAGCGCCGTCGATGAGGAGGTGTCCTGCTTGGGCTCCGCGCTCATGGCCGCTGCTCCTGATTGTTCGCTTGTTCGGCGGCCTTGCGCCGTTGGGCGCGGCGCGACACTGCATTGTTGGCGGCGCCGGTGATAGCGCTGACCAGTTCCTGGTTCGAGGCGTCGGGTTCGAAGACGCCGTTGTTGCGGCCGAGCCTGAGCACCACGATGCGATCGGCGACGGCGCGCACGTCCTCCATATTGTGACTGATCATCAGCACGCCGAGCCCACGCTCGCGCACCCGGTCGATGAGGTTCAGCACTTCCGCCGTCTGGGCGACGCCAAGCGCGGCGGTCGGCTCGTCGAGGAGGATGACCTTGGGGTCGAGCAGCAGCGAGCGGGCGATCGCCACCGTCTGGCGCTGGCCGCCGGACAGCGAGGCGACCGCCTCGCGGACGCTTGGAATACGCGCCGACAATTCGTTGAGCAGCGTCCAGGCGCGAATTTCCATCGCCACCTCGTCCAGCCGCAGCGGGTTGATCTCCTTGCCGAGAAAGATGTTGGCGACGACGTCGAGGTTTTCGCACAACGCCAGATCCTGGAAAACGGTGGCGATGCCGAGCGTCAGCGCGGCACTCGGGTCGGGCATCGTCACCTGCCTGCCGCGGAAATTGATGGTGCCCGAGCTCGGCTGGTGGACGCCGGCCAGGATCTTGACCAGCGTCGACTTGCCGGCGCCATTGTCGCCGACCAGCGCCACCACCTCGCCGGCATGGACATCGAGATCGATATCGGTGAGCGCCGAAACGGCGCCGAAATTCTTCGAGATGCCGCGCAGGCTGAGCACCAGCTCTCCTGCCGAAACCGGTCCGTCAGAGATGTCAGACATGGTGGCAAACCTTTCCGGATGGGCGGTCAAGAGTGACTGCGAACTTCCGGCCACCGCAAGGGCGGCCGGAAAGCAGGATCAGGATTCTAGGTCATCCTTTTATGCATGTCGTTATCCCAAAACCGCTGCGCACTTTTGGGCGACCTGCATTGTCACTTTGTAATGCCGAGCTTCTTGCAACCTTCGGCATAGCGGTCGACGCAAAGCTCTTCGGCGGTGTTGATCTTCTTGTCGATGATCTCGGCCTTTAGGTTTTCCTGCGTCACCACCGCCGGCGTGAACAGCTGCGAAGGAGTGTCGTAGAGGGTCATTTCGGCCTTCGGCGTCTCGCCCGACAGAAGCTGGACGGCGACGTTGGCGGCAGCCGCCGCAACGATCTCGCTCGGCTTGGAGATGGTGTTGTACTGGTCGCCGGCGATGATCAGCTGCAGGGCGGCGATGGTCGCGTCATTGCCGGTCACCGGCGGCACCGGATCGACTCCGGCGGCCTTGAAAGCGGCGATGGCGCCACCACCGGTGCCGTCATTGGCCGCAACGACGCCGACGATCTGCGTGGAGAAGCGGGTGATCTGGCCGCTTGCCCATTGCTGCGCCTTCGGCGGCGCCCATTCCGGCGTGTCGTATTCGGCAAGGATCTTGTAGCCGCTGTTGTCGAGGCTGGAATGGATGCCCTTCTTGATCAGCCCGGCGGCCGCGTCGGTCGGCGATCCGTTGATCTGCAGCAGGCCGCCGCTGGCGGGGTCGACCTTCAGGGCCTTGAGGTGTTCAACGAGCGAGTCGGCAATGGCCTTGCCGATGCCTTCATTGTTGAACGAGACGTAGAAGTCGGCAGGTGCAGTCGGGATCGGGCGATCATAGGCGATGACCTTGACGCCCTGGCTCTGCGCCAGCTTGACCAGCGAGGCGGCGGCGGTCGAGTCGACAGGGTCGAGCACGATCGCCTTGGCGCCTTGCGAGATCACCGAGTTGAACTGCTGTTGCTGGCGCGAGGCGTCGGCATCGGCGTTCTGGTAGATCACCTTGCAGCCGGGGCAGAGTTTTTTCATCTCGGCGACGAAGCCGGGATAGTCGTGCTGCTCGTAGCGCGTCGAGGCTTGGTCGGGCATCAAGAAGGCGACCGTGGCGTCGGTAACCGGGGCAGCAAAGGCAGCGGTGCCGCCAAGAAGAGAAAGAGTGAGCGCGATGGCTCCCGTCGATTTCCAGGCAAATCTGGTCATTTCGATAGCTCCGTTTCAAGGAAAGGTTTCATGAAGCCCTGGACACCATATGGCGCCGGGCCTTGACTGCAGTCGGGCTGTTGCGAGGAACAACGGAGCACTTGATCCGTGCTGCGCATCCTCTAGATATCTCTGGATTTCGGGACAAGCGATCTCCAGCACGGAGCGCCTCCAACGCACCCCGCGTTCTTACCTCAGTAAATGTCTAGGCTCCTCCCGGTCCTCCCTGTTAGGCGGCAATCTCCGCGCTGATGTTTTCCGCCAGCAGGGCCCTGAAGCGCGAAGGCGACATGCCTTTCTGGGTCAGGAACTGGCGGTTGAAATTCGAGATGTTGTTGTAGCCGGCGGCATAGCAGATCTCGGTGATCGGCATGTCGGCCTCGCTCATCAGCAGTTGGCAGGCAAGGTTGATGCGCAGCCGGTTGACATACTGCACCAGCGCCATGCCGGTATGGCGGCGGAAGCTGCGCGAAAACGCGCTCGGGCTGCGGCCGGCAATCGCCGCCAGATCGCTTTCGCTGAACGGCTCGGTCAGGTTGGCGTTGATATAGGCAAGCGCCTTGTTGACGCCGGCCGACATGAAGCCTGAGGGATCCGGCAGATAGCTGGCGCTGGTGAGCGTCCGCACATCGGCGGCGCGGCTCAGAATATCGACCAGCTCCATGAACAAAGCGATGCGGCGAACGCCTTGCGCTTCGACCAGTTCGGCCAGCACAGGTGCGGCGAGCTTGGCGGTAGCGGTGGAGAATAGCGCGCCGCGGCGGCTGAGCTCGAGAATGTTTTCACAACCGGCAAGTTCCGGCAACGCGGCGGTGGCGTCGGCGATGAACTCTTGCGAGAACTGCACGACGCGGCCGCGCAGCGGCACGCTGGCGCCTGCCGGCACGTCGCTAACCCAATTGTGCGGCAGGTTCGGGCCAGTGAGCACGAGATTGCCGGGCTCGAACTCGCCGATGAAGTCACCGACGAAATAATGGCCCGTGGTGGCGACGACGTGATGGATTTCGTATTCGGGATGGAAGTGCCAGCGCACCGTGTGGAAGGGGTAGCCGTGGGCCCAGGCCTTGAACGACTCGCCGCGTCTGATCTGGACGACTTCCAAGTCCGGATTCATGTCAGTTCCTCCCGGCGCCGGTCCGGTCATGCGACCAGTTGCAGTGCCATCTCCCGCAGGCCGCGTTTGCCGCTCTCTGCAGTGACCAAAGCTTAGGCGGCAATTCATGCAGCCGCCACCACGGTGTGTCCACCTCACTGATACTTTTTTGACGTTTTTGTGGTCAAGGCGATACGTTTGCGAGTACGCGGGAGAGATCAGGCCCCGCTTGCGAGACGGTGACGACGCAAACGATGTCGCCGGCGGCGAGAGCTGGTCGCTCGATTGCGGCTCCGTCACAGTGATAATATGCAAAGGGAGCGGATCGGCATGACAAGGACGTTCACCTATTCCGGCAGCCCTGCGCACATTGTCTTCGGCAATGGCGCGTCGTCCGAGGTGGGCACCTGGATCGAAAAGCTCGGCTGCAAGCGCGCGCTGGTGCTGTCGACGCCGCATCGGGCTGCCGACGGCGAGGCGCTTGCCAAGTCCCTCGGCGCGCTGGCGGCCGGCACCTTTTCGGGCGCCGCCATGCACACGCCGGTCGAGGTAACCCAAACGGCAATGGCCAAGGCAACCGAGGTCAAGGCTGACTGCGTTGTCGCGCTTGGCGGCGGCTCGACCACCGGTCTCGGCAAGGCGATCGCCTGGCGCACCGACCTGCCGCAGATCGTCATCCCGACCACCTATGCCGGCTCGGAGGTGACGCCGATCCTCGGTCAGACCGAGAACGGCGAAAAAACCACAATGCGTGACGCAAGGATCCTGCCGGAAGTGGTGATCTACGATCCAGAGCTGACCGTCGGCCTGCCGATAGCGATGAGCGTCGCGTCAGGACTCAACGCCATGGCGCACGCGGCCGAAGCGCTTTACGCGCAGGATCGCAATCCGATTTCCACCCTGATGGCGAAAGAAGGATTGCGCGCCATGAAGGCGGCGCTGCCGGTGTTGACCAAGGAGCCTGGAAATATCGATGCACGCGGCGATGCGCTTTACGGCGCCTGGCTGTGCGGTACGGTGCTCGGCGCCGTCGGCATGGCGCTGCATCACAAGATCTGTCACACGCTGGGCGGCTCTTTCGACATGCCGCATGCCGAGACGCATGCGGTGATGTTGCCGCACACGATCGGCTTCAACGCCGTCGCGGTGCCCGACTTGTTGAAGCCGGTCGCCGACTTGTTTGGCGGCAGCGCCGGTAGCGGTCTCCACGATTTCGCCAGGGCGGTCGGCGCGCCCCTTACATTGAAAGAACTCGGCCTCATGCAGGCCGATCTCGACCGCGCCGCTGAGATCGCGACCAGGAACCCATACTGGAATCCGCGGCCTTTCGACCGCGCCGCAATCCGCGCCCTGTTGCAGGACGCGTGGGAGGGAAGGCGTCCGCAAAACTGACGGCAACAAGCAAGGAACTTACCCGCCGCGAATTCATCAGGATACCGCCACGACCGGTGTGCTCGCGGCGGCCTCGCGGTGCCGGCGATCGCCTGCCCTTTCGCATATAGCCGACAGGCATGAGTGGCTCCGCCTGATCGGCGCAGGCCGCTCACGGTTTTGTGCGCGTGAAAAACTGCGCGGCTCGAAAAGCCCATTGACATCAGCCGTATTTTCGACGCAAACGTTATATTGTTACTGTTATACAGTTACACAGCCCGCCTCTCCGGCGACATACATTTCAGACTGCAAGGAGACCACGGATGCGTCGCATTCCCTTTCTCGCCGCGCTGCTCGTCGCGGTGCCGCTTTTGACCGGCACGGCTGCCCGCGCCGAAGACAAGCTGACCATCGTGGCGGCCGAGAATTTCTATGGCGACCTTGCCCGCCAGATCGGCGGCAGCAACGTCACCGTCACCAGCATCCTGGCCAATCCCGATGACGATCCGCATCTGTTCGAGACCAGCCCGTCGACGGCGCGCACCATCGCCGACGCCAAGATCGTCATCTACAACGGCGCCGACTACGATCCGTGGATGGACAAGCTGCTGTCGGCCTCGACAGCCAAGGATCGCACGACCATCGTCGCCGCCGACCTGATCGGCAAGAAGTCGGGCGACAACCCGCATCTGTGGTACGACCCGGCGACGCTGCCGGCCATCGCCAAGGCGCTGAGCGCCGACCTTGCCAAGCGCGATCCGGCCAATGCCGTGTATTATGAGGCGAACCTGAAGGCATTCCAGACCTCGCTCGAGGCCATTGACAAGGAAATCACCGACGTCAAGAACACCTATGCCGGCACCGAGGTGACGGCTACCGAGCCGGTCTTCGGCTACATGGCGGAAGCGCTCGGTCTCAAGATGCTGAACTACGATTTCCAGGTGGCCTTGATGAACGATGCGGAGCCGAGCGCCACGCAGGTGGCGGCGTTCGAAAACAGCCTGAAGGACGGCTCGGCCAAGATCCTGTTCTACAATTCGCAGGTGACCGACGAGGCAACGACAAGGCTGCTCGACATCGCCAAGCAGAACAAGGTCACGGTCATCGGCGTCACCGAGACGGAACCGGCGGGCCAGACGATCCAGACCTGGTTGGGCGGCCAGATCGACGCGGTCCAGAAGGCGCTCGCCGCCCGCACACAATGAATGTGACTGCGAATGAATGTGACTAAATGAACGCAATCGAATTCGACAAGGTCACGCTGACCTATGGGGGACGCCGGGTTTTATCCGACGTCTCCTTTTCTCTACCGCAAGGCGCCTTTGTCGGCCTGCTCGGCGCCAATGGCGCCGGCAAGACGACGATGCTGCGCGCCATTCTCGGCCTGATCAAACCGGCCGGCGGCGCCATTTCGGTGCTTGGCAAATCGCCGACGCGCGGCAACGCCGACATCGGCTATATGCCGCAGGCGCGGCGCGCGCTTGGCGATGTCGGCGTCAGCGGCCTCGACTTCGTGCTGAGTGCCGCCGGCGGGCATCGCTGGGGCTGGCCCGTCGCATCGGCTGCCGAGAAGGAGGCGGCGTGGAAGGCACTTGAAGAGGTGGGCGCCGGCAGCCTCGCGCGCCGTCCCTTGGGCGAGCTTTCCGGTGGCGAGCGCCAGCGCATCCTGATCGCGCAATCCTTGATCGGCAATCCGCAACTGCTGCTGCTCGACGAGCCGCTGATCAGCCTCGATGCAGGCCATCAGCGCGCGATCATCGACCTGGTGCATCAGATCGGCGAGCGGCTCGGCATTGCCGTGCTGTTCTGCTCGCACGAGATCAACCCGCTGCTGCGCGCCGTCGACCGCGTGCTCTATCTCGGCAACCGCAAGGCGGCGATCGGCTCCGTCGACGAGGTCATCAGCGGTCCGGTGCTGTCGAAACTCTACGGCACGCATATCAATGTGGTGCGGGTTGCCGGCCGCATCTTCGTCATGGCCGACGATGTCGAACTGGAGAGCGGGGCGCATGTCCACGATCTTTGACTATGAATTCATGCGCAACGCCTTCTATGCCTGCACCATCGTCGGCATCGTTTCGGGCGCGGTCGGCTATTTCCTCGTGCTCCGGGGCCAGACCTTCGCCGGTCATGCGCTCTCCCATGTCGGCTTTCCCGGCGCCACCGGCGCCGGCCTGATCGGGCTGTCGCCGTTTCTCGGCCTCACCGTGTTTACCGTCGCCGCCGGCATCGGCATCGGCCTGCTCGGCGAACGCGCGCATCGCGACGTCGCCATCGGCATCGTTTTGACGCTGTCGCTCGGCTTGGGCTTGCTGTTTCTGCATTTCTACACCGCCTTCGCCTCGCAGGCGACCAACGTGCTGTTCGGCAATGTGCTGGGCATCAGCCTGCGCACCGTTATCGTGCTTGCGGTGCTGGCGGTGGCGATCCTTGTCGCGCTTTTGCTGATCGCGCGGCCGCTGCTGTTCGCCAGCCTGCAGCCGGAACTCGCCGAAGCGCGCGGCGTGCCGCTCACTCTTGTCTCGACCCTGTTCATGGTGCTGGTCGCCGTCGCCACGTCCGAGGCGGTGCAGATCGTCGGCGTGCTGCTCGTCTTCGCGCTGATGGTGGCGCCTGCAGCCACCGCGCTCAGGCTTACCAGCGGCGTCGGAGCCGGCGTGCTGGCGTCCATCGCGCTTGCCGTGATCATCGCCTGGATCAGCCTGACGCTCGCCTTCCTGACCGACTGGCCGACGAGCTTCTGGATCACGGCGCTGGGCGCGGCGGCCTATGTCGTCAGCGGCATGGTCCGGCGCCCGTCGGTCCGAGAGACTCAGAGCGCCGACGCAGGCCCCTGAGGCTTGCCCTCCGGCGGGTCGATCGGGCCGGCTGGAGTGCAAAACTGACGTGAGGGAAATACACCCAAAAAAAGTCAGGTTTACAAACCGGCTCCTGAAACGTTTCAGCCGCGAAAGACAAATTCATCCAATCGCCTAGATCGCGACCTCTGTCGCGCCAAAGGGCCGCTCCGGAGCGGCCGGAACACCCGGAAAACCGCCATTTCAAGTGCATTTTGTAGCGGCGAATGGCTTGCGCGAGGCCGGTTGGAAGCTGGCCGGGAGGTGCAAAGGCGACCCCCCGCGGCCATCGCGGGCGGCGTTGACAGACCGCGGTGCTGCATGCGTATAGCAAGCCATGGGTCACGCCCATGGCCGTGGCGGTTGAGACGGGGCTGGGGGGTTTCGTAACAACAGCATTGACGGCCCGGCGCCGGACGGGCGGCATGCACTCTCGAAGTGCGCCGCTCGCTCTTGGCTGACGCGCCGGCGACCCGGCAGCAGTCCTGGCCTGCGTTATCTCGACCAGGCTCCGCAGAACGCCATCGTCTCAGCTTTTCGATCCGCATCGGTTCGAAGCGAACGAGGTGACGCCCTCTTAACCGATATTCGCTTCGCTACGTCCCCCTCCCCCTGCTGGGCGAGGGGGACGCTGGCGATGAACCGCGCCGGCCGAGGTGTATCGGCACCGATCAGGCACTCCTGACGACGCGATCAATCAAGCCTGACGACGTCGATCAAGCAAGCTTGACGACGAAGTGCTTGGTTACCGGCTCGATGATCTGCCAGGTGCCCTTGAAATCGGCTTCGACCACGAACGCATCGCCCGGACCGACCTCGACCGGCGTGCCGCCATCGGGCGTGATGATGATGCGGCCGGCGATCATGTGCACGAACTCATAGTCGGTGTAGGTGGCGTGATAAGTGCCGGGCGAGGCCCGCCAGGTGCCCGACAGCACCTTGCCATCGGCGGTGGTGTGCTGCACGGCGGTCTGCATGGTCGGCCGGCCCGCGACAACGATCCAGCCCGGCAAGTCGCCGCCCTCGGCATGCTCGACAGCGCCGAATTTGAAAATGGTGGTGTTGGTCATGGGAGGCTCCGTTTGAATTGCATGGCTGCCGGTTGGATAGCCGATTGCGTGTGACGGGGGCAACGCAAGGGCCGACGTGTGGCGTCGGAGATTGGCGAACGCGCGCGCTAATCTCCCCCCTCGAGGGGGAGATGTCGCCGAAGGCGACAGAGGGGGTCGGTTCGACTGGACGCGGCGCCCTGCACCAGACNATCTCCCCCCTCGAGGGGGAGATGTCGCCGAAGGCGACAGAGGGGGTCGGTTCGACTGGACGCGGCGCCCTGCACCAGACGGAAGTTGGCGCTTCACGCGAGACGACCCCCTCTGGCCGCTTCGCGGCCATCTCCCCCTCAAGGGGGGAGATTGGCAGTTCATCTCCTCCAATGTTGCACTGCGTTAGATTTGTTGCATTGCGATATCGACCCATAGGGCGGAGTCTTGGTCCGACTGTCAACGGTTGCAGCGCCGTGTCCCGTTGGGCGCAAAGCTGCCGCACGTATGATCCCGGCGCGATCGTTACTCGCCGAGGCGGGGTCATGCACCAGCACGAGGTGGCAAATCGTGTCAGCATCGTTCCGGCCCGATATCGAAGGACTGCGTGCCTTGGCGGTGGCAGGCGTGATCGCCTTTCATTTCGGCTTCACCGGCCTGCCCGGCGGCTTCACCGGCGTCGACATCTTCTTCGTCATCTCGGGCTATCTGATCACAAAACACCTGCTTGCCGAAATCACCGAGACCGGGCGGCTCAACCTGTGGCGGTTCTATGCCAGGCGCGCTCGGCGGCTGTTGCCGGCGTCGCTGTTCGTCATCCTCGCCACACTGGTGGCCGGCGCCTTCATCCTGTCGCCGGAGGAACAATCGCTCTATTCCAAAGGCGCCATGTTCGCCTCGGCCTACATGATCAATCTGTGGCTGATCCGCTGGTCGTTCGATTATTTCGCCGCCGATGCGGCCAGCAACCCGTTTGTCCATTTCTGGTCGCTGTCGGTGGAGGAGCAGTTCTATGTCGCCTGGCCGGCGCTGCTTGTGCTGGCTGCATGGCTGCGCCCCGGCAAGCGCGGCGCGATCCTGGTGATCGGCATTGCCGGCCTCGTCTCGTTCGCCGTCTGCGCGTGGCTCACCACGGTCTCGCAGCCCTGGGCCTTCTATTTCTCGCCGCTACGCGCCTGGGAGTTCGCCGCCGGCGGACTGGCCAGCATGGTGCCGCAGCAAGTCTGGCAAAACCGCCCGCGGCTCGCCACGCCGCTGGCGTGGCTCGGCCTAGCGCTGATTGCCGGCGCCTATCTTTCCTTCAGCGACGAAACGCCCTTCCCGGGTTTCCTCGCCCTGGTGCCGGTGGCCGGCACCGTGCTGTTGCTGCTGGCAGGAGCGGCGCACGCGCAGCAGGAGAGCGCTAAGAAAAGCCCGATCGAGGCACTGGCGCTGGCGCCGCTGCAATGGGTCGGCAAACTCTCCTACTCGCTCTATCTCTGGCACTGGCCGGTGATCGTGTATGCCACGATGCTGACGCCGGAACTTTCGCCGCTGCAGCGGCTCGGCTGCTTGGCGCTGACGCTGGCGCTGTCGGGGTTCACCTATCATGTCATCGAAAACCCGATCCGCCGCAATGGCTGGCTGATGGCCAGTGCGGCGCGGGCGCTGGTGCCGGCCGTCCTCCTGACCGGCACCGGCGTCGCAGCCGCCTACGCCAATGCCAGGCTTGCCGTCCACGATCTGGACCCTGAGCAGCGCAGCATTGCCGCCAGCGCCGCGCAGCCGTCCACGGCGCGCGCGGCCGGCTGTATTCTCTCCTTTGAGACGGTGACGCCAAAGGCCTGCGTGTTCGGCAACAAGGACGCCGGGCGCTCGATTGCGCTGTTCGGCGATTCGCATGCCGACCACTGGTCGACGCCGCTGATCGAGGCGGCGGCCAAGAACAATTATCGCCTCGTCACCTATCTCAAATCGTCCTGCCGTGCCTCGCGGGTGACGACCTGGAACTGGCGGCTGAAGCGCGACTACACCGAATGCGACCAGTGGCGGGAGCAATCGGTCAAGGACATTATCGCGTTGCACCCGCACATGGTGGTGATCTCGGAATTCTCGATCGGCAATGTGATGAAGGAATCGCCCGAGGAACTGAAGCACGCCGATTGGAACGAGGAGTGGAAGGCCGGCCTGCGCTGGACGCTGGCGGCATTCAGCCGGGCCGGGATCAAGGTCGCGGTAATCCGGGACGTTCCCTACAATGGAAGCTATGCCGACAAATGCGTGGCGCGGGCGCTGTGGCGCGGGCAGGTGCCTGAAGTCTGCGACACGCCGAGGGACGCGGCGGCGAACGACGACATCGCCGCGGCCGAGCGCGACGTCGTGCGCAGCGTGCCCGGCGCCACCTATGTCGACCTGACCAGCCAGTTCTGCGACGCCCAAACCTGCCACGTGTTCATCAACGGCCAACTCGCCTTCCGCGACCGGCACCACCTGGCGACGCCATTTGCTGAATCACTGGAGCCGGTCTTGGAGAAGGCGGTGTTTTAGGGGGCGGCGAGGTAGGGGGACCTGACGGCTGACCGCTCAGTTGATGGGAGCTATGCCACAAACACATCCTCTCGATGGTGAGCGAGGTAAGCCTGCTGCGGCGGGGTGAAGGTGCTAGTGCGCCAGACGGCGGGGGCTTCGGCAAAGCCGAAACTCTGCATCACCAATTGCTCGAAACCGAGCCGCCGCAAATCAGTCTTGTCGACGCGCTGGGATATGGGGACCTGCCCGCTATCTTCAAAACTGATGAAGCCACGGTCAAAGAGGTGGTCGGCATCAGGCGTGAGGAGCAGCCCGTTCATGCCGTCCAAGCGCTCCTGCGCGGAAGCGCATAGGCGCCAAGGCTTGATGTGGCTTGCAATCAGCAACGAGGGATTGGTGACCCCTGTGAGTCGGCACGAGCGCTCCATGGCTTCGACATTGGAACGAAATTTACCTTGGCCGCGACGAGCTTGAATGACGCTCGTCTTTACAGTGTCCTCGAGTTGGAGGTCGTCTCGGATACGGCGCTCAACGACGTCCTCTAAAACTTCATTGACGACTTCGAAAGTGAGACTGTTTGCGCCACCACGCCTCAGAGCTTCGCGGTCGAAAGCTGTACCCGCGACAATGGTGTGAAACACCTCTTGCGATACGCTCGCGAGATAGGCGTTTTGACGGCCTGATCCGGAGTTTGGGTCGATGGGCGAGTATCGGGGAGGCAGAAGCGGACCCAATTCGCCAATTATGTCCGACGGGCGCACCGTCGGCAGGAGCGGCGCCCAATACACCGGGAGAAGCCAACCTTCCTCGTTCCAATTGGCTCCAGTGTTCTTGAACTCCGGTGGTTTCGGTGCTGTGAATGCAAACTCCGCTACCCGACCAATATAGCGCACGGCTTGACCGAAAAAAGACAACACGAGGTCACCAGGTGTCGCCCGACGCATATTTTTGTAGAACTCGCTGCGTGCCCCATTCTTCTGAGTTTTGGGCGACCAGAGATATTGCCCGTCGATCTCTTGGCGGGCGGTCTGACTGTGATTTACCCACCAGAATTGCGACATCGTTTTGGTTTTAATAGTTGCCGTCGGCTGGATAAGCTCTATTCGAGACCTGTCTCGCCTTCAAGCAGGGAGCCGACCTTATTGCCAGGTGCGACAGGCGGCGTAACTGCATCTTTCGGCGAGACACCAAGAAGAGCGTAGGGCGACGATAGTCGCCGCCCCCACCCCGCTTGCAAATCGCCCCCCAAATGCCATCTACATCACAGGCGCACCGCCGGTGCGCGGCATCCACGGAGCATTCACTTGACGCAGCGAAGCGGCAGTGCGGACTTGCCGCTGCATGGCGGGCGGGTTCCGAAATGGCTGGGCGATCGCATGACGCGGCTGGGCGCGGTGCTGTGCGAGGCGATCATCCATCACTATGGCCGCGACGAGCTGTTGCGGCGGCTGGCGCATCCGTTCTGGTTCCAGTCCTTCGGCGCCGTCATGGGCATGGACTGGCACTCCTCGGGCATCACCACCTCGGTCGTCGGCGCGCTGAAGCGCGGGCTGAACCCGATGTCGCGCGAACTCGGCATCCATGTCTGCGGCGGGCGCGGCGCGCATTCGCGCAAGACGCCGCAGGAGCTGATGGCGATCGGCGAGCGCGTCGGCATCGATGGTGCGGCGCTTGCCACCGCCAGCCGCCTGGTCGCCAAGGTGGACAGTGCGGCCGTGCAGGACGGTTTCGACCTCTATCTGCACGGCTTCATCGTCACCGACGACAGCCGCTGGGTGGTGGTGCAGCAAGGCATGAACGGCGACAGCCGCCAGGCGCGGCGCTATCACTGGCTGTCCGAAGGACTGACAAGCTTCGTCGACCAGCCGCATGCGGCGATCGAGGGCGAGCGGCAGGGCGAGATCGTCAACCTGACCGACCATCGCGCCGCGCCGTCACGTAGCGGCCAGATCGACCTGTTGAAGACCATGAGCCCGGAGCGGATCCTCGACGAGCTTGCCGTGCTGGAGCCGCCGCCGAAAGCAGCGCCTGCGAAACCGGCGGCGCAGCCGACGCTGCCCAATCTGGTGATGCCGGCGCGTCATGACGTGCGCGAGAGCGACATCGTCATGCACCGGCTGCACGGCAACATTTCTGCCGCCATCGAAAGCGGGCCGGCCGGTTTTCCCGAGCTGCTGCTGGTGCCCGGCGTCGGCGCGCGCACGGTGCGGGCGCTGGCCATGGTGGCGGAAGTGGTGCATGGCGCGCCCTGCCGCTTCTCCGATCCGGCGCGCTTCTCGCTCGCCCATGGCGGCAAGGACCGCCACCCCTTCCCGGTGCCGCTGAAAGTCTATGACGAGACGATCGCGGTGCTGAAATCGGCCGTCGGCAAGGCCAAGCTCGGCCGCGAGGAAGAGCTCGGCGCGCTGAAGCGGCTGGATGGCGAGTCGCGTCGGCTGGAGCGCTACGTCACCGGGCCGAGCCTGAAGGAAATCGTCGCCGGCGAGTTCGATCAGTCGCATCTGCTGGGAGGGCGCAGTGTGTTCGGGTGGGAGGGGGCGGCGGAAAGCGACGACGGTTCAGACAGGGGCCGCCAGTAGCGGCCTGTCCATCATGCAGAGATAGTGCGCGGCCCATAGAAACACGTGCTCGGCTTGTTTTGATAATGCTTGCAAAGACCCATTTCTCAAGTGATGCTCTGCCAGGCGAGGCTCGGCATGAAGACATTCGCATGGACGTTGGTTTTCGTGCTGCTGGCGATTGGCGGCGCGATCGCCCAAACGACGCCTGAGCCTGCCATACTGGCATATACACCGCCGATGCACTTCGTCGTTGTACGCAACAGCACGCCAGGATGCGAGCCGACATGCCCGGAATGGATTTCGGCGGAAGGTCACATCGTGGCCGGCACGCCAGCTTTGCTGAAGGCTTTGCTGAAAAAACTCGGCCCCCGCAAATTGCCTTTGGCGTTGAATTCCCCGGGCGGCGAGACCGATGCGGCGATGGCGCTTGGCCATATGATCCGCGCCAGCGGGCTCGACACGATGGTTGGCAAGACGGAGTTCTCCGAATGCGCGCCAGACACAAAAGCCTGCGGGCCGGGCGACCTCCGCTTCGTCGTCGCCAACCCCGTCGGCGCAGTCTGTTCGTCAGCTTGTACGATGGTTCTTGCGGGCGGCGTACGGCGCCTGGCAGACAGCCGCGCCTTTGTCGGCATTCACCGGATCATGCTGCCGACCGCCAAGAAAATCCACGGCAAGAAGACCATCGTCCTCGTTCCGATACCCAAATGGTATGAACGCAAGGTCGACAGCTATTTCACCGAGATGAAAGCAGGTTCGTGGATCGTATCGGCCATGCAAAAAACACCCGACGACAGCATACGATACCTCGTGACATACGAATTTTTGGACCTGAATCTGATAACCGAAACCGGTCACGGCGACACGCGCACCTCCATCGATATCTGCAAGACCACGCCGCCGGCCGGCAACTGCCGAACGGTCAGGCAATAGGAATAGCGGGCCACGTAGGTCGTCGAAGCGCCTGTTTCTCAACAGCAACCCTTCACTTTACGCGGCACCCTTCAACAGGTCTTCCGGCCGCCCCTCGACGAGCGCAGCAATATAGCTTTCCAGGCTGGTCGTGCCGCGCTCCGGGTTTTCCGGCTCCGCCGGCTTGTCCAGCGTGGCCCCGGTCATGCGGGTGTAGGACTCGGCCGCCGCTTTGGAGAAGCCGAGTTTTTCGTAGGTTTCTGTCCAGCGCTCGCGCGGCACCGTGACCACGCGCACGTTTTTGCGCAACGCCGCACTGAAGGCTGCGGCGACATCGGCGGCTGAGTAGCGCCGAGGGCCCTCGATATAGTGCGTGCCGGTCTTGTCCGTCGGCTCCAGCAGACGTCTCGCCGCGGCCTCGCCGAGATCCTGCGGCGCCACCATCGGCAGCTCGAAATCCGCCGGGAAGAAGGAGGTGATGACGCCGTCGCGCCGCGCCGTCTCCAGGGCCTGATCCCAGTTGCTCATGTAATAGGCGGCGCGGTTGATGCTTGCCGGAATGGCCTGGGCCTTCAGCTTCTGCTCGAGGCCGTAAAGGACGGTGAGATCGCCGACACCCTCGCCGGCCTGCGCGCCGTAGGTCGATTCCGCCACCAGCTTTTCGAGGCCGGAGCCCTCCAGCGCCGCCGCAATGGCGCCAACCGTCTTGCGCTCCTCGGCGTCGGTGTCGGTCGATGGATCGGCCGGCGGGTTGAGCAGAAACGCCCGCTTGCCGCGCCGCAAGACTTCACGCAGCGCCTCGACATCGAGCACATCGGCAACCGCGGCCTCCGCGCCCTGTTCAACCAACCATGCGGCCTTCGACTCGTCGCGCGTCACCACCGTGACATCCTCGCCCTGCCGCAACAGCGCCATTGCCGCCGCCGAGCCGACATGGCCGGTACCTCCAAGAATGACATGCATGGTCTCGTCCTTCCCTTGCTGATTCATGCCGGATTAATGGCTGGGGCGGCGAAGGGTTCAAAAATCGGGGGACGATGCTGACAGGAGGTGACGCTGACTTTCCTCGCAATGCACGGCGCAGGGGTCGTTCGCATCTTGCAAAATTATGGAACGAGGTCGTGCCCAGCGAGTTATATTAGCGCAACCTTGAATAGGAGGCAGCTATGAGAAAGCTCCTGCTCGCTTCGGCTATCGCTATCACTGCGGCGGCGGCGATGATCGCCCCGGCGAATGCCGGCGGGCGCGTCGTGATCGGCATCGGCAACGGCTACTATGACGATGACTACAATGACAGCTATGGCGACTATTACGATCGCTACGCTCCTCGCCCCTACTACCAGTATGATGCCTACGACAACGGCTTCAGGTACCACAGGTATCACAGGCACCATCGCCATTGCCGTATAGAGTTGGTCAAGCATTGGCGCCATCATCACAGGATCGTCGAGGAAATTCGCGTTTGCGAACGGTGATCCGATAGGGTGAAACCGGTCGGCCGGCATCTGCCGGCCGGCCGCTTCCTGCGCGGCTGCCGGCCTTATCGCGGCTTCCGCATCAGCATCATCCCGTAACCCACGGCCAAAAGGTCGAGCCCGACCTTCAACAGCTTCACCACCACATCTCGTCCCTCGCCGGTGCGTTCGGCGAGCGCCTTCACCGACTGGCCTTCGAGGCAGATTTTGCGAACCACCTCCGCCACTTCCCAGTGGGCCATGGCGGCGATGGCATGGGTGTGGGCGCGGCCGGCGTTGAGCACGCGGTCGGGGATGCCGCCATTGATGCGGCCGCCGTCAATGCGCTCTTCCCACGGCATCGGCCGCAGCCCGTCACGCGAGGCGCGCTCGAAATCGTCGCGAAACCGCTGGCCGGCCTCACGCTGCTGGCGGGTCAGCGAGGTGATGCCGACCAGCGGATCGACATTGCGCACCCGCACGATGCCGCCGGTCGCGGTGTAGCCGTCATTGGAGACCTCGTAGACGCGCCGCGCCTCTTCGGTGCCGACGCTCAACCGCTTGCGGCCGAAGCGATCGTCCTTCAGCGCGAAATCATGGCCGATCTCGCGGCGGATGCGCACCTGCTCGGCTTCGCCCGCAGGCAATTTCGGCGGTTTGGCTTTCTGCGCGGTTTTTTTGCTCATCGGGGGATCCTTGTGGGATTGGGTTGTTGAGCCGGAAGGTTGGCGTTCCTTCGCGCCCCCCTCTGCCCTGCCGGGCATCTCCCCCACTTGGGGGGAGATCGGATGTCGCGTCGGCTTTCGCCAATCACCACCGCCGTTGGAAGGCAGTGCGGGCGAGCTGCCAATCTCCCCCCGCGTTGGGGAGATGTCCGGCAGGACAGAGGGGGGCGCTGTCCCGCCGGCTTTCGATCATTGGTGGGGTCGTCCGGAGGCGAGGAACGGAGCCCAGCCGCTCACACCACCTCCGCCACAGGTCGGTGGAAACGCGTCTGATGATATTCGCAGTAGCTTTTCAGCGCCCTTGTGCGCAGGCCGCAGCACAGCATCTCGAGCCCCGGCCGACTGCCAGGAGCATCGTTGTCGGGGTCTTCCTCCAGCGTCAGGTCGAGCGGCGCGCGGCAGCGGTCGAACAGGCAGTCGATGAAGCGCATGGCGGCGACATGCGGCTGACGCCCGAGCGAGGCAGGGCGCGGCGCCGGCACATTGAAGCGGTAGATTTCGCCGTCCACCACCAGCCGTCCTTCGCCCGGGATCGAGGGCGCCGGACGGGCTGGCAACAGAGGCCTGGCCGATGGCTGACGGCTCGGTTTGGCTGCCGGTTTGACCGGCGCGGCCTGCTTCGAAACTCCTACTTCCCTTACGAGCTTGCTTGGCTGCGCCGGCGGATTCCTCTTGGCGGTATTCTCGTTTGCCGCAGTCTTCCCCGTCGCATTCTTCCTCGGTCGGCCGCCGGACCTGCCGCCTCTGGGGTTGGCGAAGCCGATGGTCTTCAACGCGCTGTTGCGGTGGACGATGCCGATGATGGCATTGCGCGAGACCGGACTGCCGCGCAGCGCCGTGAAGCGCACGGCGATCCCTGTGGCCGACAGGCCATCCCTCAGCCAGACGGCGATCTCCTGCAATTCGGTGTCGGTATAGGCAGTCATGTCGGTATCCATTGATTGCGCGCGCAAAGGCCGAGCGCCGGCCCCGAGGGCCCACGGGAAAAAATCAGAGCGGATGGTCGGTGCGGTCAGCCGATACTGGCGGCCGGCAGCGAGCCGGCGAGATGCCGCAAGGCGGCTTCGGCGGCCGCTTTGGTGAGGGCGGAAACCGCCCTGCCCGTCAGCCGGTCGAACAGGATGACGGTGCCATCTTCCGTGCGGATGCAGGAAATACCCTGCCCGCCGGAGACAGCCCTTGGCGCACCGGCGGCGCCATGGGCTGAAGAGGTGGCCGGAGCCGGGAGAGGAGCGGCTCCGGCCGTTCCGGTCGATCGGGGGGACGACGGTTCGACCGGATCCGGGGCAGAAGCCCCGGTTTGCGTCCGGACCGGGGAGGAGGACAGCCCGGACGATGGGAGAAAGCTGAGGATGTCTGCGGAAACGCTTGCGATTTGTTCGATCATGCGCTAAGCGTACGATATGTACGAAACGTACGCAAGCGAAATCGTACATATTGGACGATAAATTTCAGGCAATTTGTACGATGCAGGAACCGAGGCACAGATTGCAGCAGGCGCGGGCGGAGGCGGGCTATGCCTCGCCGAGCGACGCTGCGCGGGCATTGCGCGACATCAACAAGAACACGCTGATCAGTCACGAGAACGGTAACCGGCCGCTGTCGCGCAAGGCGGCGGAGAAATACGGCCGCCTGTTCGGCGTCGATCCCGGCTGGCTCTTGTTCAACGGTGACGGCGGCAGCCTTGCGGGGGGCCATTTCGGCTTTGACGAGTCGGGCCGGCAGATCCCGATGCCGTCGCTGGCCACCGTCGATGTGCCCATCGTCTCATGGATCAGCGCCGGCGAACTCGGCAGCCAGGACATGGTGGTCAATCTCAGCGACTATCCGACCATCCCCACCACCGATCTGGAGCAGGGCCAATGGATTGCGCTGCGCGTCGACGGCCCGTCGATGAACAAGATCTCGCCACCGGATTCGATCATCTTCGTCAACCTCAGGGACAAGCGGCTGGTGACCAATGGCTGCTACGTCATTTCGGACGAATCCGGCCAGGCCACCTACAAGCGTTACCGCCCCAACGAGAACCCGCCCTTCCAGCCGGCCTCCTACATGGACATCCCGCCGCCGGCGCTGGAAGGCGCCATCACCATCATCGGCCGGGTGAAGCGCTCGATGATCGATATGTGAGGGAGAAGGCGGTGAGGCGCAATCTCCCGCCTCGAGGGGGAGATGGCCGGCAGGCCAGAGGGGGTCGCCGCGCGTAAGGCGCTGACGTCCTCTGCCCGCGATAGGAAGTCGCGTCAGGACGTACCGACCCCCTCTGTCGCCTTCGGCGACATCTCCCCCTTGAGGGGGGAGATTACGCGCCCAAAAACTCGTTCGTGAAATACGCTCCAAAATCCGGCTTCTCCTTCAGAACCTTGCCATCGCCATCGAGCAATATGCCGGCCCTGAAGAGGTAGGTTCCGATCGCCTCGATCTTGGCCTTGTCGACGGTGCCGATGACGCCGGCATGGCTTCTGAGGAAGTGCCCGTCGACGAGCATCTTCAGCGAAGCGTGGATCAGCGCCGGGTCGGTCAGCGCGTCCTTGTTGGACGCGATCAGCAGGTCGCCAGCCTCCTGCGGGTGATCGCAGGCAAACTGGTAGCCGCGCCGCGTTGCTTCGACGAAGGCCGATGCGGCCTTCGGGTTTGCCTGGAGATATGCATTGCTGGAGGCGATCAAGGTGGTGTGCTCGTCGGGCACGCCGTAGTCGGCGTAGCGGAAGCCGCGCTGCCTGACGCCTTTCAGCTCCGCATCGACGCCTTCCCAGGTCGAGACCTCCACCGTGAAGTCGACCGAGCCGTTGGCCAGCGCCTCATAGGCCGAGGTGCCTAATGTCACCGTCTCGAAAACGCCCTTGCCGCCATCGTGGCGGATGATGGTCGAGATCAGAGTGTTTTCCCAGGCGCTGCCGAAGCCGCCATAGGTCAGACCGTCGAGATTCCTGGGACTCTTGATCTCGCCGCGATCCGCGTTGAAGACCAACCGGCCGGTCTCCTGCTGGACCACGGCGTAGACCGCCTTAAGATCGGCGCCGGCAGCCCGCTGGGTAAACAGGCCGACGCCGGCAATGCCGAAATCGGCGATGCGGTTGGCGACCAGCGTGCCGGCGCCAGTATCGCCATAGGGCAGGATCTCAACATCGAGCCCGGCCTCGTTGTAGAATCCTTTGTCGCGGGCAACGAACAGGCCGACATGGTTGGTGTTGACCGTCCAGTCGAGCGCGACGGTGATTTTTTGCGCAGCCGCATGAGCGCGCGAGGCCAGCGGCAATCCGGCGGCCAGCGTCAGCAGCAAAGCCTGCCGGCGTGTGAATTCGGTCATGAAAAACTCCTTTGAGCGGTCTGCGGGAACGAGGGCCGGTCAGTCCCGGGATTGAGCAGCGTGTCGAGGATGTCGGCTTCGAGCGCGGCGGCCTGGCGCGCGGCATCGCTGCCGGTGGTGCGCGGGCGCGGCAGCGGCACGGCAATCTCGCCGATGATGCGGGCCGGCCGCGCCGACATCAGATAGATGCGATCGGAGAGATAGACGGCTTCGCGCACGTCATGGGTGATCAGCAGCGCCGTCCAGCGTTGGCGCTGCCACATGCCTTCCAGCCAGCGCTGCATACCCGCGCGGGTCAGTGCATCCAGCGCGCCAAAGGGCTCGTCGAGCAGCAGCATGTCGCGCTGCTGCACCACGGTGCGCAAAAGGGCGGCGCGCTGGCGCATGCCGCCGGAAAGCTCGGCCGGCCAGGCGCGCTCGAAACCGGCAAGGCCGAACTCAGCGAACAACGGCGCGACGCGTTCGCGCGCCGCCTTGCGGCCAAGACCCTGCACTTCCAGCCCCAGCGTCACATTGTCGATGACGCGCCGCCACGGCATCAGCGAGTCGCGCTGCGGCATGAAGGCGAAGGGGCTGCCCTGCAATGGCGCGCCGTCGAAGCGCATGTCGCCCTCACCTTTCAGCGCGCCAGTCAGCAACTGGAACAGCGTCGACTTGCCGGCGCCGGAAGGGCCGAGGATGGAGACGAACTCGCCGGCCGCGACATGAAGCGAAATGCCGGCGAGCACCTCAAGCGCGCCGAAGTTCTTCCTGATGTCCCGGAGTTCGAGCCGCGTCATTGACGGTTCTCTTCTGCAGCTTCAACCTTGCCGTCGCGGCTTTCGCTCCCTGCATTCTCCCAAGGCATGGCGAAGCGCTGGACGAGCACGGCAATGCCGAACAGGATCAGCGTGAGCGCGGCGCTGACGGCGACGGCAGCGAGCACCAGATCGGGCCGAAAGTTGTTCTTGGCATTGAGCATGTAGATGCCCAGCCCCTTCGCCGCCCCCGCATATTCGGCGAAGATCGCGCCGACCACGGCGTAGGTGACGGAGATGCGCAGCCCGGCGAAGAAATAGGGCAGCGCCGAAGGCAGGCGCGCCAGCCAGAAGATACGCCAGCGCCCTGCCCCCATGGCGGCGAGCATCTGCGAAATCTCCTTGCTGGTCGCAGCAAAACCTTCGACCAGCGCGACCATCATCGGGAAGAAGGTGACGAGCGCCACAAGCAGGATCTTTGGCATCAGCCCGAAGCCGAACCACAGCACGATGAGCGGCGCGATCGCGACCAGCGGCAAGGTCTGGCTGACGATCAGCAGCGGAAACAGCGCGCGGCGCAGCGGGGCCAAGAAATCGACCAGCGCCGAAAACACGAAGGCAGCGACCAACGAGCAGGCGAAGCCGGCTGATGTGGCGCGGATGGTGGGCAGCGTGTTGTCGGCCAGGGCGGCGCGATGCTCCCAGGCCTGCTGCAGCACGCGCGACGGCGCCGGCAGCATGGTGGGCGCAGCGCCACCATAGCGGGCGTAGAGCTCCCACGCCGCGAGGAGCAGGGCGGAGGCGCAGGCGGCGGGGATGGTCTTGGCGATGGCTGCGGCTAATCTCCCCCCTCGAGGGGGAGATGTCGCCGAAGGCGACAGAGGGGGTCGTCTCGCATAGAGCGCCCACGCCTTGCCGATGCGAAAAGGACGTCGGCGCTCCACGCGCTGGGACCCCCTCTGGCCTGCCGGCCATCTCCTGCTCGAGGGGGGAGATTCGTGGGCATCGCGGTCTTCGCCAATCGCCAATGGCTCCCCTCCTCTTTGTGCTGAGGGGTCAGAGGCATCTCCTCCACGCAATGGGTCAGATAAACCAGCCACGGCAACATCCTCGAGGAACGACGCTTGAGCCGCGGCTCAGACCCCGCTCGGGCTGTTCGCCGAAATCGTGATGTCGAGGGTGACGTGGCCGGCGCCGGGGCCGAAGCGGCAGAAGGCCTCGTTGAGCGTGGCAAACACCGCACCGGCATCGCCGCGCAGTTTGGTGCAGAAGTTCTTTGAGCGTTCAAAGACGCCGGACTGCTTCAGGAAATCGATGCAGCCATAGATCTCGTCCATATGGTCGCCTGTGCCCATCACATAGAGCGAGAACTGCGCCGCCACCGGCTGGCCGGTCGACGGCGTGGCCTGGACAGCGCGGATCGCGGCGATCTTGCGCTCGTCCAGCGGAATGGCGGGGCCGCCGGTCTCGTCGGAGCGGCAGATCGGATCGTCGGGCTCGCCCGGACAGCCGCGCGAGACCGCCGCCGAAAGCACGCAGTGCTTGCCGCTTCTGGCCGCCGCGACGAACAGGTCGCGCATGGCGGGAAACAGCACCTCGGGCGGCCCGACCATAAGCGTCGAGATGTCGTCGGTTTCGATCCGCAGCCGGTCGCGCCACGGATCGAGCGCGCCGAGCGCGCCAAGGATGACGCCGACGAAATCGTCGGTCATGGGATAAAGGGAAATCTGTGCGCCTGAAAACATCGCCCGCCTCGCTCCGCTGGTATTATCCAGATCAGCTTTAGGGTCCGAAGGCTTGCCGCCCTCATCTCAGCCCCGACCATACGGAGCACCCCTGTGGATGAGCGGGTTAAAGCATTGTTCGCGACATTGGGGAAGCCGTTTGTTGAAGGCACTGCGGCAAAGTGTTTTGGGCCAGACGGGCCGGGCGCCCGGGCGTTAACGGACGACTCGTCAGTTCGTTGCGTTATAAGGTTTCCACGAATTTCTTATAACTGCGTTGAAATTCAAGCTGATAAACGTAATTATAAGAAAACGGCAGAGACTCCGCGCAGCCCTTACGGTTTCTGGATCTCCTTATCCGCGACCCCATCCGGACTGCGCTCCTGCATCGCTCGGGCTTGCCTGTGCTGGTCCCCTCGCCCCAGCGCTACGCCATCCACAAGCTGATCGTCGCCTCGCGACTCGGGCCGAGCGCTGGGGCCAAGCGGGAGAAGGATCTCCATCAAGCGCGCCTGCTGACCCAAGCGCTCGAAGCCACGCGTCGCCAGGACGACCTTGCCTTCGCCTTCATGGAAGCGTGGGACAAGGGCGAAAACTGGCGCGAGACGATCCGGCGCGGCCTGAACCTGTTCGACGCCGACACGAGGGAAACAGTCAACACCATCCTGGGAAAATCCCTCCGCGAAATTGGTGCGAGTCCTGAAGGATTCACGATGCGTGATTAGCTGAAGCGACCGCTGCTATATTCATTGTCATCGTCCCAACTGTACGAAATTGGCTTGACGCTCGTTCGTACATAAAGTACGATATCTCTTTTCGCAGAGAGGAATGTCCTTGAGCACAGCGAACCATGTTGCCTTCGCCGATCTCTCTCGTCCTTTGCTGTCACCCCCGTCATTGCCGCCGCCTTTGTTGCCGCCGCCTTTATTGCCGCCCCCTTTGTTGCCCTTGTCATTCGATCAGTGCGAACGCCTCGCCGGGGCCTGGCGAATGGCCAGCCAGGACATCGCCGACGACATCCGCTTCATCCGCCAATATCTGAAAGTCGTTGCCGAGAAGGACGAGAGGCTGTCGACCGGCACCCTTGTTCACAGCCGCGCCTATGTCGAGGCCTGCGCCGGCTGGCTGCCACAGACTGTAACGCGCTATCTGCGCCACCTGCGCCAGATCACTGAATGCGAACTGGCCATGACAGCTGCCGGGATTCGCTTTGCGCTGTCGAGTTATGCCTGGGAGGCATGAGGGCGGCTGTCGCCAAACACAAGGAATTGCGCTGCCCGTCGCAGGCGCAATTCGTCAGGTTGAGAGGCTCGGGCGCGCTGAACGGCGGGCGCCAAGGATGGCCCGGCCAGCGAATTCCGGCCTTGCTTTATTTCGACTGGCCTTATTTCTGGCCTTATTTCGATTTGGCTTTGCCGGACTTTGCGGCGGCAGGCTTCGCGGCCTTTGGCTTGGCGGCTGCCTTGGCGGGCTTGGCGTCAGCTTTCTTCGCCGCCTTTTTGGGCTTGGCGACCGCGCCATCGACTTCAGCCGTGGCCTGCTCCCAGTGTTCCTGATGCGCGCCTTCGGGCCGGCCGGCCTTTTCCCAGATCTCGTGCGCGCGCTGGCGAATGCGGTCCTGTTTGTCGTCCGTCACTTAAGCCTCCGTGGTTGGGGTCCGGTCGGTTGGTCCAGATTCCACGAAAACATTAGCCGAAAATTCGGCCGGCGTCTTGAGTGACGAGACATCTCAGCGCGGGTCGGAAATCACCGCAACGCCGAGCAGCGCCGCTTTCTTGACGATCAGCCCCGCGAGGTCGGCATCCGAACGATCGGTGCCGGTGCGCTCCCGCAGGAGCGCGATCGCTTCCTTCATCGATAACAGCGCCGTGTTGCGCTCGGCCAGCAACTTGTCGCAACACGCCGCAACATTGGCGGAGTTCGGGGTCTCGACATGCGGCAACATGGCAATTCTCCTTTCATCATGTTCGTCATTCGGCCCTGCCGCCCTTTTGGGAGAACGACAGGGCCGTATCACCGATGAATGGTTAGGTTGTCGAGCGTTACTCGACCACCTCGACAATCCTGCGCGTGCTGGGGTCGACCAACACGGTATGATTGTCGACGACGGCGTATCTGTACTGAACGTCGGGAACCTCCTGCAGCTCGACAGTGTCAGGCAAGGCAGTGCCGACATTCAATTCGACGCCGAGCAGATTGACCGAGGCAAGCGGATGTTTCTTTACGTACTGGTGCACGACCGTGCGCTGTTCCGGGGTGATGATCACCTGCTGCTGTGCCGGCTGCGTGACGATCACCTCGTCGGCGGCGGCAATGCCGATACCAGCGATCATGGCGAGCCCGGCGACGGCGGGAATAATGATGGTTTTCATCTTCGTCTCCTGTCGTTGTTGGCGAGCTCCGCCGTGTTCCCGCATGAGGCGAAAACAGCGCAGATCGAGGTGGCGGGCTCCTGGAGGCAAACGCAGCCGGTACGGTCTTGTTCCGCAAGCGGAGACTAAATTGATCGGCTTCCCGGTCATGCCAGCAGAACCCGCACCCGCAAGATTCGCATTGAAGCACAATCCCCTCAGGAGACCTTCGACATGGATGATGCACGGCTCCAATTCCGGTGGCGATTGCGGCCGCGCCGGCATTGATCCGGTGACCGCGTCGCCCGGCCAAGACCGGAACCGACCGCCTTCGTGCCACGCCGTGAAGTTTCAAGCAAAGGTCATTGCTTCGGCGGCTGCGCAGGCACCTCGCCAGGCTTGATCACCGGCGTCTTGCCCTGATCCGGCGGCGGCTGCGTCATACCCTGGTCACCACTGGGCGGCGGCTGCAGCACGCCGCCGCAGGGACCGAGCGTGCTGGTCGATTCGCCGCCGCCATTGGCGACCGGCGGCTTCTGACCATCGTCCTGAGGCTGCGCCTGGCAAGGCGCGGCAGGGCCGTGCTGGTCGCTATTGTCCTGCGCGGCCGCCGGGTCGACCAGCGCCAAGAGCAGCACGCATGGGATGAGGGGGAAAGTCTTCATGGTCCAGCTCCTCTGGATTCATCTCCTTGGCAAAGCAGACTAGTCCTTGGCAAAGCAGACTGGCGGCAATTGGTTCCACTGAAGCTGGAGTGGTTGCTGGAACCTGGCAGCCGGAAGTGAGTTCCACCTTCTCGACGCTAAGCCGCCCAGAGGAGGCAATCATGGAACGAAACAGAAAACCCAATGACGAGGTCGAGGCGCCACCGAGCAAAAACGATGCCCGCGACAGGATCGCCAATGATGAAGTGGAAGCGCCGACGCCGCGCCGGCAGGATTGGGATGCGCTGCGTGGCGCAACGGTCCTGCCCGACGGAGCAGATGAGGAAAGCCTGCCGGACACCACCGGTGTCGAGAAGGAAGGCGAACTGCCCGAGGAGGATGACGACAACCCTTACCAGGACAGTGACGATGCCTTGCCCGACGACGCCGAGGAAGCCGCCATTGGTCACGACCTGGCGAGGCGCGGCGGCCCGTTCGACGACGTGTAAGGCAGCGACCGCGGACTTTCGAGAGGTTTCCCGGGACGTCCACGCCGTCACCAGTTGGACCAAGTATGAGCTGAAGGCGATGCCGGAGCATCGCGATATTTCGAAGGATCCGGCTGGCCGGATCCTTCGTTTAAGGCGCCTTGGCGGTTTGGCTTAGCCCTTGTGGTCAAGGGCTGGACGGCGACAATCTCGGCACCTTCGACAGCCGAGAAGCAGCCGAGAAGCACGAACGCGAAGCCCAATATTTCAAGCGCCGTCGAGGCCGCTCGCCTGAAATCTTCAAAGTGCGCAAGAAATCCCCGCCGCGGGCGGTGCAGACACGCTCCGGCATCGCGGCGCTGCGAACCGGGCCATCGACCGCCGGCACTTGAGTGCCGACGGGCTCTGACCTTCAATTCGACCCGGGATCGCCGAGCGCCTCGGTGACGAAGGACGCCGCGATCAGGTCGTCGGCGTCGAGGCGTAGGGAGCCTTCGACACCTCCCATGATGGCTGCGACCTTCTGGAAGGTCTGCATCTCGTGTTCAGTAACGCTGGCGTCTCGCATCCTGGCTTTCAGATCGGCGATGCGTCGGCCCAGTGAGGCCGACGTTCCGATTTCTCTTTTCGACATGGTGGCCTGCTCCTCCCCCAACCCATGCTGTGGACGTACTCAAGTCTGCCTATATATAAGGCAGCGCGAATACAGTCGCCGCAACGCGCGATATCTGGGAAGGTTCCGGCGCCAAATAGTCACGAAATAATACGTGGTGGGACTCGGGTATGTTAAACGCCGACGCGGCGATAGACACCGCAGCCAGCGGCTGCGGCCATCGGCCTGGCCAACCCGTGTCGCGGGTCGCGAATGCGGGTCGGACTTTGATCGCCGCGCGCGAACAGTCAGCGAGAGGCCGGAACCACGCCGGACACCGAGCGCGCCGTTTCGGGCGAAAACACCACGAAAGCAAAAACCAGAACGGCAGCGGCGATAATGAGCGAGCCGCCGGCGACGATCGGTTCAAGCGCCGGGTTTCCCTGCAGCATCACGTACAGCGCCGGCAGCATGATCACCAAGCCGAGAGTGTAGAGCCCGTAGTGGATCATGGCGACGCGACGCGCCGCCTTTTGCGGATTGAGCGCGTAGTAGCCGCCGAAGATGGCGCTCGTCACCCAACCGAGCAGATTGATATGCGCGTGCGCCGGAAAAGCGGCGTGGTCGCCCGAGATCGCCATCTGCAGGCCGGCCGCAATCCCCAACATCAGGAACAAGATGGCAGTTTTGAAAAAGAGTTCCGAAATCCTCGGCATGTCATTTCTCCCCCTATGCGGTCTGCGACCGCTTGCGTCCTGGAGAATACACCCACGCGCAGAAATTTTCCACGCCGTGCTTATGGGCCATGCCTGCACAGCTTTTTGCACGCTGTTCGACTTTTCTGGCTGCCACAACCCGGCGCCGCCCCGCTACGGCGTCAGCAAGATGTCGGCGCCCGCTCGCTCGTCGAACACCACCGCGCAGCCGCGCCCCAGCGCCACTGCCGACAGCGCGTTGGCCACCGTCTCGTCCGGCGATACGAAATCACCGGTCAGCACTCGCAACTCCTCCACCGCCCTGGCCATTGACACGCAGTGCCCGGCAACGCGATCGCTCGTGCAGGCGTCAATGACGCTGACGAGGTCGATCATCTCGAACTGGCCCATACCGGCCTCCACAAAAACAGCGTCCCGTCGCGGATATGAACGCCGAGGCGAGAGACAATGTTCCGCAGGTCCGATGCCCAGGCGGAGCACTCGACAGCCCGACCTGGAACGGGCCGGCCGGCGACAACCGCTTCGCTTGACAATAGGCCCTGTTTGTTCTCTATTTGTTCGGCAAAAACGCCTCTCACAACAGACGCGGCTAATGCTGCAACGCCGCAAAGGGAACGGTCGGGATGGAGCCCACCATCCTGCATGCGGATCTCGACGCCTTCTACGCCTCGGTCGAGCAGCTGCTCGACCCGGCGCTCAGGGGCAAGCCGATCGCCGTCGGCGGCGGCGTCGTGCTTGCCGCTTCCTACGAAGCCAGGGCTTTCGGCGTGCGCGGCGGCATGCCCGGACGACGCGCGCGCGAGCTTTGCCCCGGACTGATCTTCGTCGGCGGCCATTTCGCCGACTATCAGCGGCTGGGCGACGCCGCCATCAAGGTGCTCGACGATTTCACGCCGCTGGTCGAGCGGATTTCCATCGATGAAGCCTTTGCCGACGTCGCCGGCTGCACGCATCTGTTCGGGCCGCCGGCCGAGATCGCCGCCACGGTGCGTCAGCGCGTCCGGGCAGAGCTCGGCCTGCCGATCTCGATCGGCGTGGCGCGCACCAAGCATCTGGCCAAGATCGCCTCGCAGGTGGCCAAGCCCGACGGGCTGGTGGTGGTCGATCCGGACACCGAACTTGCCTTCCTGCATGATCTGCCGGTCGGGCTGATGTGGGGCGTCGGCCCGGCGACCAGAGCGCGGCTGGCCGAGATCGGCATCGAGACCATCGGCCAGTTGGCAAAGACGCATGGTGGGGCGCTGCGAAGATTGCNGCGGCTGGCCGAGATCGGCATCGAGACCATCGGCCAGTTGGCAAAGACGCATGGTGGGGCGCTGCGAAGATTGCTCGGGCCCGCCGCCGGCGAAAAGCTGGCGTCGCTGGCATGGAACCGCGACCCGCGAAAGCTCGAAACCCACAGGCGGTCGCATTCCGCCGGCGCGCAGTCGGCGCTTGGCAGACGGCCGGCCGAGGCGCGTATCTTCGGACCCGTCCTGCTGCATCTGGCAGACCGGGTCGCCAGCCGGCTCAGGGCGAAATCACGGCCCGGGCGCACGGTGACGGTGCGCGTGCGTTTCGCCGATCTGCGCGCGGTCACACGCTCGCTGACGCTCGATCAGCCGATTTCGGCAACCGCGATGCTGGCCGAAATCGCCGGGGAGCTGGTGCGCGGCGTGCTGGCCGCCAACCCTCGGGAGAAGACCATCTCGCTGCTGGCGATCTCGGTGTCGCAGCTAGAAGAAAGTGCCGAGCTGCAGCTGGAGCTGCCGCTCGGGCTTGCCGATGAAAAGCAGCGGCCCGGCAGCAGGCAAGGCCTGGCGCGCTTTGGCGCCGACCGCGCCATCGACAAGATCCGCCAGCGCTTTGGCAGAGAGGCTGTCGGCTATGGCGCCGTGGCGCTGGAAGCCCGGCGCTCGGTTCCCGATGCCTTCCGCGAACTGGCGGAGAAGGAACTGTGAGTGCGGCGCGACGGCAAGGCCAATGTTTAGGCTGGGCCAGTCCGCGCTGCATTGCCGCTCTGTTTGAGCAGGCCGACCAACCAGGCCAGACCCGCCGCAGTTTCGGACATTTTCCGCACCGCAACCCGGCCACGCCATGCACGCCCAAGAACAACGCTTTGTCGATGAAGGTGGACTTGCAGTTAGTGCATCGGGACCAAGAAAACCCGGGACGGGACGACGGCGCCGCGAAGGTTGACAGTGCCGATCCGTCTGGCATTATCGCGTAAGCTTGGAGGATTCACTATGAAGAAAACCTATTCGAAGCCTGTTCTGGTCAAAAAAGGCAAGCTTTCGCAGGTTACGGCGCTCGCCAATGGAGCGGGTTCCGGCCCGATCGAGTGAGGTCGTTGAGTCGGACTTTCGCCTGATCTGGCGGCCCGCCTTACACTGGAGATGCGGCATGAAGAAGACCTATTCGAAGCCGGTGCTGGTCAAGAAGGGCAAGCTCTCGCAGGTTACAGCCGATAATGGTAACGGCTCCGGGCCGGTCACCATCTAACAGCCGATCATCCGGACGCCTCGTGCCGTCTGGCCGGGAACAGGGCTTTGGGTGCCCGACGTGGAGAGTGGAAATGAAGAAAACCTATCTGAAACCGGTGCTGGTCAAAAAAGGCAAGCTCTCGCAGGTCACCGCGAACGGTGCTTCCAATCCGCGATAAACCCTTTCACCCCGATTGATCGCGACACGCTTCAGCGCACAACCACCAGATCGTCGAGCACGAGCTGCCAATAGTGGCTCGTTGAAAAACGCACGCGCGTCACCGCCGCCAGCATCGGCGCATAGTGGACGGGCGCCAGTGCCGACAGGACGATCGTGTCGCTGGCGATCAGCCGGTCGCCAAGCCAGCTCTCGACCAGTGCGGTTTCGCCTTCGGACTTCAACCATGCCGCTGTCAGCATCACGGAATGGAACCCGAACGGTTTGTCGCTCGACAATTCGGCCGGGTGTCCGCTGCTCGTATAGCAGACATGGTCTCCCGAGATATTGCCGTTGACGTAGCCTTCGCTGCCTTCGGTATGATCGCGCGCCAGTGCGTTCAGGTTGAACCAGGTCAACCCGGCATAACCGGACGGCACCTTGCGCAGGCCGCGCGTCGTGACATCGTCGAAACCGATGGCCTGCAAGGACGCGGCGCTGTCGACAGCCGCGTTCTCGGGCGACAGCAGGCCGAGTTCGGTCGGGTAGGCCGACAAGGCCAGTCGTCGTTCCATGCCACCGCCGGTGATTTCGATCGCGTCGGCGTCATCGGGCAGATCGAGACGGAAGCCAGCCCCAGCACTTAGCGGATGCACTGCCACCTCTTGCCCTTTCGCCATCACCGAGATGCTCGCCGAAGCACCGTCCGCTACGCGGCCGCTGAGCCGGCGTATCGCAAACAGGCCGACCGGCTGCAGCATTGCTTCCGATACCAGCCCGGTGGGCGAGCCCGGCAGCGGCCGGAGGTGCTGCGACTGGACCTCGTTGGCGCTGCTGGAGCGCCAGCCGGGCGGAACCGACACGGTGAAGCGGTAGCTGCCCGGCACATGGATGGGCGCGGCCCGACGTTTCGCCGACGCCAGGAAATTGGCAAAGCCGCCGCGGTTGCTCCGCGCCGCGGCGACGAACCGGCCGTCGCCATCATGCAGTCTGACCATGATGCCGGCCATCGGGCGGTCGCCGAGCCCGTAGCGGCCGTCGCGATCGGCATCGAAATAGACAAAGGTCGAATGATTGAGCTTGCCGTGGTTGCCCGACCAGTCCTGGCGCACGGCGTAGTCGTTGGCCGGATCTTCACGAAGCCGGGCCTTGCGACGCGACCGCGCCAGCCGCCAGGCGAGAGCCGCAACGACAGCGGCGAACCCGACAAGGAGTATTGCCTTGATCACGGACGGCTCAAGCAATGCTGTCGGCCCTGCTCATCTGGATCTCCTGCACATACATCGATCCATATATCGATGCTGCAGGCGCTTGAGCAACCGGACACGGGACCGGCGGACCACGGCATCGGCGTCACATACCCATTTCAGGCAACTATTCCGGCGATGGCACCGGCGGCTTCGTGGTCAGCGCGGCGCCGAAGGCGGCGACGACCACGGCGGCGATGCCCGCGCATTGCAGCGGGCTCAGGGTCTCGTGCAGGAACAGGAAGCCGGCCAGCGCGCCCAGCGCCGGCTCCAGACAAGTCAGCGTGCCGTAGAGCCTGGCCGGCATCCGGGTCAGCGCCACCATCTCCAGCCAGAACGGCAAGGCGCTGGAGAACAGCCCGACCAGCAGCGCGCTGACCAGGATCGCGGGTGCGATCAGGCCGGTACCCGCCTCGGCGAGGCCGAACGGCAGGGCGAGAGCAGCGGCAATGACCAGCCCGTAAGCCGTGGTCTGGCTGCCAAGCTCGGCGCCCGCCTTTTGCGCAAAGACGATGTAGAGCGCCCAGCAGCCGCCGGCGGCCAGCGCCAGCATCACGCCGATCGGGTCGAGTGCACTGCCGGAGTGGATGAAGGGCGACAACAGCAATATGCCGGCAACGGCAAGCACCACCCAGACGAAGTCGGTGGCGCGCCGCGACGACAGCGTCGCCACGAGCAGCGGGCCGGAGAATTCGAGCGCCACCGCGACGCCGAGCGGAATTCTGGCGAGCGCTGCGTAAAACAAAAGGTTCAGCGCCGCGAGGTTGACGCCGTAGGCGATGAGCCAGGGCAGCACGGCGCGCGACGGCCGCACCCGCCACGGCCTCAGCACCGCCGCTAGCATCAGCGCCCCCACGACCAGCCGCAGCGCCGTGGTGCCATTGGCGCCGATCAGCGGAAACAGGCTCTTGGCGAAGGTGGCGCCGATCTGGATCGACACCATGGCGCCAAGCAACGCGCCGATCGGCAAGGCCTTCGCTTCAGCTGCGGCAATCGGCGTCGACGTCAATTCCAGTCCCTCCGCGCGCGACCAGCCGGCCGTAGCGCAGGCCGGAGATAGGGATAAAGGGCCCGGCTGTCGTGTGGCACGAGCGGGCCGTTGATAGGGCAAGGGTGGGAGGCGAACGCCGACGCATTTCCTCTCCCCCGTCGATCGGGGGAGAGGTGTCGAGCAAAGCTCGGCGGAGTGGGGGTCGACCGTTCATCACATCCGCTGATTGCCTGCTTGCAGGCGTTTCGCGCCCGCTTCCGTCGCTCCTGTTTCGCGGCGACCGTGGCTTTCAGGAGCGCCTTCCCCCACTCCGTCGCCGCTTCGCGGCGCCACCTCTCCCCCCTCCGGAGGGAGAGGAAAATGCCAGCTCGCATAAGCTCGCGCCCTTCCTCTCCCCCCTCGATCGGGGGAGAGGTGTCGAGCGTAGCTCGACGGAGTGGGGGTCGACCATTCATCCGCCTGATTGCCTGCTTGCAGGCGTTTCGCGCTCGCTTCCGTCGCTTCTGTTTTGCGGCGACCGTGGGTTTCATGAGCGCCTTCCCCCACTCCGTCGCCGCTTCGCGGCGCCACCTCTCCCCCCTCCGGAGGGAGAGGAAAAGAAGCTAGTTCGCCAGCCCATACACCAGGCTCACACGTCCATCCGAAAGCGCCTCGGCCTTGCGCAGTTCAAGTCTGTGCCGGGCGTGCACCGTGCCGAACAGCGCCTTGCCGTCGCCGGCGAGCAGCGGGTAGATGATGAGCCGCATTTCATCCACTAGCCCCGCCTCGATCAGGCTGGCGGTGATGCTCGCGCCGCCCATGAGGTAGATGTCCTTGCCGGGCTCGCGCTTCAGCGCCGCGATGTCGTCGAGGCTGCGCAGGAAGCGCGTCGAGGCCCAGGCTGACGTCGTCATGGTGTTCGACAGCACATAGTGCGGTGTCTTGGCAGCAAAGCGCGCCCATTCGAGTTCGGCCGGGTCGACCAGTCTGCCGGTCATCGGCAATGGCTGGTCCGGCTCGTTCTGTTGGATCGCGCTCCAGTAGCGCTCGTAGCCGGCATACATGACGCCGCCGAGCAGGCAGGCGTCGATCTCAGGCATCAGGCCATATTCCTCCGACCAGTTGTCGACCCAGTCGGCGAAGCCTTCGGGGCCTTCCATCTTGCCGTCGATGGAGATCTTCATTCCGGTGATCAATTTACGCATGACTTCCTCCTTCGGGCTTGCGGGATGCAAGCACGTTGCCTGGTTTCACTTCCGATGACGCGCCGCTGTGTCTGGCGAAGGCGCGTGTTTCGCCGGCCCTTGCGCCGGCATCCGATGCAAGGGATCGATGGGGCCCGGTCGGACCGGGCGATGCGTTAGGTCAGGTCAGGCCGGCAGGCGCCGGTCGTATTCCGCCACGATACGGCTAAAGCTGTCCCAGAACGGTTCGGGCTTCTCGGCCGCGACGCGGGCAACCAGGAGGTCGAGATGCACGTGCCAGCCTGCGGCATGCATCATCAGGCTCGAGCGGTCCGGCAGGCGGCGGTGGACCAGGGTGAGCAAGACGTCGTCGCCGCGCTGCGCCAATTCGAAGGTGACATTGCCGCTGCCGTTCCAGGTGATGGTGAGCTTGCGCGGCGGATCGCACTCGACGATCTGGTTGTGCATCCGCTGCTCGCCGCCACTGAAGCTGGCCGGCCTGTCGCCGGGCGGGTCGGTCAGTTCGTCATTGCGCCAGACCAGCTCGAAGGAAGAGCCTTCCTCCATCTCCATGTCGCCGGCCGCCAGCCATTGGCGGCGCAGATCGCTCTGCGTCAGATATTCCCAGACGCGCTCCCTGGTTCCGGGCAAAAGCCGTTCGATCCTCAACGTGGCCGGCTGGATCAGCTGGGCGTAGCCGTCGAAGCTGTTCATCTGGTTCATCGGTCGTCTCCCTCGGATGATGTTGGCCTGGATGTGTCTGGCTTGGGTGATTCCGGCTTGGATGGTTCTGGATTTGCCGGTGCCGGCGTTGACGGCGTTGTCGACGTTTTGCGCCCCGCCTCCTCGCGCAAAAGCTGTTCGAGGACATCGAGGCGGCTGTTCCAGAAACGCGCGTATTGGCCGAGCCACTGATAGGCGGTGGCCAGCGGGCGGGCCTCGAGGCGGCAGACATGGGTGCGGCCGCGCACTTCACGCCGGATCAGCCCGGCATGCTCCAGCGCCTTGATGTGCTTGGAGGCGGCGGCCAGCGACATGGCAAAGGGCTGTGCCAACTCGCTCACCGTACGCTCGCCGCCGGCGAGGTCGTTAAGCATGTTCCGGCGCGTGGCGTCGCCAAGGGCGTGAAAAACCTGGTCCATCTGGGGCGTCTCTAATTCAACCATGTAGTTGAATATAGAGGCGAGACTTTAGATAGTCAACTAGTTGGTTGAATGTTTTTTGGGGATTAGCGCAAACGCCCTACCTCCCCCTTGTGGGGAGGTCGGACCGTAGGTCCGGGCGGGGGTGCTTGGCGCAGGCGAGCGCGAGGAGCGCAATCTCCCCCCTCGTGGGGGAGATGTCCGGCAGGACAGAGGGGGGCGCGAAGGATCGCTACCTCTCAGCGAATCCAGATCTTCGGCAAAGCCGTTGCTACATGTAATTGACAGGCCAGCGGGACAGTGCCCCCCTCTGGCCTGCCGGCCATCTCCCCCACAAGGGGGGAGATCAGCAGCTTCAATCTCACCCAGCCATGGCCAGCGGCACTGCGCTCTTGTTGGGGATCTGGATGTCGATCTCCAGCGTCGACATGGTCTCGCCGCGGTCCATCGAGACTTGCAGATAATCCTGGTCGATCTGCACATGCTTGGCGATCACCGCCATGATCTCTTCGCGCAGGATGGAGACGAGATCGGGCTGGCTGCGGTTGCGGCGCTCATAGGCGAGAAGCACTTGCAGCCGTTCGCGCGCCACCGGCGCGCTGGTGCGCCGCTTGAAGATGTCGAGCAGGTTCATGCCGCCCTCCTTCCCAAAAGACGATCGAGGAAGCCCTTGCGTTCGAAGGGCACGATGACCGGCAGCTGTTCGCCCTCGAGCCGCTTGGCCGCGTCGATGTAAGCCTTGGCAGCGGCATTGAGCGGCTCCGACAGCGTCACCGGCGAACCGAGGTTGGAGGCGCGCAGCACATCCTGGCTCTCAGGGATAATGCCGAGCAGCGGCACCGACAGGATCTCCAGCACATCGTCGATCGACAGCATTTCGCCCCGCGCGGCGCGTCCCGCATCGTAGCGCGTGACCAGCACATGCTTGGCGATCTGCTCGCCCTCCTCGGCCCGCAAGGTGCGGGAATCGAGCAGGCCGATGATGCGGTCGGAATCGCGCACCGACGACACTTCCGGATTGGTGACGATGACCGCCTCGTCGGCAAAGCGCATGGCGAGCTGCGCGCCTCGCTCGATGCCGGCCGGGCTGTCGCAGAAGACGTAGTCGAACACCGACCGCAGCTTGCCGATGACCTCGGCCACGCCCTCCTCGGTCAGCGCATCCTTGTCGCGCGTCTGCGAGGCCGGCAGCAGGAACAAAGTCTCGACCCGCTTGTCGCGGATCAGCGCCTGCGACAGCTTTGCCGAGCCCTGGATGACGTTGACGAGGTCGAACACCACGCGCCGTTCGGCGCCCATGATCAAATCGAGGTTGCGCAGTCCGACATCGAAATCGACCAGCGCCACCTTCTTGCCGGTCTTGGCGACCGCCGCCCCCAGAGCCGCGGTAGAGGTCGTCTTGCCGACGCCCCCCTTGCCCGAGGTGACCACCACTACCTTGCCCATCAATAAAGCCTCCGTTGTTGTTCGTTATGTCGTTGTCGGGCGAGACGCATTAGCTGAAAGGGGCGATGCGCAGCATGCCGTTGTCGAGAAATGCCTGCACAGGCTTGCCCCGGACTGACGGGTCCATCTCCTCGGCCGTGCAATACCAGCCATCGACCGAGAGAAGCTCGGCTTCGTTCCTGCGGCAGAAGACACGCGCCGCCGTGTTGCCTTGAGCGCCTGCCGAAGCGCGGCCGCGCAGCGTGCCATAGACATGGATCGAGCCGGTGGCGACGATCTCGGAGCCGGACGCGACCGAGCCCAGCACGATGACATCGCCATGCGGATGGAAGATCAGCTGCCCTGAACGGATCGGCGAGCGGATCATCAGCGTGCCGGCGTCCGGCGCGGCGATTTTGGCGTCTTTCGGCTGTGCCTTGGCATCGCTCGCCGGTTTCAAATCGCCCGCCTTCAAATCGCCGGCCTCTGCCTTGATGTCACCGGCCGCCTTCATGTCGCTCACCGCAGTGGCGTCCTCCGCCCTGCCCGCCTTGCGGCTGGGCTGCAGCAGACCGTCGGTGGTCGCCTCCTTGGCGCCGACCAGCACCGGCGGCAGATGCGCGCCAAGCTCGGCGCCGCCATCAAGCTCGATGGCATAGATGCGGATGCCGCGCTGGCCGAGCAAATCGACCAGCGCTTCGATGGCCACGACATCGGGCTTCAGCACGTTGAGATCGAGCACCACCGGGCGCCCGGCAAAATAGCCCGGCGAATTGCCGACCCAGCGATCGAGGCTCTCCAGCCAAACATCCAAAGGCGCCTCCGGCGTCAGCGTGAAAGCCACGAAGGAGCGGGCGCGAAAGCGAATGGATTTGGCCTCGAGGGGAGCGGCAAAGGTCACAGCGGGCGATTCCTTACTGAGAGGTAAACGCTAGCCGTGGTATGGTTAATGAAAGGTTAACGGGAGGGGTGGATTCGCGGGCAGTGCGTGCCACATCTTAGCGGGTGCCGCCACCTAGTGCGAGCGTTACCGCCCCGCAAGAGGTTGGCAACTGAAGACCAATCAGGCTTTCGAGTAATCGTGTTCGTAGGCATCCCTAGCCAAGAAGCGACTGTATGCGGTGAGTAAGGAAGCTGCCAGCGGATCGCGAATGCGCCCGCACCGTCGGAGAGGATATGCGAAGCCGCCATTGTCGTAGGATCCGTATTTCGCAAATGCCTTCTTTGGCGACCCTCTTGGTATAACGGCGGCCGCCAACAACGTTGCGACTACGTCTTTATGAGCGGTGCGAGCATCCTCAATCTGTCTGGTTATCTTGGAGAAGTGGATTCTTAGCTTCCCATCTCGATTTTCCCAAGCCTTGCTGGGAAGGCTAAGAGCCGGGTCTGGTGCAGCGCTCAATTGGCAACGGCCATCCTTATTCAAGACAGCGAGATCGAGAACGTGAAGATTCGCCGGCGTGGCATCGGCCAGCTGAACCACAGCGGGCTGCGCGCCATTGTGATCGTAGTGGTCCAGCGAAAAACTCAAACTATCTTTTGGGACCGTCTCAGAACCCAACGGTCTTGTGCGAAGAGGCGCCAGAACCGCGACTTTGAAATTCTCTTCCCGTACACGCTCTCCATTGCTGCGGACCATAAGATCACAAGGCTGCGCAATAAGAACCCAAAGCTTCATCCCTTCGCCTTCGCCGACTTCAAAGATGTCACCGTTGCGAAGTGGGTCATTGTATCCGTTGATCAACTGTTCGCTTTCATAAAGCTCTTCCCAGCGGAGTTTGTGGAGACGCTCCTGAGCACTTGTTGAAAGCTCTCTACTAATGTCAGCGATTTCCTTGACCGTCCGAGCCGCAAGAGAAAAATCTCCTACTGCGGCTTGCTGAAGAATATGGACTTTGACTTGATCCTTCTGAATGATCCCATAAAGCCGTATCAAGGTATCTAACTCTGAGACGCCTTCGACCTCCGAGGATTTTACCACCATGTGTTCGAAGTCGAGCGGATCGAGGTCGTAAAAGCGCTCAAGTGCGTCCTTTAGCGCCGTGGCGAAGGCCGACGACGCCAAACTCTTCATTGTCTCACAATAGGTATTTATAAGCGTCCGGTAGACTGCAGCGTAGAATGCTGGAGCATCGTCAAGAGTGGCCTTAGCGATTGGCATGAAGAACCGCAAATCTATCCTTTCTTCCTTTTCCAATCGCCGCCATGAAGCCACTTCTTCACCCATAGCTACTGTGTGAGTGAGCATCCCACAAAACCACCGGGTGCCAAAGCCTGACTTTTCCTTTTCAGCCATGTCCCTGATGATGTCGGAGCCCTTGGCGAATCCGAGGTTTACATCATCGACTTCCAGTTCCTGATCGAAAAGAAATAGTGTTCGACGGTCGTCAGAACACTCCGCAATCAACTCGGCTCGTCGTTCGTGCCACAAATGCGGGGTCAGCAAATTCGCCGTAGCGGTTTTGGGCAGTAAGACTTGTAGGCGTCCCAACGCCTCTCGCTCGGCGGCATCCTCAGTCTGGGTAGCCAATACACCGCGGAGGGCCTTAAGTCCCTCAGCATTGAGTGCGCCTAGGCGAGCATCGACCTGTTCCTGAAGGGCTTCGTTGTCGAGCGCTAGTATAACGCCTGGAAAGAACGGAGCGAGTACGTCATTAGCGGTAGGCTTTGCCGCCAAGACCTTGACGATAGCCCCGACGTCGACCTGAAGCTCAGCCTTGTCGTCGACGAAAACTATCTTGACGATCTTCAGCCGCTCGAAAAGCTGAGCAAGCATGGCGCTGCTTTTATCCGAAGGTGCTTTGTCGGGCTCGTTGACACCCGCATTGCCATCAAGCTCTGGCGACGCAGTTGCCAGTGCGGCGGGCTCCACAACGGCCAACGGTTTTGCGGTGTCAACTTTTAAAGGCTTGGGTTTACTGACCATCGACTATCCCTGACAGATCTAGTTCAAAAATGTATCTGCGGTGGTGTTCATTGCGCTCACTAAGAAGCGAGACGGTACAACCTAGTGACTCTAAGATCTGTGCGCTGATGAATAGGCCGAGCCCTCTACCCTCTTCCTTGGGCTTCAGGGTGACGAAGGGTTCGAAGAGAGCGTCTTCTACCACAGGATCGACGCCCCCAGCATTGTCCCAAATACGCAAGCGAGGGGGCGCATACGAGATAGTCAATTTGGGTTTGAACTCCTTGTCCCGCGATTGAGCCTGCTTGAGCCAATATTCCGAGTTCAGGAGGATATTATCGATGACTTGCGTCAAGCGACCTTTGTTCGTCTTCACTGAAAAATCAACACTATCAGACCGCGTCTCTGTTTGGATGCTGTCGTCAACCCATCTATCTCTGAAGTGTTCGCTGATTTCGTTGACGAGCTTCGACATCCGGAAGGTCTCGATCTTGTCCCGCTGGTAACGAAGGGACGATGAAAGGTGGCCTATCTGCCGGCGCAACGCGGACGCCGCGGAGGTGACTTCCTGGCCAAGCACCAACAGGTCAAGATTTTGAGGCACCGTTTTTCGCGCCCGCGCAACTGCGCTGGACGCCTTTTGCATCAAGCGGTCCGTCTGGTTTTGAACCTCGTGAGAGAGTGCCTCAGCCAGCAATCCTAGGCCCGCCAACTCCGAGAAATCTCGAAGTTGATCGGTCAATACGTCCAGCCTCGGCGATAGGCTGACGACGATATCTGCGAGTTCCTTAGCCTCAGCGGCGTACCTGCTGAGTTCCGTAAATAGAGCCTGAGATGCCTCAAGCGCTTGGTTCGCTTCGGTAAGCAATTCGGCCAACTGTCGCTCCGCGGCACTCGACAAGACAGGCGTCTGCTGAATTCCGGCAGTGACAGTGGCGATTTTTTTCCGTGCGGCGGCGGTGCTGGCTTCGAGTGACTTCGCGGCCCGGCTATAAGTCGCCAAGCGGCGCGCTACGTCTTCGGCATCTGTTATTGCCTTGCGACTGCCTTCGAAGGGTTTGGATCGGGTAGGAAGGTCGGCCTTGTATGTATTGAAGTTCCGCCTGGTCCATTCGTAAAAGCTACCGATTGTCTCGGCGGCGTGAATCATGAGGCGCCGAAAATTTTGGGAATAGGGGTTAGAGACGAAGCCCTCTCGATCTGTCTTTTCCTTTAGGTTCCCGTTTGCGGCTTCGCTGATTGAAACAAAGCCGATAACATTCTGCGGTCTCAATCCGTAGTACGATGTCGCGCTGGTCTGCTGTGCGCTCAGTCGCAGCCAGTCTTCGCCGTTCAGCCCATAGGGCTTGATCGCGAAGCCATCGCGAAACACTTTTATGCCTGCATGGAGTTGAACGATTTCTCGGACTTCCGTCGTGTTCGCCAACCCTCCAAGCTTAGCGCCTACCTCGTCACCACGCAGTAGAAACTCATCTATTTCCGCGTGGAAGGGCCCGGGGTCTGCAATGACCGTGCGGGAGCCACCGGCCGCACTTTGCAGAGTCTCAATGTTGCCGAGTGCCGACAGCGAAAGTCGGTAATTAAATTCCATAAAGTAGTTCGGATCTTCACTGTATTTAAATTCCACGGTCGATTTTCGCTTTTTCAGGTAATCGAAAAAGGCTTTCCCATTGTCTCGGGCTAAAAGTTGTTCGAACGATTCTGAATCCTGATTGCCCCGGAGTTTAATAAGTCGAAATTTGCCGGTGAGATTCAACTGGAGGTCGGAGTAGTCGATAACGAACTTTCCGACCGCTGCGCCCCGGACCTTTGCTGAGACCTGACCCAGATCGATCGGCCGCCCATCGATCCGCAGAGTCACCAAGAAAGGGCGAGCTTCTACGAACGGGGATATGATTTGTGATAGATCAGCAATCAGCTTCACCACTGCGGTACCGCGCCAAACGTCCGCATTTCGTAGCCCGGAGATGGCGAGCATGGTGCCCTTCTTCCGGCTCTGCTTGCCTGCTGTCTCGATCGAAACCGGAACCTCGCTGAGGCTCTTGTCGTCTGTAAATGCGTTCCACGCAAAGGCGACGTGAAGAGTGTCTGGGTTGCCATCCTTACGAGTGTAGAGTTCGAGATTCTGGCCTAGCTTTTGCGTGCTTAGACGCCCCAACCCCTTGTCCCCTAGCGGCGTTCGGCCCTTCGGGGTGGTGAGGCCTGCGGCCTTCATGACCCGCTTTCCTGAAAGCGATATCATCAGCCAGCCACGCTCAATCTCGATCTGGTCCATCCCCATGCCATCGTCATCGATGGTTATGTAGCCGACAGCACCAGGAAATTTGCTCTCTGCACCGGGGGGCGGATCAGTCGTGTTGACCACAACATGGGCGTAGTCGGCGTCTGCATCATAGGCGTTTTTGACTAACTCGACGATCGCTGTAACTTCGTCGGACACCAACTCGTCTCCGAGTTGCCGGACCACGGCAGCGCTAATGTCGAAATGTGGACCGGCCATGCTGGCTACGCCTCGCACTTCCGGACTAGCAGTATTTTCTCTTCTCGCATGGTCGCAGAGCTCGCATTCCGATCCGGCATTCGCTTGTGGTGAATGCGCCGGGTGAGCGTCGTGATCACCTTACAGTTTAGTCCCTCGACCAAGTCGCCGAGCACTAAGTCTGTGGGAACCTGCTGGCCGGCAATATTTCGGTTGCCAACCGTCCAAATCATGTAGCTGTCAGGCTTCATCACGCCGGTGATGCTGTCGAGGCTCGCACCGAAATCTCGATAAAATCTTAGTAGCCGACTCCGCCCGTCCTCAGGCTTGGCTGGCAGCTCATCGGCAAAGCGCTTCAACCGCGGCGAGGCCGCAAGCAGCGCTTCTTCGGTCCAGGCGCCGTCGCTCGAAACACCTCCAAGGCTACGGCGGTCGATCTCTTGCGTGGTTCGAAGGGCTGCGCTATCCGCAGCCGGATCAATATCCTTGAAGTCGATCCAATGCAGCGGCAGATAGGAATGCTGACCATAGGTCACAGTTGTCAGGTTATCGCCATAAGGCGGTGACGTCATGAGGAGGTCGAAAGGGGCCGCATGGCCCCAGTAGTCGACAACCCTCCGTGTGTCTCCGATGCGCACGTCAGTCTTGGCAACATACTTGCTTGATTTGATCTGTTTCGCCTCAGCAAGCTTCCGTCGAAATGTGGAGAAGCTCGCAGCATTTTCGCGCGCCAAACCGCGGAAAACAGCGATTGGCGACAGCTTCCGCTTTGCGGTCTCAGCTGCCGGTCGGGCGTGAAGCTTGTATGTGGACGTCCGATCATTACTCGTCAATCTGATGGTTTCGGCCAGCGTCACCCACAGGAAGCGCCGGACCCAGAGGCTCTCACACTTTTGGATCGCTCGCCTTATCCTAGACAGTTCGATGGCGACGTCAGCCTGAAACCATTTCTCGCGGTTAGGCATCGACGTCTCGATGGTCTCGCGGCGATCCGCCTCAGCCCTCTTTGCGACTACCTCACTAATCGCGCCGATCGTGAACTCCACTGACCGTGCGGTTCGAACTCGACTGATAAGGACGGCAAGCGGGTTGATGTCGTTCCCATATACATTCAGCCCAAAATGCATACCGCTTACGAGCGATGTGCCAGATCCGAGGAACGGATCATAGACAGACTGGATGTCGGGACGTGCCTCTAGAACCGCTCCGAGTAGCCTGCGCTGGACGATCGGCACCATCATCGCGGGATACTGGAATATGCAATGGGCACTGTCACTTCGGTCCCGCTCTTTTGAGGACCAAAAGTCAGGATCTGCGCCTTTGGAGTTGAGTAGCTTCAGAAGTTGCGCATCAACTTCTGAAGGAGTTTGGATCAATTGTCGGCCAAGATCGCGTCGCGCAATCAAATTCATTAAGCGCTCGTCCTAAGCCGGTGGGGCATTCCTAAGTAGTTGTAAGATGAGCCAAGAACCCAGGACATCCGTGCCGAAGCCCTGCCCTCCGGTCACCATCCCCATGAATATGATAGCCTCACTCGATGATTCCGTAAAGCCGCTACCGCCGAACAAATACACGCTAATAATCGATCAAAGCAGGGTTTTAGAGTTCCTTGTCAGTCCTTTGCACTGATTGCCCCGAATATCCCGTTCCCAATGCATCGTAAAATACTGCGCCTGGCGCTCGTGCTTTCCGCACCTCACAGTTGTCCAAACGTGCCGTGATTCCGCCGCTTGCCGGTCTCTTCGTCCTTCTTGTGTGAAAAAAGGTGGTATTTTGCGTGTTGCAGTTTCTAGATCGTCTCGCTCTTCCTCATCAGAATTTCACCCGCCGCCTCCCCTTGCCCCCCGCGCAGCCTGCTCAACCGCCGCCCTGTCCGTACCAAGCCGGTCAATCAGCTCCTGTGCCTCGTCGCCCGATATGCCGGTGCGCACGGCGAGTTCCTCGACGGTCAGGACGTCGGTGCTGGCGATCTCGCGCGGCAGGGCGTCGTCTGCGGTCAGCGGCAGGGCGGCTTCGCGGTCGATCTCGGCCTCGGCCCGGTGCCAGTGATGCTCGGGGTCGCCAGTGCCTTCGCGCTCCCAGATCTGGTAGGCGCGCTGCTGTATCTTGTGATGCCGGTCGTCTTCCATGGTGGTTCCTCCCCTGGGCTTTGAGGACGATCCGAACGACCCCAGAAATCGCGCGGTCGCAATCGTTCGCGGCGCCCTTCGCGCTGGCTATTCGCATTGCCGTCTCGGCCCGCCGGAATATGGCTGGTAGCTGTTGTCTTCCGGACGGTAGGAGCGATAGCGGCTGAAGCAGGAGGCGACATGGTCCGGTTCGCCGCCGGCAGCCGCGTAGGCGCCCGCGCCCTCGACGTAGCTTGCCTCTCGCGGCGCGACGCGGTCGGCGGCGAGATAGGGCGATACGCAGGTGCGCTGCTGTCCGCTATAGGACATGTAGCTGTTGTCGTCGGGATCGTAGGAGCGGTATCGGCTGGCGCACCAGGCGAGATGCGGCGGCGGCAGTTCGGTCCGCGCGATGGCGCCGGTGACTGTGGGATCGGGCTGCTGCCTGGCCGGGTCCTGGGCTGGCTCCTTGGCTGCGATGTCGGCAGGCGCGGGCTGCTCGGGCGGCACACGTTCGAAGTCCTGCGCCGTCTTGTCCACCGGCCGCGCTTTCCGGGTCCACAGTTCCGCCACGCTGACGGTGGGCCTTGCCTCCCGCACAGGCTTGGCGGCAAGCAGCCAGGCTGCGAAAACCAGCCCGCTGCCGAACACCGCAAGGGTCAGCACGAAGCCGCCGACCAGTCCCAAAATCGCTTTCACTCGACACTCCTTGTGTCCCTGCCAATAAAATGCGGGACATCACGGCTTGTTCCAGAAAAGCAGGCGCGAGGGACCTAAGTCTGACCTACCGACAACCGCCAGCTCGCCGAGAACCGGGTGCGGCGCGATTTTTTTCGACGGTGAAAAATCAAGGGAGCGGTCGAGCAGCCATTGGGCCACGTCGCAGCCGCTATTCCGCCGCCTCGGCATAGTGCTGAGGGACATAGTTGAGGATCGGGCCGAGCCAGCGCTCGACATCGGCCTGCGGCATGGCTTTGCGGCGGGCATAGTCCTCGACCTGGTCGCGCTCGACTTTGGCGACGCCGAAATAATAGCTTTCGGGATGGGCGAGATAGATGCCGGAGACCGAGGAGCCCGGCCACATCGCATAGCTCTCGGTCAGGCTGACGCCGACATTGCGCTCGCCGTCGAGCAGCCGGAACAAGGTCGCCTTCTCGGTATGATCGGGCTGCGCGGGATAGCCGGGCGCCGGGCGGATGCCGCGATAGGGCTCGCCGACCAGTTCGTCGGGCGCCAGCGTCTCGTCGGCGGCGTAACCCCAGAATTCCTTGCGCACCTTCTCGTGCATGCGCTCGGCGAAAGCTTCGGCGAAACGGTCGGCCAGCGCCTTGACCATGATCGAGGAATAATCGTCATTGGCGCGCTCGAAGCGCTCGGCGATCGCCACCTCCTCGATCCCCGCGGTGACGATGAAGCCGCCGATATAGTCCGGCTTGCCGCTGTCGGCCGGCGCGACGAAATCCGACAGCGCGACATTGGCCTTGCCGTCGCGCTTGGTCAGTTGCTGGCGCAGCGTGAAGAAGGTTGCCAGTTCCTGCGAGCGTGCCTCATCCGTGAACAGCCTGATGTCGTCGCCGACGGCGTTCGCCGGCCAGAAGCCGATGACGGCGCGCGGCGCGAACCATTTTTCGGCGATGATTTTCTCCAGCATCGCCTGCGCATCCTCGAACAGCTGGCGCGCGGCGGGTCCCTGCTTCTCGTCCTCAAGGATCTTGGGGTAACGCCCCTTCAACTCCCAGGTCTGGAAGAACGGCGTCCAGTCGATGTAGCGCGCGAGCTCCGTCAGGTCCCAGTTGCCGAAAACCTTGACGCCGGTGAAGGACGGCTTCGGCGGCTCATAGGTCGACCAGTCGACCTTGTGCGCATTGGCCCTGGCCTTGGCCAGCGGCAGCCGCTGCTTGTCGGCCTCGGAGCGGGCATGCGCGTCGGCGACCTTTTTGTACTCGGCCCGCACTGTGTCGACGTAGCCGCCCTTGGTCTCGTTCGACAGCAAGGATGACACGACGCCGACGGCGCGACTGGCGTCATTGACATAGACCGTCTGTCCCTTGGAATAGCGCGGGTGGATCTTCACCGCCGTGTGCACGCGGCTGGTCGTGGCGCCGCCGATCAGCAGCGGAATGTCAAACCCTTCACGCTCCATCTCGGCGGCCATGTGCACCATCTCGTCCAGCGACGGGGTGATCAGGCCGGACAGGCCGATGATGTCGACATTTTGCTCGCGAGCCGTCTGCAGGATCTTCGCCGCCGGCACCATGACGCCGAGATCGATGATCTCGTAATTGTTGCAGGCCAGAACGACGCCGACGATGTTCTTGCCGATGTCGTGGACATCGCCCTTTACAGTCGCCATCAGGATTTTGCCGGCTGTCTGGCGCTCGCCATTGTCGATGCCATTGGCGGCGTTGGCCAGTTTTTCGGCCTCCATGTGCGGCAGCAATCCGGCCACCGCCTGCTTCATCACGCGCGCCGACTTCACCACTTGCGGCAGAAACATCTTTCCCGCGCCGAACAGATCGCCGACGACATTCATGCCGGCCATCAGCGGGCCTTCGATGACATGCAGAGGCCGCTCGGCCGCAAGCCGCGCCTCTTCGGTGTCGGCGTCGATGAATTCGGTGATGCCGTTGACCAGCGCATGGGAAATCCGCTGCTCGACTGTCCAGTCGCGCCAGGCGAGATCGCGCTCCCTGGCGTCCTTGCCGGCCGTGCCCTTGAAACGCTCGGCGATCTCCAGCATGCGTTCGGTGGCGGTGCCGCCGGCCCTGGGCGCGCGGTTGAGCACGACGTCCTGGCACGCTTCGCGCAGCTCCGGCTCGATCGTGTCGTAGACGGCGAGCTGGCCGGCATTGACGATGCCCATATCCATGCCGCGCTGGATGGCGTGGTAGAGGAACACGGCGTGCATCGCCTCGCGCACGGGCTCGTTGCCGCGAAACGAGAAGGACAGGTTCGAGACGCCGCCCGAGATATGCACATGCGGCAGCGTGGCGGTGATCTCGCCGGCGGCCTCGATGAAGTCGACGCCGTAATTGTCGTGCTCCTCTATGCCGGTGGCGACCGCGAAGACATTGGGGTCGAAGACGATGTCTTCGGGCGGGAAACCCGCCTGTTCGGTGAGCAGCTTGTAGGCGCGGGTGCAGATCTCGACCTTGCGCGCCTTGGTGTCGGCCTGGCCGGCCTCGTCGAAGGCCATGACGACCACCGCCGCGCCGTAGGCGCGCACCAGCTTCGCATGATGCAGAAAGGCTTCCTCGCCTTCCTTCATCGAGATGGAGTTGACCAGTGGCTTGCCCTGCACGCATTTCAGCCCGGCCTCGATGATCTCCCATTTCGAGGAGTCCACCATCACCGGAACACGGGCGATGTCGGGTTCGGCGGCGATCAAATTGAGGAACTCGACCATCGCCTTTTTCGAATCGATCAGGCCTTCATCCATGTTGATGTCGATGATCTGTGCGCCATTGGCGACCTGGTCGCGCGCCACGTCGAGCGCCGGAACATAGTCGCCCGCCGTGATCAGCTTTCGGAACCTGGCCGAGCCGGTGACGTTGGTGCGTTCGCCGACATTGACGAAGGGAATCTCATCAGTCAGCGTGAACGGCTCCAGCCCGGACAGGCGCATCTTGCGCTCGATCTCGGGGATGGCGCGTGGCGGATATTTCTTGACAGCCTCGGCGATGGCGCGGATGTGGTCCGGCGTCGAGCCACAGCAGCCGCCGACGACGTTGACGAGCCCTTCCCGCGCAAAATCCTCGATCTGCGCGGCCATGAAGTCCGGGCTCTCGTCATAGCGGCCGAATTCATTGGGCAGGCCGGCATTCGGATAGGCGCAGACGAAGGTGTCGGCGGCGCCTGAAATTTCGGCCAGATGCGCGCGCATCGCATTGGCGCCGAGCGCGCAGTTGAGGCCGATGGTGAAGGGGCTCGCATGGCGCACCGAATGCCAGAAGGCGGTCGGCGTCTGGCCCGACAGGGTGCGGCCGGAGAGATCGGTGATGGTGCCGGAAATCATCACCGGCAGGTGCACCTCTTTCTCGAAGATCTCGTTGCAGGCGAAGATTGCCGCCTTGGCGTTCAGCGTGTCGAAGATGGTTTCAATGAGAATGATGTCGGCGCCGCCGGCGATCAGGCCGCGCAGCTGCTCGCCATAGGCCAGGCGCAATTCATCGAAGGTCACGGCGCGATAGCCGGGATTGTTGACGTCGGGCGACATCGAGGCGGTGCGGTTGGTTGGCCCGAGCGCGCCGGCGACGAAGCGCCGCTTGCCGTCTTCCTGCTCGGCGCGAATGGCGGCGCGCCGCACCAGCCGCGCGCCGTCGCGGTTCAGCGCGTAGACGGCATCCTCCATGCCGTAATCGGCCTGGGCGATCGAGGTCGAGGAGAAGGTGTTGGTCTCGAGGATATCGGCGCCAGCGATGGCGTATTGATAATGTATCTCCTCGATCGCCTTCGGCTGCGTCAGGATCAAGAGGTCGTTGTTGCCCTGCTGGTGGCAGGCGCAGCCGGCAAAAGCCTCGCCACGGAAATGCTCCTCGTCGAAACCGAGACCCTGGATCTGCGTGCCCATGGCGCCGTCGAGGATGAGGATGCGCTCGCGTGCCGCTGCCGTCAGCGCCGCAAGCACTTCGGACCCATCGGGTCTGGCCGCGACGGGGCCGAACAATGCGTCCAGCGATGCAGAATTCTGCGACATTTTTTATCCTTGAGGCGACAACCATCACATAAGGATATCTTTATGTCAACATACGGAATGCAGGCGAACGCGTCGTGGCGATAGTTTGGTGCGATCGGTCGTTCTGATCGACAATGTGGGGCGGTCATTGGCGCCGCTGCGCCGTGCCTACACCACCACCTCCCGATATACCCTCACCTCGCCATCCTGGCCGCGGATGCGCCAGTCCTGCCCTTCCCGTCCCTCGACATGGCATGGCCCGAGCGGCACCTTGCCGCCGCCTTCCGGCAGGTCCAGCACATAGATCGGATTGCAGATGCCCGACAGGCGGGCGCGCAGCGCGCCGGCCAGCGCCTGTCCCTGCGCAATCGTGGTGCGCCTGTGCGCCATGCCGCGCGCGAGGTCGCCATGGTGCAGGTAATAGGGTTTGACGCCGAGCCGGTACATCAGTTCGCGGCAGAGTTCCTCCAGCACCTCGACCGTATCGTTGACGCCCTTGAGCAGGACACTCTGGTTGAGCAGCACGAAGCCTGCCTGGCGCATGACGCGACAGGCCAATTCGGTGGCCGGCGTGATCTCCCGCGCATGGTTGAAATGGGTGACGATTGTGACCATCAGCCGGCCCTGCAAGGCGCCAACCAGCCCCGACGTGATGCGCGCCGGCAGCACGACAGGCACGCGCGTGTGGATACGCAGCAGCCTGACATGCGCGATCGCCTCGATGCGGGCGCGGATTTCAGCCAGCGCCTTGTCGGGCAGCGAAAGCGGATCGCCGCCGGTCAGGATCACTTCGCGGATTTCGGTATGGGCTTCGATATAGGCAAAGGCGTCTTCGAGCGCCTCGCGCGTATAGCCGCGGCCGATCGAGGTCAGAGACTCCTTGCGGAAGCAGAAGCGGCAATAGACCGCGCATTGGTAGGTCGCAAACAACAGCACGCGGTCGGCGTGGCGGTGCGTCAGTCGCGGCACCGGACTGAAGGCATGGTCGGCGATCGGATCGTCGAGCTCGCCTTCCGTTTCCGTCAGCTCATCCGGCGATGGAATGATTTGCGCGCGGATCGGGTCGGCGGGATCGTTCCAGTCGATCAGGTCGAGATAGGTTTTGGGGGCACGCACCTTGTGGTGTACGGCCGCCTCCTGCGCCGCCGCGCGCTCGGCGGGTGACAGCGGCAGCGAGGCGAGATCGCGGACGTGGCGCACGCCCGCGCGGATGTCGTTTTGCCAGGCGGTGTCGGCATCGCGTCCTTCGTCGGCGATGGCCGCGTCATCGAAAGTTGAGTCTGGGGTCATTGGGGCCTCGGGGCAATTCTGGCGGTGCTATCGGCCGGATGGACGGTTCGGTCAACAGCAGTGGCTCGGCGCGGATTGTCGCTGCGCTGCGATCCTTCGCATCCCCCGACTATCGCCGTAATCGACCAGCGCAGCAATTTCAGGCAATCTCACCGATAAGGCGCTCCAAGGGGAGATGGGCGCCGCCTAGGGAGGATCGCCATGAGCAAAATGCCGCGTTATGAGGATGCCGTTCAGCGCTTTCGCATCGAAGATGAGATCGCGCGGTTGTATGGCAACCCTGGAACCGGCCTCAATGCCTATGTCGAATGCTGCGGCCGCTACACCGGAGAAGACCGGCTGGCGCTGCGCGCGATCTCGGCCGGCGGCGAGCTTCGCGAATTCAGCTTCGACGATCTCGCCGACATGTCGGGGCGCGCCGCCAATGTGCTCAAGGCCGCCGGCGTCGGTGCCGGCGATGTCGTCGCCGGCATGCTGCCGCGCGTCCCCGAACTGGTGGCGCTGATCCTCGGGACGTGGCGCATCGGCGCGGTCTACCAGCCGCTGTTCACCGCCTTCGGTCCGAAAGCCATCGAGCACCGCCTCGGCTATAGCGGCGCCAGGATCGTGGTGACCAACCCGGCCGATCGCGGTAAGCTCGACGAGGTCGAGACATCAGCGCAAATCGCCACCATTCTTGGCAATGGCGATGTGCTGCCTGCAGGCGACATCGATTTCCGCGCCGCGCTTGCCGCCGCCTCGCCCGACTGCCAGCCGGTGATGCGCAAGGGCGACGACTTGTTCATGATGATGTCGACGTCGGGAACGACCGGCCTGCCCAAGGGCGTGCCGGTGCCGCTCCGCGCCCTGCTCGCCTTCGGCGCCTATATGCGTGACGCGATCGGCTTGCTGCCCGACGACATCTTCTGGAACATCGCCGACCCCGGCTGGGCCTACGGCCTCTATTACGCCATCACCGGCCCGTTGCAGCTCGGCATCGCCACGACCTTCCATGAAGGCGCCTTCAACGCCAAGAGCACTTACGACATCATCGAGCGGCTCGGCGTCACCAGCCTTGCCGGCTCGCCGACCGCCTATCGCCTGCTGATGGCGGAAGGCGCGGAAGCTGCGGCCCGCGTCAAAGGCAGACTGCGCGTGGTGAGCAGCGCCGGCGAGCCGCTCAACCCGGAAGTCATCCGCTGGTTCGACGCAAATCTCGCCGCGCCCATTCACGACCATTACGGCCAGACCGAGAACGGCATGATGGTCAACAACCATCATGGGCTCTCGCATGTCGTTCGCGCGGGCTCGGCCGGCTTCGCCATGCCCGGATATCGCATGGTGGTACTGGACGAGGCCGGCAACGAGCTCGGCCCCAACCAGCCCGGCATCCTCGCCGTCGACATCGCGAAGTCGCCGCTGCGCTGGTTCGACGGCTATCACCAAGCCGAGACGCCGGCGATCAGGGGCGGCTACTACCGCACGGGCGACACGGTGGAGTACGAGCCGGACGGTTCGGTCTCCTTCATCGGCCGCGCCGACGATGTCATCACTTCGGCCGGCTACCGCATCGGCCCGTTCGACGTCGAAAGCGCGCTGATCGAGCATCCGGCGGTCAACGAGGCGGCCGTGGTCGGCGTACCCGATCCGCAGCGCACAGAGATCGTCAAGGCCTTCGTCGTGCTGGTGCCGGCTTACAAGGGCAACCCCGACCTCGCCGAAGAGCTTGCCCAGCACGTCAAGAAACGGCTGTCGGCGCACGCCTACCCGCGCGAGGTCGAATTCGTCACCGAGCTGCCGAAGACGCCGAGCGGCAAGATTCAGCGGTTTTTGCTGAGGAAGGCGGAGGTGGAGAAGCGCAAAGGGTGATGTAGGCGCCAATCTCCCCCCTCGAGAGGGAGATGTCGCCGAAGGCGACAGAGGGGGTCGTTGCGCGTGAAGCGCTAACGTCGTCTCGCGCTGCAAAAGGAGTCAGCGCTTCACGCGCGGCGACCCCCTTTGGCCTGCCGGCCATCTCCCCCTCATGTGGGGAGATCTGCAGCTCCAACGCCGTCTTTTTTCAGCCCAATGTTGTCATGTATCCTTGGAATCGAACGTAGAGCAGGGTTTATATCATGCGGTGGGTCTGGACGTTTCTGTTTGCGCTGGTGAGCAGCGTGGCTTTCACGGCCTCGCCGGAGGACGACTATGTGGCCGCGCGTGACAAGGCGATTGCTGATATCGCGGCGCTGAACAGTGCGAACGCGGCAATCGAGACCATCGACGCTGAGAACGAGAAGGCGCTGGCCGACCTCCAGCAGCGTCTTGCCGGCATCATCGGTCCGTTGGCGGTCAAGGACTTTCCCCCAACCGGCACAATCAATATCGAAAGCCTCAGCGACTCCGATATCGGCTATGGCATGCTCGATGGACTGCGATACACCAAGGACGACGACGGGCCTAGCCTGGTGGCAACGACGCGAGGGCTGCTGGAGCGCTGGCTCCAGTCCAGAACCGCCGAGACCGACGAGAGTTTCAAACTGCCCGCCGGCATCGATGAGGCGCTTAAGCTCGATGCCTTCTATACCCAGGCGATCAACAGCGACGCCGCCTTCGAGGGAACGCTCGACTTTCCATTGAAGAAACCAGAAGGCGCCGACATCGCCTTCGCACGGCTCGGCGGCTGGACGCAGGACGTCGGGCCGATCTATGAGCAGGAAGTCATCGTTACGCTCGTCAAAGGCAACAGCGTGAGAATTATCGCAGCGCCGGCAGCCCCTGCAGTTCCGAAGATCGCCGCCTGCGACCCCGTGTGGGCTGCTGCGGACGCCGCCGCGCAGAAATTCCAGGAGGCCTACCAGGCGTCGGACCTGAAGGACGAAAAAGCGTTCGAGTCCTCCAACGCCGCCTGGGACAAGGGCGACAGCGACTACCGGGCCTGCATGGCGCAGCGCCTGCCGGCTGACCCGGCTTTCCCGGCGCTGCTCGCCCAGGCGCAGGCGCTGGCCGATCAAATGGCTGGGAAGTAAGCCTCCCGCAAGGGCCCGCGCGGCAAGATCAAGCGGCTTGTTGCAATCTGAGGCGAATATGACTCCGCCGCTGGGTTGCAGAACGCTGCAACCTGGCGTCCTACTTTCGGACACTCATTCAGATTTCGGCTGGACCCTGGCAGCCAAAAGCTTACCGTTTGTTCTCGGATTCGTCTCGAAGCTCAAACTTAAGCTTTAGCTACTATGGTCGACCGAAGGACTACTGTCCTGGAAAGGTCTTCGGATCGAGTTGGCAGGTGCAATGCTCAATTCCGGCCGGTTGAAACGGGCCGTTTTTTCTTCCGCCAACTTGCCGGCGGCGATTGCCTTTGTCGTGCTTCTCGTCTGCGCCCTGGTTGCCGACCAGAGGAACAGAGAGGTCTCCGATCAGCTGGCGCGCGCCGACGTCCTGGCCAAGGTCAACATCATACGCGCCAAGCTCGAAGGCAACATAGGCGGCAATCTCCAGCTGGTTCAGGGTCTCGTTTCGACAATCGTTACCGAGCCCTATATGGGCCAGCAAAGATTTGCGGCACTCGCCCGTAATTTGTTCGAGCAAAAATCGCAGTTGCGCGATATTGCCGGCGCCCCCGACCTCGTCATCGCGCTGATATATCCGCTGGAAGGCAATGAAAAAGCCATCGGGCTGGACTACCGCAAGAGCGATACGCAACGCATGGCCGCGCTTCGCGCCCGTGACCAGCGCGCGCTGGTGCTCGCCGGGCCGGTCAAACTGGCGCAAGGCGGACGTGGCTTCATCGGCCGTATCCCGGTCTTCGTGCCGACGGCGGGTGGCGGCGACCGTTTCTGGGGTATCGTCTCGGCCGTGATCGATGTCGATCGGCTCTACGCTGCCAGCGGACTGACCGACCCTGATCTGGATATCGATGTGGCGCTTATCGGCAAGGATGCGCTCGGCGGCGGCGGGGAACTGTTCTTCGGCGGCGATAATGTCGTGTCCGGCAATCCGGTGATGGCAGAGGTGCAATTGCCTTCAGGCTCCTGGCAAATTTCAGCCATACCGAAGGGCGGCTGGCCGACCGCTCCGAAAAATGAGTGGCTGTTGCGTCTGCTCATGGCGCTTGCCGGCGCGCTGGTGGTGCTGCCGATCCTCGTGGCAGGACGTCTTTTCGGTGAGCGGCAGAAAAGTGACGCCGAGTTGAGGCGCCTGTCCCGGCGGCTGGAGTTGGCGTTGGAAGCCTCTGCTATAGGCGTGTGGGAGCACGATACCGTCAGCAACGAACTCGTATGGGACGACCGCATCAACGAAATCTATGGCAAACCCGGCGGCGGCAAGTCCCGTAGCTATGACGACTGGGCCTTGGCGATTCATCCCGAAGACTTCGAACGGGCTAAAGCAGATTTCGATTCGGCTGTTGCAACACAAGGCCCCTACTCTTCGCAGTATCGGCTCCTGCGGCCGGACGGCACCATTCGCCATGTGCGCACCCGCGCCAGTTTCTTCCGGGACATCGACGGCACGCCAAAAATGATCGGCGCCGAATGGGATGTGACAGGCGACGTGCTGCTCAACGAGAATCTCGTGCGTGAACGTCGCCTTTCAGAATCGAAAAATGCCGAACTGAACCTGGCCAAAGCCCGCATCGAGCATGTCGCGATGCATGATTCGCTGACCGGTCTGCCCAACCGTCGGTATCTGGACGAGATGCTTGCCGAAAACCGCGAAGCCGACGGCCGCGCGGCGTTGCTGCATCTCGACCTTGACCGGTTCAAGCAGATCAACGACACGCTCGGCCATGCAGCGGGCGATGCATTGCTGGTGCATGCTTCGAAAGTCATCAAGGCCAGCGTCGGCAGTGCCGATTTCGTTGCGCGCATCGGCGGCGACGAGTTTGTCGTGCTGAGCCATGGACGCGACGACAAGGAACTCGCCGCGCTGGCCGACCACATTATCGATGCGATGCGCCAGCCGGTCGACTATCTGGGTCACCAGTGCCGGTTCGGCGTCAGCATCGGCATTGCGGCCAATAGCGGCGTCGATGCAAGGCAGTTGCTTGTCAATGCCGATCTAGCGCTGTACCGGGCGAAAGGCCGCGGCCGCAACCGCTACGAGTTTTTCAACGAAGAGCTGCAGAGCGAGATCGTGCGGACCAAGCAGACCGCCGACGAGATTCTGGGCGGGCTCGAGCGGAACGAATTCATCGTCTACTATCAGCCGCAGTTCGACGCCAAGACGCTGGAGATCGTCGGCGTCGAGGCGCTGTCGCGTTGGGATCACCCGCAACGCGGCATGCTGACCCCCGACGCCTACATCAAGGTGGCTGAAGAACTCAATGTCGTGGCGCTTATCGACCGCACCGTCCTGGAGCAGGCGCTCGATAATTTCGAGCGTTGGTCGCGCAGCCACCTCAACATCCCGCGCGTCTCGGTCAACGTTTCCGCACGGCGCCTGGAAGACAGGGACCTGATCAAGGGTTTGCGCAAGCTTCCCATCAAGGAAGGGACCGTGTCGTTCGAACTGGTGGAGTCGATTTTCCTCGACGAAAACGACGAGCTGGTCAGCTGGAACATCGAACACATCAAGGGGCTTGGCATCGACGTCGAGATCGACGATTTCGGCACCGGGCATGCCTCGATCGTCTCGCTGTTGAAGTTGCGGCCCCGTCGCCTCAAGATCGACCGCCAACTGGTCACCCCCATCACCAGCTCAACCGCACAGCGGCAGCTTGTGTCGTCCATCATCGACATCGGCAAGTCGCTCGGGATCGAAGTGATCGCCGAGGGCGTCGAGACGATGGAGCACGCGCGCATCCTGAAAGAGCTTGGCTGCGACATCCTGCAAGGCTTCCTGTTCGGCTACCCGATGGATGCCAAAGCCTTCAAGGCCTTCGCGCAGTCGCGCAAATGGCTGGCGGCGAGCTGACAAATCCTGGCTTTGCTGGACGCAAATGCGGACGCAGGACCTGCGTCAGATCCGCAGCCCCGGCGCCTCGTGCCCGGTCCTCTCCACATATTCGGTATAGCCGCCGCCATAGGTGTGGATGCCTTCTGGCGTCAGTTCCAGCACGCGGTTGGAGAGTGCGGCCAGGAAATGGCGGTCGTGCGAGACGAACAGCATGGTGCCTTCGTATTGCGATAGCGCCGTGATCAGCATCTCCTTTGTGGCGATGTCCAAATGGTTGGTCGGCTCGTCCAGCACCAGCAGGTTGGGCGGGTCGAACAGCATCAGCGCCATTACCAGGCGCGCCTTTTCGCCGCCCGACAGCACCCGGCATTTCTTCTCGATCTCGTCGCCGGAAAAGCCGAAGCAGCCGGCGAGTGCCCTGAGCGGCGCCTGGCCGGCTTGCGGAAACGCGTCCTCCAGCGTCTGGAACACGGTGCGTTCGCCCTCCAGCACCTCCATGGCGTGCTGGGCGAAATAGCCCATTTTCACACTCGGCCCCCGAGCAACTGTGCCGGCATCCGGGTCAGACGCGCCGGCAACCAGCTTCAGCAGCGTCGACTTGCCGGCGCCGTTGACGCCCATGATGCACCAGCGCTCGCGGCGGCGGACCTGGAAATCCAGCCCCTCATAGATCGAGCGGCTGCCATAGCCCTTGTGGACGTTCTTCAGCGTCACGACATCCTCGCCGCAGCGCGGCGCCGGCTGAAAATCGAAATTCACGATCTGACGGCGCTTGGGCGGCTCGACACGATCGATCTTGTCGAGCTTCTTCACCCGGCTCTGCACCTGGGCGGCGTGTGACGCCCGCGCCTTGAAGCGCTCGATAAAAGCGATCTCCTTGGCCAGCATGACCTGCTGGCGCTCGAACTGCGCCTGCTGCTGCTTGTCGGCGATCGCCCGCTGCTGCTGGTAGAATTCGTAATTGCCGGAATAGGCGGTGAGCGAACCGGCGTCGATCTCGACCACCTTGTTGACGATGCGGTTCATGAACTCGCGGTCGTGCGAGGTCATCAGCAGCGCGCCCTCATAACCCTTCAGGAACTGCTCCAGCCAGATCAGGCTTTCGAGATCGAGATGGTTCGACGGCTCGTCGAGCAGCATCACGTCGGGCCGCATCAACAGGATGCGGGCCAGCGCGACGCGCATCTTCCAGCCGCCGGACAGCTTGCCGACATCGCCGTCCATCATTTCCTGGGAAAAGCCGAGGCCGTCGAGCACTTCGCGGGCGCGGCCATCCAGCGCATAGCCGTCGAGTTCCTCGAAACGGTGCTGCGCCTCGCCATATTTCTCGATGATCTCGTCCATCCGGTCGGCCTGGTCGGGATCGGCCATGGCCGCCTCGAGTTCTGCCATTTCGGCCGCCACGTCGCTGACCGGCCCGGCGCCGTTCATCACTTCGGCCACAGCACTGTGGCCGGCCATGTCGCCGACATCCTGGCTGAAATAGCCGATGGTGACGCCGCGATCGACCTGGACCTGGCCCTCATCAGGCTGCTCCTGGCCGGTAATCATGCGAAACAGCGTCGTCTTGCCGGCGCCGTTCGGGCCGACAAGGCCGACCTTCTCGCCCTTCTGTAGCGAGGCCGAGGCCTCGATGAAGACAAGCTGGCGGCCGTTCTGCTTGCCGATATTTTCGAGACGGATCATGGAGGAGTCCGGGTCAATGCGCTGAATTGGCGGGAGTTGCCCGAGCGCTTACCCGAATGAGGGCAATGAGGGAAGCGGGCAAATTGTCCGCGTAGAACGAACTGTTCCACAAGGGCAGGTCGACACCTGTCAACTCACAGCCGAAAAGTACTGTCTGCTGCGTAGCACAAGCAGGAGCAGCGATGATTGCGCCCACCCAGATTGACCTTGCGTCAATTCCTTGCGACACTGCCATTATACTGGGCGCAATGCTTGCGGGGGCATCATGTCCGAACAGGGTCAAGGTGGGAATCAGGCACCTGCGCATGGTCTGGCGGGAGGCATATACGGATTCCTGCAGGAAGCTATCAAGGCTGTACCGGCCGTGCGCTATGCGTTGGGTGTCGGCGGCATCGCCGCCGTCATCGCGATCGTAGCGTCCTTCCTCGACCTCCGCATCGCGCTGGTTGGCATTCCGATCTTGTTCGTGTTCATGATCATCCTCGTGGTGTTTGCGCGCCTGGCAAAGAGCGCACCCGGACTGCGCTGGGCAATGTCCGCACTGGTCTGGTTTTCGGTGCTGCTGCTGATTTTCGCGACGGCACTGTTTGCGCTCACCTTCTTCGTGCGGACCGACATCCTTCATGGCTGGGGCCTCAACAGCTTCTACGAACTGTTCGGTTGGCAGCCCGACAGCGCGTCGCCTCCGAAGCCCTGAAATCGTCAACTGCCTTCGATTGTCAACATGAGGAGCTGGATGGCCGACGAGATTGCAGGCGGCGGTGTAGCACCGGCTAGTCAAACCCTCTGGGCTAGGTTCAGAAATTGGGTGTGGCAGGCAATCGAAGATGTGCCGGCCCTGCGCTATGCGCTACTCGCCTGCACCATCGCCGCAGTCATCGCCTTCGCCGCCGCCTTCCTCGACGCCAGGATCGCTTTGGTGGGCATTCCGATCCTGCTCGTCCTCATGGTCGCGCTCTTTCTTTTCGATCGCCTGACATATGCCATAGGGATCCACTGGGCCGCTTCCGTTCTGATGTGGAGTGGCGTGATCCTCATGATGGTTGCCATCCCCGCCTTTGCCGTTACGTTCTTCGTCCGCCCCGACATACTGCATGGCTGGGGCTTCAACAGTTTCTACGAGATGTTCGGCATAGAGCCGAGCGACACGGTGAAGAAACGCAATGCCGGCCAGTACATCGCCGCCTTCGACGACGCGGTAGGCGGCGCGGCGGCACCGGAAGCGGTGGCGGCGGCGATCGAACGAACGGCGGCCTTCTGGCGCCAACCAGAACAGCGGGAGATCTTGCGCAAGTATCGCTGCAGCGATCCCGCGAGCAAGATCATCTTCGAGAAATCGGCTGAGTTTGTGCTGGCCGATATCTCGTTGATGAAGGACGTGGACACGGTGACGCGCTACTACGACTCGGTCGCGCGCTGCGTGCTGCGCGGCGAGTGCGACCCGGCCGAGGTATGCGGTTATTTCTACCAGCAGATGGACGACTTCCAGCGCCAGTACACGCGCTACTTCCACGAAATCCGCATTCTCGAGGGCCGCGACTCAATCGCCAATGTACGCACGCTGCTGTTCAAAGCGTGCCAGAAACGGGACACATCGCCAGCCAGCCCGGAAGAGCTGAAATGCGAGGAGACTCCACAATGAGACCGATGGCGACGCTGCTCGCATGGATGGTGCTGATGCTTTTCCTGTGCCAGCCGGGCCTGGCGCAGGACAAACGCCAGTATCTGGTGCTGGTCACCTCGTCCTCACCGGTGCTGGCGGAGCGCTTCCGCGCCGGCTGCGAGGCCGTTGCCGAGGAATTGAAGATCGCCTGCAATGTTGTGAGCGCCCTCCCCGGGCCACCGGAGGGCATCGCCGCAATCGAGTCATTCATCTCCAAAGGCGGCTCGGGCATCGTGCTGCAGGTCTACGGCGGCGACCTGGCCTATGTCGAGGTGCTTAAGAAGGCGAGGGACATGGGCGTGCCGACGGTGATTGCCAGCACCAGCCTGATCGAAGCCGCCTCCCCCCTCGCCGAAGTGGCGATCTCAATCGTCGGCGTCGATGCCGAGACCTTCGTCAGCAAGATCAGCGATGCGATCAAAGCAGATGGTGCCAAGGACGCGGCCTTCTGCCTGCTCGGCTTCGAACAGACGCCCTCACCGCTCAAGCTTGCCTACGGCGCCCTGACGCAAAAGCTCGAAGCGGCTGGCGCCAAGCGATCCGACGCCTGCCCCGAGGCCCTCGCCTTCCAGGGCTCCTTCGAGCAAACGCTGTTTTCAGGAGTCCAGAAGCTGCTCGCCGAACAGGATGTGCGCTTCGTCATCCTGCCGTTCCGGGCCGACTCAAGCTACATCGACGGGCTGAAACAGATAGCCGCCGAGGCCGGCCGCAGCACCGTCTTCGTGTCAGCATGGGCGAGCCCGTTCGAGCTCAGCCGGACGGGAACGCTGACGCTTTACAAAGCCCAACAGGGAGAAAGGGTCGAGCCGTCGCAGCCCATCCAGCCTACCATCCAGATCAGCACCGGTGCCTTTTGCGAAAGTTGCGACTGCAAGACGGACACCGAGTGCAAGGAATCCTGCGCAGAGTGCAACTGAACTGCACCCTCCATTTGGAAGGATAAGGCGCCGCTACTTCGCATCGTGGAAAATGATCCCCACCGTATGCCGCTTGCCTGAACGCAGGCGGCTGACGCCGTGCCGGAGATTGACGCGGTAATGCCCTTTCGTGCCCTGCACCGGGCGATTGTGGACCGCAAAAATCACCGCGTCGCCTTGGGTCAGCGGCACCACTTCGGCACGGCTTTGCATGCGCGGGCGCTGTTCGGTCAGCACGAACTCGCCGCCGGCGAAATCCTCACCCGGCTGCGACAAGAGGATCGCCACCTGCAGCGGAAAAGCAAGATCGCCATGGAGGTCCTGGTGCAGGCAGTTGAAGTCGCCGGGGCCATATTGCAGGAGAAGCGGCGTCGGCCGTGTCTGACCCTGCTTGTGACAAAGCTCGAGGAAGGCGGCGTGGTCGGCTGGATAGCGCTGCGCCACGCCCATGCGCTCGTTCCAGTCATTGGCGACGCTGGCCAGCCTTGGGTAGAGCGCGGTGCGCAGGCCGCCGACCAGGTCCGGCAGCGGATAGCGGAAGTAGCGATACTCGCCCTTGCCGAAGCCGTGGCGTGCCATCACCACATGACTGCGGAAATGTTCTTCATGCGGATAGAGCGCGGCTATCTCGGCGCACTCCTCGGGTGAAAGCAGCGCCGGCATGACGGTGCTGCCATGGCTATTCAGGTCGCCGACCAAAGCACTCCAGTCCTGCGCTGCGACGCGCGCTTCGGCCGAGTGGGCTGCACGTTTGGTGGTTAGGGAATGGATGGTCATGGATGCCTCCTTTGCTTGCGATCAAAGTGGGGCGAATGAGTGGTGCGTACCACCCGATTCCTGCGGAGGTGGCGGAGCTGCCAATCTCCCCCACGAGGGCATAGGCGCTAAGATAGCTTTGGCATGGACTGAAACTTGCGCTTTCGTGGTGGTTCGCGCCAGCGATATCGCAAGGCATGGAGATTTTGGCGCAGGGCCGCCAAGGAAGGTTGAGTAAAGATGGT
>NZ_AYWC01000008.1:0-243341 GCF_000502615.1 Mesorhizobium sp. LNJC405B00 | reverse complement strand
TCGAAGGCGCAGTGCATGCGCCAAAGACCATTGTTCTTCTTCTCATACGCACCGGCCTTGGCAACCGCTGTCGCATCGAGGATGCGGATCAGTCGGCCTTTGGCCAAACCTGCATCCTCGCGCTTCAAAAGGTGCCCAATCAACTGCTGCAGCCATGGTCCTGCATTGNAGCAACGCCACGTCCGAAATGTCGGCAATCCCGCTCGCCGCCGCCCAGGCCACGACGCCCCGCATGCCAACCTTGCCAAGGCAGTAAGCCAGTGTCAGGCGCAACAGGTCGCTCGCCGACCTGACGCCGCGCGGGCGCAGGAACGCCTTCGTCTCGCGGGCGCTCTGCGTGAGCAAATCTTCGCCGCCGAGAAGCTCAATCGTCTCGGCCCAGCCGTCATCAACAAGCGATTCGTGTGTCATCGCAGTGTAGAATCACACCCGATTCCGCAGGGCAATACCTATCTTAGCGCCTATGCCNATTCGTGTGTCATCGCAGTGTAGAATCACACCCGATTCCGCAGGGCAATACCTATCTTAGCGCCTATGCCCACAAGGGGGAGGGTGGCCGCCCAGCCGTTGGTTGTCGCAGATCAGCGGAATGTACTAAGTGTCGGTCGATGGACACCGGCCTGAAGAAATACATCGCCATACGCTACAACATCGCCGCTGGCTTCAAGCCAAGCCAGTGGGACGGAAAGGGCCGCGCCAATCTCGACCCGGTCTGGCTGGTCGAGCGCCTGGCGTTGTTCGACACCTATTGCGCGTCGTCGCTCGAAGGCCAGTCGCTGAAGGATTTTGCCGTCCTTGTGGCGTTCGATGCCGATACGCACGAGAACTATATTCGTACCGTGTGCAGCTGCGTGGCCGGTGTCGACGTCAGGCCGATCCTTGTCGAGGCCGGCGACGATTACAACAATCGCTTAAATGCTTTCGTCCACGACGACAGCGATGCCGAGTATGTCTCGCTCACGCGGCTCGACAGCGACGACGCGCTGGCGCCGACCTTCATGGAGCGCGTCGACCACTACGCGCGCCGGGAGATCGAAAAGCGTGTGGTGGACCTGCAGCCGCTCTACATTGCCTTTCCGGACGGCCAGAATTTCGACACGGCAAGCGGACGCTACACGCACCACGACTATGTCACGTCGGCGTTCGGCACGCTGGTCGAAAGGAGATCGCCGGCGATGAGCGGCGTCTACAGCGAGCACCACGCAAAAATGGCGACGCGCTTCAACACCGTCGTGGCGGCATCGAAGGGCGCGCAATGGTGCATCGTCATCCATGACAACAACGCCGCCAACGTGTTGAGGGGCAAGCCGGTCTCGGGGCCCTCCTTCACGGTGGGCCGACCGGCTGTCGAACCCAAGGTGCCAGCGCGAAGGCAAAGCGCGCCACGACAGGCGACGCAGCCCCGCATTGCGCCGCGGACCGCGGGCAACTTCATCCGGTTTCTGCTCGGACGACCGATGGCTCTGCGGAAGTAGCGGGCGCTTACCCTCCCCCTTGTGGGGAGGGTCGATCCGCGTAGCGGAGCGGGGTGGGGGTCCTCGCCNGCGCTCACCCCCACCCCGTCTCGCCATCTCCGCTTCGCTCCGACCGCGAGCCGACCCTCCCCACAAGGGGGAGGGTGAAGTAGCTCAGCTTGCCAGCCGGCTTACCATCTCGTGCTGCGCATAAGCGCGCCCAAAACGATTGGCGAGAAACGCATCAAGCGCGATGTTTTCCTGCTTGACGAAGCCGGTCGCCGGCAAGGTGCCGTCGGCCAGCATGTCGAGCACGGCGCAGATGCCGGAGGCGGTGGTGATCTGGATTGCGCTGCGCACCTGGTTGCCGATGCGCTGCGAATAGATCTTGTTGGCGTAGGTTTCCTGCAGCAGGCGGCCATTGCGGCGGCCCGAGACGGTGACGAAGACGATGACCACATCCTGCAGCGTTGCCGGCAGGGCGCTCTCGAAGATATCCTTCAGCACGTCGCGGCGGTGGCGCAGGCCGAGATCGTTGAGCAGCGCCTTCATGATCGCCGCGTGGCCGGGATAGCGGATGGTGCGGTAGTTCAGCGTGCGCACCTTGCCCTTCAGCGTCTCGGCCAGCGTGCCGAGACCGCCGGAGGTGTTGAAGGCCTCATAGGTGACGCCGTCGAGCGAGAACTCTTCGCGCTCCTCCAGCGGCGGCACCTCGATCAGCTCGCCCTCGACGATCGCCTCGCAGGGTTCGCAATATTCGTTGATGACGCCGTCGGTGCTCCATGTCAGATTGTAGTTCAGCGCATTGGACGGGTATTGCGGCAGCGCGCCGACGCGCATGCGAACGCTTTCCAGCGTGTCGAAACGGCTGGCGAGATCATTGGCGACGATCGAGATGAAGCCCGGCGCAAGGCCGCATTGCGGAATGAACGCGCTCTTGCCCGAACGCGCCAGTTCCTTGACGCGGCGGGTGGAGATGACGTCCTCGGTCAAATCGAGATAGTGGACGCCGGTTGCGGCGGCCGCTTCGGCGATGCGCGTGGTCAAATGGAAGGGGGCGGCGCTCAGCACGGCGAAGGCGCCGGCAAGGGCGGCCTCGAGTGCGCCCGGCGCTGCGATATCGAGCTCCAGCCCCTCGACGCCGGCGGGAAGTTCGGCCGCGGCAAGCTGCGCCGCCGCGCGGTCGATAACGGTGACGTGGTAGTCGCCGCTGTCGGCGAGCATGCCTGCAATGGTGGAGCCGATCTTGCCGGCGCCGACGACGATGATTTTCTTCATGACCTTGCCCCTCGTGAAACTCTTTGGCCCAGACCGCCGCGCGGTGGACGCGATGCCTTCAAGAATCGCAGCTTGCCTGTCGAAAGGAAGCGTGAAACTGTTCGAAACGAACCCCACAATTGATCAATACGCCGATAAAGTTCGTCAAAATGCTCACTGACGCCGAACAAAAGCTGCTTTCCTTGCTGCGCGCCAATGCCCGCGCATCGACCACTGAGCTGGCGCGCCAGCTCGGCGTTTCGCGCACGACGGTGCAGAGCCGGATCGAGCGGCTGGAACAGCGCGGCATCATCACCGGCTATGGCGTGCGGATGGCGCCGGACTACGAGCAGGGGCTGGTGCGGGCGCATGTGCTGCTCACCGTCACGCCGAAACTCGCCGACAAGGTGGTGCGGGCGCTGCAGGCGCTGCCGCCGGTACGGACGCTGCACTCGGTGAGCGGCAATTTCGACATGATCGTCATCGTCGACGCGCCGTCGATCAGGGATCTGGATGCGTTGCTGGACGAGATCGGGGCGATGGACGGGGTCGAGCGGACGTCGTCGTCGATTATTTTGTCGACACGGATCGATCGGTAGGTGGAACGCATGAGCCGCTAATCTCCCCGTGCGGGGGAGATGGCCGGCAGGCCAGAGGGAGTCGGGTCGACTGGGCTCGGCCTACCTGCCGCTGCAGAAGGAGGTTAGCGCTCCACGCGAGGCGACCCCCTCTGTCGCCTTCGGCGACATCTCCCCCTCAAGGGGGGAGATTAGCTGCTAAGCCCGCCGCCTTTCCGGCCCGCTATCCAGCCACGCCACATCCTCCGCCGACAGCTTGATATCCAGCGCCTTCAAACTGTCCTCCAACTCGTCCAGCGTGCGCGGGCCGATCAACGGTACCGACGGAAAGGGCTGCGCCAGCACATAGGCGAGCGCGACGTGGATCGGACTTTTGCCCAGGCGCTGCGCCAGCTCGATGGCACGGTCGCGGCGGCCGAAATTTTTTTCCGAGTACCAGACCCGCACCAGCTCCTCATTGTCCTGCTTGTCGCGGCCGGCGCGGTCGGTGAAGAAGCCGCGGCCCTGGCTCGACCAGGCGAAGTTGGGCATCTGCCTTTTCGTCAGCCAGGATTTCCAGTCGTCGGTGGACGAGGTGATGCAGCCGGCCCAGATCGGCTCCAGCATCTCGGCCAGCGAGAAATTGTTGGAGAGCACGCCGGGCTTCTGCTTGCCGGTGCGCTCGGCATAGGCAATCGCCTCGTCCATGCGCGCCATCGTCCAGTTCGAGCCGCCGAACGGGCCACGGATGCGGCCGGCCTTGACCTCGGCGTCCATCGCATCGACGAATTCGCCGACCGGCACATCCGGGTTGTCGCGGTGCATGAAATAGAGGTCGACATGGTCGGTCTGCAGCCGGTCCAACGACTGGGCGAGCTGCTTGCCGATGACATCGGGATAGCAGAGCGGCGAGTGCGCGCCCTTGGCGATGATCACCGACTGCTCGCGCACGCCGCGATTCCTGAGCCACTGGCCAAGCAGCGTTTCGGTGTAGCCGGCGCCGTAGACATAGCCGGTGTCGAACAGATTGCCGCCGGCCTCGAAGAAGGCGTCGAGCAGGATTGCGCCCGACGAGAAGGTGCGGAAATCCTCGAAGCCGAGCGCCACCACGGAGGCCGGCTTCGACAGGCCCGGAATCTTGCGCTTGCCAATGGCCGTGCCGCCGGTGCGCAGCGGCCGGCCCGAAAGGGTGTTGGTTCGCTTCGCCGGCTTTTCGATCTCATATTCGAGCCCGACGGCAGCGCGCCATTTGTCGAGCACACGCAGCGTGCCGAGACTGTCGGCCCAGCCCATGCCCGGGCAGGCGAATTCCTGTTTGCCGGCCAGGATCGCCTCGCCGGCTGCATCGACCTCGAAGGAATAGAGATGGCGGGTTTCGTTGACGCTGATGGTCTGGCTCGTGTCGTCGGCGAGAATTACATCGATCCGGCCAGGGCCGCCATCGCGGTTGCCGCCGCCGGCGAACCAGAAATCCGGCACTTCGATGCAGCCCTTGGTGCCGAGGATGCGCAGCACATTGTCCTGTTTGAGCGAGATGCTGCAGGAGACCTCGGCGACGATGCCACCGGGAAAATGCAGCAGCGCCGAGGCCCATTCGTCGACGCCGGACTTGCCGAGATGGGCGGTGCCGACAACCTTGTCCGGCTCGGCGAAGGGTTTGCCTGTGGCAGCGCCCGCGATCAGCCGCACCATGGAGACGGGATAGCCGCCGACATCGAGGATGCCGCCGCCGGCGAGATCGTTGGCGTAGAGCCGGTGCTCGGGCATGAAGCCCGGCATGGCGAAGCCGAAGCTCGACTTCATCAGCCTGACATCGCCGATGACGCCCGACTTGATGAGTTCCACCAGCTTCGCCGTCTGCGGGTGCAGCCGGTACATGAACGCTTCGCCGAGGAAGGTGCCGGCCTTGCGCGCAGCATGGATCATGGCGTCGGCCTCGAAGGCGGTCAGCGCCAGCGGCTTTTCGCACAGCACATGCTTGCCGGCCTCTGCCGCCTTGATCGCCCATTCGGCATGGCCGGGGTGCGGTATGGCGATATAGACGGCGTCGACCTCGGGGTCGGCGAGCAGCGCGTCGTAGCCATCGAGAATGCGGGCGCCGGGAAACGTCTGGGCCAGGCCGGCCTTGCCGGGGTTGCGGGCGCCGAGCGCGACAATCGTGCCGGTGCGCGACCCTGCCACGCCGCGGGCGAACGCTTTGGCGATGTCGCCGGGCCCGAGTATCCCCCAGCGGATGGGCGCGGTTGAAGTCATGGTCATTCTCCTTGGAAAGGCTGGAAGGCTCAGCGCAGCCGCTGGCCGTTTTCGTCGAACAGATAGGATTTGCGGATGGAGACGGTGATCTCCTGGGTGTCGGGGACCTTTGCCGCGTCGCGCTGGATCACCAGGTCTTCGCCATGGGCGGTCCTGGCATAGATGAAGCTGGTGCCGCCGAGATGCTCGACCACGTCGATACCGACGGTGAGGTCGGCATCGCCTTCGCCGGCAGAGCCGAAATGTTCGGGCCGCAAGCCGACGTTGACCTTGGCTCCGGTGTCAAGCATGGCGCCTGTGAGCGGTTGCACAAGGTGGGTTTTCTCCTGGCCCCCCAGTTCGACCGTAACGCTCCCGGTGTTGCGGCCGACGATACGGCCGTTGATGAAATTCATCTTAGGCGAGCCGACGAAACCGGCGACGAACTGATTGTCGGGATTGTCATAGAGGTCGAGCGGCCGGCCAATCTGCTCGACATGGCCGCCACGCAGCACCACGATCCGGTCGGCCAGCGTCATCGCCTCTGTCTGGTCATGGGTGACGTAGATCATCGTCGCGCCGAGTTCCTTGTGCAGGCGCGAGATTTCGACCCGCATCTGCACGCGCAACTCGGCGTCGAGGTTGCTCAGCGGCTCGTCGAACAGGAACACTTGCGGTTCGCGCACGATGGCGCGGCCGATGGCAACGCGCTGGCGCTGGCCGCCGGACAATTGCCTGGGCCGCCGCGCCATCAACTCTGTGATGCGCAGGATTTCGGAGGCCCGCTTCACCCGCCGCTCGGTGTCCTCCTTGGGGTTGCCGGTCATCCTGAGGCCAAAGCTCAGGTTCTGCTCGACGGTCATGTGCGGATAGAGCGCGTAGGACTGGAACACCATGGCGATGCCGCGCTCGGCCGGTTCGACATCGTTCATCACCTTGCCGCCTATGGCGATCTCGCCACCGCTGATGTCCTCCAGCCCGGCGATCATCCGCAAAAGCGTCGATTTCCCGCAGCCGGAGGGGCCGACAAAGACGACGAATTCGCCATCGGCGATATCGATGTTGGCGCCATGGATGATCTCATAAACGCCGAAGCGCTTGATGACATTGGTGAGGGTGACTGCCGCCATATCGCTCTAGTCCCTATTTGACGGCGCCGGCGGCGATGCCGGCGATGAAATGACGTTGCAGCAGCACGAAGACGACCAGCATCGGCACGGTCAGCATGACGGCGCCGGCCATGATGCCGCCCCACGACACCTTGGTCAGGCCGATGAGCGTGCCGAGCGCCACAGGGGCTGTCATCGCGCCGGGCTGGCTGTTGATCAAAAGCGGCCAGAGGTAATTGTTCCATGAAGCAAGGAACAGGATGATGGCGAGCGCCGCCAGCATCGGCCGCGCCAAAGGCAAAGCGACGAACAGGAAGATGCGCCATTCCTTGACGCCCTCTACACGTGCGGCGTCGAACAGGTCGGCCGGCATCATCGAGAAGGCCTGGCGCATGAACAGGACGCCGAGCGAATTGAACAGAGGCGGCACGATCAGCGCCACCCAGGTGTTGGCGAGCTGGAAGTCGCGCGCCACCATGATGAATTGCGGGATCAGCACCACGGCATAGGGCAAAGTGATGGTGCCGAGGATGATCGCCACCACCGCGCCCTTGCCGAAGAACTGGTAGCGGGCCAGCGCCCAGCCGGCCATCGAGGTCAGCAGCACCGAAAAGAAGGTGTAGGTCACCGCCACCGCCACCGAGATGCCGATGGCGCCGACGAAGTTGGTGTCGCGCTGCAGGTTGTTGAAATTGTCGACGAAATTGCCGTGCGGCAAAAGCTCGATGCCGGGGCTGAAGATGCCGTTGTCGGGCATGGTCGAGAAAACAATCATCATCCACAGCGGAAACAGCCAGATCACCGCCAGCGGCGTCAGGAACAGGTGCAGCAGGACGCTGCGGCCGCGCCGGCGTTGCGAGAGCGAACTCATTTCGGCTCCCCCCTCATTTCGGCTCTCTTGTCAGCCACAGCTGCACCAGCGTGATGGCGATGGCGAGCCCTGCCATGGTGTAGGCGACGGCCGAGGCGTAGCCGAAATTAAGCGAGCGGAAGCCCTGGCGGTAGAGCAGCAGGCCGAGCGTCTCGGTGCCGCCACCGGGGCCGCCACGCTCGGTGATCAGGAACGGTTCGGTGAACAATTGCATGGTGCCGATGATCGACAGCACGGCGCAAAAGACGATGACCGGCTTGAGCAGCGGCAAAGTGATGTAGAAGAATTGCTTGACCTTGCTGACGCGGTCGAGCGTCGCCGCTTCATAGACATCCTCGGGGATCGACTGCAGCCCGGCGAGCAGGATGATGGCGTTGTAGCCGGCCCAGCGCCAGGTCACCGCGATCATGATCAGCGCCATGGCCGGGGTGACGTTGGAGAACCAGTCGATCTTGGGCAGGCCGATGCCGGCGAGCAATTTGTTGATGATGCCGAAATCGAGATTGAACATCAGCCGGAACACGGCGGAGTAGGCGACCTCGCCGACCACCACCGGGGCGAAGAAGGCAAAGCGGTAGAGGCCACGTGCTTTCAGCAGCGGCGAGTTCAGCAGCACCGCCATGACGATCGCCAGCGAGATCATCACCGGCACCTGGATGACGAGGATGAGCAGCGTGTTCTTCAGCGCGTTGAAGAAAGCGGGGTCGCCGATCAGGCGGCCCCAGTTGAACGTCGGCGCAAAGCGCCAGGGCACCGTGCGCGTCGCCTGGAAGGAAATCATGAACGAGAAGATGATCGGCCACACCCAGAAGATGGCAAAGATCAGAAGGTAGGGCGTAAGGAAGCGATAGGCCGTGGCGTTCTGGTAGCGCATGGTTTCCTCCTCCTTCCTCTTTCCCGGTTGGTATCCGGCGTGTTGTTAGCCGGCGTCAATTATTAAGGCTTGGCGCCGCCCCTCACCCCCTGCCGGGACCTTCTCCCCGTATAGTGACGGGGAGAAGGGGCTTGTTGGGACGCCGCCGGCGATTGGCGAACTGTTGGGCGAGAGCGTCCCTCTCCCCGCCACTATACGGGGAGAGGATGCCGGCAGGCAGGTGAGGGCAGCGCCAACGGTCCGGCAAATTGCCCTATATCTGGCCCGCCAGCATCACCGCCTTGGTCACTTGATCGGCAGTCCCGTCGCCGAAGCGATCTGGCTGGCGGCGTCGTCGAGGGCGGCCTTGGCATCGGGATAGCCGCCGCCGAGATATTTGGTCTGCACGGCGCGCATGATGATTTCGGCGTCGCTCTGGAACGGCGTGCCGCGGCTCGGCACCACTTTGGGCAGCGTGACGAGAATGTCCTTCCACACTGCCTGACCGCCCCAATAGGGCAGGCCCTGCGAGACGTAGGGGTCGTCGAGGGCCGAGATCAGTGACGGCACCAGGCCGAAATCCCTGAGCATGGTAATCTGGCCTTCATTGGTCTCGAGCGTGTATTTCAGATAGGCGTAGGCGGCCTCCTTGTTCTTCGAGGCCGAGGTGATGGCGAGCGACGAGCCGCCGAGATTGGCGGCGCGCGGGCCGTCGGCGGTGAGGCTCGGCATCAGGTAGACACCCCATTTGCCGTTTTCGCCGGCCGATTCGGTGCGGATGGTGCCCTCATACCAGCCGCCATAGACCTGGGTGGCGACGGTGCCGGCGCTGTTGTTGGTGATCTTGGTGCCCCAGTCGGCCGACGAGATGATGCCGGCGTCCTTCATGTCCTTGATCTTGGCCAGCGTGTCGACGCATTTCGGCTGGTTGACGGTGATCGACTGCCCATCGGCGGCGAAATAGCCGCAGCCCTGTTCGTTGGAAATCATGCGGAAGAATTCGGTGTCGCCGTTGAAATCGGCATTGGTCATGGTGACGCCGGGATTGGCGGCCTGGACCTTCTTGCCGGCGGCGATGAAATCGTCCCAGGTCTTGATCGAGGCTGGATCGACGCCGGCCTTCTCGTAGAAGTCGCGGCGGTAGAAGGCGGCGACTGGGCCGGAATCCCACGGCATGGCATAGGCCTTGTCGCCGACCTCCAATTCGGTGCGCTTGAAATCCGGGAATTTCTTCTGGTCGTCGGCGGTGTAGCCCAGCGTGTGCAAATCGACGAAGCAATCGGGGAACTGGCTCCAGTAGTTCTCGGCCTCGCCGTTTTCGATCGAGACGATATCGGGCAGGCCGACGCCGCCGGCCGCACAGCCGGCGATCGACTTGTCATAGGTCGGCTGGTTGCCGAGATCCTGAACGGTGACCTTGACGTCGGGATACTGCTTGTTGAAGCCGGCCACCGTCGCCTTCAGCGACGAAGCGGCGATATTCCAGCTCCAGATCGTGATTTCGCCGGACTGCGCCAAAGCCGGGCCTGAGCCCAGGCCAAGCGCCAGCGCGGCACAGATCAGTGTCGTGCGCATTGAAATCCTCCCATTTCATTTGCTCTCTCTTCGCGAGCATGGCTAGACTAGGCGGCGCGGAAGGCTTGTCCCTGACAACGGGAATAAAAGATGGGCGGAAAGTAAGATGCCGGAACGGCCGTTTTACCAGCCTGGCGCCAGCAGCGTCGAAGGCCTGCCGATGGCTTTGCAGATGTTTCACAACCATCCGCTGGTGATGCTGAAGCCGCACTGGCATGCCCAGGTCGAGGTCAATTTCATCGTCCGCGGCAGCGTGCATTACCGCATGAACGAGCACGAGATCTCGCTGTCGGCCGGCGACATGTGCCTGTTCTGGGGCGGGCTGCCGCACCAGATGGACGATCTCTCCGACGACGCCATCTATGCCGGCGCGCATCTGCCGCTGGTGCATTTCTTCCGCCTGCATCTGCCGACGGATGTCCGCCACAGGCTGATGACCGGCGCCACGCTGGTGACATCGGCGACCGACCAGGCCGACCATCACAATTTCGAGCGCTGGAACCGCTATTTCCGCTCGGGCGATCCGGCGATAACCGAGCACGCCGTGAACGAGCTGCTGCTGCGGTTGGAGCGGGTGCGCTTCGAGCCCTACCGGCTGGTGCCGGAAACCGCCATCGGCCAGGAACCCGGCGGCCCGTTCGACCAGCAATCGCTGCGCAATGTCGGGCGCATGTGCGACTTCATCGCCGAGAATTTCCTCTACGACATAGACTGCGTCGACATCGCGGCGGCGGCCGACATCCATCCCAAATACGCCATGAGCATTTTCAAGAAGTCGACCGGCATGACGCTCAACGAATATATGAACCTGTTGCGGCTGAGCTATGCACAGGCGCTTTTGATGCATGAAGACGCCAATGTGCTGCGCGTCGCCATGGATTCAGGCTTCGGCTCGCTCAGCGCCTTCAACAAATCGTTTCGCAAGCTGGCGGGGATGTCGCCCTCGGATTTTCGCCGGGGTGCGGTGGGCCGGTAGGTTCAACGGTCGTCTTGATCAACCCGCAGCCGTTCGGGTGGAAACATGTGCAAGGCTAATCGCGACCATCTTTGTCGGATGCGATCATCAACTTGGAGAAAGTTGTCAGCGACTTCGCGTTTCATGAGCGCCTTCCCCCACTCCGTCGCTGCTTCGCAGCGCCACCTCTCCCCCGTCGATCGGGGGGAGGTGTCGAGCGAAGCTCGACGGAGTGGGGTCGACCTGGCTCTGGCGTTGTCGTTTCAAGCCGGGACCGGTGCCCTCCGCCCGAGGAAACCCGACAATTACCGCCAGCCCAGGCCGGCGATCCTCCAGCGCAATCGTTGCACCATGCAGGTCGACGATGGCCCGCACCAGGCTGAGGCCAAGGCCGCTGCCGGGCGTGGTGCGGCTGGAGTCGAGCCGGTAGAGCCGCTGGAACACTTTTTCGCGCTCCTGCGCCGGGATGCCGGGGCCATTGTCGGCGACCTCAGCCAGAATGCGGTCGCCTTGCCGCCGCACCGATAGAAGGATCGCCGTGCCATCGGGGCAATGCCGCAGCGCGTTCTCAACCAGATTGGCAAACAATTGCGTCAGCAGGTCGCGATCGCCGTGAACCAGGCATGGCGTGCCGTGGACGATCGTGGCCGACAGCGACTTGCCGTCATCCTCGGCGACACCGGCATAGATTTCGGCGATGGCATCGATGACGCCGTTGAGGTCGAGATCGACAAAGCGCGACTTGCGGGCGCCGGCCTCGATCTGGGCAATACGCAACAGCGCATCGAAAGTATCGTTGATCTGCAGGCTTTCCCCTCGTGCCTCCGCCAGCTCATCGGCAACTGCCTCACCCCGCGCCGTCCTGTCGGCGACAGCCTCCAAAATCATCTGCAGGCGGTTGAGCGGCGTCTTCAGATCATGCGCGATGTCGGCGCTGACCTGGCGCATGCCGTCCACCAGCTCCGCCAGCCGCTCCAGCGCGGCGTTGACTTGGCGCGAGACGCCGTCAATGTCGTCGCCATTGCCGAGCAGTGGAATGCGGGCGTCGAGCCGGCCGTTGGAGACATCTTCCATGGTGGCGGCAATGCCGTCGAGGCGGCGCTGCACGCGCGCCGCCAGCAAGGCGCCGCCAGCCACCGCCAGCCCTGAAATGATCAGGGTGGCCCAGCCGAAGCTCATCAAAACGATGCGTTCCAGCTCCTCGGTTTCGGAGAGCGAGAAGGCGATTGTCAGGCTGTTGGGCCCGACCGAACCGGTCCAGGCGCGGTACATAGTGTCCGGCGCAACGCCTGGCAGGGAAGCGGCAAAATCCGAAAAGCCATCGGGAAGGTCGGCGGCGGTGAAATTCCCGGCCAGGCGATTGCCGGCGGGATCGGTGAGCGAGAACAGCTGTTCCTTGCTAGGGCTGAGCGCGGCATGGCTGTCGACTGCCGAAACCAGATCCTCCCGGTCGTTTCCGGCATAGGTCACCGCCACGACCGAATAGGTCTCCTTGACCGATTGGTCGAGCTGCTCGGCAAGATCCGCGCTCATCAGCTGGTAGACGATGGCGCCTGACAGGATGAAGGCGAGCACGAACAGCAAGGCGAAGGTCAGGGCCAGCCGAAACGGCGTGCTGCGCAGCAGGCGAGAGCCTGTCTCAGTCATAGTGCGTTTCAGTCATGGGAAGCTTCAGTCATGGCAAGTTTCTGTCATGCCGTGCCTTCAGTCGTGAACACTGTAGCCAGTGCTGCGCACGGTGTGGATCAACGCGGTTTCGAACGGCCTGTCGATCTTGGCGCGCAGCCGGCTGATATGGGTTTCGACGACGCTGGTCTTGGGGTCGAAGTGAAAATCCCAGACCCGTTCCAGAAGCATGGTGCGGGTGATGACGCGGCCCTCGCCGCGCATCAGCACTTCGAGCAGGCTGAATTCGCGCGGCTGCAGGTCGATCGCCTGGCCCTGCCTGGTGACGCGGCGCTGGATCAGGTCCATTTCGAGGTCGACGATGCGCAGCGTCGTCTTCAGCTCCTGCACCGCAGGGCGACGGCCGAGCGCGTTGATGCGGGCGAGCAGTTCGGAAAAGGCGAATGGCTTGACGAGATAGTCGTCGCCGCCGGCCTCGAGCCCTTCAACCCTGTCGTCGACGCCGCCGACCGAGGTCAGAAAGATCGCCGGCGTACGCACGCCCGCTGCCCGCACCGCCTTGATCATCGACAGGCCGTCGAGGCCGGGCAGCATGCGGTCGACGACGATCACGTCATAGGCGTCGCGTGTCGCGGCAAACAGCGCGTCGCGGCCATCGCGCCTGAGGTCGCAGATATGGCCTGCCTCGCCAAGGCCCTTGACGACATAGTCGGCGGTGCGTGGGTCGTCCTCGACAAGGAGAAGTCGCATCGTTGTTCCGATCGTTGGCGATTGAGCAGTTCCCGGCTCTCGAACCTTATCCGGTTGCGACAACAGGTCGACCACCAAGCACCCAGCCTTGCGGCTTTTTCTTGGCGGCAGATCGCTCCGCTCAGCAGGTTGCTCAAAGGGACATTGACACTCGAAAGCTGCGCTCTAGCGTGCGACACATCCGGTTACGCAATCATTAGGCTAATCGAGTCAGGGGACAAGAAATGACGACGATTGCCGATGTCGCGCGCCATGCCGGAGTGTCGGTCGCAACCGTCTCGCATGTGATGAACCGCACGCGCCATGTCGAGCCGGAGACGGCCGAGCGCGTGCATTCGGCCATCGCCGCCTTGCGCTACAGTCCGAACACGCTGGCGCGGAGCCTGAGGCGCGGCGAGACCAAGACCATCGGCCTGCTGCTGCCGGACAATTCCAATCCGTTCTTCGCCGGCGTGGCACGCCAGATCGAGGATGCCGGCTTCCTTGCCGGCTATACGGTGATCCTGTGCAACTCCGACGGCAGCGCCGAGAAGGAGGAGCGCTACCTCCAGGTGCTGATGGCCAAGCAGATCGACGGGCTGATCTTCGCCGGCTCGTCCGATCATGCGCGGGTGTTCTCCAGCCTTCTGCCCGGCGTCCCGGCGGTGCTGATCGACCGCGAGATCCATTCGGTCAATGTCGATTCCGTGCTGGTCGATCACGATTATGGCGGCTATCTCGCCGGCCGCTATCTGGCCGGGCTCGGTCACGAGAAGATCGGCGTCATCGGCGGCCCGCGCGATTCCAGCTCCAGCCCCGCCCGCCTGCGCGGCTTCGCCAGGGCGCTGCAGGAAGCCGGCCTCGACCTGCCGCCGGCCTCGGTGGTGGATTCCGACTACCACTTCGCCGGCGGCCGCATGGCGATGGAGCGGCTGATGGCGCAGGCGCCGGGGATCACGGCGCTGTTTGCCTGTAACGATCTGATGGCCATGGGCGCGCTGACAGTGCTGCGCGGGCGCGGATTGCGGGTCCCCGGCGACATGTCGATGATCGGCTTCGACGACATACCCTATGCCGTCACCACCTGGCCGCCACTGACGACGATCGCACAGCCGGTCGAGAAGATCGGCACGCGGGCGGTCAGCCTGCTGCTCGAGCGGGTTGCCGAGCCGGCGGCGCATTCGCGCCGCGAAGTGCTCACCCCGGTGCTCGTCGAACGGGAGAGCTGCGCGCCGTTGCGCGGCTGAAGCCCCTCAGGCGGCTGCCGGCTGCAGCGCTGCCCTGAGCAGCATGCCGAAGAGGTCGCGCGGCTCGTCGGGATCGGCGAGCAGGTCGAGCTCCTCGTAGAGGCCGGTGGCCTGAAGCTGGTCTCTGATATAGCGCAGTGCGGAAAAATCCTCGGTGGCGAAGCCGACGGAATCGAACAAGGTGATCTGTTCCGCCGTCTTGCGGCCTTCCGCCTTGCCGGTCATCACCTGCCACAACTCGGTCACCGGATGGTCGGCGTGGAGCTGCTGGATTTCGCCCTCGATGCGCGTCTGCGGCGAGAACTCGACGAAGATGTCGGAGCGCAAAAGGATGTCGCGGTGCAGTTCCGTCTTGCCGGGGCAGTCGCCGCCGACCGCGTTGATGTGCACGCCGGAACCGACCATGTTGTCGGTCAGAATCGTGGCGGACAGCTTGTCGGCGGTCACCGTGGTGATGATGTCGACGCCTTCCACAGCATCCTGGCCGGTGGCGCAGATGGTGATGTCAAAGCCTTTGCCGGCGAGGTTGCGGGCGCATTTCTCGGAAGCCGAGCGGTCGATGTCGTAGAGCCGCAGCCGGTCGATGCCGAGCAGCGCTTTGAAGGCGACAGCCTGGAATTCGGACTGGGCGCCATTGCCGATGATGGCCATCGAGCGCGCGCCCCTGGGCGCCAGATATTTGGCAGCGACCGCGGAGGTGGCCGCGGTGCGCAGCGCCGTCAGGATCGTCATTTCGGTGAGCAGCATCGGATAGCCGGAGCCGACATCGGCGAGCACGCCGAAGGCGGTGACGGTCTGGCGGCCCTCGCGCATGTTCTTGGGGTGGCCGTTGACATATTTGAAGCCGTAGAGCCTGCCGTCGCTGGTCGGCATCAGCTCGATGACGCCGTCATGGCTGTGCGAGGCGATGCGCGGCGTCTTGTCGAACAGCTCCCAGCGGCGAAAATCCTCCTCGATATAGGCGGCGAGTTCGGTGAGGAACCGCTCGACGCCGATGGTCAGCACCAGCTTCATCATGCGGTCGACGCTGACGAAGGGGACGATGGCAAGGCGCGATGGCTGGGTCATGCAATGCTTCCGGAATGGCTGCGGGTCGGGCGGTCCATGATGCGCCGGCCCATCAGGCTGGCGGCGAGGTCGACAATCAGCGTGGCGGTGCGGCCGCGCTCGTCGAGGAACGGGTTGAGCTCGACCAGATCAAGGCTGGAGACCAGGCCGCTGTCGGACAGCATCTCCATCACCAGATGCGCCTCGCGGAAGGTGGCGCCGCCGGGCACGGTGGTGCCGACGGCCGGCGCGATGGAGGGGTCGAGGAAGTCGACGTCGAGGCTGACATGCAGCAGGCCGTTTGCCTTTTCGACGATGGCCAGGAAGGCGCGCAGCAAAGGTGCGACGCCGTGCTCGTCAATGGTGCGCATGTCGTGCACGGTAACCCCCGCTTCGCTCAGCGCCCGGCGCTCCGCCGGATCGACGCTGCGCAGGCCCATGACGCAGATGTGGGCAGGATCGACGGCGACGGGCAGGTCGGGGAAATAACCGCTGAAGCCCGGCCGGCCGCTGGCATAGGCGAGCGGCACGCCGTGCAGATTGCCGCTGACGGTGGTATCGAGCGTGTGGAAATCCGGATGCGCGTCGAGCCACAGCACGAAGAGCGGCCGGCCGCGTTCGGCGGCGCGGCGGGCTATGCCCGACACCGTGCCGGCCGATATCGCGTGGTCGCCGCCAAGGAAGATCGGCATGGCGTCCCGCGAAGCCGCATAGGCGGTCTCGGCAATTGCCGCCGTCCAGGCGGAAATCTCCGGCAGGGCCTTCAGCGCGAGATTGCCATGGACGAGTGCGCGCACTGCGGCCGGTTGCACCGCGCCCCAGTCCTCGACCTGATGGCCGAGTTCCGACAGCACCGAGACAAGCCCGGCCGTGCGCAGCGCGCTCGGCCCCATCTCGCATCCCATCCTGCCGGCGCCGTCCTGCACCGGCGCGCCAACGATCCTGCAGCGCATGGTTTTTGTTGTCCTTGCAAATTGATTGGGCAATTGATGCGTGGAATGAACCATCCTGGACCGGCAGTTTGAACAAACGAAGTTGGCATTTCGAGAAGAATGATTTATCATTCCGATAAGTCGCTTTGGTCAAAGTGGATAGAATCATGGACTTGCTTGACGAAAGGCTGGTCACGCTGCTCAGGCATGATGCCCGGCGCAGCATCTCCGATCTCGCGGTCGATCTCGGGGTGTCGCGCGCCACGGTCAGGGCGCGCATGGAGCGACTGGAAAAAACGGGCGAGATCATCGGCTACACGGTGGTGCTGCGCGCCGACGCCGTCGACCAGCGGATACGCGGCGTGATGATGATCGAGATCGAGGGCCATGCCGCCGACCGCGTGGTCCGGGCGCTCGGCGGTCTCGCTGAGGTTTCGACCATTCACACCACCAATGGCCGCTGGGACCTGGTGGTCGAACTCGGCACGGCCTCGCTCACCGATTTCGACGCGGTTCTGCGCCGAATCCGGCTAATCCCGGGGATAACCGGCAGCGAGACAAGTCTGCTGCTGGCAACGTCGAGGACGACAAGGGCGCGGCTGGCTTAGCCGCCGTTCCGGCCGGCGTGTTCACGCAAAGCTTTGGGCGGAACTGGCGAATGGGTCGCCTGGCTGACGAATCTCATTGGGGCCGCAGCTATCCTCCACATGACGGAGGAAGCCGGCATGACGCGAGATTGCACCAGCTTCAACGGTGCAAGGACCGGACGCTTGCCACAGGCCAAGGCTGATGGCAGGATAAAAGGCCGCAACGTGCGGCCTCTGGCGGCCGTTGTGTTTCGATGGATTATGAAGCATTTTCCCAAGGTGCGGGTTCTCCTCACAATGTGCGGCAGCCTCGTTTCGCCTTGGTCGCCCTTGATTTTTCGCAATGTGCGCTTTGCCTGCCTCAGGCCGCAGGGCATTTAATTCCACGGGGTCAAGCCTCATGACAGAGATTTGTGCTCGGGCCGTCTATCGTCGGCGAAGACAAGGTATGGCGCCACAATCAGCGCCCCTGGCATTCGTGACCTGGTGAAGAATGCCGTTGCGTACCTCTCGCCCCCATGTTTCAAAACAGGTCGATAGACCCGTGAGAATGGTTTCGAAGCCTGCGGGGTTGCCCACGGTCCGGCGAGAATTCTAAAAGACGTTCACAATGACACAGCACGCCAAAGACGCACGAATTCTCATGTACAGCCACGACACGTTCGGGCTCGGCCATTTGCAGCGTTGCCGAACGATCGCTCATTCGCTGGTCGGGGATTTCCGCGGACTTCAGGTGCTAATCATTTCGGGCGCCACCATCGCCGGCGCCTTCGACTACCGCGCCCGCGTCGACTTCGTGAAGATCCCCAGCGTCATCAAGTTGCGCAACGGCGAATACACCTCGCTGGAAAAGGACATCGATCTGCATGAGACGCTCAGGATGCGGCAGTCGATTATTCGCCACACAGCCGAGAGCTTCCGGCCGGATATCTTCATCGTCGACAAGGAACCGCTGGGGCTGCGCGGAGAGATCGAGGATACGCTGTCCTACCTCAAGACGCGGGGCACCACGCTCGTGCTTGGCCTGCGCGAGGTGATGGACGCGCCGCATTTGCTCGAAGCGGAGTGGGCACGCAGGGATGTGATGCGCAAGATTGGCCTGTTCTACGACAAGGTCTGGGTCTATGGCCCGCCGGATTTCTACGATCCGTTGACCGGCCTGGACGTGCCGCCGGCGGTCAGGGCAAAGATGAAGTTCGTCGGTTTCCTGCAACGGAGCCTGCAGCAGAACCAATTGCCCGGCCACCGGCCCGAGGGCGACTATATCCTGGTTACCACCGGTGGCGGTGGTGACGGCGCCGACCTGATCCACAACGTCATCGAGGCCTATCAGCAGGATCCGCGATTGCAGCACAGGGCGCTGATCGTGCTTGGGCCTTACATGCCGGCGCGCAAGCGCAACAAGCTGGTCAGGAAAGGGGCCAAGATCCCCTATGTCAAGATCATCGAATTCGACAACCGCATGGAAGAGCTGATTGCCGGCGCCAAGGCGGTGGTGGCGATGGGCGGTTACAACACCTATTGCGAGATACTGTCTTTCGACAAGCCGGCGCTGATCGTGCCGCGCGTCACGCCGCGCGAGGAACAGCTGATCCGGGCACGGCGCGCAGCCGAACTCGGCCTCATCGAGATGCTTTTGCCCGAGGAGGCCGAGGATGCCCAGCGGTTTGCCGATGTGCTGCAGGTTTTGCCGGGCCGGCCCCGCCCATCGCAGAGCAATGCGCATCTGACTCTGGAAGGGCTGCCTCATATTTCCGAAATCGTCGCGGAACTGCTCGACCGCCGGGCCGGCCATCACCTTTCGGTCATTGAAGGCATGAACTGAGTTGCAACACCGCAAGATCGTCGTGGTTCTGAAGGGCTATCCGCGGCTGTCGGAAACCTTCATCGCACAGGAACTGCTCGGTCTCGAGCGTGCGGGGTTCGACCTGATACTTTTCGCGCTCAGGCGGCCGACCGACGCAAAACGTCATCCCGTGCATGACGAGATCAAGGCCCCCGTCCATTATCTGCCGGAATATCTGCACAGAGAGCCGCTGCGCGTGGTTCGATCGCTGTTTGCCTGTCTGCCGCGGCCTGGCTTCTGGCGCGCGCTCAAATCGCTCGCTGCCGATATCCGCCGCGACTTTACGCGCAATCGCGCGCGCCGCTTCGGGCAAGCGCTGGTGCTGGCGGCCGAATGGCCGCAAGATGCCGGATGGCTGCATGCCCATTTCGCGCACACGCCGGCATCGGTGACGCGCTATGCCAGCCAGCTTCGTGGCTTGCCCTGGAGCTGCTCAGCCCATGCCAAGGACATCTGGACGTCGGCGGACTGGGATCTGGCCGGCAAGCTTTCCTCGGCGCGCTGGACGGTCACGTGCACGAAAACCGGCTTCGACCATCTGAAAAAACTCGCCAACGGCAGTTCGTCCGTGCATCTGAGCTATCATGGGCTCGACCTTGACCGCTTCGGCAGTTTCGGCGAGGCGCGAAAACAGCGTGACGGCTCGGCGCCGGCCGAACCGGTCATGATCTTGAGTGTCGGACGCGCCGTTGAAAAGAAAGGCTATGATACGTTGCTGGAGGCTCTTGCCCTCTTGCCTGGCGATCTGGCGTGGTGTTTCGAGCATATCGGTGGCGGCGAGGAACTAAAACGGCTGAAGGCGCTGGCGCAAAGGCTCGGACTGGAGGGTCGCGTCTCCTGGAAAGGCGCGCTGGCGCAGGAGGAGGTGCTTGAGCACTACCGCAGCGCCGACATCTTCGCTTTGGCCTGTAGGATCACCGCGGATGGCGACAGGGACGGCCTGCCGAATGTTCTGGTGGAGGCGGCCAGCCAGCGGCTTGCCTGCGTGTCGACCGATATTTCCGGCGTGCCGGAGCTTTTGTCGTCGGATGAAACCGGGCTGCTGATTCCCTCGGAAAACCCGACTGCCCTGGCACAGGCGCTGGAGCGCCTGATCCGCGATCCCGTCCTCCGCGCCCGTCTCGGCGACGCCGCGGAGCGGCGCGTGCGAAGCAATTTCGATCATGTGGCAGGCATTGGACAGCTCAAGGAACTGTTCGAGCGGGAGTGGCGGGTCGCCGAATGAAGCGGCTGCGCGCTTTCTTCTATGTTCAGCACCTGCTCGGCATCGGCCATCTCGCGCGCGCCAGCCGCATTGCGGCGGCTCTGGTCGATGACGGGTTCGACGTCACCGTCGTGACCGGCGGAGCGCCGATCGCGGGATTTCCGGGATCGGGCGTAAAATCCGTGACCCTGCCGCCTGTCACCTCCGGTGACGAAGGATTTTCCGGACTTGTCGACCTGCAGGGCAAAGCCGTCGACGATGATTTCAAGACGCGGCGCTCAGACATGCTGCTGCAGGCTTTCCGGGATTACAGGCCCGACATCGTCATTATCGAGGCGTTTCCCTTTGGACGCCGGCAGATGCGTTTCGAACTCCTGCCGCTGATCGAGGCCATCGAAGCGACATCGCCCAGACCGCTGCTGGCGGCGTCCGTCCGCGACATCCTTCAGGAGCGCGTGAAGCCGAGCCGAAACGAAGAAACGGTCGATATCGTCAACAGGCATTTCGATCTTGTCATGGTCCATGGCGATCCGGCTTTCGCAACCATCGACAAGACATTTCCGCTGGCTGGGGCGATCAGGGCCGAGGTCGCCTACACAGGGCTCGTTGCCGCGCCGCCGGCGCAAGCGGCCTCAGAGCGCTTCGACGTTCTGGTGTCGGTTGGCGGCGGGGCGGCCGGAAAGAGCCTTGTCAGATCCACCGTCGCGGCGGCGCGAAGTGCCGATAACGCCTGGACATGGTGTTTGATCACCGGCCCAAACCTGCCGAAGGACGAGTTCGACGCGATTTCACGCGATGCCTCCCCACGCCTGTCCATCTTCCGGTTCCGCGAGGATTTCGCCAGCCTGCTGACCGGCGCCCGCCTGTCGGTCTCGCAGGCGGGTTACAACACGGTCTGCGATGTGATGCGCGCGGGGTGTCGCTCGCTGCTCGTTCCATTTGCAGCCGGCGGGGAAACCGAGCAGACGCGTCGCGCTCTGATGCTCGAAGAGCTCGGTCTTGCAACGGTGCTGACGGAACAGGACCTGACGCCTGAAGGTCTGGCGCATGCGATCGAGCAGGCGCTTGCGGGACCGCCGCCAGCCGCGCATCGTCTCGATCTGGAAGGGGCGCGGCGCTCGGCGCAAATCCTGTGCGAACGCTTCAAACAGTTCCAATCAGCATGAAGCGCGTATATTTTTTTGTCGGCAGTTCACCGGAGAACCTGATCTGCCGCAGCGCCGCCATGGCTTCGAAGGCTGCAAGTGACGCCACGCAGTTGATGTGCGTCGGCTCGCTGAAATAATCGTTCGACTGCAGCAGCACGTTCGTGCCCCGCGGAAGCAGGGCAAGCCAGGCGCTGAGGTCGGCTATGTGTTCGCAGCTCGTATTGACCACCAAGTCGGGCCCGCCGGCGGCATAGTCGAGTGCGTACATATCTGCCGTCAGCGCTTGAAACCGGTCGCCGGCTTGCCGGTTGAGTGTCCGGGCGACCGCGCCGACTTCGGGATCAATGTCGATGCTGTCGATCGCCGCGATGTCGAAGCGGGCGTCGTTGAAAAGCATCGCCGGCAATACGCCGTACCATCCACCCAGAACCCATATGCGCTCGAACCGGCCGCCGCAGCTTTCGAAAAGCCTGTCGAGCGCCCACATCTTGCAGGCGACCTGTTTGTGGTTGAAGGCGTTCGCGATATTGGCCTGCGGATGCTTGGCGATGACGCGCGCCAGCCCGGCCACGAGAGGGTGGTCGACATAGGCGGCAATTCCCCGCGTGAGGTCCAGGGCTTGCTCATGCCCATCCATGCCGGCATTGCGTGGTTGCGTGACATCCATCATATTCGTCTTCTATGTTGGGATTTCGGGCGACACAACGCAATCTTGCCTCTTGCCTGTTCGACTTGCGGACGCGACTGTGCCGCAAGCCGTTTCGCCATTGCCCGGAGAAGGCCGATTGAATTTGTCCGGACCATCGGCGCCCATCCGCTTGGCGCGCAGCTGCCGCTTTGAGCTCGTCGTTGGCGGCGAAGACATGGCCGATACACCATTTGCCAGCAGGTGCCTTTACATTCCGCATCCTTCAAACTGACAATCGCATATGGAAACCAGCCTAGCCCGCTATATCTGGACGCACACCAGGAAGCAGCAGCTCTGGATATTGATGATCGTCGTGCTTTCGATGGTCCCGTATTTCATGTCGTTCGACCTGCCGAAGCTGATCGTCAACGGCCCGATCCAGGGCAAGGGGTTCGAGCAACCGGGCGCGACCCTGCCATTCATGCGGTTGCACTATAACCTGCCGTTCATCGGCGAGGTCCAGTTCTTCTCCGGTTTTCAACTGGACCGCACCTCGACCCTGCTTGCGCTCAGCCTTGTGTTCCTCTTGCTGGTCGTCATCAACGGCTTGTTCAAGCTCTACATCAACACTTACAAGGGCCGGCTCGGCGAACGCATGCTGCGGCGTATTCGTTTCGATCTGGTCGATCGTGTGCTGCGGTTTCCGCCGGTTTACTTCAAGCGGGTGAAATCCGCCGAAGTGGCGACCATGGTGAAGGACGAGGTGGAGCCGCTGGGCGGCTTCATTGGCGATGCCTTCCTGCAGCCGGTGCTGCTCGGCGGCCAGGCGCTGACGGCCATGCTGTTCATCATGGTCCAGAACGTCTGGCTCGGAATGATAGCGGTCGTGATCGTGGCGATCCAGATCGTGCTTATCCCGCGAATGCGGCGGCGGCTGCTCGTGCTCGGGCGCCAGCGGCAGTTGACGGCGCGCGCGCTTTCAGGCCGGGTTGGCGAAATCGTCGACGGCATCGGCGCGGTTCACGTCCACGATACGTCGAACTACGAGCGCGCCGACATAGCAGCCCGGCTCGGGCTCATCTTCAAAATCCGCTTCGATCTTTACCAATGGAAATTCATGGTAAAGTTCCTCAACAATTTTCTCGCGCAGCTCACGCCCTTTCTGTTCTACATGATCGGTGGCTATCTGGTCATCCAGGGGCGGTTGGATGTCGGCCAGCTCGTGGCCGTGATCGGCGCTTACAAGGACTTGCCCGGACCGATGAAGGAACTGATCGACTGGGATCAGGACCGGCAGGATGTCCAGGTCAAATATCAGCAGGTCGTCGAACAGTTCACCGTCGAGAATATCATCGCGCCGGAAATCGGAGCACTGACGGTCGACGATCCCGATCCGATGACCAAGCCGCTGTCGGCGGTCAGCCTGTCGATAGCAGACGATGGCGGCGCAATGCTCCTCAATCGCATCTCGCTCGAGGTCAAGCCGGGTGAGACGGTGGCGCTGGTCAGCACCGCAACAGGGGGAGCGGAGGCGCTTGCGGAAGCCTTTGCGCGGCTGACCTGGCCGGACAGCGGAAGGATCGTTTCGGGCTCCGATGACTTGCTCGATCTCCCCGAAGCCGTGACCGGCCGGCGCATTTCCTACGCTTCGTCGGATGTTTTCCTGTTCCAGGCAAGCCTGCGCGACAATTTGCTCTACGGGTTGAAGCATGCGCCGCTGACATCGGTGACATATGACGGCGCCGCGGCGGACCAGCACCGTTGGAATATCGACGAGGCGCGCCGGTCGGGCAATCCGGATCTCGATATCCGCAGCGACTGGATCAACTATGCCTCCGCCGGCGCCACCGGCCCGCACGACCTCTTTGAAGCCGTGCGCCGGGTGCTCGACGCGGTTCTTCTGTCGCGCGACATTCTGGATCTAGGCTTGCGCTCTTCGGCCGACCTCAAGCGCCACACGAAGCTTGCCGGGCGGATCGTCGAATTGCGTGCGGCGCTGCGAACCCGGTTGGAGGAAGAAGGCCTGAGCGCGCTGGTGGTTCCTTTTGAACCGGGCGCCTACAACAAGGAAGCGACGATCGGCCAGAACCTGCTCTTCGGCGCTGCGGCCGGCCCCGAACTGGCTCACAAGGCACTGGCGTCCAATCCCTATTTTGCTTCCGTGCTGAAGCAAGCCGGCCTCGACCGCACGCTCTACGAAATGGGCATGGAGATCGCCGAACAGGCGATCGAGCTGTTTGCCGACCTGCCGCCCGAACACCAGTTCTTCCAGCAGCTCGCCTTCATGAGCGCCGAGGAGATACCCGCCTACGAAACCTTGCTGCAACGGCTCAAGAATCGCCCCTACGATGCGGTTTCGGAGAACGACCGCGCCATGATGGTCACCTTAAGCTTTGCCTATATCGAGCCCCGGCATCGCTTCGGCCTGTTGACCGACGAGCTGATGAGCAAGATCATCGCTGCACGCAACCAGTTCTATGAAAACCTGCCGGCCGAGCTGGAGAAAGCTGTCGAACGGTTTGACCCTGCCAAATACATCGCCGCGGCCACCGTCATGGACAACGTCCTGTTCGGGCGTGTCGGCAACAACCATCCCGACGCGCCGGACCGCATTCGCTCCATCGTCTATGATATTCTTGACGAACTGGGGCTTTATGCCGAGCTTCTGGATGTCGGCCTGGACTTCAACGTCGGCGCCGCCGGCAGGCGGCTGACCGGCGGACAGCGACAGAAGCTCGATGTTGCCCGCGCCTTGCTCAAGCGTCCCGATTTCCTCATTCTCAATCGGCCGCTGTCGGCGCTCGACCAGCGCGTGCAGGACAAGGTGTTGCGGAATGTGCTCGACGAAGCCAGACGCGACGGCCATTCGCCGGCAATTGTGTGGGTGGTGACGAATCCGGCAATGGCGGCGATGTTCGATCGGGTTGTGGTCTTTGACTCAGGCCAATTGGTGGAAGACGGAACACACGAGACACTCCTGGCGGGAAACGGTATCTTCAAGGAACTTGTGTCATAGTCTGGCAAACGCGAATTCAGGAAGGTTTGCGACAATGCTGCTCAAGGATGAAGTTGGAATGCTGCAACGCGTTCCCTTGTTCTCTGGCATCGAGCCGACAAAGCTCAAGCTGCTCGCGTTCACGTCCGATCGCGTGAACTACAGTGCCGGCCAGATTCTTTTCCGGCAGGGCGACGAGGCAGACGCCGCCTATGTCATCCTTTCGGGCAGCGCGGATATTCTGGTCGATTCCGACAATGGGCCGATCAAAGTTGCCGAATTGCTGCCAAATTCGATCGTTGGCGAGATTGCCATATTGTGCAACAGCTCCCGTACTGCCACCGTCAAAGCGGCAAGTGAGCTGGAGGCCTTGAGAATCCGCAAGGACCATTTCCTGAGGCTTATGAAGGAGTTTCCCGAAATGACCATCGAGATATTGCGGGTTCTTGCCGATAGGCTAAGCAGTACGACCGCGGACCTGATCGACGCACGAACGGCCGAGAGCGATTCACAGTTGCACTGAAGCGGCGAGCCGCTCTGTTTCTTTGTTTTGACGCAGTTTCCGGAACCGTGTCACACCTTTCCTGGAACGACTCTGGCAGCAGTTGGTTGGCTACGATGGGCGAAAGGGTGCATGGACGACGATTTCTTCCTTGTCAGGTTTTGGGGCGTGCGCGGCAGCATTGCGGTGTCGGGGCCAGAATTTGCTCGCTATGGCGGCAACACGATCTGCATCGAGATGCAATGCGGCAAGCATACGCTTCTGTTCGACGCGGGCTCCGGCTTGCGGCCTGCCGGCAGGACGCTTCGGGCGGCGGGCGTCACCGATTTCGACCTGTTTTTCACCCATTGCCACTACGACCACGTCATCGGGCTGCCGGCTTTCAAGCCTATTTATGAACGAGGCATCAAAGTTACGCTTTGGTCCGGGCATCTGGCTGGACGCATGACGACGCGGCAGATGGTCGATGAATTCATTCGGCCGCCATGGTTTCCGGTGACACTCGGTGTCTGCAAGGCGAGCCTCGACTGCCGCGATTTCGCATCCGGAGACGTGCTTCGGCCGCGCGAAGGAGTTGTTGTGCGGACCGGTAGTCTTACCCATCCGGGCGGCTGCATCGGCTACCGGGTCGAATGGGGGGGCCGCGTCGTGGCGGTCATCACAGACACCGAGCACGAGCCGGGCAAACTCGATCCGGCGGTGCTCGGCCTGATCGAGAATGCCGACCTCGTCATTTACGATTGCACCTACACCGAGGAGGAAATGGAGCGCTACCGCGGCAACGGGCACTCGACATGGCAACAGGGCGTCAAGCTCTGCGAGGCGGCCGGCGCGCGCGGGCTTGCGCTGTTTCACCACGATCCGGCACGCACCGACGATGAGCTGGACGAGATGGAGAAACTGGCCAAAGACAGATTTGCCGGCGCTTTTGCGGCGCGGGATGGCCAGACGCTCACATTTCCAGTCTTGCACAAAAAGCGCTGAGCTATTTTCCGGCGCTGCGTTCTGTCAGTGTGCTGATCGGAAGCCATGCGCAGCCTTCTGCCCGCGCGGTGATCGTGAACAGCCGTTCGAGGAAAAGCCAAGCCGATTCATCATGGACGAGATGGTGGGTGAGCAGGCCGACCGGTTCGCCGCCGCCGAATGCACGCTGCAATTGCGCGACGATGGCCTGAACCAACAGACCATGATCGCGGCAGCCGCGCGTGCCATGCCAATCCATGATGTCGACATTGCTGTTGATGACCGCCAGGGAAGCCGGCCTTGGCGGCCCGAACACCGACAATGCCGCAAATCCTATCGATCGGAGGTCGGGTACCAGGCCGGCGTCGATCCGGTTCCAGGGCGGCACCAGCATCGGAACCGCACGTGCGCCGTGCAGGCCGCTTACACGCGACAGCCCGCCGGCCAGCTCATCCAGCACCACCTCGCGTGGCCGATGCGCGCCAAGCTCCTGCTTTTTTTGACCCTCGGGCGCATGATTTCGGTGCGCCCAGCCATGAATGGCGACCGTGGCATGCGGCGCCGCGTCAAGCCGGACGACAAGCGTCCCGTCGGTCTGGGCCGGAATGACGGCCAGAGTGACCGGCACCGCGAAGTCACCGGTGAGGTCGAGCAACCGATCGAGCGCCGGCGTCGGATCCACGGCGTCATCGTCGCGCAGCCAGAACTCTGCCTTGCGGCCCGCCCGTTGCCGGTGCGCCAGCTCGTCCACCAGGGGCTGCCAAGTCGGGTCGGATGTCATGACAACGGGATCATCTTGAGAAGTTCGGCCAGGCGGGCCTTTGCAGCACCGAGAGAGCGTTCTTCGAGAACGAAACGTCTGGCCTCTGCAGCCATGATGGTTCTTTCATCATTATTGGCCAGAAGCCTTGCAATGGCAGAAGCGAACGCCGCCACATCGCCTGGCGGGGTGAGAAACCCGGTCTGGCCATGCCGCACGACCTCCGGCACGCCGGCAATGTCCTGAGCCACCACCGGAAGGCCGGCGGCCTGTGCTTCAAGATAGGCAATGCCATAGGCCTCGCCGTAACCCGGCCAGACGTAGATTCCCCCGCGATAGAGGACATCCGGCACGGCGACCGGCTCAATCGCGCCAAGCCATTCGATACGGTCGGCGGGCAAGCCGGCGAATTGCGCCTTTACCTCGTCGCGGGCAGGTCCGTCCCCGACGACCGACAGCGTCCAGGGGAGGTGGCCGATCAACCCGAGCGCCTGCGCCAGCATGCGATAGCTCAAGACCTTGTCGCCCGGGCGCATCATGGCGACGGTCACGAGGCGCGTCGGATAATCCAGTACCGGCATTTCGTGGAATGCCGATGTGTCGATGAAGGGTGAAAGCATACCGAGAGCGGCGTGGGGAACAGCATCCGCCAGCCCCTGGCGATCCCTTTGCGTGAAGCAGATGTTCAGCGCCGCCTGCTCGATGGCTCGCGCCACCAATGCCTGGCTATCGGCCCACGAACCGGCGTTGCGCCGTTCGGAATAGGAGGCTTCGGCCGTCACATAGGGGACAGCAAAGGCCAACGCCAGCTCGGGCCCGATCAGGTCGGGCGCCTTGTAGTAGGGATGATAGGAGAACCAGAGATCGGGCTTGCCGTCACGGTCCCAAAGCCTTGTCAGTCGCGCGGCTTCGTCCCGGGCCTCGATCATGAGCGCATCGAAACTTTTCGGTTCCGGCTGGCGTAGATAGAAGCGCAACTCCGATGCCAGTTCGACGCTATGCCCGCCATGCTGCAGCGCCTGGACCAGCATCCGTGCCATCTGGCGGTCGCCGGAGACAACGGGATGATTGGGCGACTTCAGCGGGGCGTAGAAGGCAATTCGCATCGCGCGATCCTATCATCGCAAAGCCTGCCCAAGTCAATTTCGAGGCATGATCGACTTCACCTTCAAGCGCTGGAATGTGCTATCTGATGCTTATGGAAACAGCTGTCGCGTCCGACCCGTTCGTCGCTTCTTTGCCGGTCTTCGCAAAGTTCGAAAGCGTTGCCGATATCGACAACTATCGGCCTCTCCCCGATGGCTGGGCGCTGGCCACCGCCGACATCGTCGGCTCGACCAAGGCGATCGAGGCCGGGCGCTACAAAACCGTCAATATGGCCGGCGCCAGCGTCATTTCGGCGCTGCTCAATGCACTGGGCCGGCAAGATCTTCCCTTCGTCTTCGGCGGCGACGGCGCGCTCGTGGCGTTTCCCGGCTCGGCGCTGGAGATCGCCCGTAACGCGCTGGCTTCTGTCCAGAGATGGGTGGCGGACGAACTGGACCTGACCTTGCGTGCCGCAATCGTGCCGATAAAGGACATAAGAGCGCAAGGCCTCGACGTTCGCGTGGCGAGGTTCCAGGCCTCCGAAGCAGCCTTCTATGCCATGTTCGCCGGCGGCGGCGGCAGTTGGGCGGAAGCCGAAATGAAAGCCGGGCGCTACCGCGTCGACCCCGCCCCGGCCGGCGCGCGGCCGGATCTGACCGGCCTCTCCTGCCGCTGGAACCCGATCGAAGCCCGGCATGGCGAAATTGTCTCGATCATAGCCGTGCCCGGGGCATCGCGCGACTTGCGTGGTTTCCAGTTTCTGGCTTCCGACATCATCACCCTTGCCGGCAGGCAGGAGCGCGATGGCCACCCGGTGCCGGTGGACGGTCCGGCCTATAGTCTCTTGCCCGCCGGTCTCGATGTCGAGGCACGGGCCACGGCGCCGCCGGGGCGGCGGTGGCTGGCCAAGCTGTGGGTGATCTTCCTGATGACGCTTACGGCCGTCACCGACAAATTGGGCTGGACGATCGGCGGTTTCGATCCGAAGGTCTACAAGCGCGAGGTGGCCAGCAATTCGGATTTCCGCAAGTTCGACGACGGCTTGAAGATGACCATCGACGTCGACGCGGATGTGTTGCAGCGGATCGAGAACCGGCTGAAACAAGCGGAAGAGGCCGGCATCTGCAACTATGGCCTGCACCGCCAGAAGTCGGCCTTGATGACATGCCTCGTCATCTCGCCGCTGCAGCGCGATCATGTTCACTTCATCGATGGCGCCGCCGGCGGCTATGCAATGGCTGCCGCAAGCCTGAAGGCGAAGGCGCCGGTCTGATGACGGCTTGGGGAATCGATTTTCCGCAATGCGCCTCGGCCATGGTTCTTGAGACCCGGCGAGCCCGACGGTGCCTGAGCCGACCAATTTTTTGCGCGATGTCAGGATCGGGATTGCACTTCGCCGGCAGCCTCGCCACATAGTGTCGCAGGTGATTTGTGCGGTCGACGTCTGCTTGCTTCCTGCAAGGACAGTCATTTGGGATATTCTTCGCCGGCTTCTGCCCCCGACGCCGGCTTCATTGACTTCGAGAATTTGCGGATCAAAGGAGATGGCTCGTCTTCGACGGGTTTCGAGATAGCATGAGCACAGCGCAAGCAGAAATTTCCAACATTCTCATGGATAAGGTTGCCGATTGGCTGACCCAATCGGCGCTGGCGGGCGACGACCTGGAAACATTGGTCAAGGGTTTTTGTGAACGGCTGGCTGCTGCCGGCCTGCCGCTGAAGCGGGTGCATTTGAGCTTTTCGATGCTGCATCCGCTTTATGACGCGCTCGGTTTCACCTGGATTCGCGGCCAAGGCCTGGAAGTGGAAGGCTTCCGGAGTGAGAACGGCGTCCATTCCGACAGATTCCTGACCAGCCCATACTACCATCTGCTCAGCAACAAGCTCGACCATCTGCGGCGCCGGCTCGACCCGTCGGTGCGGTCGGAGTTTCCTGTTTTCGATGAGCTCAGGCTTATGGGCGTCACCGATTACATGGCTTTCGTCCATCCCTTCAACGGCGATACAAGTCAGGGCATGTTGGGGTCCTGGTCCACCGACAGTGCTTCAGGCTTCAGCGACAGCATGATTTCGGCGCTGCTGCGGATCCAGAACCATCTCGCTATAGCAAGCAAGATGGCGGTGCTCACCAAGCTCGCCGACAACATGATGACCACGTATCTCGGCGGTGACGCCGGCAGGCGCGTGCTGGACGGCCAGATCAAGCGCGGCGAGGGCGATACAATCCGGGCCGCGCTGGTGATGGGCGATATGCGCGGGTCGACAAGGCTCGCCGAAACCTCCGGCCGCGAAGTCTATATCGATACGCTGAACCAGTTTTTCGATGCCATCGCAGCACCTTTCAATCGCAAAGGCGGGCAGATCATGAGTTTCCTGGGGGATGGATTCATTGCCGTCTACCCCTGCGAAAGGCACCGCGCGCAGTCAGAGATCGCCTGCCAGGCTGCTCTTGCGGCTGCGCACAAGGCCAGCATGCGCATGATGGAGCTCAATCTGCGCAGAAAAGAGCAAGGACTGGGCGACATAAAATTTGGTATCGGCCTGCATGTCGGCAATGTGATGTTCGGCAATGTCGGGCTTACCGACCGACTCACATTCTCCGTCTTCGGCTCGGCTGTAAACGAGGTCCAGCGTCTCCAGACCCTGACCAAGAAATATCCGCACAGCGTTCTCGCCAGCAAGGACTTCGCCGGTTATTGCGGGGCCAACAGCTGGCTGACGCTCGGCGAGGAGGAACTGGCGGGCAGCAAGCAGAAGCTGACGGTGCTTTCACCCGATCTGTCGGGTGCTCTCGCACTCGATGAAGACGCTGCGCTGCAGCCGTTTCACGATCGGATATCGGACGCCGAGCAGGTCATGCTACTTCATCGCGATGCCGCGCGGCTGTCGGCGGGCGACCGGAGGAAGCTCCAGTAGTCACCACCATCCGATCTGGACGCCCTGGTATGCTGTCCGGCCGCCGGTCGCCGGGGAATTCGTTTCGAATCCAAGTTGCTCTGCGCTGACAATGCGCTAGTCTTGCTTTTTGGGGCCGGTCGGGAGGCGCCAGATTGGGGCTGGTGTGGGAATGGATGCAGGCGTTGATCTGCTGCGGATCGAGGATGTTGGCATCTCTTTTGCCATTGTCGGGGGACCGTTGCATGCCGTCAGGCGGGCAAATCTTCGCGTCCTGCCCGGCAAGGTCACCGCGCTTGTCGGTGAGTCCGGTTCCGGAAAATCGGTTCTCAGCCAGGCCGTGATGGGCATCTTGCCGAACACGGCCCATGTTCGCGGCCGTATCCTGTTTTCCGATCCCAAAAAGCCCGGCACGACGCAGGATATCCTGCAGATGCCGCGAGACGGACCCGAAATCCGGGCGTTGAGAGGCAGCCGCATCGGCAAGATCTTTCAGGAGCCGATGACATCGCTGTCGCCGCTGCACACGATCGGCAACCAGGTCAGCGAATCCCTGCAGATTCATACGCACATGGATCGGACGGAGCGCAAGGCACGGACCGAGGAAATGCTCGGCCTCGTCGGGTTTCCCAATCCCAAGCGCGCCTACGACATGTATCCATTTGAACTTTCGGGAGGATTGCGGCAACGCGCTATGATCGCCATGGCGCTTATCTGCCGGCCCGCTCTGTTGATCGCCGATGAGCCGACGACGGCGTTGGACGTCACCATCCAGGCGCAAATCCTGCAATTGCTTCGTGGGCTCCAGACCAAGCTCAACATGGCAATGCTGCTGATCACGCACGACCTCGGCGTGGTCGCCAATGTCGCCGACGAGGTGGTCGTCATGTACCATGGCGAGATCATGGAAGCAGGCCCTGTGGAGGCAATATTCCGCCGGCCAGGCCACCCTTACCTGAAGGGCCTCATGGCAGCCGTTCCGCATTTCGACCTGAAGCCTGGCGAAAGACTGAAGGCGCTCCGCGAGGTGCCGGTGAATGTCGGGACCCTGCTGGGCAAGCAGACGGCGCCGGAAGCGAAGGGGCCGGACGACATTCTGCTGTCGGTCAGGGATCTGAAAAAGGTCTACACCATCCGCAACTCCGGATGGTTCAGCGGGAGCCATCAGACCTCTGTTCGCGCCGTGGACGGCGTCAGCTTCGACATCCGGCGAGGTGAGTGCCTGGGCCTGGTTGGCGAAAGCGGTTGCGGCAAAACCACCGTCAGCAAGATCCTGATGCGGGCCGTCACCCCTACCGGCGGCTCCGTGATCTTCAACGGCCGCGACGGAACGATCGACGTCCTGGAAGCCGAGGGAGACGCCCTGCGCTTGCTGCGGGCGAAACTCCAGATGGTTTTCCAGGATCCGGTCTCGTCGCTTTCGCCTCGCATGACCGTGGAAAACATCTTGAGCGAGCCGCTGGAAATCCATCAACGTGGCAATGCCGCGTCCCGGCTAGCCACGGTCAAGAGCCTGATGCAGGCAATCGGGCTCGATCCGCGCTTCATCCAGCGCTATCCCCACAGCTTCTCCGGCGGGCAGCGTCAGCGTATCGGCATTGCGCGCGCCTTGGCGCTGGGGCCTGAACTGCTGATCTGCGACGAGCCGGTTTCGGCGCTCGATGTCTCCGTGCAGGCGCAGATCCTGAACCTTCTGAAGGACCTGCAGAAGGAACTGGGCCTGACCTACCTGTTCATATCCCACAATCTGGCGGTGGTGGACTACATGGCGGACCGCATCGCGGTGATGTGCGGCGGGCGTATCGTCGAGCTTGCACCGCGCGAAATTCTGCTCAGGAAACCGATCCACCCCTACACGCGCTCGCTGCTCGCCGCAGTCCCCTTCCCCGATCTCGACCGGCCGATGGATTTCAAGACGCTGAAGCTCGGCGGCGCTTCCGACACCAGCGCATGGGGCCCGCAATTCCGCGACGAGGGCGAAGAGGATATGCTGTCGCCGCTCGATCTCGGCGGCGGCCATCTCGTGCTGGCCCGACGTTCGGCCGATGTCAGCGAGTTACGCCATTGATCAGCCGCCGCACTGTCCTTGGTCTCATGGCTTCGGCATTTCTGCCGGGCACGGCGCGCGCCGGCGATCTGGAGCCGGATTTTCTTCAGCCGCAGCTGAAAGCCAGGGCTCTGCCGCCACTCGCGGAGCGCCTGCCCAAAAGCCCGCGCGCGTTGAACCTCGCGGCGATGGGCCGGCAGCCCGGCCAGTATGGCGGCACGCTGCGTACGATCATCGGCAGCCAGAAAGATATCCGGATGATGACGATCTACGGGTATTCCCGGCTGGTCGGTTATGACGAAAAACTTAACTTGCATGCCGACATTCTCGAAAGTTTCGACGTAGCGGATGATCGCATCTTCACTTTCAAGATACGGGAAGGCCATAAATGGTCCGACGGCAGCCTGCTGACGCCGGAGGATTTTCGCTATTGCTGGGAAGATGTCTGGCTGAACGATGAGCTTTCGCAAGGGGGGCTCGCCCCGACCCTGCTGGCGGACGGCCAGCCGCCGCGCTTCGAGATCGTCGATCCGCTGACGGTGCGCTACAGTTGGGACGCGCCCAATCCCGACTTCCTGCCCAAGCTCGCTGCTGCCGCGCCGATATCGCTCGTTCTGCCGGCCGCCTATCTCAAGCAGTTCCACAAGAAATACCAGGATCCATTCCGGCTCGCCGGCCTGATGAAGGAGAACCGGGCCAAGAAATGGACGCTCCTGCATATCCGCATGTCGCGGCAGTATCGCCCGGAGAACCCGGAATTGCCGACGCTCGATCCCTGGCGGAACCGGACCAAGCCGCCAGCCGAGCAGTTTATCTTCGAGCGCAACCCGTTCTTTCATCGAACAGACGAGAATGGCCGGCAACTGCCCTATGTCGACCAGATCATCATGAATGTCAGCTCGTCGGCGATCATCTCGGCCAAGACCGGTGCGGGGGAGAGCGACCTGCAATGCATGGGAATTGACTTCAGCGATTACTCGTTCCTGAAGGATGCGGAGAAGCGCTACCCGGTGAAGATGCATCTATGGAAACGCACTCAGGGCTCGCGGCTGGCGCTGCTGCCCAATCTGAATTGTGCCGACCCGGTGTGGCGTGCCCTTTTGAGAGACGTGCGCGTGCGCCGCGCACTTTCGCTTGCTGTAGACAGGCGTGAGATCAACATGGCCGTGTTCTATGGATTGGCGCAGGAAAGTGCCGATACGGTGTTGCCGGAGAGCCCGCTCTACCGGCCGGAATACGCGAAAGCCTGGATCGCCCATGATCCCGACAAGGCCAATGCCCTGCTAGACGAGGTCGGGCTTCAGGCCCGTGACGATGACGGCGTGCGGATGCTTCCGGATGGACGCTCTGCGCAGATCATCGTGGAAACGGCCGGCGAAAGCACGCTGGAAACCGACGCGCTCGAACTTATCACCGATCACTGGCGCAAGATCGGCATCGCTTTGTTCATCCGGACTTCGCAGCGCGACATCTTCCGCAGCCGCGCGCTTGGCGGCCAGATCATGATGTCGATGTGGTCGGGCATCGACAATGGCGTGCCGACCGCCGACATGAATCCGTACCAACTGGCCCCCACCATCGACGACCAATTGCAGTGGCCGCTCTGGGGTGCTCACTATCTGTCCCATGGCAAGATGGGTGAGGCGCCCGATCTTCCTGAAGTGGTCGAGTTGATGGCTTTGCTCAAGCGATGGAACGGATCGACCGAAGCCAGCGAGCGCGCCGAAATCTGGAACTCCATGCTGTCGATCTACACCGATCAGGTGTTTTCAATAGGCACGGTGAACGCAACGCATCAGCCGATTCTGGTATCCTCGCGGCTGCGCAACCTGCCTGACAAGGCACTTTTCGGCTATGACCCGACCTCCTATTTCGGTGTCTACATGCCGGACACATTCTGGCTTGGAGGCTCCTGAGCGTGCTTCGATATCTTGTCTGGCGCATCGCCGTGATGGTTCCAACGCTGCTGGTCATATCGGCGCTGGTGTTCACCATCATCGAACTTCCGCCGGGCGACTATTTCGACAGCTATGTCGCTGAGCTCCGGGCCCAGGGCGAAGCGGTGGATTCCGACCGCATCCAGATGATGCGCAAGGAATATGGTTTCGACCAGCCGCCGGTCATTCGCTACTTCTACTGGGTTGGCGGGATGCTGCACGGCGATTTCGGCTATTCCTTCGAATATGAGCTGCCGGTTCGCGACGTCGTCGGCGACCGAATGTGGCTGACCGTGCTGGTTTCCTTCGTCACGATCATCTTCACCTGGCTCATCGCCTTTCCGATCGGCATGTACTCCGCCACGCATCAATACAGCTGGGGCGACTACGGCCTGACTTTCTTCGGCCTTCTCGGCCTTGCCATCCCGAATTTCATGCTGGCGCTGATCCTGATGTATTTCGCCAACATCTGGTTCGGCACGTCCATCGGCCATCTCATGGACCAGCAATATCTCGGCGAGCCGATGAGCTGGGCCAAGGCGAAGTCGATCCTCGCCCATCTCTGGATCCCGGTCCTGATCATCGGCACCGGCGGCACGGCAAGCATGATCCGGCGGCTGCGCGCCAATCTGCTCGACGAGCTGCACAAGCAATATGTGGTGACCGCTCGGGCCAAAGGCCTTCATCCGTTCAAGGCGCTGGTCAAATACCCGCTGCGCATGGCGCTCAATTTCTTCATTTCCGACATCGGCTCGATCCTGCCGGCCATCATCTCCGGCGCCGAAATCACGGCTATCGTTCTGTCATTGGAAACGACCGGGCCGATGCTGATCAAGGCGCTGCAAAGCCAGGATATGTATCTGGCGGGGTCATTCCTGATGTTCCTCGCCTTCCTGACGGTTATCGGCGTGCTGATTTCCGACCTGGCGCTGGCGCTGCTTGATCCACGAATTCGTTTGCAGGGTGGCAGCACCAAATGAAGCAGGACTCGCCGCTGCCCGCTCCGGGTGCTCCACTGCAACACTACATTTCCGGCGCGCCCTTCGACCTGCAGTCGGTCGAGGCGATGACGCCGGACCAATCGAAGGTCTTTCAGGCATCGCAGTTGCGGCTGATGTGGTGGAAATTCCGCAAACACCGGCTTGCGCTTATATCCGGCATATTCCTGGCAGTGCTGTATTTAGGGATACTGATCTGCGAGTTCCTGGCGCCCTACAATCTGCACTCGCGCAACATGGACTACATCTATGCGCCGCCGCAGCACGTGCACCTGTTCCACAATGGCGAGTTCGTCGGGCCGTTCGTCTATGGCCGCCAGATGACGCTGGATATGGACACGCTCAAGCGGAACTACATCGAGAACCACGACGACGTTCAGCGGCTCCGTTTCTTCTGCCAGGGCGACACTTATCGGTTCTGGGGCCTGATCGAAGGTGACAGGCATTTTGTCTGTCCTGCCGAGAACGGCCAACTCTTTCTGGCCGGCACCGACAGGCTGGGGCGCGACGTGCTCTCGCGCATGATCTATGGCGCACGCATTTCACTGACTATCGGCCTCGTCGGCATCAGTTTCAGCTTCCTGCTCGGCATCGTCATCGGCGGGCTGGCCGGCTATCACGGCGGTATCTTCGACCTGATCGTCCAACGGATAATCGAAGTCCTGCAATCGATTCCCAGCATTCCGCTATGGCTGGCCCTGGCGGCGATCATGCCGATAACGTGGAGTCCGATCCTGATCTATTTCGGCATCACCGTCATCCTCGGGCTGCTCGACTGGACCGGACTGGCGCGGGCCGTGCGTTCAAAGCTTCTGGCCTTGCGCGAGGAGGATTACGTTCTGGCGGCGCAATTGATGGGCGCCGGGAGCAGCCGCATCATCAGGCGGCATCTCATTCCCGGCTTCATGTCACATCTGATCGCGACGGCGACGCTCTCCATCCCTGGCATGATCCTGGGCGAAACGGCGCTGAGCTTCCTCGGGCTCGGCCTGAGAGCGCCGATCACCAGCTGGGGCATCCTGCTCACCGAGGCGCGCAGCGTCAGCGTGATCGCGTTCTATCCATGGCTGCTTTTGCCGATGCTGCCCGTCATCCTCGTCATCATGGCGTTCAACTTCCTCGGCGACGGCTTGCGGGACGCCGCGGACCCCTACAAGTGAGATCGCCATTCCGCCACGCATAGTGCCACCCGGAATGTCGCTTGCCGGCCCCCTGTACGGTTGTTGCACTGTTTATTGTCCGCCCCTATATGTGCCGACTCGCAATCGAGCTTAGCGCGTCAGCTTCGGGATTCACCCGTCAACAATTCTTGTCGCGGGCGTTACCGATCTCTTGATCTGGTTCAGGACACACAATCGCATATGAGTCGCCTCGATAATTTCATCAGCAGGATGACCGCGCAGCGCGACATTCTCAATCGAATCTGCCCCGAGGTGGCGAAGATGGAGGGGCTTGTGCTTGAGCTCGGCCTCGGCAATGGCCGGACATTCCACCATCTGCGCGAGCTTCTGCCCGGGCGCCGGATCGTGGTGTTCGACCGCGAAGTTGGCGCGCACACTAGCTCAATTCCCGAAGCTGAAAACCTCGTGCTCGGCGAAATACGCGAGACGGGCCGCAAGTTCATTGGCATCGAAGCCGCCCTTGTTCATGCCGACATTGGCACCGGCTATGACGATCGCGATGCAGTGACCGCTACCTGGCTTCCCGATCTGATTGCGAGCCTGCTTCGCGTCGGCGGCTTCGCGGTCAGTGGCACGCCGCTCGATCACCCGCTGCTGCAACAGCTCCCGGCGCCCACTTCGGAGCCCGCCGACCGTTATTTCCTCTGCAAGCGCGTGTGAGCGGTAGAGAACTCTTCAGGGGATCGTATAAACCGCAATCTCCCGCTCGATGCCGCGCAGCGAGACCTCGTGCGGCACGGGCGTCAGCGCGTTCCTGTGCAACAGATCGGCGGTGAGATTATCGTCGACCACCGCACGCGTGGCGAAGATCGCCTGTGCGTTGGCGAGGTTCTGGACCCGCGAAGCAATGTTGACCGTCTGGCCGAAATAATCCTGCCGCTCGTTCATGGACACGGCTATGCAGGGGCCGGCATGAACACCGATCTTGAGCAGAAGGTCCTCGCGCCCGCTTTTGTCATTGAGCGCCCGCATGGCGTCGCGCATCCGCAGCGCCGCGGCAATCGCACGGTCAGGCGTCGCGAAGGTCGCCATCACCGCATCGCCGATCGTCTTCACAACCGCCCCTGCCTCCGCCGCGACGATCTCGTGCAGAACCTGGAAGTGCTCGCGTACGAGATCGAAGGCTGAAAGATCGCCCACCCGCTCGTAGAGCTCGGTCGATCCGCGCAGATCGGTGAACAGGAAGGTCAGGCTGGTGATCTTCAGGCGCTGGTTGATGTCGAGCGTATCCGTGCGATAGAGATCCCGGAACGTCTGGTTGGTGAGCAGGCGCTTGGCGGTCACGAAGGGCCGGCGCTTGCCCAGGAAATCATGCAATACCGGGCAGGCGATGAAGACCGTCGGCAGCACGCGCGTGTCGGTCCTGTTTTCCAGCGAAATGCGCAATGGGCCGGGTTGCATCTCCAGCGTCTGGCTCTGGACATGGTCGCGGTCGAAGGCCAGAGAGAGGTTTCGCCGCTCTTTTGCCGGTTCGCCCTTCGCGTCGATGAACTGGGCCGAATGCGTGACCGGCTCGAAGATGATGATGAATTGGGGCGGAAGCTGGATGTGCAGAACCGCCTTTTCACCGGGCGCAAGCTCGATATCTTCCAGCGAGAACGCTTCCATCTTTTCCGCCAGATCCTCGTCCGGCAGATCGGCCCCGGACGCCCAGTAGATCTGGCGGTAATATTCCACCAACGGCAGTTCGTGTGGATTGTGGGCGGCAATCCTGCGCACGCGGGGACTGACGGTGAATGTCACCTCGACCATCTCGTCGAGGGTCGGCGAATAGCCCTGGGAGCACAGCGCGCAGGTGTATTCGTCCTTCTGCATGGTTTTCAGCGTGGCGTTGGTGTCGAGCACGCCGCCACAGCCGGGGCACAGAACATTCCAGGAAATGTCGAAGATGCCCACCCGCGCTGCATGGAGAAAGGCGCTTATGGTGCGTTCCTCGTCGAGGCCATGCTTGCTGGCGAAGGCCAGCGCATTGATGCGGCAAAGTTCGCGGTCCTTGCCCTCGGCGATGGTTTGCCGGATTGCGTCGATTGCCTGCGGATCGACATCGGTCGATTGCCGCAGAAGCGAGAACAGATCCTGAGCTTCGGTCATCGTGCAGGCTCCGGAAATTGCGCCGCTAGAGCATGATGCCGAAAAGTGTGAAGCGGTTTTCGGACGACATCATGCTCTTCCTGATTCAGAGGCGGATTCAGATTTCAGGTCGGACAGACCTGAAATCATCCGGCTCTAGGCGTGTTGGCCGGACCGATCTTCGACCCGAACGCTCCATCATACTGCGAAACGGACCGTACGGCCATTCGAATGGACAAGCCTGGTGACAGGTCAATTTCCATTTGTTGAATTCCAAACTATGATAGCCCATGGGGCATTCATCTCTGGGGTTTTCTCCATGCCGACACGCGACAACCCGCCATTTCCGGCGGCCCTTCGCCTTTTCTCGGCGGGGGTCATCATCGTCCTGATCGTTGGGGCCGGCCTGTTTTTCGCGCCTGCGCTGGTCAAGCCGCGCTGGCCCTGGGCCGTCACGCCGTTCAATGCCCGCTTCCTCGGCGGCTTCTACACCGCCGAAATGGCAGTGATGGCGGCGCTGCTGGTCTGGAATCGCTGGTCGCCCGGCAGGCTCGTGCTGGTCATGGCCTTCATCTTCACCGTCATCGTGTCGGCGGCTTCGTTCATCAATCTCGGTTATTTCAACTTCGAGCGCAAAGCCCCCTGGCTCTGGTTTCTGGTCTATCTTGCGTCAGCCGCGGTATCCGGGCTGTTCCTGTGGCTGGCAAGGGCCCGCCCTTCTGCAAAAGGCGTGATCTTGAACCCCGCATGGCGCGCCTACCTACCGGTGGAAATGGCGATCCTCGGGGTCTACGGCGTCGGCCTGTTGCTGTTTCCCCTGACATTCGGTGGCTTCTGGCCATGGCCGATCGATGCCTTCCACGCCCAGGTCTACAGCGCCATCTTCCTCGCGGGTGCAGGCGGCACCTATCTCGTCTGGAGAAGTGCGCCGCGCGAGGAACTGCTGGTGCTCGGCCTGGCGCAGTTTCTAGTTGGCCTGCTTGCCGTCCTTGGCCTCGTCATCACCGACGCCGCCGTGCACCGGATCGACTGGACGGCGGCCGGGACATTGTGCTGGCTCGCCCTTTTCGGCTGGATCGGCGTCAGCGGTATCCTCAAACTCTACGCCGCCCCCCGGCATTTTGCCGCGCAATCGGCATAGGTCGCAGAGACGGCTGGATTTTCAGGTGACGTCCGGTGCATCGTGCCGGGCATATTGCCTCTGTCGCTTTGTTCTGACGCAATTCCGGACGGAAAACCGCTCACACTTTTCCTGAAATTGCGTTAGGCGGGAAAGCCATGACCAGCACGACCTCCTTATCCGAGAAAATCCAGCCGCAGCTCCGGGCCGTCCGGCCAAGCGATGCCGAGGCGCTGTGCGCTATCTTCAATATGCCGGGCTTCCGCTGGGGCACGCTCAGGATGCCATTCGAGATGGTGGAGCAGGTGGAGCGGCGCATCGCCAAGTCCGGCCCGGAAACCACCTGGATCGTTGCCGAGTTGGACGGCAAGGTTGTCGGCCACGGCAGCCTGGTCGCGCAGGGTTCGCCGCGCCGCTCGCATATCGGCGAGATCAATATCGGCCTCGACGATGGCTTTGTCGGCAGAGGCATCGGCTCTGCCATCCTTGGCGCGCTGCTTGACGTGGCCGACAATTGGCGCGCCCTGAAGCGGGTCGAATTGAGCGTCTATGCCGACAACGAACCGGCCATCCGTCTCTACACAAGCCACGGCTTCGAGGTCGAAGGCCGGCATGTGAAGGCCGGTTTTACCGACGGGCAATACCACGACCTCCTGAGCATGGCCCGGCTGCGGTTCTGATGACCACTGTCCCTGCCCTTGCCCCTCCGGTGGACATTTTGGCCGTGCTGTCGCTGCTCTGCCCGGAGGTCGTGCGTGACATCGAGCAGAACTGGAATGCACCGGTTTCCGATTATGCCCGCCATCTGTGGCGGCCGGTGGCAAGGCCTGGATCGGCCCCGTCGATTGCTGCCCGCTCGATCCTGCGCGACGTCCTGCAGCAGCGCCTCGGTGCGATCGTGCAGCCCGAAGCGATCGGCAAGGCCCTCGACGAATTCGACCACAGACCGGTTATCCAGTCCGGCCTGCACTGCCTGCTTCTGATGGATCGCATCACCTTCGATGCCCTGCTGCTTGCCTGGCTCGGCGCGGTCGAAAACGGGCTGTCGGCTTTTTTCGGCTTCATGGGAACGACCATGACCATGGAGACAACCGGCCGGGAGGGGCCGGGATGGCTGGATGTCGGCGACGACAAGGTCAATTTGTTTGGCATGGGCCGCCACAAACTGTGCCGCAAAAGCGCCTGCGCGGCCGGTCCGGTCGCCCTCAACGGGCGCGCGCTCGAAACGGTGGGCAATGAGACGGATGCCAGAAGCTGGCTCGGCACGCTGCTTGCCAGCCAGGACAAGGTATTTGCAACAGCCGCCGATGCGCTGACAGAACTCAACGAGCATCTGGTCGCCGATTGGGATCGTTCCGGCATGGCCCGGCCGGTTTTCATCGATGATAGGCTGGCCGCGACTGTCGTGGCGCGGCATCTGGAAGATGAAGGCAGTCTTCTTTCCAGGCTGCTCCTCGAGCCCGCAAGGCGCCGGCGTCTCGACCATGCCTTGCAAGAAGCCGCATCGGGCCCATTTGGCAGGTTCCTGCCCAATGCCACGGCCTATTTCTGGGGCATCCGCGAGCAGCGCGTGCGCAAGCTCGTCCTCGAGAACGGGCGGCTGATCGAGCCTGACAGGCCGCATGGTCTTTCCATCCCGTTCGAGCGGCCGCATCTCCAGCAGGCACTGCTGGACGGCATGCTTTTGCCGGACTTGTTCCTGATGTTCCTTGCCCTTGCCATATTGCCGCGCGTGCGGGTTGTGGGCGGCCTGAGACAGATTGGCTATGTCGCGCTTTTTCACTCGATCCTGCTGGCTGCGCTTGATGAAAACGCGCCAGAAGAGCGCGATCTGGCCGCCGAGCTGCAGGTTCGGGAAAATGCCTGGGGCATGCGGGTCATCGATGAACAAATCTCGGTCCGCGAGCAGCTTGCCGGACTGCCGGAAGGGGCGCTGTTCCCGGACCTGCTGCGGCAATACCGGTTGCGGACATTTGCCGAGACGACCGATGACCTGAAACCGGTTCGCGAAAACGCCCGATGGTGCAAGATCGGCCGGGCCTCGGGCCTCTGACCCGGCCGGGCTTTAGCCCGTCATTGCGCCACGCCGGCCTTGCGAAGCCCCTCGACCATCAGTTCGAAATCGGCAGGGTTCTTGTAAGGCAAGACTTTGCGACGGTGTTCCAGCGAATAGGCGGGATTGACGCGAAGCAGGTCCTGCCATGCCGCATGGGCCTGCTCCAAACGGCCCAGATGGCCGTAGCATGCGGCCAGAAGCGCACGCGAGACGTCGGTGACAGCGTTGCGAGCCAGCCGTTGCAGCAAGAGGTCGACGGCCTCTTCGTACCTTCCCAGTTGAAACGATGTCAAAGCCTGGAAGTGCAGAAGCACATCCGGAAAGTATGGATTCAAGGTCTTTCCCCGGGCGAAACTCTCTAGCGCCTCCGCGGGTCTACCTGAATAATACAGCGCCTCGCCGCGGGCGACGTGCGCTTCGGCGAAGTTCGGATTGAGGGCTATCGCGCGCTCGACCTCGCCGATGGCTTCATCGTGCCGCCGTGTGTAAAGCTTGGCCGATGCCAGCGCCCAGTGCGCCCAGGGATCGCTGTCATCCAGCGTTACCGCTCGCGTTGCTGCCTCTTCCGCTTGCGCCATCGAGTCCGACGCACCCCACCTGTTGAGGTAATCGAGCCCGTACGTGAGGGCTAGGAAAGCGTGGGCAGAGGCAAATTTCGGGTCCAGTTCGATGGCCCGCTGCAAGAGCTCGCGGGCCGCGACGTTCGTGTCCTTCGTCAGCCGGTGCCACAGCTCCCGGCCCCGCAGGAAACAGTCATACGCCTCCGGGTTGCGCTGGTGTTCGGGCGCCAGCCGCAGACGGTCATCCTCGGTCAGATTGAGCGCCAGCGCACCGACGATGTGCTGCGTCACGTCATCCTGCACGGCGAATATGTCGGTCAGATCGCGATCGAACCGCTCCGCCCAAAGATGGCCGCCTGAAATTGCATCGATGAGCTGCGCGGTGATGCGTACCTTGTTCCCCGACTTGCGTACGCTGCCTTCAAGGACATAGCGCACGCCGAGCTTCGTGCCGACATCCTGCACATGGACGTTCTGGCCCTTGAAGATGAAGGACGAATTGCGAGCGATGACGAAGAGCTGTGACAGTTTGGACAGCGCCGTGATGATGTCTTCGGAGATGCCGTCGGCGAAGTAGTCCTGTTCGGCATCACCGCTCATATTGGCGAACGGCAGCACGGCGATCGACAGTTTCGGCGGCGCTGCCGCAGCCGGAGGGCTCGTCGCGGTTTGCGAGGTCGCGGCCGCCTTGGCCCCGGCGCCGACTTGCAGCGAATAGACCCGGATCGGCTCGGCGATGTTCTTGAGCTGTGTGCTGCCGAGATCGCTGACCGAGAGGTCAAGCCTGGCCTTGACCTGGCGATAGGCATCCTCGGACAGGCAGATGGCGCCGGGCGCCGCAACGCCCTCCAGACGCGAGGCGATGTTGACGCCGTCACCCATCAGATCGCCATCGCTCTCTTCGACCACATCGCCCAGATGGATGCCGATCCTGAACTCGATGCGGCGCTCCTGCGGTACGCCGGCATTGCGCTCAACCATACCGTTTTGAATCTCAACGGCGCAGCGCACGGCATCGACCACACTGCGAAACTCAACCAGTGCCCCATCTCCGGTACGCTTGATAACCCGCCCGTGGTGCACTGCAATGATCGGATCGATCAGGTCGCTGCGCAGTGCCCGCAACCGCGCCAAGGTACGATCTTCGTCCGCGCTCGCGAGCCGGCTGTATCCGACCACATCTGCAGCCAGGATTGCGGCCAGCTTACGGTTCTCGCTCATGGGTCGCCTCCTCATCTCCATCATAGCAGGAAGACGGCGGGACGAGGGAATTTTCGCAAATCACGGCCACGCGGCCGCCCGTATCGGCAGTGCTCCACCGCCGAACCCAGACCGATGCCCATTTGCGCTGCCGCTTGCCGGTTGACGACTATCGGTTCATCCTTGTGAATACCCCGGCCGTGACGAGCGTGGCGAGATCACGCGTCATGGCCCAAGGTCAAAGAGATAGAGCATGATGTCGTCCGAAAAACCGCTTCACACTCTTCGGCATCATGCTCTGGTGAGGTGTCCATGAACTGCTCGGGCTGCGGTTTCGAGATCGAGGGCGGTTACGCCTTCTGTCCGAAGTGTGGCCGCCGCCAGCCCGTGCCATGCGCCAGTTGCGGCTACGCCTGCGCACCTGATTTCGAATTCTGTCCTAAATGTGGGGCAAGCGTCGGTGCGTCCGCAAAAGCTGCCGAACGGCCTGCTCCGACACCAAGCCGCACCATTGCGCAGCCCTCTCGAGCTCCGTCGCCGAACATCGAAAGCGAAGAGGGGCCGCATTCCGTCTCCGACGCCGATCGACGAACGGTAACGGTGCTGTTCGCCGATCTCTGCGGCTTCACGACACTCAGCGAGCAGCTCGACCCCGAGGTCATGCAGGCGCTGCAGAACGAACTGTTCAAGGAATTGACGGCGGCCGTGCAAGGCTTTGGTGGTTTCGTCGACAAATTCATCGGCGACGCTCTGCTCGCCTTGTTCGGTGCGCCGGTCGCGCATGAGGACGATCCGGAACGTGCGCTTCGAGCCGCTCTCGACATGATCGCCCGGACGGCGCGGCTCGGTGAAAGCACCCGCCACTCCGGCTCGCCGCTGCTGCTCCACATAGGCATAAACACGGGTCCGGTCGTTACTGGCGGATTGGGCATCGGCACCGCCAAATCTTATTCGGTGACCGGCGACACGGTGAATACGGCGCAACGCCTGCAATCGCTGGCTGCACCGGGTGAGGTGCTGGTGGGCGAGCTCACGCACAGGCTGACCCGGCATGCCTTCTCGTACGAGTCGCTGGGCGATGTCGTGTTTCGCGGCAAGGCTGGCAGTGTGCTCGTCCACCGACTGGATGCACCGCTTGCGGCGCCGCGTGCAGCGCGCGGGCTCGAGGCGCTCGGCCTCAGTGCGCCCATAATAGGTCGTGATGCGGAGCTCAACAGAATGCTGGCGAGCCTTGACTTGGCGTGCGGCGGCTCGGCCCAGCTTGTCCGCATCGTCGGCGAAGCCGGTATCGGGAAGTCGCGGTTGGTGAAGGAGTTCGTCGCCCGCGTCGGCGACGAGGATCGTTTTCGCAACGTCGCCGTGCGGCAGGCCACGTGCTCACCGCTGGGTGAACAATCATTTGGCGCCCTGGGTGCAGTGGTGCGCAGCGCTGCCGGGATGATGCAAAACGACAATGGGGACGAAATGCGGGGCAAGCTCGCAGCCTTGCTTGCCGATCTCGGCCTGCAGGGCGAGGAGGCGAAGCGGCTGATGCCTTTGCTCTACCATGTGCTTGGCCTCGGCGACCCCGATGCCACCTTGCAGCATGTCGAGCCCGAGCAGCTGCGGCGGCAAATTCTCTACGCGGTCCGCACAATCATGGAATGGCGGCTTGTGTTGTCGCCGCTGTTGATTGTCGTCGAAGACCTGCACTGGGCCGACTCCGTCTCGCTCGAGGCACTGCGTTTCGTGATGGACAGACTGGAACGCACGCGGCTGATGTTGCTGGTCACGCATCGTCCGGCGTCGGACAACGACCAACTCGACTCAAGTCGGGTCAGCCACACAGCGCTCAGGCTTTCGCCGCTCGACAGCGATGACGGACGCCGCCTGGTGGCGGCGCTTTTCGGCGAGAACTGGGTAAACGCCGCAGGAGGGCTTCTCGACCAGATCCTCGAGCGCGCGGGCGGCAACCCGCTTTTCTTGGAGGAGATCGTTCGCGGCCTTATCGATCGCGGTGTATTGGTGCGCGAGGGCCAGCAATGGCGGACCGTGGCAGGCGAAGTCGCAACCGGCATCCCCGCCACGATCCAGGCAATGTTGCTTGCTCGCGTCGACCGGCTGCCGCAAGGGGTGCGCCGGTTGGCCCAGGAAGCCGCGGTAATCGGCCCGCGCTTCGATGCCACGCTTCTGAAAGCCGTGGCAGCCGACCCCGGCCGACTGGAAGCGGGCTGCGAACTGCTTTGCGATGCGGAAATCATCGAGGAAGTTGCCGGATCAGGCTCGGTCTCGTCGCAAAGCTACCGCTTTACACAAACATTGCTGCAGGACGTGATCTACCAGAATCTGCTCCTGCAACGCCGGACCGACATCCACGGCCGGGTAGGTGCCGCCCTGGAGCAACTGTGCGGCGACAAGCCGGAACGGTTCGAGGATCTGGCCGTGCTCGGTCACCATTTCGCTCAGAGCGCCGAGCGGGAGAGGGGCGCGCATTACCTGCAGGCGGCGGGAGATCGCGCTCGCATGATATACGCCAATGACGACGCCCTTCGTTTCTACGAGCGAGCACTGACTGCGTTGGGCGCGATCGGGCAAACACCGCTCAAACTGGCAATTGCAGAGCGCATTGCCGATTTGAGCGGCCCGGCAGGCCGCCGCGAGATTGCACACCGCCACTACGAGGCGGTGCTGCAGGCCTATCGCGAGTCAGCCGATCGTGTCGCGGCGGCGCGCGTTTTGCGCAAGATCGGTCGGCTGTTTTGGGACGTGGGCAAGCGGGACGACGCGGAATCGCGCTACGCTGAAGCGGCAGCGCTCCTCGATGGAGCGGATGCCCCGATCGAGCAGGCGCATCTCTGGCAAGAACGTGGCCGACAGGCGTTCCGCAGCGGAGATCACACTCTCGCGGCAAAATGGGCAGACGCGGCGCTGGATTGCGTACGCTCTCTGACAACGGAACATGTCTCCGATGATGCCACCCTCGTGACCGCCGAGGCACTTAATACCAAGGCTGTTGCGCTGGCTCGCCTTGGGCGAAACCATGAAGCCGTGCGTGAGGTTGAGCGCAGCATTGAATTGGCCGAAGCCGCCGGTCTGCTGGGCGCGGCCTGCCGCGGCTACACCAATCTCGGCGTGCTCTACACGACCATCGATCCGGCAAAGGCGATGGAGGTCTGTCGGCGCGGTCTTGAAGTGGCGCGCCGCATTGGTGATCTGGGTTTCCAGGCGCGCCTCCTCGCCAATCTGGCGGTGGCTTGTTGTACTTTCACGGATCGCTGTCCAACGGAGGGCGTGCCTGCTGCCGAGAAGGCCATCGAGATTGACCGGGCGCTCGACCAGCGCGAGCACCTGCCAGTGCCGTTGATCGTGCTTGGGCAGATCCACCAGTGCAACGGCCATCCGGAACTGGCGGTTGGCTTGTTCCACGAAGCACTGGACGTAGCCCGCGAAACGGGCGAGCCCCAACTGCTGTTTCCGTGCTATGATGGACTCGCAACGCTTAATCTCGACCTCGACAATCTGGCCGAGGCCGAACGCTACTTTTCCCTGGCGCAGGGTATATGCGCCCAGCACGGGCTCGACCCGGAAGCGCTTGTGGTGCTGCCTTTTCTCGACTAGCCGGGATAGGGGGTTGGACATGTCCGCGCCTAGTGGATTGATACCGCTTCAACCGGGCGACCGGGCGCCGAACCTGATACTCGACGCCATTACCCAGGAAGGCAAGATTGCGCTTGACGACTTTCGCGGGCAAAAACCGGTGCTGGTCGGCCTGTTTCGAGGTCTGCATTGTGCGTTTTGCCGGCGCCACATCGCCGCCCAGGCGCGGCTCGATCCAGAGCTGCGCGAAAAGGGCGTGGAGAGCCTGACGGTGGTCAACACGCCGATCGAACGGGCGCGTCTCTATTTCCGCTACCATCCGATGCCGAATCTGCTCGCTGCCTCCGACCCGGAACGCGCTTCACACCGTGCTTTTGGGCTTCCCAATCTCGAATTCACCCAAAACGAGACGAACTGGCCGTACAAGGTATCGATGGCAGCGGCACAGGATATGCGGGTCGACATACCCGGCGAATTGCCCGGTCCCATGGATCCTATGACGGCCAGCGCAATCCTTGACAAGAAGGACCACTACGAACTGACCGAAGCCGACGAGCAGATGATCGCAACGGGACACGGACAACTGATCGGTCAGTTCCTGCTGGACCGGCAGGGAATCGTCCGCTGGAGTTTCACGGAGGTTCCAGAGGGTGGGCGATACATGTTTGGGGCGCCAAACCCGAAGGAACTGATGTCAGCCGTGTCGCAAGTCGCCCAATAATGAACTGACACGTTCACCGTTCATTCGAGCACGGCCTCGACAGTGGCAATAAAGTCATCGAGCGAGCGGTCGCCGCGAATCTCGATGCGCGGAAGGTCGATGAGATCGCTATCGAGGTCCGCCGGCCCGTGCCTGCGGCCGAAGCCTACTCGATAGCCGCACTCCCTGGCCAGCCGGCCAAGCCGTCGGTCGGTGACGGAGAAGGGTGCCGCGAACGCCCTGGTTGGCCGGCCGGTCCAGCGTTCGATGAACAGACGAGAGCGCAGGAGCTCGGCGGCCAGGTCAGCGCTCGACAGACCATCGATGGCGCGATGCGTCGCCATGTGGCTGCCGAAGAAGGCGCCTTCGGCAGCGAGGCGTCGCACCGTCCCGGCGCCCATAAGCGGCGTCGGCGGACCGATGTCGGTGTCCCACTGTGCACTTTCGCCCACCAGGTCCGTCACCAGGAACACTTCCGCGGTCAGGTCGTTGGCGCGCAAGATCGGCCAGGCATGGTCGGCGAAGTTCTGGAAGCCGTCATCGAAGGTGATGAGCACCGGGCGGCCAACGAAAGGCTGACGGTTGGCGATGAATGCTTCCAGCTGCTCGGAGCCAATGGCGTGAAAGCCATTGGCGCGCACCCATGCCATCTGGCTGGCGAATGCGGCGGGCGTGAGCCGAAAACGAGCGAGCGCGGCCGGACCTTCATCGGCAACGCCGTGATACATGAGGACAGGGATATGCCGGCGCTGCTCGTTACGTGCGACGTCGCGGCGCAAGGCTCGCGCCCCACCCCAGACGATATTTCGCGCGACACCGATTTCGATGGGCGCGCGGATCGGCACATGATCGATCACCGTGTCCGTCGCCACCTCGTCCGGCGACAGGCGGCGGAAGCGGTCTATCCGGTAGAGTTCGGTCTGGATCGATTGCTCGAGCACGAGGCCTTCGGTCGCTGCCAGCGTCTCGGAGATCGCCTGGGCACCGAATGTGTTCCAGTCGAAGCCCGTCTTTTCGACATTGTCACGCAGCACGAATGCGTGTGCGCTGATGAAACTACCGCCAGGCGCCAACGCCTCGGCAAATTTCTTGGCGATGCGCCGCAACTCGGCGAGATCGTCCAGATAGTAGAGCACCTCCGAACAGACGATCAGATCCATCTCACCCGGCAGCGTGTCGGCAGCGAAATCGAGTACGCCGAACTCGACATTCGCCTGATTGTTGCATCGGGCGCGGGCTCGCTCGATGGCTATAGCGGAGATGTCGGTTGCGGTCAGATGGCCCACGCGCGGCGCCAGCTGCCGCGTGAAATGGCCCTCCGCACAGGCCAATTCAAGCGCCCGGCCGATGGGACCGGCAGGCAGGATCTCGATCTGCCGCTCATATTTTTCCTGCTCATAGAGCGAGCTGTAGTTCCAGGGATCCTCGGTCGCGAAATAGCTGTTCCAGAACGCCGTGCGATCCTTGTCGTGCTTGTCCGCGACCCGTGCGCGGCGCGGCGTAACAGGCTCTGACGGTTCAGCGTTCGACCGAACCAGGTCATGCGCCTGTGCGGCCAATTGCGCGAGTTTGCCGAAGTGGCTGTCCTGATCGGGCTCGCTTCCCGCCATGGCAAACGATACCTCGGCTGCAGGCGTGTTTGACGTGGTCGCGCCGGCGCCCTTTTGCGGTGCAGGCGATCCTCCCGCAAGCCGCTCAGCAGGCACTACATCCAGGATCAATTCAATCCAATGATCGCTCGTCACCGTCCCGAGTGCACCGAACTGCACTACAGCCTCGATCCGGCCATCCAGCACCAGATGGGCATAGATCTGATCGATGCCTTCCGGCAGTTCGGTCGCGGTCGGATTGCGAGCGTCGACGCGAATTCCGAGCGTTCGCGCCAGCCTGCGCGGCGTGGCAAGATCGTCGGGTTCGAGAAGCATTTGCTCAAGCTGGTACTGGACGCGGCGAGCCGCTGCGGGATTGTCCCAGATCTTGCCGAGTTCGATGATCAACGCGGTGGTTGCGCTGCCGAACCTCGCCCATCCGGCAGCCAATTGCGCCGGCACCGACAGGCTTCCTGCCATGAGGCCATCGAAGATTACCTTGGCAATCTCATGCGCCCACTTGCGTCCCGCCGGGAGTGCGCGCAGGGGCTGCGGGTCGATCAAGCGCGAGCCTGAGCCGCATTCGGACGCGGCGTTCCGCAACGCCAGCCAAGCAAGCGCTTCGGATGCGGTGCCGCCTTTCGCCGAAATTGAACCCGAGGGATTGTGCGCCACGCCGTCTTACCTGCGCCTGGTTCTGAGGGAGAACAAGTGTCCCGCAACGCGCTTACATCGCCGGTCTGGAAAAAGCAAAAGGCGCCCCGAAAGGCGCCTCTTCATCGCTTGATTCCCCTTGAGGAAACTGGAGCGGGTGAAGCGATTCGAACGCTCGACCCCAACCTTGGCAAGGTTGTGCTCTACCCCTGAGCTACACCCGCTCACACGGCCCTCGGGGCCGCAAGCCGGGCCTATATGGCTGAAGAGCGCGGCGATTGCAACAGGGAAATGACGGGCTTTTTGGTCGCGGCAAATCGTCTGGCCACAGCATCCGGGCCGGGCATGGTGGTTCATGGACCTCGCGCATGACGGTCTTGTCTCGGTGGCATCATTGGCCGTAAACGGCTTTGCCCGAAGGCCAGACAGACAGCGAAGACCAACTGGGGAAGATCATGCCGAAGACCGAAGCCGAGCTTTTCGCCTTTCTTGCCGATCTCGGCATATCAGTGTCGACCGTGCGCCATCCGCCGCTCTATACGGTGGCCGATTCGCAGTCGCTGCGCGGCGAGATACCGGGCGGGCACACGAAAAATCTGTTTCTCAAGGACAAGAAGGACAATTTCTTCCTGGTCAGCGTCGGCGAGGAGGCGGTCGTCGACCTGAAGCAGATTCACACGATCATCGGCGCCGCCGGCCGGGTGTCGTTCGGCAAGCCGGAGATGCTGATGGAACTGCTCGGCGTCATCCCGGGCGCCGTCACCGTGTTCGGGCTGATCAACGACACCGAAAGACGGGTCAAGGTGGCGCTCGACCAGGATTTGATGGCACATGCGACAGTCAACGCGCATCCGCTGACCAATGAGGCGACGACGTCAATCGCGTCCGCGGACCTCATCAGATTCGTCGAGGCAACCGGACATGATGCTGCTATCTTGAAAGTCTCGGCTTGATCGCCACATGGATGGCGAAAACTGACCTCTAGTTAAGGACGTCGCGCTGCTCCGCTGGGCGCGACCGGAAGGGCGACGACATGAGCGACAACAACAATCCGTTTGGCGGCCAATTCGGCGGCAATTCGGGCCAATACACCACTTCCGCGCAATATGGCGGCGCCGAGCCGGCCAAGTCGGCACTTGGCTCGACACCCGGCGCAGCACCTGCCGCTGGCGAGCTGATCAAGGACACCACGACCGCCACTTTCGCCGCCGACGTTATCCAGGATTCGCGCAAACAGCCGGTACTGGTCGATTTCTGGGCGCCGTGGTGCGGGCCCTGCAAGCAGCTCACGCCGCTTCTGGAAAAGGCGATCAAGGCCGCCGGCGGCAAGGTCAAGCTGGTCAAGATGAACATTGACGATCATCCCTCGATCGCCGGCCAGCTCGGCATCCAATCGATCCCGGCGGTCATCGCCTTCAAGGACGGCCAGCCTGTCGACGGCTTCATGGGCGCCATCCCCGAGAGCCAGATTGCCGAGTTCATCACCAAGGTCGGCGGCAAGGGCAATGGCGCGCCGCCGGTGGCCGAAGCACTGGCCGCGGCGGCGGAAGCGCATGCGGCGGGCGATGCGCAGACCGCAGCCGACATTTACGACGCCATCCTGGCGCAAGCGCCGGAGACGATCGAGGCGATTGCCGGGCTGGGCGAGCTTCTGTTCGAGGCCGGCGACAGCGACGGCGCCGAGGCGCTGCTGGCAACGGCGCCGGAGGCCAAGAAAAATGCGCCGGCACTTGCCGCGCTGCGTGCCAAGATGACGCTGGCTGCAGAAGCGGCAGCACTTGGCAATCCAGCTGAATTCGAGCAGCGACTGGCCGCCAATCCCGGCGACCACCAGGCGCGTTTCGACCTCGCCATGATCCAGAACGCCAGGGGCGAGCGCCATGCGGCGGCCGACAATCTTCTGGCGATTATAAAAGCCGACCGGACGTGGAACGAGGACGGCGCCAGGGCGCAGCTGCTGAAACTGTTCGAGGCCTGGGGCATGACCGACGAGGCGACGCTGGCGGCACGGCGCAAATTGTCGTCGCTGCTGTTTTCCTGAGCCGTTTGCCGGCCAAATTGCCGGGGCGTGGCTGTCGGGCCTTGCGGTCGGCGGCCGCCGCGCCAGATTAGGCCGATAACATCGCGCCCGAAGCGGGTCGGAGGAGTGAAGGTGCAGGTCGGAAACGCATTTTACCGGGTCGGCAAGGATCTGCCGGCAACCATTCCGGTGTTTCCGCTTGCCGGCGCGCTGCTGCTGCCGGGCGGGCGCATGCCGCTCAACATTTTCGAGCCGCGCTATCTGCAGATGGTGGATGAGGCGATCGTCGGCGCGCGGCTGATCGGCATCGTCCAGCCCAGCCTCAATGGCGCGTTGCGCGCCGACGGCGAGCCGGAACTGTGCAATGTCGGCTGCGCCGGGCGCATCATCTCGATGGCCGAGAGCGGCGACGGCCGCTATCTGATTTCGCTGCAGGGCGTCTGCCGTTTCCGCATCACCAGCGAATTGCCGGTGAAGACGCCGTTCCGGCAATGCAAGCTGGCGCCGTTCCTCACCGATCTCGCCGAAGACCAGGCGGCAAGCGAGATCGACCGGCCGGCGCTGTTGAAAGCGTTTCGCGCCTATCTGCAGGCCAACGATCTCGAAGCCGATTGGGAAAGCGTCAGCCGCGCCGAGAACACCATGCTGGTCAATGCGCTGTCGATGATGGCGCCCTACGGACCGGCCGAGAAACAGGCGCTGCTGGAGGCGCCCGACCTGAAAGCCCGCGCGGAGACGCTGATCGCGATCACCGAAATGGCGCTGGCGCGCGAGAATGAGGACTTTGGCTCCAGCCTGCAATAGGGCTGAGCCGATGGCTGAAGGGGGATCCAATGGCTGCGGATGGGCGTGACGGCAAGTCGGTCAATGTCGATCCAAAATTGCTGGAGCTGCTGGCCTGCCCGCTGACCAAGGGGCCGCTGGCCTGGGACCCGGTGCGCGGCGAGTTGATCTCGCGGCTTGCCAAGCTCGCTTATCCCGTGCGCGACGGCATCCCGATCATGCTGCCCTCGGAGGCGCGGACTATTTCGGCGGAAGACGTGCTGTCGCCGCCGCGATTGGGTGGGCCGGGCTGAAGGGCCGGGGGTGGTTCAAACGGACCTCAGCCTAAGAAGCCATTCTGTTGGCGATCCTTCGCGCCCCCCTCTGCCCTTGCCGGCATTAATGTCATGGGCTCCCGACCGCCCTGCACTTGCCTACTGAAAATTCCGCCCCTTGGGCATGACCCTTTCAGCTTTGTCCGAGAGGGTGGCAATGTCGGGCCGGGCAGCCGGCGTCATCTCTTCCAGCAGCACCGTCAGCCACGGCGTCAAATCCTCGATCTTTTCGGCGACGATGTGGATGACGTCGGATTCCGACTGCAGCTTGCCGGTGACCTTGACGAAGCGCGCGCCCATGACGATGGGCCGGAAACGGGTAAAGGTCCGCTCCCAGAAAATGACGTTGGCGACGGCCTTGTCGTCTTCCAGCGTCAGGAAGATCGCATTGCCCTTGCCGGGCCGCTGCCGCACCAGCACCAGGCCGGCGACCGAGACCCGCCTGCCGTCGCGCACCGAGCCGAGATTGGCATTGGGAATGACGCCGGCGCGGTCGAGCCGCTCGCGCAGGAAGGCGACCGGATGCGCCTTCAGCGACAGGCCGAGCGCGCGGTAGTCGTGGATGACGTGCTCGCCGAGCGGCATTGTCGGCAGTTTTGTCTCGGGCTCGAGTTCGCGCAACCGGATCGCCGGCTGGTCGAACAGCGGCAGCCGTTCGGCGGCGCTCTTGCCATCCAGCGCGCGCACCGCCCACAAGGCTTCACGACGATCGAGGCCGAGCGAGCGGAAGGCGTCAGCCTGCGCCAGTCTTTCGATTTCGCCGACATCGAGGCCCGAGCGCAGCCACACATCCCTGACGCTTGTATAGCCGGCGCCGCGCCGCGCGGTGAAAGCTTCCATACGCTTCTCGGCCAAGCCCTTGATCTGACGGAAGCCAAGCCGGACGGCGTACCGGGTCTTGATGACACCGCGCATTTCGGCATGGCGCCCCAGGATGCGGCCCGGATCGAATTGGGCTTTCTCCAGGGTGCAGTCCCAGTCGGAAAAATTGACGTCGACGTCGCGGATATCGACGCCATGGTCGCGCGCGTCGCGCACCAGCTGGGCCGGCTGGTAAAACCCCATCGGCTGCGAATTCAGGATCGCGGCGCAGAACACGTCGGGATAAAAGGTCTTGAACCAGCAGGAGGCATAGACGAGCAAAGCGAAGGAGGCGGCGTGGCTTTCGGGAAAGCCGTATTCGCCGAAGCCTTCGATCTGCTTGAAGCAGCGCTCGGCGAAGTCCTTGGTGTATCCCTTGCCGACCATGCCGTCGATCATGCGCTGGCGGTAATTGCCGATGGTGCCGGTGCGCTTGAAGGTGGCCATGGCGCGGCGTAGTTCGTCGGCTTCGCCGGGTTTGAAACCACCGGCGACGATTGCAATATTCATCGCCTGTTCCTGAAACAGCGGCACGCCGAGTGTCTTCTTGAGAATAGCCTCCAGCTCCGGCTTTTGATATTCAGCCGCTTCCTTGCCCTGCCGACGGCGCAGATAGGGGTGCACCATGTCGCCCTGGATCGGGCCGGGCCGCACGATCGCCACCTCGATGACCAAGTCGTAGAATTCGCGCGGGCGTAGACGCGGCAGCATCGACATCTGCGCGCGCGATTCGATCTGGAAGACGCCGAGCGTGTCGGCGCGGCAGATCATGTCGTACACGTCGTTCTCTTCCGGCGGCAGGGTGGCCAGCACATAGGGTCGGCCGTAATCATCCCGGGCCTTCGGATAATGGTCGGTGAGCAAGGTGAAGGCGCGCTTCAGGCAGGTCAGCATGCCAAGCGCTAGAATATCCACCTTCAGGATCTTCACCGCGTCGAGATCGTCCTTATCCCACTCGACCATCTTGCGCGCCTCCATCGCCGTCTTGACGATGGGGACGATCTCGTCGAGCCGGTCGCGGGTAATGACGAAGCCGCCGACATGCTGCGACAGATGCCGGGGAAAGCCCATGATCTCGTTGGCGTGGGCGATCACGTGACGGGTCGAGGTCTCGTTGCGGTCGAGGCCGCCGGCATGCGCCTCCTTCTCGCCGAGCTCCGAGGTCGACCAGCCCCAGATCGAACTGGAGAGCGCAATGCGGACATCGTCCGACAGGCCCATGGCCTTGGCCACCTCGCGCAGCGCCGAGCGGCCGCGATAGCTGATGACGGCGGCCGCCAGCGCGGTGCGCTTGGCGCTGTATTTGGAGTAGATGTACTGGATCACCTCCTCGCGCCGCTCATGCTCGAAATCGACGTCGATGTCGGGCGGCTCGTTGCGCTCCTCGGAAATGAAGCGCTCGAACAACGTGTCGATGCGCTCGGGGCCGACCTCGGTGATGCCGATGCAGTAGCAGACGATCGAGTTGGCGGCCGAGCCTCTGCCCTGGCACAGAATGCCCTCATTGCGGGCGAACTGGACGATGTCGTAAACGGTCAGGAAATAGCGCGCATAATTCAGACGCTCGATCAGAGCGAGCTCCTCACTGATGCGCTGCAAGACGGAAGCGGGGACGCCCGCCGGATAGCGCGTGGCGGCCCCCTCCCTGGCCAGACGCTCTAGCTCGGCCTGCGGCCCAAGCCCTGATTGCGTCGGCTCGTCGGGATAATTGTACTGGAGGTCGCTGAGCGAGAAGGTCAGTTCGCCGGCAAAGCGCAGCGTCTCGGCCAGCGCCCGTGGATGGCGGCGGAAGAGACGGGCCATTTCCAGCGGCGGCTTCAGATGGCGCTCGGCGTTGGCCGTCAGCTCCAGCCCGACCTCGGCGACCGGCAAATTGAGGCGGATGGCGGTGAGCACATCTTGCAGCGAGCGGCGCTCGGCGCTGTGATAAAGCACGTCGTTGGTCGCCATCAGCGGCACGCCGGCGATGTCCGCCATGCCCGCCGCCTGCTCGATGCGGAAACGGTCATTGCCGCGATAATCCGGCGCCATGCCTAGCCGCAAATTAGCGCCGAAACGGTCTTTCAGTTGACGGACCAATGCCAGGGGATCGTCGGCATTCGCCGAGAGATCCGGCAGCACCGCCAGCGACATCAGGTCGCCCCATTCGAGCAGGTCGCTGCGCTGGAGAAGGGTCGCGCCCTTCTCGTTTTCATCGCGCAAATTGGCTTGCGTCAGCATGCGGCAGAGATGGCCCCAGCCCTTGCGGTTCTGCGGATAGGCGAGAATGTCCGGCGTGCCGTCGCCGAACACCAGGCGGCAACCGGGGTGATAGGCGAGCTTCTCGACCTTGGCCTGCTGCCAGGCGCGCACGACGCCGGCCACCGTGTTGCGGTCTGCCAGTCCGATCGAGGAAAAGCCGAGGAATTTGGCCGCCACCACCAGCTCCTCCGGCTTGGAGGCGCCGCGCAGGAAGGAGAAGTTCGACTGGATGCCGAATTCCGCATAGGGGATGACGGTCAGCGCATTCATGCGAAGACCCCATGCATGAACCAGCGCGGCGGCAGCTGCGGGTTGCCATAGAGGCCTTGCCGGTAGAGCCAGTAGCGGCGGCCTTCGGCATCCTCGATCCGGAAATAGTCACGCGTCGATGTGACCGGATCGCTTGACGTTTCACGCCACCATTCCGGTGCGATGCGCTCCGGCCCTTCGGCACGCGCGACCCGGTAGAGCGCGCGGCGCCAGCGGAAATTCATCGGCGGCCCCTCCGGCATTTCGGTGGCCGGCACCTCGATCGGCTCGGGCGAACGGAACAGCCGGATCGGCCGTTCCGGCGGGAAGATGGTTGCGCGCGGCGCGTCTTTCGAGCCGGGCTTCCTGGGCGGTGTTTTGCGTTGTGGCGCTTCCGAGAACGGGATGGTGGCGACGGCGCGCTCCGGCAGATGGCTCTCGAGGGCGACCGGCTTCAGCACCGCACTGTCCCCGAGCCTGGCGCGGATGCGGTCGGCAAAGAGTGCCATGTCGGCGTCGTCATCCTCGGCCTCGCCGGTCAAATCGGCTTGCTGCATGTCGAAGTCGGCGGCCGCCAGCACCGAAAGCCGAACCAGGTCGAAGCCGTAGCCGGCATCGATGTCCTGTTCGAGCGCGGCCAGCCGCTCATGGAACAGGCGCTGGATCAGCTTCGGTTCGCGCAGCGGACGCGAGGTGCCGACAGCGATGCGGCTGACGGCGCCGTCGACGCGAAACAACAGCAGCGCCAGCATCCTTGCGCCTTCGCCGCGGCGTTCGAGATCGGCCTTCAGCGTCACCGCCAGCAAGAGCACCAGCCGTTCGATCTCGGCGGTCAGCACGACCGGCTCGGCCAGGTGGCGTTCGACTGAAAGGGGCGCCACCGGCAGGCGCGGCGATACCGCCTCGTCGAGGCGGCCGAGCGCCTGGTCAAGACGCAACAGCAAGGTCGCGCCGAAACGGCGGGCGAGCGGCGCGCGCGGCGCTGCCATGACCGCGCCGGCGGTGCGCAGACCGACGCTTTCCAGGCTGGCGCGGATATCGGCCTCGATGCGCAGTGCGGCCAGCGGCAAGGGGGCGAGCAGCGCTTCTTCCTCGCCGGAGACAACGATGCGGTCGCCGCAAAAGCGCGCTGCCGCCCAGGCTGCACCCGGCGTCGCGGCCAACCCGGCGCGGACATCGAAACCCTGCTGGAAAAACCGCGCAAGGATGTCGTCCAGCATGGCGCGCTCGCCGCCGAACAGGTGGGTACAGCCGGTGACGTCGAGATAAAGCCCGTCGACGCCGTCAAGCGCCACCAGCGGCGTATAGCGGTCGCACCAGTCGGCGAGGCCTTCGAGCAGCCGGCGGTCGGCCTCCGGATCGGCCTCGACAATGTCGATCGAGGGATGCATGGCACGGGCGTCGGCAATGCCCATGCCAGGCTTCAGATGCAGCGCCTCAGCCCGCTCGTCGAGGGCCGATATGCGCTGGGCGTTGCGGTCGCGATGGCTGATCACGAGCGGTGGGTGAGATGGCGGCAGATGATCCGAAGGCCGGGAACGCCACGACCGTCCCAGGCGCTGGCGCAGGATCCGTTCGGCCGCCAGATGCGGGAACCACAGCGACAGAATTCTCTGCCCGTTTTTCGCGGGGCTTTCTTTCTTCGAATGCGTGTTCATCGGGGTTCCACTCCAGTGTGAATTGTCCAGGCAGAGCGGTGCGGCTCTTGCCGATGCTGACGGTGAAGGCAGGCCGGCCGATCGAGCCGGCGAGCGACCCGGCGATCGTCCGGCGGCTCGCCGCTGGTGCAGCCGACACGATGAGGCGCACCGGGGCGGCGGTCGGCTCGGCTTCGCCGGCCTGGCGCAGCAGGAACACCGGCCGGCCGGCGTTTTGGGCGCGCGCGTGCAGCCGGCGCGTCGCGGTGAGGTCGAGCCGCTGCGGGCTGCCACGGATTTCGAGGATGATTGCGGCGAGCGCCGTCATCTTCGCGGCCTCCTCGGCTACCCACAGCGCATCGGTGAGTTTCGGCGCCTCGGAAAACAGCAATTGCTCCGGTGCGAGACCGAACATGCCCTGCAATCCCCTGGCATAGGGAAAGCCGGCCTCGCGAAAAATCTCCGATGTGCCGATCCACAGCACGGGCAAGGGCTGGCCCTTGAGGATCAGGCTGACAAGCGACAGCACAAAACCGGCGACGGCCCCGGCATTGCGGGTCTCAAGGCCATGGATTTCGCTCAAGGCGGCTTTCGGAAGGCCGCCGCTCAGCGCCGCATCGAGGCGCTCGACGCCGGTGGCCAGGAAAGCATCCGGCGAAGCCACGGCAAGCCCGCGCCGGATGATGGTGACATCGGCATCGGGTTCAGGCGCGGCGTCGAGACCGCCGCCAGGACCCGCGCGCAGCCCCTCGCCAGCCGGCGCGGCCAGGCGCTCGGGCAGCGTTCCCTCGATCTTCGCGATCTGGCGGCGCAGGGCAAAAACAGTCTCCCGCGCCACGGCTGATGTCGCCATGACGGTCAATTTCTCTCACAATTGTTCCTGTTATGTTCCTATAGATTCCAGAGGGTGCCGGAAGAGTCAAGCGGAGTCAGAAGGAATTTATTCCTTGATCAAAGGTAGCGAGCCAACCTTAGGCTTTGGTCGCAGTCATTCGGTGCAAAGAAACAGTCATTGGCCAGGTACCCGTCCATTTGCCGAGTCCGGAGGGAAAGCCTATATGCCGGGATCAAAGGACAAAGCATGGCCCGCATCTACAAGACCCGCACCTGGCACGACGAACTCTCGCCCTCGATCGAGGAGATGGAGTTTCTGGCGCTGGAGGCTTACGCGCATCTGCCCGACGATTTCCGCAAGCTGACCGGCGAGATCGTCATCATGATCGCCGAATTCCCGACCGACGAGATCATGGACGATCTGTCGCTGGAGACACCGTTTGATCTGCTTGGCCTGTTCGAGGGCCGCGGCATCGCCGAGCGCTGGAACCCGCAGACCGGCGAAGGCCCGAACCGCATCACCCTCTACCGCCGCGCCATCCTCGACTATTGGGCCGAAAACGAAGAGACGCTGGGCGACATCGTCACCCACGTGCTGATCCACGAGATCGGCCACCATTTCGGCCTGTCGGATGATGATATGGAGAAAATCGAAGAGGCGGCGGAGTGAGGCTGCGCCGATATTCAGGTGAAGCCGGCCTGCGAACGGCAGCTTCCTGCGCTTCCGGTGCTCGCGTACTTTAAGTACGCTCCGCTCCGGTTCTCGGAAACCACTGTTCTCGGCTCGGCCTGACCTGAATCTCGACACAGCCTGCGTCCGTGCCTGGCAAAGCCTACCAGTCGCTCAGCTTGGTATCCGGCCCGTATTCCTGGCCGTCGATATCCTTCACCACCGCCTGGCCGCAGCGCATCGATTTGGTCTTCTTGTCGTAGGCGTAGGTCGGCGAGCCGTACAGGTGCCAGCCCTTGTTCAGCGCCGCGGTCACCTTGTGGCAGAAGGTTGAATCGTCGGGGGCGGACAAAAAGCGGTAAAGTCTCATGGATCAGATCCTGTCGTGAGTTCGTCTTTTCGGGGCGGATCATGCGCCGATGGCGGCGGCCTTCGCCAGCAATTTCTCGGCCTGCGCCAGGTGCAGCCGCTCGACCATCCTGCCGTTCAAAGCAATCACGCCCTTGCCGGCATTTTCCGGCAAGGCGAAGGCATCCTTCACCGCGCGCGCCTGGGCCAAGGCTTCGGGCGCGGGCGCAAAGGCTCGGTTGGCGGTTTCGATCTGGGCGGGGTGGATCAGCGTCTTGCCATCGAACCCCATGGCAGCGGCTTCCGTGCATTCGCGCGCAAACGCGTCGAGGTCGCGAAAATCGTTGGAGACGCCGTCGAGCATGTCGATGCCGCCGGCCCGCGCCGCCAGCACCATCTGCATCAGCCAAGGCACGAGGTAGCGCCGATCAGGCGTCGCCAGAATGCCGGTTTCCTTGACCAGATCGTTCGTTCCGGCCACGAAACAAGCTAGGCGCGAGGCCGGGTCGCGGCCGAGTTCGGCAATGGCGCCGATGTTGAGCATGGCCTTGGGCGTCTCGATCATCGCCCAGAGCTTGACGCTGTCGGGGGCAAAATTGTCGTCGAGCACGTCGCCGACTTCGAGGATATCGCGCGGCGTGGCGACCTTGGACAACAGGATGCCGTCGGGCTCGAATTTCGCCGCGGTCAGCAGGTCATCGTTGCCCCATTCGCTGGACAGCGCGTTGACGCGCACGATCATCTCGCAGCGGCGTTTCGGTCGGCTGGCGAAAATGCCGGCCAGTTTGTCCCGCGCGGCGATCTTGTCGGCGGGCGCGACGGCGTCTTCGAGGTCGATGATCACGGCATCGCAGGCCAGCGTCGCGATCTTGGCCAGCGCCTTGTCGTTGGAGGCGGGGACGTAAAGCACCGAGCGGCGCGGGCGGTAAGGTTCGCTTGTCATGGCCGATCTATGCCGCGTGGGGGCGGGTGAGGCAAGCGTCCGACCGGTACCTGATGACGAGCCAACTGCGAAAGCTTGCGCTGCCCCGCCCGTCCCGCAGCAGTTGCGGAAGGGGGGCCTTTCCTCTCCCCCGTCGATCGGGGGAGAGGTGTCGAGCGAAGCTCGACGGAGTGGGGGTCGACCCTTGGGCGTAACGCGAGCAATGCGCTCAGTGCCCTTCCGATGTCCGTTCGCGGCGACTGCCAGGTGGTTCCCCCACTCCGTCTCGGCTTCGCCGAGCTGTCCAGCCGATAGATGGGTAACACTTTGAACCGGATACATAGGTGACACTTCTCTCCCCCTATGCGTCCGCCGCAGCGCCAAGCGGATTGGTTGGCGCGGCGCTGCGGCGGACAAGCTTCATGTGCCGTGTGTCGATGATGCCGAGCGGGTGGGCATGGAATGAGAGTGTCCATTGTCCGTCTTCGGTCTCCAACGCAGCGACCGGTTCGCCCGCCAGCGCTTGCGAGACATATATGAAGCCGCCATTCCATCGGATCTCGCCATTGTGGCGCACGCGGCGGACCGAGGCCTCGGCCGGATAGACGGGCTCGGGTGGTGTCCTGGGCATGGCGCGCTGTGAGGACCGGTAGTGCTGGGCGGGCGTATCCATGCCCAGCGCCTCATGGGGACGTTCCTCATTGTAGCTTTGCCGGAAGGTCTCGAAGGCCTGGCCCTGTGCCGTTCGGTCGGCTTCCGGTGCCTCGGCCATCGGCAGCATGGTCAGGTGAAAGCGCTCGTGACGTCCGTTCTGCTGTGGCCTGCCGGGTGCGATCCGCTCCAGGGTGATGCCGAGCTTGATGAAGCGCACGACAAGCGGCGTCAGCCCGGTGACGCCGGCTGATGCGAAGGGCGGGCCATTGTCGCTTCTGAAGCGATCCGGCAGGCCATGCTCTTCAAACAGCCGCTCAAACACCGGCCAGGCTTCGCTATCGGCCGTCGACCCCGTCGCTTCGAGCGCCAGAGATAGCGGCTCGACGCATCCATCACCGTCAAGGGTTCGCAACGCCAGCCGTCGCGGGTCCGGAACCAGCCCTTGTGATCGCCAGTCCACACCGCGTTCGGTTCTTGCGGCTGTGGCCAGGGTCCATTGCCGCAGGCCCGCAGGCGGGGTCGCTTGCGGGCGCGGACAAGCCCATGCCGCGCAAGGATCGCGCCGACCGTCGAGGCTGAAGGCCACATGAACTCGGGAGCCGTGCGCCTGAGCCGTGCCACGATCTTCTTTGGACCCCAAAGCGGATGCAGCTCCTTGGCCGCCACAATCCGCTCAACCAGATCCTGAGCTGTCGCCCGGCCATGATTGAGCGGGGCTCGCGGCAGGTCGTGCAAACCCTCAGGCCCAAACGTCCGATAGCGTCCTAGCCATTTGTAGCCGTTCTTGCGTGAGATCCCGTAGGCCGCACAAAGCGCAACCATCGTCTCATCCCCAGAAAGACACTCCACAACAAACCGTAGCCGCTCGTCCATGATGCCAGTCTCTCGCCAAACCATCGCCGGTCCTCCGGCGAAGGAGAAAACTGTCACCCATGCTATCGGTCCATTCTGTTACCTATCTATCCAGTTCGGACAGCCGAGCCACCTCTCCCCCCTCCGGAGGGAGAGGAAAGGAGCCTGGCTGGGACAGCGCCAACGTCCGGAAAGATGGGGGGGAGCGCCCCGGCCGTAAGCACAGGTCCTGCACGAAAACTGCACATCCCTGCGGAAAACCTCCTCCGCTCCGCCCCGCCGTTTCCATGCGAGCCCGCGACAACAGCGGCATGCAACAGCGAAACGCTCACCTTTGGTCCTTGCCCTATCGCCTGCGCAGCGAAAGCTGGTGGTTGGTCGATCCGCCCCGGGCGGCGGCCCGCCCTTACCTGGAAGCGAGCCTGCTCCCTTTTATCCGCCCACCGGCCGAGCGGACCCAGCCCATCAGGAAAATCCGCGCATGACATCGTTTGCAAGCTTTTCCAGCCGCTTCGGCATCGCCGTCCTGCTCGTGGCGCTGGCGGATTTTTTCTTTTACGGCCAGCCCGCCGGGACCACGGTGCTGCTGTTTGCCATCCTGATCGCCGGCGCGGTGGTCGCTGTGCATCCTGCCGCGCTGAATTCCACCCGACCCTGGCTCAAGCCGGCCGCTTTGTTCGTCGCGCTGCTGCCGCTGGCCGAGAACGTCAGCCCGCTGTCGGTGGCGATAGCTGTCGTGGCGCTGGTGGTGTTTGCGCTGTCCCTGTCCGGGCGGCTACGGCACGGCATCGCCCGCATTGCCGGCCAGGTCGCGCTGTTCCTGCTGGCGGCGCCGCTGCGCCTTATCCGTGACTTTTTCCACTGGCGCCGCACGGTGCGCCGGCTTGGCGGCCGCCGCATCCGCCTGGCGTCCATCATCGTCTGGGTCATGCCGGTGACGCTGGGCGCGGTGTTCCTGTTCTTGTTCGGCGCCGCCAATCCGGTGATCGAATACTGGCTGTCGCTGATCGACCTGATGAAGCTGCTCGATCTCATCCAACTGGCGCGGATCGTCTTCTGGCTGTTCGTGATCGCCGGCGTCTGGGCTTTCCTGCGGCCTCGCCTGCCGCGTTTCCCGCGCCGCCTTCCACCTTTGACGCCGCCTGCAGCCGTGGCCGCACCGGCCGCGACTAAACCAGCGACAACGATCGAGGCCGTCGTCTTCGGCAAGGCCGCGGTCCTGCGCGCGCTGATCGTCTTCAACGCCTTGTTTGCGCTGCAGACCGGGCTCGACGCAGCCTATCTCTGGGGCGGGGCCGCCCTTCCCGACGGGTTGAGCTATGCCGCTTATGCCCATCGCGGCGCGTATCCGCTGATCGCCACGGCGCTGCTGGCCGCCGGCTTCGTGCTGGCGGCGCTGCGGCCGGGCAGCGAAACCTCAGGCGATCCGCTGATCCGCCGGCTGGTCTATGCCTGGGTGGCGCAGAACATCGTGCTGGTCATCTCGTCGATTCTCAGGCTCGATCTCTATATCGGCGTCTATGCACTGACCTACTGGCGCATCGCCGCCTTCGTCTGGATGGGGTTGGTGGCGTCAGGGCTTGCACTGATCATTGTCCGCATCGCGCTTGGAAAATCCAACGAATGGCTGCTCTCCGCCAATCTTGCGACGCTATCGGCGACGCTTTATGCCTGCTGCTTCATCAACTTCGCCGCAACGATCGCCAATTTCAATGTCGACCATTCCCTTGAAATGACCGGCGACGGCACGCCTATCGATACGGAATATCTGCGCTCGCTCGGCGCTGCCGCCATGCCGGCGCTGGACCGCCTCTACATGCACCAATTCGGAAACCAAACCACCTATCTGGCCGACCAAATGATGATCGACGACACTATCGCCGAGCAGAAGCAGTGGCGCGCCTGGAGCTTTCGCGGCTGGAGGCTCGTGCAGGTTCTCGACAAGAGAGGTCCGCTCGTGCTTCCTCCACCTACCCAGCCCTCGCAACCTTCAGTGCCGGACCGTTAGATCCATGCCGCATCAGATCCTGGTCGCCGACGACGATCCGCACATACGCGAGGTCATCTGCTTTGCGCTGGAAAAGGCCGGGATGAAGACGCAGGCCGTGTCCGACGGCGCCGCGGCCCTGCAGGCGATCGAGCGCCGCGTGCCCGACCTCGTCGTGCTCGACATCGGCATGCCGGAGATGGACGGGCTGGAAGTCTGCCGGCGGCTAAGGCAGCGCTCCGACGTGCCGGTTCTGTTCCTGTCCGCGCGCGACGAGGAAATCGACCGCATCCTCGGGCTCGAAATGGGCGGCGACGACTACGTGACGAAACCGTTCAGCCCGCGCGAACTGGTGGCGCGCGTGAACGTCATCCTGCGCCGCGCCCGCCCGGTGGCGCCCGACCCGGTCGACGACAAGAACTTCGCGCATGGCAAGCTCAGCCTGGTGCCGGCCAGCCACGGCGCCAGTTTCGACGGCAAGGCGCTGGCGCTGACGGCGATCGAATTCTCGATCCTGAAAGGATTTCTGGCGCGGCCGGCGCATGTGCTGGGGCGCGACCTGGTGGTCGCTAGCGCCTATGCCGCCAACATCCATGTCGCCGACCGTACCGTCGATAGCCACATCCGCAACATCCGCGCCAAGCTGGCGGCGGCAGGCTGTCTCGACGCCATCGAAACCGTGCATGGCGTCGGTTTCCGGCTTGGCCGATGCGGCGCCTGAGCGACGCCAAATGGATCGGCACCAAATGGCGGCCAAGGCTGGCCACGGTGGTCCTCGCCATCCTCATCATGGTGCTGGCGCTGCCGCTGGTCGGCTTGTTCTTCTTCCGGCTTTATGAAAACCAGCTGATCCGCCAGACCGAGGGCGAGTTGATCGCGCAAGGCGCCGTCATCGCCGCCATCTATGCGCAGAATATCAGTGACGCCGCCATTGCCCCGGAGAAGCTTGGGGTGCCGATGCAGGCTGACAGCGGCGAAGCCAGCCGCGGCGACGACACGCCTTACCAGCCGATCGAGCCTACCCTCGATCTCGCCTCCGACTATTTGCTGCCGACCCGGCCCGCCGGCGTCGCTGCCGCCACCGATCCGGCCTTTGCAGCGATCGGCGCGCGGCTGTCGGGCATTCTCGACACCACGCAGAAAACCACCCTGGCCGGCTTCCGGCTGCTTGACCCGCATGGCGTCGTCATTGCCGGGCGCGACGAGGTCGGCCTGTCGCTGGCCCTTGTAGAGGAGGTGCGCACCGCCCTTACCGGCCACTATGCCAGCGCGCTCAGGCAACGAATTCCCGACCAGCCGCCGCCGCCGCTCTATTCGGTCAGCCGGGGCACCAAGGTCCGCGTCTTCGTCGCCATGCCGATCGCGGTCGACGGCCATGTCGCCGGCGTGATCTACCTGTCTCGAACGCCGAACAACATCGTCAAGCATCTCTATGGCGAACGCGGCAAGGTGACGCTGGCGGCCATCGCCATGCTGTTCGGCACGCTGCTGATCGCGCTGGTCTTCCTGCGCACCGTCAGCCGGCCGCTCTACGCGCTGATGGAGCGCACGAGGCGCATCGCCGCCGGCGACCGCGACGCGATCCGGCCGCTCGACCATCACGGCACGCGCGAAATGGCCGAGCTGTCCGCCGCCTTCCTCGACATGGCCGAAAAGCTGCAGGCGCGCTCCGACTCGATCCAGACCTTTGCCACCCATGTCTCGCACGAGCTCAAATCGCCGCTGACGGCGATCCAGGGCGCGGCCGAACTCTTGCGCGATTCCGGCGAGGCGATGGACGCGGCAGAGCGCAAGCGGTTTTCCGGCAACATCGTCAACGATGCCGGAAGGCTCAATCTGCTGGTACGGCGCCTGCTCGATCTGGCGCGCGCGGAAAACCTGGCGCCGAGCGGCGAAAGCACATCGCTCGATGCGGCGCTGGCATTGCTGCCGGTGGACGGCAGGCTGGCTGTGACCATCGAGACGGGCGGCGAAACCGGTCTGCGCATCTCGGCCGAGAATGCGGCGATCGTGCTTGCCAACCTGATCGACAATTCCGCCAGGCACGGCGCGACCCAGGTTTTGCTGGCGGCTGCCAGCGCCGACGGCAAAGTGACGATTGCGATCAGCGATGATGGCGCCGGCATCTCGCCGAGCAACAGGGCGCGCATTTTCGAGCCGTTCTTCACCACGCGGCGCGAGTCCGGCGGCACCGGCCTGGGCCTCGGCATCGTGCTGGCCCTCCTGAAAGCGCATGATGGCACGATCGCGCTGGTTGACTCCAGGCGCGGCACGCGCTTCGAGATTTCCTTGCCAGCCGCGTGAGGGCTGGTGGATCGGAGAACAAAGTGCGCTACGACATCGTCATCATCGGCGGAGCCATCGTCGGCTCCTCGGTCGCCTACTACCTTCGCGAGGAAGGCTTTTCCGGCTCCATCGCGCTGATCGAACGCGACCCGCAATTCGCCCATGCGGCAACGACGCTGTCCATGGCCTCGATCCGTCAGCAATTCTCGATTCCGGAAAATATCCGGCTGTCGCAGTTCACGCTCAACCTGTTCCGGCGGCTGAAGGAGACCTTCGGCACCGACGCCGATATCGGTTTTCGCGAAGGCGGCTATCTCATCCTGGCCGGCGACGCCGGGTTGCCGATCCTGAAAGCCAACCACGAGGCGCAGGTCGCCGAGGGCGCCGACATTCTGCTCGAGGACGCCGACCAGCTGGCAAAGCGCTTTTCATGGCTGTCGACCGAAGGCATCAGCGCCGGCGCCTTCGGCCGTACCGGCGAGGGCTGGTTCGACGCTCATGCCATGTTGACGCTGTTTCGCAAGGCATTGCGTGACAGACAAATAGATTTCATCGCCGCCGACGTCACCGGCATTGAGAGGCAGGGCAACCGCGCCACCGGAGTGGACCTCGACAATGGCGAAAGACTGCAAGCCGGCATCGTCGTCAACGCCGCCGGGCCGAATGCCGGCAAGGTGGCCGGCATGGCGGGGCTCGTGCTGCCCGTCGAGCCGCGCAAGCGCAACGTTTTCGTCTTCGAGGCGCGGGAAAAATACGTCGACATGCCGCTGCTGGTCGACCCATCCGGCATCTATGTCCGGCCTGAAGGCTCGGTCTATCTCACCGGCGGCGCCGAACCGGAGGAGGGCGATGGCCCCGCCGACCCCAGGGATTTCGACGTCGACTGGCCGCTGTTCGAAGAGGTGATCTGGCCCGTGCTGGCAACCCGTATCCCTGCCTTCGAGGCGATCAAGCCGACACGCGCCTGGGCCGGCCACTACGACTACAACACGCTCGACCAGAATGCGGTGATCGGCCCGCATCCCGAGGTCGGCAATTTCATCTTCGCCAACGGATTTTCAGGCCACGGCCTGCAGCAGGCGCCGGCCGTCGGCAAGGCGCTGGCGGAGTTGTTGGTGCATGGCGGGTATCGGACGGTGGATTGCTCGGCGTTTGGGTACGCCAGAGTGGCTGAGGGAAGGGCGTTCCGGGAATTGAACGTGATTTGAGGCGGCAAAAGCTCACTGTCGAGTTCCCGCCCACCCCCCTCTGCCCTGCCGGGCATCTCCCCCGCAAGGGGGGAGATTGGCAGCTTCGGCGAAGGCGCCATTCTTGCAACGTCGGCGATTGGCGAAAGCGGTCGCGGCATCTGATCTCCCCCCTTGCGGGGGAGATGGCCGGCAGGCCAGAGGGGGGTGCTGTCCCGCGAGAGTCTAAGCAACCATCGCACTGACAGCCATCGCGTTGCCCAGTGCATGCCCGGCGGCCGTGTTGTCGAAAATGCCCCAGACCTCGGCACCGGAAGCGGCCGCTGCTTCCACTTGCCGCGCAAACCGGTCGAGCGTTTCGGCATCGTAACCCGAATGGTAGATGCGCGGCGCGCCGTGCCAGCGGAAATAGGCAAGGCCGGGCGAGCCACCCGGCCCTGCTGCCTCCGGAACCGAAGCCGGGTCGGCGGCGACCCGTGCGACCTGGTGACCGGCGAGCAGTGCGTCCGCCTCGGCACCGAACCAGCTGGGATGGCGCGGCTCGCATGCCAGCCTTGCCAGGCTACGCCTGCCCAACATGTCGAAGAAGCCGCCGGCGACCTCCGGCTCGAAGGGCAGGCTTGGCGGCAGCTGCACCAGAAGCACGCTCAGCTTTTCGCCGAGACCTTCGACCTGCCCGAGAAAGTCCTCTGTCAGCCCCTCGCAATCGGCGAGGCGATGCTCATGGGTCATGCTCTTCGGTGCCTTGACCGCGAAGCGGAAGTGCTCCGGCACGGCGTGCGCCCAGCGCTCATAGGTCTCGCGGCGGTGCGGTTTGTAGAAGGAGGTGTCGATTTCCACGACCGGAAAGCATTTTGCGTAACGTTCGAGATGCGACCCGGGCTGCGGAAAGTCAGCCTTGTATCGAGACGGAATTCCCCATCCGGCGGTGCCTATCAGAGATCGGCGATTTCCCATGCTGCGGATTTGGACCGGATGAAGCGCGGGTCAAGGGCGACAAGGAGGCGTTGCTCCGCGGGGTCCTGAACACCGTTCCGCATTGCCCGAGAACCTTGCCCGCCGCCCGGTCCCTATCGGCGATTGCTTCTGACGCGACGTCAGCCCTTGCGTGAGAACCAGAACGCGTCGGGCATGCGCTTCATGCCGATACGCTCATAGAAGCCGACGGCGTCAGGCATCGAGATCAGGCTGATGGCGACCGAAGGCCCAAGCTGCCGGCGGGCCTCGTCCATCAGGCCCTTGCCGATGCCGACGCCTTGCGCGGATTGCGACACGGCGAGCTCTGAGACGTAGCACACCCAGGAAAAATCGGTGATGGCCCTGATAACGCCGATCAGCGGCCTGCCTTCGATGTCGAGCCGCGCCGTGAGCACCAGGTTCGCGCCCGAAAGCATCGCCTGCAGCCGGGCGTCGTCATCGACGGGGCGTGTTTCGCCGAGCGTGGATTCGACCAGCACGCGGCGGAACTCGGCGACGTCGAGCTCAGGCTCCCTGGCATAGATAATCTTCGATTGTGCGGTCATGGGCGCAAGGTGCACCAACGGCAGCCGGTTTTAAAGACGTTTGCCGCCGATCTTTCGATCGGGCCGCGCACCAACAGTTGCCTTTTATTTGCCGGCGGCTTTGTGTAAACCGGGCGCAGCAAACCCTGACGCAACGAATTATCGATCAAGAACGGGCAAAAGCCATGGAAAAATTCACCAAGCTCACCGGCGTCGCCGCACCGATGCCGATCGTCAATGTCGACACCGACATGATCATCCCCAAGGATTATCTCAAGACGATCAAGCGCACCGGGCTCGGCAGCGGCCTGTTCGCCGAAATGCGCTACAAGGACGATGGCTCGGAAAACCCCGACTTCGTGCTCAACAAGCCAGCCTACCGCAAGGCGCAGATCCTGGTCGCCGGCGACAATTTCGGCTGCGGTTCGAGCCGCGAACACGCGCCGTGGGCGCTGCTCGATTTCGGCATTCGCTGCGTCATCTCGACCTCGTTCGCCGACATTTTCTACAACAACTGCTTCAAGAACGGCATCCTGCCGATCACCGTCAGCGCCGAAGACTTGGAGAAGCTGATGGACGACGCCTCGCGCGGCTCCAATGCGACGGTTTCGGTCGACCTCGAGGCCAAGGAAATCCGCGGCCCCGACGGCGGCGTGGTCACCTTCGACCTCGACGACTTCAAGCGCCACTGCCTGCTGAACGGTCTCGATGATATCGGCCTGACCATGGAGAAGGCCGGCGCCATCGCCTCGTTCGAGAAGAAGAACGCTGCCGAGCGTCCCTGGGCCTGAGTGGTACGAGATGGCCCGGCCGCCACAAAGCCGGGTTCGTGGCGGCTGAACGGAGGGGACAGTCATGACACGTTTTCTTCTTGCCGGCGCCTGCGCGCTGGCGTGGATGCTGATGCCGGTGGCCGGCGCGCAAGCACAGACCGACACGGTCCTCGTGCCGGCAGAAGATCCGTCCGCCGCCGATCCGGGCGCGTCGAGCAATGCGGCCCTGGCGGACGATGACAGCCAGGGGCCGGTCCCGTTCGAGGGCGGGCAGCTGACCATTACCGAGCCAGAGCAGGATGGCGAAAAGGTGCTGGCCTATGACGGCAAGCAGCTGGCCAGCAATTACGACGTGTTCTTCGACAGAACAGTCAAGGTCGGCGGCGTCAACGTGGCGCTGGTCGATGTCGGCGACGGCGGCAACCAGTGCGGCCCGGCCAAGGTCATCGTCTGGAAGCCGGAAGGCGGCGAGATACAAAGCCTCAAGCTCGAACAGGACGAATGCGGCGCGCCGCCGGCGGCGGTGGCCGACAACGCCATCTATTTCGTGCCGTATCTGTTGCCGGGCGATACGAAGCAAGCGCTGCAATGGTCACCCAGCGACGGGCTGACGATCTCGGGCGACCTGACCTACGCGCCGGAGCCGGGTACGGACTGGAAGGACGTCGATCCGGCCAAATACCAGAACATCATCGACGCCTTCCACAATGAGGCCGTCTACAAGGCGGCGCAGACGCTGCTCGGCGACACCATGCCCGACATGGCGACCAGCCTGCTGGTCGGCGGCGGCACCGAAAAGACGGCGTCGGGCGCCTTCTACGCCACCGGCTGCGTGCCGCACGCATGCGGCAGCAATGACGGTTTCATGGCGGTCGACCCGGCCAAGCACACGCTCTACTTCGCCCGCCGCGGCGACAATGGCGAGCCGCAGGCCTGGCCGCCGGTGGCGGACTGGCCGGCGGATGTGAAGGAAGCAATGGACAAGGCGCAGGAGTCGGGGAACTAGGGTTTGCGGCAGCGCGGCGAACACTCGGTGTTCATGCTTGTTCCGTCGCGATCCGTCACACCCCCCTCTGCCCTGCCGGGCATCTCCCGCTCAAGGGGGGAGATCAGACGTCACTCTGGCTTTCGCCAATCGCAAATGTGGAAAGCGAGAAAGGCGTCCGAACTGCTAATCTCCCCCCTTGAAGGGGAGATGGCCGGCAGGCCAGAGGGGGGTGCTGTCCCGCCGACGACCAAGATTTGCACCTGACTTGGCCCATGGCCTGGCCGGCCCTTTCCCTGCAAAGTGTCCGAAACCACAGCGAGGCTCCATGCGCACACTCATCTCCACCGGTTCGCCCTTCGAAAAAACCGCCGGCTATTCGCGCGCGGTGGTGCAGGGCGACTGGTGCTTCGTCTCGGGAACCACCGGCTACGACTATGCGACGATGGCCATGCCGGAAACGGTGGAGGCGCAGACGCGCAATTGCCTGGCGACCATCGCCGAGGCGCTGAGGGATGGCGGCTTCGACATGGCCGATGTGGTGCGGGCGCATTACTACATCACCGACCAGGCCTTCGTGGACGTGGTCTTCCCCATCCTCGGCGAGGCTTTCGGCGAGATCAGGCCGGCGGCGACGATGATCGTGTGCCAGCTCAACAAGCCGGAAATGAAGATCGAGATCGAAGTCACGGCGCTGCGGCGTACGGCTTGAGGAGGCAAAGCCATGACGGTCCGGCGCATCGTGGCCAATATCGGGACACCAGACGCGGCAGCGGCGAAACGCTTCTATCAGGACGTGCTTGGCCTCGATGTGCTGATGGATCAGGGCTGGATCGTCACCTTAGGCTCCGACGCACGGATGCAGGTGCAGATCAGCTTCATGGCCCAGGGCGGCTCCGGCACGCCGGTGCCGGACCTCTCCATCGAGGTCGACGATGTCGATGCGGCGCTGCAACGCATGAAGGCCGCCGGCTTTGCCATCGAGTATGGTCCCGCCGACGAACCCTGGGGCGTACGGCGGTTTTATGTGCGCGATCCGTTCGGCCGGTTGGTGAATATTTTGTCGCACAAGTGATTTGTTCCTCTCCCCCGCCTCTGGCCACGGCGAGGAACCCAGGTCTTGAGACGCGGGCGCCGTCGTAGCGTTCTTCATCCCCTTGCGCCGCAAGCTCTTGGCGTTTAGCAAGGCCGCGGTTTCTCCAAACAGTGTTGGGACGGTTCTCCATGGCTTCGAAAAATCTTCTCCTGCTCGCCGGCGACGGCATCGGCCCCGAGGCGATGGCCGAGGTGAAGAAGCTGATCGCGGCCATGAACGCAAAGCTCGGCAGCGGTTTTGCCACTGATGAAGGCTTGGTCGGCGGCTGTGCCTACGACGCGCATGGCGCGGCGATTTCGGATGCCGACATGGCAAAGGCGATGGCTGCGGACGCCGTGCTGTTCGGCGCCGTCGGCGGGCCGAAATGGGACAAGGTGCCTTACGAGGTGCGTCCCGAGGCCGGGTTGCTACGGCTGCGCAAGGATATGGAGCTGTTCGCCAATCTCCGGCCCGCCATCTGCTATCCGGCGCTGGCCGCGTCGTCCTCGCTGAAGCAGGAAGTCGTCGAGGGCCTCGACATATTGATCGTGCGCGAGCTTACCGGCGGCGTCTATTTCGGCGAGCCGAAGCAGATCATCGATCTCGGCAACGGCCAGAAGCGCGGGATCGACACGCAGGTCTACGACACGTTCGAGATCGAGCGGATTTCGGGCGTCGCCTTCGAGCTGGCGCGCACGCGCAAGAACCACGTGACATCGATGGAAAAGCGCAACGTCATGAAATCCGGCGTGCTGTGGAACGAGGTCGTCACCCAGACCCAGAAGACTCGCTATGCCGACGTCAAGCTCGACCACATGCTGGCCGATGCCGGCGGCATGCAGTTGGTGCGCTGGCCAAAGCAGTTCGACGTCATCGTCACCGACAATCTGTTCGGCGACATGCTGTCCGACATCGCCGCCATGCTGACCGGATCGATCGGCATGCTGCCGTCGGCCTCGCTCGGCGCGCCCGATGTGAAGACCAGGAAGCGCAAGGCGCTGTACGAGCCGGTGCATGGCTCGGCGCCCGACATTGCCGGACAGGGCATCGCCAACCCGATCGCCATGATCGCGTCGTTTGCCATGTGCATGCGATATTCCTTCGGCATGGTCGATGAGGCCGACAAGCTCGAAGGCGCAATAGCCGCCGTGCTCGACGACGGGCTCCGGACGAAGGATATTTTGTCCGAGGGCATGACCGAAGTCGGCACTGTCGCAATGGGCGATGCCATCATCGCCAAGTTCCTGGCTTAGCGGCCGACTCAGCGGATCTCGCCGGCCAGCCGTTTCAGCAGGCCGACGAGTTGCGCCTCATCCACGGTTGAGAAAAAAGCAGCGTCGGCGGCTTCGACGGCGACGATAGCGCGCTGGACTGCGGCCGTCCCCGTCGTGGAGACGCGGATCACCTTGGCGCGGGAATCCCGCGGGTCGGTGTCCCGCACAATCAGTCCCTTTGCCTCAAGCCGGGCGACGACGTCCGACGTCATCTTCACCTCGGTGCCGGCCTGGGCGGCGAGTTGGACCTGGTTGGGCGGCTCGCCATATCGGCCGAGCCACATCGCCGAAGCCAGCAGCACGAACTGGACATGGGTAAGGTCAAGCGGGGCCAGCGCCGCCGTCATGACGCGCTGCCAGCGCATGGTGGTTCGCCAGAGCAGCAAGCCGGGGCTCTCGGATGGTCCGCTGAAGCGCGTGTTCAGATCCCCTTGATCAGCCACCGTTCGCCAACACCATTGCCTGCTCGAACAGTTTAGCCATCGAAGTGTCGAAATCGCCGCTGATCTGCGGCCCGAGCTCTGGTCCGACCTCGGCGGCCGATGGGCCGGAAATCTCGAGGCGATGAGTCACTTGAGTGCCACCCTCGACCGGCGTCAGCGTATGCCTGAACAGCAGTTTCGTGTCGCCGAACGAGGTCTCGTCGGCATAGGTTACAGCGTCGACGAGGTCGACGATCGTCGATTCGAAGGTGTCCTGCCCGACGGGCGTTACAGAGACGCGGGTGCCCTTGGCGAACGGGCCGTGCAGCACGAAGGTATCGGAGCCTTCGTAGGTGAGGCGGCCTTCGTGCAGCGCCTTGAGCGCGTTCCAGATGGCCTGCGCCGAAAGGGGGGAAATTGCGGTGTACTCGTTGGTCCACATTTGTCTTGGCTCCATCATCCGTTTCCGATCGTCGATTTGATGATTGCACAGATTGTCTGTGCACAGACTAAATGGCAAGAGAAATATTTCGTTCGTTCGGTCAAAACAGCAGCTGCCTTCCCGGCTGCGACTAAGCCATTGTTATAGCACGGCTGTCCGCAAACAGCCGGCTGCTCATTTCTTGGTGCGGGTCTAGGCTCCGCCTCCTCTAGGCACCGGCCCCCACTGGTTTTCGTGGGCCTGGGTCGGGATCAATCCGAGTATCAGCGCGAGGATCAGCGTAGCCGGAGCGAACATGAAGGTGATTGCGAAGTAAGGTATTGCCAGCCAGCCGGTCAGGCCGATGTCGTGCAAGCGGCGCACGACGAGCCCGACCCAGGGCAGGAACGTCGCTAGCCAAAACAGCCCCCAGACGCCGATCATCACAATCGGCCAGTTGCCGGCATCGAAATTGCCGACGGCCTGGTCGGCGAGGGCGCCGGCAATTCCGACCAGGATGAAGCTGACGGTCCAGAACAGGCAGTAGCCCCAGAATTCCTTGCGGCGGGCGCGTTCGGCGAAGTTGATGTAGTTGCGCGTCACGCCTCGCCAGAAATAACCCGGCAGTCCGCTATCGCGAACCGCGCCGTCTTCCGCCAGGCGGCCGAAATGCTGTGGGGCGGCTGAAGCGGCAGCCGCCTTGGGCGGCGCGGCGCTTGCCGCTGGCGCAGCGGTGGCGGGACTGGCGGGCTGGGCGCGGATTGAAAAAACGTCGCGCGCCTGACCGCTTGCCGGCAGAAACTCGACCACAGCGCCGTTCGCGATCACGGTATCACGGCGCAGATCCTCGCGCGCGAAGGTGTAGCGGTTGCCGTCCGCCCCGGTGATGAAGCCGAAACCCTGGGCCTCGTCATAGTGAAGAACTTCGCCGCGCATTTAGCCTCGCCCCCGTGCAGGCACAGACTGTTCAAAGTTGCGGCGGACTGCAAGGGGGTGGACGAAATGGAGGGCGAACGGTTCAGGCATGAGTTGCTTTATTTTCCGGTGCGTTGGCGCTGCCCCTCACCTGCCTGCCGGCATCCTCTCCCCGTATAGTGGCGGGGAGAGGGGTCGCTGTTATCGACGATTCCGCCAATCGCCAACGTTGCAAGAGAGCGCCAAGGCTGCGGTCAGCCCTTTCTCCCCGTCACTATACGGGGAGAAACGCCCGGCAGGGCAATGAGGGGCAGCGCCTACATCTGTAATTGGCCGATAAGAGCCTCAAACCGGCCGCTTCTTCGGTTTCTTGTTCTTCGGCGGTCCAGCCTTGTCGAATTTCGGTTTCCCGGCCCAAGGCTTTGCATCGCCGGGGGGCCGTTCCCGCTTCTCGAATTTCGGCTTGTGTGCGCTTTGCGGCGCCTCGAACGGGCGCTTGCCGCGATGCGGCTTCTTGTCGGGCTTCGGCGCCTGGTAGCCGGCCCGCGACAGGTCGGGCGTGCCGTCCAGGCGCTTCACCGCAATGTTGCCCTGCAATTTCTTGTCGGGGCCGACGGCGGCGAGGAAGCGATCGGCCCAGTCGGCCGCGATCTGCACGTAGGTCTCATCCTGCTGCATCTTGATGGAGCCGATCTCGCGCTTGGAGATGTTGCCGGTGCGGCACAGCATCGGGATCAGCCAGCNTGCTGCATCTTGATGGAGCCGATCTCGCGCTTGGAGATGTTGCCGGTGCGGCACAGCATCGGGATCAGCCAGCGCGGCTCGGCATTTTGCTTGCGCCCGATCGACAGCGAGAACCAGACACTGTCGCCGAAGTCGTCGCGCCGGCTTGGCGCTTCATCGCGGCGCTCGAATTTTTCGCCCGCCGGTTTGTCACGCGAAGGCGTGAACGGTGCGACATCCGTAAGCTCCTCGGGCGCCGAGCGGCTGGCGCGGCATTGGCGCACGAAGGCGGCCGCAATCTGTTCGGCGCCATGCCTGGCCAGAAGCGTGTCGACGAAACCGCGCTCGTCCTCGGCTACCGGCTCGTCGAAGACTGGATCGGCAAGGATGCGCTCGTCATCGCGCTTGATCACGTCGTCGGCCGAGGGCGGGCTCGCCCATGTCGCCTTCAGCCCTGCATTCTGCAGCAGGCGCTCGGTGCGCTTGCGGGCGCCGTTGGGCACGATCAGCGCGCTGACACCCTTGCGGCCGGCGCGGCCGGTACGGCCGCTGCGATGCAGCAGCGTTTCGGGATTGGTCGGCAGATCGGCATGGATGACCAGTTCGAGATTGGGCAGGTCGATGCCGCGCGCGGCGACATCCGTGGCGATGCAGACTTTGGCGCGTCCGTCGCGCATCGCCTGCAGCGCGTGGGTGCGTTCGTTCTGGCTGAGCTCGCCCGACAGTGCGACGACGGAAAAATTGCGGTTGTTGAAGCGTGCCGTCAGATGATTGACGGCGGCGCGGGTGTTGCAGAACACCAGCGCGTTCTTCGCCTCGTAAAAGCGCAGCACGTTGATGATGGCGTTCTCGCGGTCGGGATAGGCGACATTCAGCGCCCGGTATTCGATATCGAGATGCTGCTTTTCCTCGCCGCCGGCCGAGATGCGTACGGCGTCGCGCTGATAGCCTTGCGCCAGCGTGGCGATCGAGCGCGGCACGGTGGCCGAAAACATCAGCGTGCGGCGCTGAGCCGGTGCGGCATCGAGGATGAATTCGAGGTCCTCGCGAAAGCCGAGGTCGAGCATCTCGTCGGCCTCGTCCAGCACCACGGCTTTCAGCGCCGACATGTCGAGGGAGTTGCGGGTGATGTGGTCGCGCAGGCGGCCGGGCGTGCCGACGACGATGTGGGCGCCGCGCTCCAGCACGCGCCGTTCGGAGCGCATGTCCATGCCGCCGACGCAGGACGCGACGGTGGCGCCGGTCGGCGCGTAGAGCCATTGCAATTCGCGCATCACCTGCAAAGCGAGCTCGCGCGTCGGCGCCACGGCCAGCGCCAGCGGTGCGCCAGCCTGGTCAAAACGTTCGGCGCTTCCAAGAAGGGTCGGCGCCAAAGCGAGGCCGAAGGCGACGGTCTTGCCTGAGCCGGTCTGCGCCGACACCAGAGCGTCGGACTCGCCGAGCTCCAGCACGGCCTTCTGCACTGGCGTCAGCTCGGTATAGCCGCGTTTTTCCAGCGCTTCTGCCAGCGCAGGAACAATAGCTTCGAAATTGGACATCTCACTCTTTCGGAATTCAGGGTCTGGGCTCATCATGGAGCACATGCCGGGGCTGACGCACGCCAGCCAAACACTATTTGGGCGTTCGTACTTCTTGCGGCCGCTATTGTACAGGGCAGGCGTGTGCCTGGCCGCAATTGACTCCTGACGCAAACCGCGTAAAAGCCGGCATCGAACGGGATCATTTTCGATGCGCGGCCTTCTGATGGCTCTTCTTGCATTCGACTTCCCCGGCCACAATCATGGGGCCGGGCGCGTTGGCGCGTCTTACCGTTCCAGCAAAACTATGGCCAAAACCACCACCAAAACGGTGTGATTCCCTTGGCCTAACCACCCTCTCCCGGGTCCGGCCCGGGGGACGAAACCCGCATTGGCCGGCGGGTTTTCTCCAAAAACCAAGCGGAGAGGGACAGGAGATTTCTGATGAGTTTCAAGGTTGCGGTAGTCGGCGCCACGGGCAATGTGGGTCGCGAAATGCTCAACATACTGGAAGAGCGCGGCTTTCCGGTAAGCGAAGTCGTGGCGCTGGCCTCGCGGCGCAGCCAGGGCACCGAAGTGTCGTTCGGCGACCGTTCGCTGAAGGTCAAGACGCTCGACCAGTATGATTTTTCCGACACCGACATCTGCATCATGTCGGCCGGCGGCAACGTCTCGAAGGAGTGGTCGCCGAAGATCGGCAAGCAGGGCTGCGTCGTCATCGATAACTCGTCGGCCTTCCGCTACGACCAGGACGTGCCGCTGATCGTGCCGGAAGTGAACCCGGATGCGATCTCGCTGTTCACCCGCAAGAACATCATCGCCAATCCGAACTGCTCGACGGCGCAGCTGGTCGTGGCGCTGAAGCCGCTGCACGATGTCGCCACCATCAAGCGCGTCGTCGTCGCCACCTATCAATCGGTATCCGGCGCCGGCAAGGAGGGCATGGACGAACTCTTTACACAGACCCGCGCGGTGTTCGTCGCCGATGGCGTCGAGGTCAAGAAGTTCACCAAGCGCATCGCCTTCAACGTCATTCCGCACATCGACGTCTTCCTCGACGACGGCTCGACCAAGGAAGAGTGGAAGATGGTCGCCGAGACCAAGAAGATGCTCGACCCCAAGATCAAGCTGACGGCGACCTGTGTGCGCGTGCCGGTGTTCATCGGCCATTCCGAAGCCGTCAACATCGAGTTCGAAAAGCCGATCACCGCCGACGAGGCGCGCGATATCCTGCGCGAAGCGCCGGGCTGCCAGGTCTTGGACAAGCGCGAGGATGGCGGCTACATCACGCCGCTGGAATCGGCCGGCGAGGACGCCACCTTCATCTCGCGCATCCGCGAGGATTCGACCATCGACAACGGCCTGTCGATGTGGATCGTCTCCGATAATCTGCGCAAGGGCGCGGCGCTCAACGCGGTGCAGATCGCCGAGCTTCTGGTCGAGCGCGGCCTGATCCAGCCGAAGAAGAAGGCGGCCTGACGGCTGGTTTGTTTTCGCTCACGGGGTTCGGCCTTCGGCCGATTCCGTTTATCGCTCACGGGCCGTATCGCCGCTGCCGCGGCTGGCCCTCCGCGGGGCGCCGGAAAGCCGGCGGCCCGCAGTCGCGGGCTCGGCCTTCGGCCGAAGTCTTCCTTCTCCCCGTTCACGGGGAGAAGGTCCCGGCAGGGGGATGAGGGCAGCGCTGACCTCTGTTGAGAAACGCCTTTGAACGATCCCACCAAAATCGTGCTGCGCCCCGCCACGGCTTTGGATGCCGCGACCATCGCCATTGTCATGCGGGCCGCACTTGGCTCGTTCTCCTGGATGCCGGTCATCCACACGCCGGATGAGGATCTTGCCTTCATCCGCGAGATCGTGCTGTCCTGGCAGCAGGTGACGGTCGCCGAGGCCGGCACCGGCATTGTCGGCTTCATTGCCCTGAGCGGCGATTGGGTGGAACAGCTCTATCTCGACCCCGCCTGGACGGGGCAAGGCATCGGCAGCCGGCTGCTGGTGCAAGCGACCGCCGCGCTACGGATCGTTAAACTGCATTGCTTCCAGGCCAACACCGGCGCGCGTCGCTTCTACGAGCGCCATGGCTTTCGCCCCGAGGCGTTCGGCGCGGGCACCACCAACGAAGAAGGCCTGCCGGATATTCTCTACGTGCGTCGAGCTTGATATTCAGCCGGCGTTATCCTTGGCCAGTTGGCGCAATAACTCCATCGCTTCCTCGGCCCGCTCAGCGGGCACGAACAGATGGTCATGATAGAAAGCAGAGACCGGATTGACGCCCATGCCGGCGGCGGCCAGCCGGGCGGTGATGGCGGCGAGGAAGCCGACGGCTTCCAGCGAGGAGTGGACGTTCAGGGTGATCATGCGGCAGCGGAACGAAGCGGTCAGCCCGGCCGCCCGTGCCGCGTCCTCGGTCACGATCAGTGTCACACCCTCGCGCTCGCGAAAGACCATCACGGGATCGAGGCCTGCCTGCCGGCTGATTCCAGGTGTGAGCGTAGCGAACACGTAGACGTCCGGCAGCAGTTCCGGCGTCATCGCCGCCAGCAGCTTTTTCAGATCAGTCTCGCCGGCCATTCGCTCGTCTCTCGCCCAGCCCTATCAATAGCCGTGACTGGTGGATGTCGATAGTCCGTCAAGGTGGAGGGACAGCGCCCCCCTCTGCCCTGCCGGGCATCTCCCCTGCAACGAGGGAGATCGGCGGTTTCGATGCTCCGCTCATTCATGGAACATTGCCGAAGCGGTCGAGCGTGTAATCTCCCCCCTTGCGGGGGAGATGGGCCGGCAGGCCAGAGGGGGGTGTGAAGGATCGCCACGCAGCGGCTTTTGCTTGCTGCTACCCAAAAAGAATCCGCACCCTGTAGGATCGCCGCCCCATCGCTCGTCCTTGGTCCGAAGCCAGCAAACGGCTCGAACCGCTTAGGAGGGAACACCCGTGAGTATTTCTCAAACCATGCCCGTCTCATCGGGCGCCCTGTGGACCGGCCGCGTGCTCAGCGACCTCATCATCCTGTTCATGATCTTCGACGGCGTCATCAAGCTGCCGCCGCTCGATGTCGTCACCCAGACCATGGTGCCGCTCGGCTGGCCGGCCGATGTCAATGTCGCGCGCACGCTCGGCATTATCGGGCTGATCTCGACCGCGCTCTATGCGCTGCCCCGCACCTCGGTGCTCGGCGCCATCCTGCTCACCGGCTATCTCGGCGGCGCCATCGCCACAACATGCGCGTCGGCAGCCCGTTGTTTTCGCACACGCTGTTTAGCGTCTATCTCGGCATCATCCTGTGGGGCGGTCTCTATCTGCGCGACCCAAGCGTGCGCGCCCTGATCCCGTTCAGCCGTTAAGCGAGGAGAAAAACATGCTCAGCACCATTCTCATCCTCCTGGTCGTCATCATCGCCGCCGTGCTCATCTATGCGGCGACGAGGTCGAATGATTTCGTCACCGCCCGCACCGCCAGCATCAAGGCCGCGCCGGAAGCGATCTTTCCGCTGATCAACAATTTCAAGCACTGGCCGGAATGGTCACCCTACGAAAAGCTCGACCCGCTGATGAAGCGCACGCTGTCGGGCGCTGATGCCGGCAAGGGCGCCGCCTACGCCTGGGAAGGCAATGCCAAGGCCGGCAAGGGACGCATGGAGATCGTCAATTCCGTGCCATTTTCGCTGGTGTCGCTGAAGCTCGACTTCGAGAAGCCGTTCCGGGCCAGCAACAGCGTCGACTTCACCCTGAAGCCCTCGGGCTACACCACCGCAGTCACCTGGGCAATGCGCGGCAGCCGGCCCTTCATTGCCAAGCTGATGGGCCTGTTCATGAGTTTCGATACGCTGATCGGCAAGGATTTCGAGGCTGGCCTAGCCAATCTGAAAAAGGCAGCCGAAAGGTAGAAAAGCCTGGAATTCAACAAGCTCGGCGGCGGTCGGCACGAATGTGACCGGCGCGGACACCGCGATCTCTCACGTCATCGGGATCAAATCAGCCGTCTGGGAGTTAGAGCCGTGGCGGCGAGGACGGCGATCCGCGTGAGAGAGGAACGATAATGAAAAGAGCGATGATCATTCTGGTACTGGCGACCGCGCTGGGCGCGTGCTCGCAAACCGAAAAGGGTGCCGCGGTCGGCGGCCTCGGCGGCGCGGCGGTTGGCGCAGCTGTGGCAAATGATCCGGTTCAGGGCGCCGTCGTCGGCGGCGCCGTCGGCGCCGTGGCCGGCGCGCTGATCGGCCGTGCCAGCGAAAGCGGTCAATGTCGCTACCGCGGCCGGAACGGGCGCACCTATATCGCCAGCTGCCCCGACGGTTATTGAACACAGCCAGGTCCAACATCGGAAACCGGCGGCTATAGATCGCCGGTTTCGCTGTTGCCCAAGACAGCTGGACCATGGCTGCCTGCGCTACAGCAATCCCCGGATATGCTCCCAAGCCAGGCGGCCCAAGCGTGTGTCGGCGTCGTCATTGCCGCCATGGGCGTGCAGCCCCGAGCGCGGCGTGTTTTCGCCCGGCAGCAGAATGCGGTGGCCGGCGTCGGCACTGAGACGAGGCAGGTGGTCATTGCGGTGTCCTGGCGACGCTGAATGATCGACTGGGCAAAATCCAGCGATGGCCATAGCGCGTCGTCGCCGCCCGCAACCAGAACAATGTCGGCTGAAATAGCTTCGGCGGGAATGGCAGCCTCGGCCGCAGCGTCCTTGAAGGTTTGCAAGGCACGCTGGAAGAGGCCTCGGTAGGACACCAGACCGTCGACATACTCCGCGTTCCAAGCGGGATTGCTTGGGACGAACGGCAAAGGAATCCCCTCGAGCGTCCACGACGATCGTTCCGGCCAGCTGACGCCGTCGCGGCCCGGCCCGATATTCCCCCAGACCACCGATGCCGGGCTGATCGCAACCACGACGTCAATGCGTGGATCATGAGCCGTCGCAAGCAGGGAGGCCTCGGCGCCTTTCGAGGTCCCGACATAGACGATGCGCCGGCATCCCATCTGGACAAGATAGCCGGTCGCCGCGAAAAACGTTTCGAGCGGGATCTCGCAAATGCCGGGCACCTGACCTTCGCCGCCAAACCATTGCAGCGCGAGAGCGGATGCTCCTTCCTTGGCAAAGAGCCGGGCGCGGGTGACGTCGATGCGGCCGCTCGATCCGCTCAGCACGACGACGCCTGTCGTGGCGCCGGCGCATCGCAACAGCGTCCCGGCTACGCCGCCGAAAAGGGCCTCTTCCGTGACGGTCCGCTCAGTCATCTTTCGTTCGAACGCATATGGCATCGCCGCACAATAGCAAAACGGCGGGCACAGGCCCGCCGTTTTGTGATGCGATGACGCGGTTGCTTATTCGGCGGTGGCGGCTTCCGCTTCGGCCGGGGCTGCAGCAGCGGCGGCAACGGCGGCGGCGGCGTCTTCCTGGGCCTTCTTCAGCAGAGAGGCGCGTTCCTGCGCCTTCTTGCCGGGCTCGGCCTTCTTCGGGTTGGAGCGGGCTTCGCGCTTGAGGAGGCCGGCCTCATCGAGGAAGCGCAGCACGCGGTCGGTCGGCTGGGCGCCGTGCGACAGCCAATGCTTGACGCGGTCGGCGTCGACCTTGACGCGCTCGCCGTCCTTGGGCAGCAGCGGGTTCCACGAGCCGATCGACTCGATGAACCGGCCGTCACGCGGCGAACGGGCGTCGGCGATGACGACGTGGTAGTAAGGGCGCTTCTTCGAGCCCGCACGGGCCAGTCTGATCTTCAAGGGCATTTCATTTCTCCTAAAATTTCTGATGTCAGTGTTGGGTTAATGGCTTTGTCTGGTGCAGGTCGTTGTCCCAAAACCGCTGCGCACTTTTGGGCGACATGCACTTTGTTAGCCGGTTTTGCTTGCGCCGTTGGACGCGGCGATCTGCTCGTGATGGCGGATCACTTCGCGGACGACGAAGTTGAGGAATTTTTCCGCGAAATCGGGGTCGAGATGAGCGTCCTTCGCCAGCTGGCGAAGGCGGGTGATCTGCTCCTGCTCGCGCGCCGGGTCGGCGGGCGGCAGGCCATGCTCGGCCTTGAGCACGCCGACCGCCTTGGTGCAGCGGAAGCGCTCGGCCAGCATATGAATGAGGGCGGCGTCGATGTTGTCGATCGAGGCGCGATAGCCGGCCAGGATGGTGCGTGCGTCGGCCATGTCTTTTTCTTCGTTCATAGCGTCCTCACTTCTTCTTGCCGAGGCCGGGCAGACCACCGCCGCCAAGGCCGGGAAGCTTCATGCCGCCGGGCAGACCGGGCAGGCCACCGCCGCTCGGGGCGGGCAGGCCCTTCATGCCGCCAAGGCCGGGCATCTGCTTCTGCAAGGCTTCGAGCTGCTTGGGATCCATCTTGGAGAGGTCGGGCATGCCGCCGCCCATCATGCCCCCGGGGCCGCCCATGCCGCCAGGCATCATGCCGCCGAGGCCCATCTTGGAGGCAAGGCCGCCCATCATGCCGCGCATCAAGCCGCCGCCTTTGCCCTTGCCGCCCATCGCCTTCATCATGTCGGCCATGCCGCGATGCATTTTCAAGAGCTTGTTGATCTCGGCCGCATCGGTGCCGGAGCCGGCGGCGATGCGCTTCTTGCGCGAATGTTTCAGCATGTCCGGATTGGCGCGCTCGGCCTTGGTCATCGACGAGATGATGGCGAGTTGGCGGCCGAACATCTTGTCGTCGAGGCCGGCGGCCGCCATCTGGTCCTTCATTTTGCCCATGCCGGGCATCATGCCCATGATGCCGCCCATGCCGCCCATTTTCGACATCTGCTGAAGCTGGCCGGCAAGGTCGTTCAGGTCGAACTTGCCCGACTGCATCTTTTTGGCCATCGCCGCCGCCTGCTCGGCGTCGATGTTTTCGGCGGCCTTTTCGACCAGCGAGACGATGTCGCCCATGCCGAGGATGCGGTCTGCAATACGCTTGGGGTGGAATTCCTCCAGCCCGTCCATCTTTTCGCCGGTGCCGATCAGCTTGATCGGCTTGCCGGTGACGGCGCGCATCGAAAGCGCGGCACCGCCACGGCCGTCGCCGTCCATGCGAGTCAGCACCAGGCCGGTGATGCCGACGCGCTCATCGAAGCTTTTGGCAAGGTTGACGGCGTCCTGGCCGGTCAGCGAATCCGCGACCAGCAGGATTTCGTGCGGGCTCGACACCTTCTTGATGTCGGCCATCTCCACCATCAGCGGCTCGTCAATATGGGTGCGGCCGGCGGTGTCGAGGATGACGACGTCATGACCGCCGAGCTTGGCTGCCTGGACGGCGCGCCTGGCGATGTCGACCGGGTTCTGGCCCGCAATGACAGGCAGCGTCGCGACTTTGACCTGCTCGCCGAGCTGGCGCAGCTGCTCTTGTGCCGCGGGCCGCCGCGTGTCGAGCGAGGCCATCAGAACCTTCTTGTTCTGGCGCTCGGTCAACCGCTTGGCGATCTTGGCCGAGCTCGTCGTCTTGCCGGAGCCCTGCAGGCCGACCATCATGATGACGACCGGCGCCGGCGCATTGAGGTCGATGGCGACGCCCTCGGCGCCGAGCATGTCGACCAGCTCGTCATGGACGATCTTGACGACCATCTGCCCGGGCTTGATCGACTTGACGACAGCCGCGCCGACGGCCTTCTCGCGCACCTTGTCGGTGAAGGAACGCACCACTTCCAGCGCAACGTCCGCCTCGAGCAGCGCACGGCGCACCTCGCGCAGTGCGGCCGAGACATCAGCCTCCGACAGCGCGCCGCGGCCTGTCAGGCCGTTCAGGATGGAGCCAAGGCGCTCCTGAAGTGATTCAAACATTGGTCAACCCGCCGCGCGAGAGCGCCTTGGATTCATGGTGATCCCTGTCGGGCCGATGGCCCTCCACGCCTCTTGTGCGCTCCTGCAGCGATTCAAACATTCCGTTTCCTTTTTCTCAGGCACCCCGATGGTGCCCGAGAGGTAGTGCGTTCGCGCCGCTCATCCAAGCAAAGCTCAAAACCAAAAAGCACCCGGGGGCGCTCAGCGCTGCCGGGTGTTGGCCTCCAGGATCTGTTTACAGCACCCACCTCAAAAGGTTTTGGCGTCCTGGTCGGCTTGCTCGGAGGGATACTCGTCGCGGATTTCGGGGCTGTAGACAGGAAATCGGCCGAAGAGTCAAGACAAGGGCGGCTTGCCGGTCTCTGGGTCGGTCCCTGTTTAGTTCACCCTGCATCCCGAGGGTCGGCCGTAACCTTCAGCGGCGAGCGCGGGTGCAGAAGCAGCAGCATCGTCAGCAAGGTGCAGACGATACCGATGGCGGCGATGATGACGGCATCCGTCGTCGTCCAGTCCGGACCTTCCAGCGGCTTGGCGTTGAACAGGGCGAAGGAATTGTAGTTCTCCTGATGCGAGATCAGCAGGAAGCCGGTGAGATTGTTGCCGAGATGGGCGCCGAAGGCGGCGCCGAGATTGCCGGTGACATAAACCACCAGCGTCAACAGCAAGGCGAAGGCGGCGATCGAGGCCAGCACGCAGGCGTTGATGGCGGGGGTCGAGCCCGGGCTCCAATGCAAGGAGGTGAACAGCAAAGCGGGCAATAGCGCCCACACGTAAGGGCTCNTCAGACGTGTGCTCTTCCGATCTGGGGGTCGAGCCCGGGCTCCAATGCAAGGAGGTGAACAGCAAAGCGGGCAATAGCGCCCACACGTAAGGGCTCTCGAAGCGCCTGGCCAGGCCGCGCAGCAGATAGCCGCGAAACAGCATCTCCTCGGACGAGGTCTGCAGCAGGGTCAGCGCCACGATCGGGAGCAGGAACAGCAGCCAGGTCGACAGGTTGATCGTGCCGCGGGCGATTTCGGGCTGTAGCCAGTAGAGCAGGATTTCGGAAAGCGCCGATGTGATCAGCACCGCGACCAGGCCCTTGAGGAAGCCCGACAAGGACACGCGGCGACTGGCGCCGAAAAGCGCCGAGAGCGGCTCGCCATGGACGAAACGCATGGCAAGCCAGAGGCCGAGCCAGATGCCGGTAAACGAGGTGAGTGCGGTGAGTATGCCGATGGGCGAGGCCAGAAAGCTCTGAAGCGGCCCGCGCGGATCGTCCGGCAATACATTCCAGACGATCGCGACATAGGTGCCGCCAAGCACCACAACCAGGGTGATCGCCACCCAGAACAGGACGACGACTGCCGTTCCAATTATCAGCCGCGGCAGGTACGTCTTTTCGGTGGCCGTGTTGCTATAGCGCTCGAAGGCGGCTGGATCTGATATCACGCGAGTTCCTCTGCCGAACGCATCGGGTCGCATGATCTAGGGGATCGTCGGCTCTCGCGCAATTGCTGCTGTTCAGCGACCCTTTTGCCGCCCTCAGCCTCGGCAGGAGGGCGGCACGAGTTCACTTGTCATTCTTTCCAGGCAAAATCAGCGCACGACGTACATGATGCGCCGTGTCTGCGGGTCGACCAGCGCCTGCTGGCCATTCACATAGACGTAGCGGTAGCGGTAGTCGGGGATTTCGCGCAGTTCGACCGTGTCGGGCAAGGTGGCACCGGTCACCACCTCGCCCTCGAGATAGACAGGATCGAGCCGGTGCGTGCTGACATAGGTGCCGACTTCCGCCGGTGGCCTGTCGATGGCGTCGACGGGGCCGTCGTCGGACAGAATCGCACCGGTATAGGTATCGGGATAATCATCCTGCGGCGGTGTAACCACGGTGATGGCGGCGTCGGCGGGGCGGCGTGTCAGAACGACCCGGTTGCCGCCGAAATCGGCCGTGACATAGTCGGAATAGACCCAGCCTTGGCCTCCGGCTTCGGCAATGGTGCACCATTTGCTGTTTTCGATGCAGCCATTGAGCGTCGCCGACTGGCCGGCGGCGAGCACGCCGATCACAGGATATTGCGGGCCGGGGCCGGCGCGCACATTAAGATCGGTGACGGCCGAGACGGCGGTATCGGCGAGTGCCGCACCCGACATCGCGACAAGCGCCCCGGCGACGGCCGGAAACAATATGCGTCTCATGGTTTCTCTCCCTTTCATGGTCCCTCGCGACACCAAACGAAACCAGAACGCATGCGTTCCGGCTAAAATACCGACGCCAGCTCACGATTTGTTCCGGTTTCTTTCGGCAAACCAGTCAAAAGCTCATGCACGAAGCTGAGTTTCTGCGCCGTCACGTCCGAAATGACGAAGGGATAAAGGTCGGGCAGGCCCATGCAGCGGTTGATCGAGTTGGAGGCTTCCGAGAGTACCAGCCAGCGGGCGAGAATCTTTTCGAACGGCTCGGGCACGGCGTCAGGTTCCGCGGGCGCCGCCTGCAACCGGCCGCCGGTGTCGCCTTGCGGCAGCACATTGGTCTCCATCGTCTCAAGCTGGCCGAGTGGAAAATTCAGCGCGTGCACCATCTCCAGCGTGTCGGTGATGTGGAGATGGTGCGCCCAGGTCTCGGCCCAGTCTTCCCATGGATGCGACGTCGCATAGGCGGAGATGTGGTTCTGCTGCCAGTCGGGCGCAGCGCCATTGGCGTAATAGGCTTTCAGCGCCTGCTCGTAGTCGGGGCGTTCGTCGCCGAACAGCGCCCGGAAGGCATCGAGCCGTTGCGGCTCGTCGCGGATCAGCCGGTCCCAGTAGTAATGGCCAAGCTCATGACGGAAATGACCGAGCAGCGTGCGGTAATTTTCGCCCATCTCGACGCGACGCCGCTCGCGCTCGGCCGAGTCCGCCTCGGCGACGTTGAGCGTGATCAGGCCGTTGTCGTGGCCGGTAAGGATGCGTTCGCCGCCGGGACCGCCGCCGATCGGATCGGCTATGAAGTCGAAGGCGAGGCCGATTTCGTCGCCGTGCTTGTGCTTGGGCGCGACCGGAAGGCCGAAGGCGAGCAGCGAATAGACGGCGCGCTTCTTGGCCGCCTCGACGCGAATCCAGCGGCGGCGGTTGCCGTCGACGGAGAGGTCGGGGATCAGCTGGTTCAGCACGCAGGCGCGGCAGTAGGTATGACCCGGTTCGGCCATCCAGTTGCAGGCGCATTCATCCGCATTGGTGCAGTGGAAGATGCCGTCGACGTCAGACAAGGCAAAGCGCGCATGCTCGGGATCGTAAAGCACGAGACTCCCGCAATTCAGGCACTGCGCATTCTCGAAGTAGAGGCGGTGGCCGCAATGCGGGCAGTCGAACAGTTTCATGTCGATCTCGATGCGTCAGGCGTTGGCGTATGGCGTCAGAGGAGGAATATGGTGCGGAGCGGCGCCTCGCCCAAACGCCCGCCACGGGCCGCCGTTCCATGCCCCCGTCACCTCTTTTTACCCGAGCAGCGAATTCGCCTGCCCGGCGCCCGGGCGTTTCGGCCACAATAAGCACTTGATCGTAAGCAAATTCCGCTGCATTGGCCAGGGTAGCGCCGGGGGTACGGTGACAATGGCGCGTTTCGCTGGCAAGTTCGCAACCGGGACGTGATTCAGGCAATCAGGAGAAAAAGCATGGCATTGCTTGCCAAGGGAAAGATTATTGCTGCCGCGGTGGTCGCGGTACTTGCGCTGGCGACGGGCGCGCAGGCGGCGGCCAGCTGCGGCAAGACCGGCGCGGGCTTCGAAGCGTGGAAGCAGGACTTTGCCGCGCAGGCCAGGTCCGAAGGTGTCGGCGGGAAGGGTCTGGCTGCTCTGGCCGGTGCCAGCTATGCGACAAAGACAATCTCCGTCGACCGCGCCATCCACAAGGCTTTCAGCGGTTCGGTGGACGCCTTCATGAAGCGCCGTGGCGGAGCTGCGATCATTTCCAGGGGCCGTGCGCTGAAGAAGTCGAATGCGGCGATGTTCGACAGGATCGAGAGCAATTACGGCGTGTCGCCGGGCGTGTTGCTGGCCATCTGGGGCATGGAAACCGGCTTCGGAGCCTCCCTGGGCAACCAGAACACGGTCTCCGCCATTCTGACGCTTGCCTATGATTGCCGTCGCCCGGGGTTCTTTTACCCGCATGCCATTGCGGCGCTGAAGCTGGTCGATCGCGGCGCGCTCAGCGCCTCGTCGGTTGGGGCTGCGCATGGCGAGATCGGCCATACGCAGTTCCTGCCCGGCAATGTCCTGAAGTATGGCGTCGGCAACGGAAATCTGCGCGACAAGGCGACGGCCTTGGCTTCGACGGCCAACTTTCTCAAGGCTCATGGCTGGCGGGCGGGTGCGAGCGCGAGTGCGAATATGGGCGCCATCGCCGGCTGGAATTCCGCGAGCGTCTACCAGCAGGCCATCGCCCAGATCGCCGACGCGATCGACGGCGGTTGATAGAAATATCGGGATCGAAGAACGGAAAGCCCGGCCATGCGCCGGGCTTTCTGCAAGGACTGGAGCTTTTGGCGGTCAAACCGTTCAGCAGCCGAGCGGCTACCCGCCTTTTATGACCTTCCAGATGTCCGTGGACTGGTCGAACTGGAGGCGGTTTATGTCGGAGAAGGTCAGCCGGCCGGTCTTCATGGCATCGACAAGGCGGCGGCACAGCAGTGGCGGCATGCGCTCCAGGGAAACGCCCATAAAAGCGGCGATCTCGTGTTTGGCCGATATATTCGATATGGCCACCTTGCTGACGCAGCGATCGAATGCCGCCTCGGGATCCTGTCTCACTTGCTCCTGCCCAGTCTGGCAACCGGCCAGCATGACGACCATTGCAGGCAGGGCCACAAACCACGGCTTCATTGTCAGCTGCCCCCATCGATTGTGAGGAGGCTAGATAAGGGCCTGAAAAGATCAAGCAGGAAAAGCACTGAGTTCTTTGCCGCCGCTCTATTTCTTTGTTTTTACGCAGTTACGGACGAAGTCGGGCATGCTCTTTCTCGAATTGCTCGATCGTTGGCGCAAATGCCGGCTGAGCGCCTGGGCTCTCAATAATGTGCGTAGCCGCTCAACGGGCACTTCTGGGAAATAGGAACCTCGAAGGCGCCTTCAGTACCTTTGCAGCTCCGGAATTTGGAGTTGCGCAGCACCGGCGCGGCCCTGGCAGCCGCCTTTGACTTGCCCTTGATGACCAGCCATATCTCGGTCGGCAGGTCTAGCTGCACTCTGTTCAAATCGGAGTAGCTGATCCGCCCGCTGCGTACGCCTTCGGTGATGCGCTGGCAGAACAGGGCCGGCATGCGCTCCTGCGAGACGCCCATGAAAGAGGCGATTTCGTGCTTGAACGTGATGCTCCATAGATGGATGGCGGAGATGCACCCGTCCTGCTCGCGTTTTGCGGCCGCCTGCGAGGACTGGCACCCGGTAAAGACGATGGCCGCCGCAAGCAGGAGAAAAATGGCGTTTTTCACGATCAGAATCCCTCCGTCCCGCGAAGGAATTTAGATGAGGCTTTTAAAAGGTCAAACGGAAACCATGTCAGCCAGCTTGGCCTCTTATATTAGAGGTACCAAATAAAAACCCTGCGTGACCGCCGGGTTTTCCTGGAACACTAGTTTGGTTCACCCTTGCGGCTCCTTGCCGCCAGCGTCCTCAGCCGCAGCGCGTTGAGGCGGATGAAGCCGGCAGCGTCCTTCTGGTCGTAGGCGCCGCGGTCATCCTCGAAGGTGACCAGCGCGTCGGAATAGAGCGTCTTCTTGGATTTGCGGCCGGTGACCATGACATTGCCCTTGTAGAGTTTCAGGCGCACCGTGCCTTCGACGTCTTCCTGGCTCTTGTCGATCATCGCCTGGAGCATCAGCCGCTCGGGCGAGAACCAGAAGCCGTTGTAGATCAGCTCGGCGTAGCGCGGCATGAACTCGTCCTTGAGGTGGCCGGCGCCGCGGTCGAGCGTGATCGATTCGATGGCGCGGTGGGCGACGATCAGGATGGTGCCGCCGGGGGTCTCGTAGACGCCGCGCGATTTCATGCCGACGAAGCGGTTCTCGACCAGATCGAGCCGGCCGATGCCATTGTCGCGGCCAAGATCGTTAAGCGCCGTCAGCATGGCGGCCGGCGACAGCTTCTTGCCGTTCAGTGCAATCGGATCGCCCTTCAAGAATTCGATCTCGATCTCGGTGACCTTGTCCGGCGCCTCCATCGGCGAGACGGTGCGCTGATGGACGAATTCCGGCGGCTCGCTCCACGGGTCTTCCAGCACCTTGCCCTCGGAAGAGGAGTGCAGAAGGTTGGCGTCGACCGAGAACGGCGCCTCCCCCCGCTTGTCCTTGGCCACCGGGATCTGGTGCTGCTCGGCGAAGTTGATCAGGTCGGTGCGCGACTTGAACGACCAGTCGCGCCACGGCGCGATGACCTTGATGTCGGGATTCAGCGCATAGGCCGACAGCTCGAAACGCACCTGGTCGTTGCCCTTGCCGGTGGCGCCGTGCGCAATGGCATCGGCGCCGACCTCCTGGGCGATCTCGACCAGGTGCTTGGAAATCAACGGGCGGGCGATCGAGGTGCCGAGCAGGTAGGTGCCTTCATAGACGGCGTTGGCGCGAAACATCGGGAAGACGAAGTCGGCGACGAATTCCTCGCGGACATCGACGACGCGGATATCCTTGATGCCCATCATCTCGGCCTTCTTGCGCGCGGGCTCCAGCTCGCCGCCCTGGCCGAGATCGGCGGTGAAGGTGACGACTTCGGCGCCGAGCTCGGTCTGCAGCCATTTCAGGATGATGGAGGTGTCGAGACCGCCGGAATAGGCGAGCACGACCTTCTTGACGTCTTTTGTCTTGGGCATTGCTGGGGACATTTTGGCGGTTCCGCGCGATGAGTTTCGCGGGCGAGGTATCACGGCATTTCCGGCCAGCGCAAGGGATGAACGGGCTCCGGCTGCCGCAGCCACTGGACCAGATGCCACGCCAGCCAGTTGCTGGCGTGAGCGGGGAGGCTGCGTTATAGACCGACGATCATTCGCCAGGGGCCACCGATGTCCTTCATTCCCGACACCACAACGCTGATCCAGTTCGCCATCGCCACCATGATCCTGGCGATCACGCCAGGACCGGATATGACGCTGTTCGTCTCGCGCACACTGAGCCAGGGCCGCGCCGCCGGCTTTGCCTCGCTGGCGGGTGCTCTGTTCGGCACGCTGATCCATACAACTTTGGTGGCGGTCGGCATCTCGGCGCTGATCGTCGCCTCGCCGATGGCCTTCCTGGTGCTGAAAATCTTCGGCGCCGCCTATCTGGTGTTCCTGGCCTGGCAGGCGATCACCAAGGGCTCGGCGTTTTCACCGCAGAAGAAGAATGGCCCACAGATTTCGCTGTTCCGCAGCTGGGCCGCCGGACTCGGCGTCAACCTGCTCAACCCGAAGATCATCCTGTTCTTCATGACGTTTCTGCCGCAGTTCGTCTCGGCTCACGATCCGAACGCGCCGGGAAAACTGTTCTTCCTCGGCCTCATGTTCATCGTGCTGTCGATCCCGGTGACGGCGCCGATGGTTTTTGCCGCGGAAAGGTTTTCGGCGGCGATGAAGGCCAGCCCGCGGGTGACGCGGGTGGTAGACTATCTCTTTGCCGGTGTGTTTTCGGCCTTCGCGCTCAAGATCCTGACCGCTCAGGCGAAGTAGCGGCCTGCCACCAGCTTCCGGCCCAGCGGCCGGCGCTTAGCCAGTAGAAGATGCCGCCGACCATGCCGCAGCCGATCACCGCGGCGATGGCGTGCGGTTTCGTGACGTCGAAATCCACGTTCTGATGAACGAAGCCGAGGAAGGCCGCGGCCACGACGCCGCCCGCGAGTGCATAGAACAGCCAGTCGCGGCGGCTGAGGACCTCGGAGATCAGGATTGCGACCACCGCCGGTATGAAAGCGAAATAGGCGACAAACAGCGCCACGAACGGAATCGAAAAATAGAGCGCCGTGGCCATCATCGGGTGCGCATCGTCCGGCTTATAACCGACGGAAGCCATGAACAGCACGTTGAGAAAGGCGCTCGCCGCCAATGAGGCGACGACATAGCCGAACAGGATGACAGCGAAACGGAGGATATAGGCGAAGAGGCGGCTCACGCCTCGCCGTGCCCCGCAATCATCATGGCCTCAAGCGCCAGGCGGTCGACCTTGCGTATGCGCTCGGAGTCGGATTTGAGCTGGCCGCAGGCGGCCAGGATGTCGCGGCCGCGCGGCGTGCGGATCGGCGAGGCATAGCCGGCATTGTTGATGTAGTCGGCGAATTTCTCGATCGTTTCCCAGTCCGAGCACTGGTAGTTGGTGCCCGGCCACGGGTTGAACGGGATCAGATTGATCTTGGCCGGAATGCCCTTCAGCAGCTTGATCAGCCCCTTGGCGTCCTCGATGGAATCGTTGACGTCCTTCAGCATCACATATTCGAAGGTGATGCGCCTGGCGTTGGACAGGCCCGGGTAGGCGCGGCAGGCCTCGATTAGTTCCTTCAGCGGATACTTCTTGTTGATCGGCACAAGCAGGTCGCGCAGATCGTCATTGGTGGCGTGCAGCGAGATCGCCAGCATGACGCCGATCTCCTCGCCGGCGCGGAAGATCTCGGGCACGACGCCGGAGGTCGACAGCGTGATGCGGCGCTTCGACAGCGAAAGCCCATCACCGTCGGAGGCGATCAGCAGCGCCTTCTTCACGGCTTCAAAATTGTAGAGCGGCTCGCCCATGCCCATCATGACGACGTTGGAAACTTTGCGGCCCTCGGCCGGGACGATGGCGCCGTCGGGTGTGTCGCGGTCGGGGAAGTCACCCAGCCGGTCGCGGGCGGTGAGCAATTGCGCCAGGATCTCTTCCGCCGTCAAATTGCGCACCAGCTTCTGTGTGCCGGTGTGGCAGAACGAACAGGTCAGCGTGCAGCCGACCTGCGAGGAGATGCAGAGCGTGCCGCGGCCTTCTTCGGGAATGTAGACGGTCTCGATCTCGACCGGACGGCCGGCACCGCGCGGCGGAAAGCGGAACAGCCACTTGCGCGTGCCGTCGGAGGAAATCTGCTCCTCGACGATTTCGGGCCGGGCGACGGTAAAATGCTTGTCGAGTTCGGCGCGCAGATCCTTGGAGATGTTGAACATGCCGGCAAAATCGGAGACGCCGCGCACATACATCCAGTGCCAGAGCTGCTGGGCGCGCATTTTCGCCTGGCGCTCGGGCACGATGCCGGCACTGACAAGGGCTTCACCGAGCTCGGCCCGGGTCAGGCCGATCAGCGACGGCTTCTCGGGCGTGGCGCGAGCGCGCAACGCGTCGCGTGCGCCCTCAGTGGTGAGATCGAAGGAAAGGGTCATATCAGCGCCAATATAAGCGAATTGCGGCCGATTTCATCCATCGTGCCGAAAAGAAGCGCGGCGCATAGCACAGGTTGCGGCGAGAGTCATGCGGCGGGAACCGCGCCAGCCTACTTGCACTTGGCGATCGACGTCAGCGCGGCCGAGATGCCTTTCAGCGAAAACACATAGGTCGTCGGATTGCCGCGGCCAGACTTCGCCGAGACCTTCATGTCGGTGCCGGTCTTCATGGCGGCGATCAGCACCGGCTCTTCGGCGGCGTTCTCGACCCAGGCCGACTTGCCGCGGGTGAACATCGAGAACGTCTTCTTGTCGATGGTGACGGTGGCCTTGGAGCCTTCCTGGAATGTGTAGCCGGCGATGAATTGCGGCTCGTAGGACACTTGCTGGCCCGGCCGCTGGCTGACGAAGAAGAACATGTCGCCGTGATCGAGCGTCGGCGGCTGCTTGTCGGTCGGCACGGTGAGCACATAGCAGACCTTGCCGCCCTGCGCCTGGTAGCTGTAGGTGCCCCAGGCATTGTGCTGGCCGATCTTGGTCGCCTGCTGCGCCAGCGCCGGCGCGGCAAAAGCCACCAGGACCAGGCTCGAGACTAGTGCAATCAATCCGCGCATCGCTTTTCCCGTATTCCAAATGGTGCGGGGCAGGCCGGCTTGGCGTCCTGCCCGTCGCTTCATTTTGATTTAATCTGGGTTACCAAACGGTGAATTTCCCTCGGAAAAGGACATTCACCCATGGAAACCACCGCCATTTCCGCGCCGCTTCTTGAAAAAACGGCTTTCGCAATGTCCCTGCGGCGACTTGGAGGCCACGAAAGCGGCAAGAGTTTGACTTTTCCAACGGCCGCAGCGGAACCCGAAGCCAAGCCGCTATCGTCCTGTTTGAGCGGAGGATTTCTTCTGAACCCAGTTGCCAACGCGACGCCGATTCAGCTCTTGTCGGCGATCGCCTCCTTGGCGGCCTTGCGGTGCGCAGGGGTGATATGGGCGCTTACCGCGGAGATCGCGGCGGTCAGCACGGCGATGTCGTCGGTGAAGCCAAGGCCGAAGACGAAATCGGGTATGACGTCGACCGGCAGCACGAAATAGCCAAGCGCTGCCAGCAATATGCCCTTGGCACGCAAAGGCGTCTTCCTGTCGAGCGCGCAATAATAGCCGGCGACGACCTCTTCCATGAACGGAATCTGCCGGGCGGCCTTCTTGGCCGTGCGCCAGAATTTGGCGCGCACTTCACTCTCGTCGCCGAGCTTGCTGCCGAAGCCGAAGAAATCAAAACCGGGCTGCTGCGCCATCAATCCTCTCCTTGCCGGCCGTCGCGCTACGCGTTGCGCGCGGCCGCCACGGAAAATGTGGTGAAAGTCCCGGTCCACTGCAAGAGGATGGCGCCGATTTGGCGTTGCCGCCCCAGCGTTCAGCCGCCTGCATACCCATTCATCTTCTTGGCCAGCGCGACGTCGAGCGCGGTGACACCGCCGGCATCATGGGTGTTGAGCGTCACGTCGACAGTCTTGTAGACGTTCGACCAGTCGGGATGATGGTCCATCTTCTCGGCGGCCAGCGCGACGCGGGTCATGAAGGTGAAGGCTTCGGAAAAATTCTTGAAGACAAAGCTGCGCTTGATGGAGGCGCCATCGGCTGCCTGCGACCAGCCAGGCAGTTCGGCCAGTGCGGCGGCGATGGCGTCCTTGCTGAGTTTCTCTCTCTTCATGATGATTTCCCGTGCTATCCAGATATCGACCCTCACCATAATGCAAGTCGCCCAAAAGTCCTTTGCGTTTTGGGCTTCCAAATGCACGAACGGCGCATATCGAATGAGCGTAAAGCCGATAAATTCCATACTCTTCGTCTGCCTCGGCAACATCTGCCGTTCACCCCTGGCCGAAGGCGTGTTTCGCGCCGTGCTGGCGGAGCGCGGCCGCGACATGGTGCTGGACGATATCGTGCTGGACTCTGCGGCGACCGGCGGCTGGAACCTCGGCGAAGCGCCCGACCCGCGCTCGATCGCGATTGCGGCCCGCCACGGCATCGACATATCAGGGCAGCGGGCACGCAAGGTCAGGCCGGGGGATTTTTCGCGCTTCGACCTGATCCTCGGCATGGATCGGCAGAATGTCCGCGACCTCAAGGCGTTGGCGCCGGCCGGTGCGCGCGAACGTATTCATCTCTTGGCAGAGTTTGCGCAGGGCAAAACCCGCGACGTGCCGGATCCCTATTATGACGGGGCCGAAGCGTTCGCTTCGGTCTACCGCATGATCCGCGAAGCGTCGGAGGCGCTGGCGACGAGATTGGTGGCGCGGGCGTCGACGCCGGAGAGCGGCCACGCCTCCTCGACAATGTAGGGACCGCCGCCGACCGAATCGCGCGACGACATCAGCACGAAGCGGCCGACGCGAAACGGTAGCGTCGCAAAATTGCCGCGCGCCGACAGGTACTGGGCGACGTCGAGCGGGCTCGAATTGCGCAAGCGTGCCAGCGTAACATGCGGGGTGAACTTGCGCGGGTCGGCGGGCAGGCCGAGCCGCTGGCAGATGCGATCGATTTCGCTCTGCAGCGCCGAAAGGTCGGGCGAGGCGAAGACGCCGGCCCAGACGGCGTGCGGCTTCTTCTGGCCGAAAGCGCCAACTCCGGACAGGGTGAGCGAGAAGGATGGGCGGTGCACCCGGTCGAGCGCGTTGGCGATTTCGTCGGCGATATGGCCTTCGACGTCGCCGATGAAGCGCAGCGTCAGATGGTAGTTTTCGACATCGATCCAGCGGGCTCCGGGCAGGCCGCCCCTGAGCAGGGACAGCGAAAGAGCGGCGTCACGCGGTATTTCGAGGGCGGTGAAAAGACGCGGCATGGTGAGCCTCCCTTCCTCGAATCGAACTGTGCCCCTAGCGAATCATCGATAGTCAAACGGGGCAAGTGGTTTGTTGGTTGCAGGCATTTTTACGAACAGGCGCCTCCAAGCGATGAATAAGCACTATTGCCGTGCCGCTTCGGCGCTTGCATTACCCAGATGCTGCATATGCTCTTCGAGCGCAGCATGAATGACTCGGGTCATCGGCAGCCCGGTCTTTTGTTTCAAAGTTCGCGCGAGGCGAACGCCGCGTTATTCTCGTCAGGCCGGCGTTCAACCGCCACCCTGAACTGCCGCAACAGCCTTCTCCACGGCGGGCAGGATGCGCTCGACCATCACTGCGACGCCCTTCGGATTGGGATGCAGGCCGTCCTCCAACTGCAGGCCGGACTGTCCGGCGACGCCATCGAGAAAAAACGGATAGAGCGGCACATCGTATTTCGCGGCCAGCTTTGGATAGATCGCATCGAAGGCGTTCTGGTAGTCGGCGCCGAGATTGGGAGCGGCGCGCATGCCGGCCAAAAGCACCGCGATCTTGCGCGCTTTCAGCTTCGCCAGCATGTCGTCCAGGTTCTTTTCCGTAATGCTGGGCGAGACGCCGCGCAGCATGTCGTTGGCGCCGAGTTCGAGGATAACCAGCCTTGTCCCATCCGGCACCGACCAGTCAAGCCGCGCCAAGCCGCCGCTCGAGGTGTCGCCTGAAACGCCGGCGTTGGCTACGGTGACGTCATGGCCTTTGGCGCGCAGCGCAGCTTGCAATTTGTCGGTAAAGCCATCGCCAGGCCCGAGGCCGAAACCGGCCATCAGGCTGTCGCCGAAGCCGACGATGGTGAACGTCTCGGCGCGCACGGACGAAATGGCGCCGCAAAGGGTGACGAAAAGGACGAGCCCTGCGGCATTCAAGCGTTTGAAAGATATCTTGCGTTTGAAAGACATGTGGCAGGCCCCATATACCCGAGGAATTCTTCCGGCGGCGGCTTCCGGCAAGCAGAGCCTTCATCCTGATATAGGACGCTTTAATTGTGACAGAAGCCGTCATCGCGCTGAAAGACATATCCCTGACCCTGGGCCAAGGGGCTTCGTCGGTGCATGTGCTGAAAGGCGTCAGCCTTGACGTGACGCGCGGCGAGGCGACCGGCATTGTCGGCCCTTCGGGTTCCGGCAAGTCGACCTTGCTGATGGTGCTTGCCGGGCTGGAGCAGGTCGATTCGGGGACGGTGCGGATCGCCGGCGAATTGCTGAACGGCAAAAGCGAGGACCAGCTCGCCTCGTTTCGGGGCCGAAACATTGGCATCGTCTTCCAGTCCTTCCGTCTCATTCCCAACATGACGGCGCTCGAAAATGTCGCGGTGCCGCTGGAACTGGCCGGCCATGCCGATCCGTTCGGCGTCGCCGCGCAGGAGTTGGCGGCCGTCGGCCTGAGCGACCGCGTCACCCACTATCCCGGCGAACTCTCCGGCGGCGAACAGCAGCGCGTGGCGATCGCCCGCGCGCTGGCGCCGTCGCCGCGCATTCTGATTGCCGACGAGCCGACCGGCAATCTCGACCAGGCGACGGGGCGGCAGGTCGCCGACCTTTTGTTCGCCAAGGCGGCCGAGCGCGGCATGACCTTGGTGCTGGTCACGCACGATCCGGCCCTTGCGGCGCGCTGCTCGCGCCAGGTGTCGATGCGCTCCGGCCGCATCGAGGATGCGCCGGTAGCGCAGGTCAAGGTGCCGGCCTGATGCCACTGTCGCAGACGCTGAAGCTCGCGTTCCGCTTTTCGCTGCGCGAGATGCGCGGCGGACTGTCCGGCTTCATGATCTTCCTTGCCTGCATCGCGCTCGGCGTCGCTGCAATCGGCGGGGTCAATTCGGTGGCGCAGGCGATCACCGCAGGCGTTGCCGACCAGGGCCAGACGCTGCTTGGCGGCGACTTGCGCTTCCAGCTCAACCAGCGCGATGCGACGCCAGCCGAAAGCACCTTCCTCGACCGCCTCGGCACTGTGTCGCACAGCGCCAATATGCGCTCGATGGCGCGGCTGGAAGACGGCTCCGACCAGGCGCTGGTCGAGGCCAAGGCCGTCGACGACGCCTATCCGCTCTATGGCGCGATCGAGACCGCGCCGCAGCTTGGCAGAAAGGATTTGTTCGGCGAGAAATCAGGCGTCTTTGGCGCCGCCGCGCCCGACCTGTTGTTCGACCGGCTGAATGTGAAGATCGGTGACCGGCTGAAGGTCGGCAGCGCGACATTCGAATTGCGGGCCAGGCTGGTGAGCGAACCGGATGCGGTGTCGGACGGTTTCGGCTTCGCGCCGCGGCTGATGGTCTCGACCGCGGGGCTTGCCGCGTCCAGCCTGTTCCAGCCAGGCAGCCTGGTCGAGAATGCCTACAAGGTTCGGCTGCCGGCCGGCGCCAGCGAGGCCGATCTCAAGACCATCCAAGATCGGGCGGCGAGCGATTTCCCTGAAGCCGGCTGGTCGATCCGCACGCGTTCCAATGCGGCGCCGGCGCTGTCGGCCAACATCGAGCGCTTCTCGCAATTCCTGACGCTGGTCGGGCTGACGGCGCTGGTGGTCGGCGGCGTCGGCGTTGCCAATGCGGTGCGCGCCTATCTCGACGGCAAGCGCGGCGTCATCGCCACCTTCAAGAGCCTTGGCGCCTCGGGCGGTTTCGTCTTCACCGTTTATCTCGTGCAGATTTTGATGATCGCCGTCCTCGGCATCATGCTCGGTCTCATACTGGGCGCCGCCATGCCGTTTGCGGCGAGTGCGGCGCTTCAGTCGGTCATTCCGGTGCCGGCGCAAGGCGGTCTCTATCCGGGCGCGCTGGCTATGGCGGCGCTGTTCGGGCTGCTGGTGACGCTGGCTTTCGCGCTGTTGCCGCTCGGCCGCGCCCGCGATGTGCCGGCGACCGCTTTGTTTCGCGAAATGGGGTTCGAGGGCCGCGGTTTTCCGCGCCTGCCCTATCTCACGGCGGCAGTCGGTATCGCGCTCGCTTTGGCGGCGCTCGCCATCCTGTTTTCCGCCGACCGGCGCATCGCCACGATCTTCGTCGGCGCGACGATCTTTGCCTTTCTGGTGTTGCGCCTGGTCGGTGCTCTGGTGCAGTGGGTGGCGCGCAAAAGCCCGCGTGCGCGCTCGGTCGCGCTCAGGCTCGCCATCGGCAACATCCACCGTCCCGGCGCGCTGACGCCGTCCGTCGTGCTGTCGCTGGGCCTCGGGCTGACGCTTTTGGTGACGCTGGCGCTGATCGACGGCAATCTCAGGCAGCAGATCTCCGGCAGTCTGCCGGAACGAGCGCCGAATTTCTTCTTCGTCGACATCCAGAATAGCGAGGTCGATGCCTTCTCGACATTGATCGGCAAAGAGGCGCCGAAGGGAACGTTGGTCAAGGTGCCGATGCTGCGCGGCCGGGTGATGGCGCTGAGCGGCGTTAGTGTCGACAAGGCCAATGTGCCATCGGAAGGCGCCTGGGTGCTGCGCGGCGATCGCGGCCTGACCTACAACGCCAAACAGCCGGCCAATGCGACACTGACCGAGGGCAACTGGTGGCCGGAGAATTACAGCGGCGAACCGCTGGTCTCGTTCTCCAACGATGAAGGCAAGGCGCTCGGCCTGAAGCTCGGCGATACCGTCACCGTCAATGTGCTCGGACGCAATGTGACGGCCAGGATCGCCAATTTCCGAGAGGTGCAATGGGAGACGATGGGCATCAATTTCGTTATGGTGTTCTCGCCCAGCACCTTTGCCGGCGCCCCGCATGGCTGGCTGGCGACGCTGACCGAAAAGGATGCCACGGCAGCAGAGGATGCCCGCCTGCTCAACGCCGTCACCCGCGCCTTCCCGGCGGTGACGACAGTTCGGGTCAAGGACGCGCTCGACGTCGTCAACCGGCTGGTCGGCCAGCTCGGCACGGCGATCCGGGCCGCGGCCGGCGTGGCGCTGATCGCTTCGGTGCTGGTGCTGGCCGGCGCGCTCGCTGCGGGAAATCGCGCCCGCATCCACGATGCCGTGGTGCTGAAGACGCTGGGCGCCACGAGGCGAACGCTGATCACGGCGTTTTCGCTGGAATACATGCTGATCGGCCTGGCCACCGCGGTGTTCGCGTTGGCTGCCGGCGGCATCGCCGCCTGGTACATCGTTGCCCGCGTCATGACGCTGCCGTCGCATTTCATGCCGGAGGTGGCAGTGGCGACCTTGGTGTTTGCGCTGGTGATCACGGTCGGCATCGGCCTTGCCGGTACCTGGCGGGTGCTCGGCCACAAGGCGGCGCCGGTGCTGCGCGACCTCTAGGCCCCAATCGGCAAGGTTGGCCGAATCTGCCGTTTCCGATTAAATCTTGGTAATGTGCAGTCATGGAAGCCCAAGAAAACCGGCTTCCAGCGATTCACCAAGCGTTGCAGCCCGTTACGGTCTTGTTCTTGACGTCAAGAACCATCATATTTCGCCACAGGCATGCTGGAGCCCCGCCAGCGGCGCCCAGGTCCAAAAGGGCCTGACACCGTATGGGGCAGAAGCAACAGAGGATTCCAATGGCTGAGCCCATTCGCAACTACCAGACTTCGGCCGTGCCGGGCGCGCGCGCCGACATCGACCAAGGCCTGCGCACTTACATGCTCAAGGTCTACAATTTGATGGGGCTTGGCCTCCTCATCACCGGCGTCGCCGCCTGGGGCGCTTTCCAGCTCGCCGTCACCGGCGACGGACAGCTGACCGCTTTCGGCACGCTGATCTATGCCAGCGCCTTCCGCTGGGTGGTCATCCTGGCTCCGCTCGCCGCCGTCTTCTTCCTGTCGTTCAGGATCCAGTCGATGAGCGTGGCCGCGGCGCAAACCACCTTCTGGGTCTATTCGGGCCTGGTCGGCCTGTCGTTGTCGACCATCTTCCTGGTCTACACCGGCGCGTCGATCACCCAGACCTTCTTCGCCACGGCGGCCGCCTTCGGCGCGCTGTCGCTCTACGGCTACACGACCAAGCGCGACCTTTCGGCGTTCGGCTCGTTCCTGGTCATGGGCGTGGTCGGCCTGGTGATCGCCATGCTGATCAACATTTTCCTGCAGTCGTCGGCGCTCGGCTTCGCCATCTCGGCGATCGGCGTGCTGATCTTCGCCGGGCTCACCGCCTATGACACGCAGACCATCAAGGAAATGTACTACGAAGGCGATCAGGCCGACGTTGCCGGCCGCAAGGCGATCATGGGCGCGTTGAGGCTATATCTCGACTTCATCAACCTGTTCATGTTCCTGCTGCAGTTCATGGGCGATCGCCGCTAGGCGGTCTTCCCATCAGGCAACTGGACCAGCTGATATCAATAGGGCGGCCAACGGCCGCCCTTTTCTTTTGTGCCGGCCTTTGCTGTCATGGAGGCAGATGAATCGTCTGCATAAATCATGAGCACTATTTCCATCCGCGCGGCCTTGGAAGGCGACCTCGGCCGAATCACCGAGATCTACGGCGATGCCGTGACGCATGGCACCGCGAGCTATGAGCTGGAGCCGCCCAGCCGCACTGAGATGGGTGGGCGCTTCGACAGCCTGACGGCGGGGGGCTTTCCCTATCTGGTGGCGGAACGAGATGGCGCGCTGCTCGGCTACGCCTATGCCGGCGCGTTCCGGCCGCGCCCGGCCTACCGCTTCATCGTAGAGGATTCCGTCTATGTCGCGCCTGATGCGAAGGGCCAGGGCGTCGGGCTGCTGCTGATGCAGGCGCTGATTGAAGCCTGCCGTATGGCGGGCTTTCGCCAGATCGTCGCGGTGATCGGCGACGGCCATGCAGACAGCGCCTCGGTGCGGCTGCATGAAAAGCTCGGCTTTCGCCATTCCGGTCGCCTGGAAGGCTCCGGCTACAAGCATGGGCGCTGGCTTGACACGGTGTTCATGCAGCTGTCGCTCAATGGCGGCGTAACGGTTCCGCCCGATCCACATTCGCTGCCGGAGCGGAAGTTTCGTGAGAGCCTGAGGAGGGGAATTGAGGAGAACTGAAGAGAACTGAAGAATTGAGGATCCGAATAGCTGAGAACAAACCCGGCGGTATTTCGACCGTTACATCCTCTTTTTTCAATTCTTCAGCTCTTCAATTCCCCAATTTTCAATTAGGCCTGGACAATCTTCAGCTTAGCATCGAAGACGTTGAGCACGCGACCGAGTTCCTGGCCGCGCTTGAGGATTCGGCCGCCGGCGGCGATGACGGCGAAGGCGCCTTGCCGGCGTGCCAGTTTCGGATCCTTGACGATCTGGAACAGCGGCACTTCGCTGGCCCGGCGGAAGACTGAAAACACAGCCCGATCAGACAGATGATCGATGGCATAGTCGCGCCATTCGTTGGCGGCGACCATGCGTCCGTACAGCCTCAGGATCTCGTCGAGTTCACGCCGGTCGAAACGGACCGGTTGGTCGAGGCGTTCGCGTCGCGCCTCGTGCAGCGGGATCAATATTGCGGATGCGTCCCCATCCTCCGTCCCACCGCTGCGATCGGTCATCCCGCGATCCCTTTGAAAATGAATCTCGCTTGCAGAAGTTGGCGTGTTCGCCGTGGAATTGCAAGGCCCGGCTAACCATCCCGGGACCGCGCTGTTTTCGCAACGTCCAGTCACTTTTATAAAACGCGGTGTTTGAATTGGTGATGCCTCGCCACATTTCCGCCTTTTTTTATCCGCGCTCATGCCCCAATGTCCGACGAATTTACCGGCGTTGCCTGAGACGGTTCGGTCCGGCACCGGCTCGTAAACCCCAAGCCCCCCGCCCACGGGTCTGCGTCGGATCGAACCAACCTCGGACTTTCCTCAGGGAGAGACCGGGTGCGACGATCCCAAAACCTAAATGACCGACGTCAGAAGCAAGCTGACGTCGGTTTTTTTGTTTTTGGCTGCTTGAAGAATTTGCCGGAGGCTGCGGTGCCCAGTTTGCGGGCGCATCCCCTCACCCGGATTGCCAGCCGAATTGCAACAGCAATTCGGGCCAATCCGACCTCCCCCGAGCGGAGAGGAGTTCGCGCCAGCGCTGATTCGGCCCCTTCTCCCCTCGGGGAGAAGGTGGCCGAGAGCGGCCGGATGAGGGGGCCTCTTAAGGCTTGTGAATAAACGCAGCGCCCAAAATAGGCCCCGGCAGGCCGTCCTTGCCGACCGACTGCAGCAGCACGGCGCAGCCGCCTTTCTTGGCGATCTCGGTCATCGGCAATTCGTAGCGCTGCGCCTTGCCGTGCCACATGCCGGCGGTCTGGATGCCGGTGACGGCGTTCCAGTAGGTCATGCTGCGGCCGGTGTTCTCGCCCTTGGCGATGGTCACCGTCTGCGGTGGTTCGAAATAGACGATGACGACATGGGCGTCGCTGGGGCCGCTACCGGCGTCGCCGGCATCGATCATGACGCGATCGCTGGTGCGGCTGACCTTGACGCTGACCCGCATGCCTTCACCGGATTTCTCCATGCGGGCAAGCGCGCCGTCGACCTCCTTGCGGCTGGCGCCGTTGACATGGCTGCGACCATTGATGACGGCTTGCGGCGTGTAGACGGAGCGGGTGCCGAAGGCGCGCATATAGTCATATTGCCGGTCGGTATTGTCCTTGCTGCTCAGCGTGTCCTGCCAGCCGAGATAGTCCCAGTAATTGACGTGGTAGGCGAGCGCGACGACGTTGTCCTTGGCCGCCAGCTCGGCAAAGAACGCGTCCGCCGGCGGGCAGGAATTGCAGCCCTGGCTGGTGAACAGCTCGACCACGCCCAAGGGCCTGTCAATCTGCGGTTTGTCGGTCTGGGTCGTTCCCGATTCCTCGGCGAACCCGGTCCCGGCAAGCGCCGAGAAGGCCAGCGCAAAAGCCGCAAGCCGCAGAGGGTGTCGAGGTGCCATGATCGTTCCGATTCCCGCCGGTGACGCCGGCCTTGTTCTGGTTGCCCAGATTTGTGGCAGAAGCGACAGTCAACGGGAAGTCACGTTGCGGTGAAATTTTTGCTGCCGCAACCATGGGTATGGCCATCACAGGGGGAGCACTTCACCGCCCGGTTCGATCGGGAGCATGGCATCAGGAGCGTGGGGCAGATCTTGCTGAGCCCAGCCGGTTTTTACTCCTGTCGTACAGGGCGGGGCTTCGATCGGGTCGGGCAATGCTTTGGAAAGACTGGGAGTAGGGAGTAGGGAGTAGGGAGTAGGGAGTAGGGAGTAGGGAGTAGGGAGTAGGGAGTAGGGAGTAGGGAGTAGGGAGTAGGGGATGTCGTTCCCCGCTACCGCCCAATCCCTACTGCCTAAGCCCTGGCCGCTACGCGGCCAGATCGCGCAGCACGTATTGCAAAATGCCGCCATTCTTGAAGTAGTCGAGTTCGTCCAGCGTATCGATGCGGCAGATGATCGGCACGTTCTTCACGGTGCCGTCGCCATAGGTCACCTTGGCGATCATCGTCTGGCGTGGCTTGATGGTGCTTATGCCGTCGATCTCGACCAGCTCGTCACCCTTGAGGTTGAGCGAGGCCCATGAGGTGCCTTCCTCGAAGACGAAGGGGATGACGCCCATGCCGACTAGGTTGGAGCGATGGATGCGCTCGAAGGACTGGGCGATGACGACACGGACACCGAGGAGATTCGTTCCTTTAGCTGCCCAGTCGCGCGAGGAGCCGTTGCCGTATTCGACGCCGGCGAAGATGACCAGCGGCACGCCTTCCTTTTTGTATCTCATCGCCGCGTCGTAGATCGATTCCTCTTCCTTCGACGGGTAGTGGATGGTGTAGCCGCCCTCGCGGCCGTTCTCGCCCAGCATGTGGTTGCGGATGCGGATGTTGGCGAAGGTGCCGCGCATCATCACCTCATGGTTGCCGCGCCTTGTGCCGTACTGGTTGAAGTCGGCAACGCCGACGCCATGGTCGGTGAGGTATTTGCCGGCCGGGGAAGCGGCCTTGATCGAACCCGCCGGTGAGATGTGATCGGTGGTGATCTTGTCGCCGAACAGGCCGAGCACGCGCGCGCCCTTGATGTCGCCGATCTTGCCGAAACCGGAGGTCATGCCGGCGAAATAGGGCGGGTTCTGCACATAGGTCGAGTTGTCGTCCCAGGCATAGGTCTGGCCTTCCGGCGCCTTGACGTTCTGCCAGTATTCGTCGCCCTTGAAGACGTCGGCATATTTGCGGGCGAATAGCTCACGTGTGACGTTCTTCTCGATGAACTCCTGGATCTCGGCCGAACTCGGCCAGATATCCCTGAGATAGACCGGCTTGCCGTCGCGGCCTTCGCCGAGTGGCTCGGTGGTCAGGTCCTTGGTGACGGTGCCGGCCAAAGCATGGGCTACCACCAGCGGCGGCGACGCCAGATAGTTCGCCTGCACGTCAGGTGAAACACGGCCTTCGAAGTTGCGGTTGCCGGAGAGTACTGCGGCGGCGATCAGGCCCTTATCGTTGATGGTCATGGAGATCGGCGCCGGCAGCGGGCCGGAATTGCCGATGCAGGTGGTGCAGCCGAAACCAACCAGGTTGAAGCCGATCTGGTCGAGCTCCTTCTGCAGGCCGGACTTTTCCAGATATTCGGCGACCACCTGGCTGCCCGGCGCCAGCGAGGTCTTCACCCACGGCTTCTGCTTGAGGCCGAGCCGGTTGGCGTTGCGCGCCAAAAGGCCGGCGCCGATCAGCACGCTCGGGTTGGAGGTGTTGGTGCAGGACGTGATGGCGGCAATGACGACATCGCCATGACCGAGATCATGGTCGGTGCCTTCGACGGCATAGCGCTTGTGGATTTCGGCAGCCTTCTTGTACTCGGTTTCCATCGCCTTTGCGAAGCCGGCCGGAATGCCTTCGAGCGGAACGCGGCCTTCGGGGCGCTTGGGACCTGCCATCGACGGCACGACGCTGTCGAGCTCGAGTTCGAGCAGGTCAGTGAAGACAGGGTCGGCCGAGCCGGCGTCACGCCACATGCCTTGCGCCTTGGAATAGGCCTCGACCAGGGCGATGCGGCTTTCCTCGCGGCCCGACATTGTGAGGTAGCGGATGGTCTCGCCGTCGACCGGGAAGAAGCCGCAGGTGGCGCCATATTCGGGCGCCATGTTGCCGATGGTGGCGCGGTCGGCCAGCGTCATGTTGGACAGGCCCGGGCCGAAGAACTCGACGAACTTGCCGACGACGCCCTTCTTGCGCAGCATCTGGGTGACGGTCAGTACGAGGTCGGTGGCGGTGATGCCCTCCCTGAGCTTGCCGGTAAGGCGGAAGCCGATGACTTCGGGCAACAGCATGGAAACCGGCTGGCCGAGCATCGCCGCCTCGGCCTCGATACCGCCGACGCCCCAGCCGAGCACGCCAAGGCCGTTGATCATAGTGGTGTGCGAATCGGTGCCGACGCAGGTGTCGGGATAGGCGGTCGTTCCGCCGTCTTCCGTGTTGGTCCAGACGACCTGACCGAGATATTCGAGGTTGACCTGATGGCAGATGCCGGTGCCGGGCGGCACGACGCGAAAATTGCGGAACGCCTGCTGGCCCCATTTCAGGAATTTATAGCGCTCTTCGTTGCGCTCATATTCGAGCTCGACATTCCTGGCAAAGGCCAGTGGCGTGCCGAATTCGTCGACGATGACGGAGTGGTCGATGACGAGGTCGACCGGCACCAGCGGATTGATCTTCTGCGGATCGCCGCCGAGCGCCTTGAGGCCGTCGCGCATGGCGGCCAAGTCGACCACCGCCGGGACGCCGGTGAAATCCTGCATCAGGACACGCGCGGGGCGATAGGCGATCTCGACGCCGGCGGTGCCCTTGTCGGTCAGCCAGCCGGCAACAGCCTGGATAGAGTCCTTGGTGACGGAGCGGCCGTCTTCATTGCGCAAAAGGTTTTCCAGCAGCACCTTCATCGAATAAGGCAGCTGGGCAATGCCGGTGAGGCCGTTCCTCTCGGCCTCGACCAGATTGTAATAGACATAGTCCGCGCCACCCACGGTGAGGGTGCGGCGGCAATTGAAACTGTCGAGGGATTTTGACACGTGCGGTCCGTCCTTGTCTGTTCAGCCTGAAAGGGAACGGACGCCGATGGGCATGCAATCACGCGCAAAGGTGCGGGTACGGCCATTTCCGCTGTCCGTTCCCAGCCAACCCGAGCCGTTCAAGGCGGCGCGTGCGCTGGTTCGGCGCAAATTCTGTTCCCGTGCCGACCGCTGGCACGGATGTCCCGCATATAGAGAATTTTCTGGAATAGTTCTAGACAGTTGCGGAGCAAATTTGTGCGATGCGGCAGCTATCGCGCGGTAAAGTTTTCGGGACGGGCAGGCATGCGGCTGATTGCCGAAAATCTGGGCGGCGAACGCGGCGGCGAGACGGTCTTTTCCGGCATCGGTTTTGCGCTCGACAAGGGCCAGGTGCTGGTCGTCACCGGGCCGAACGGTTCGGGCAAATCGACGCTGCTCAGGGTCATCGCCGGGCTGCTGCCGAAGGCGCAAGGCGACGTGCGCATCGAGGGCGGCGGCGAGACGTTTCCGACGATCGCTTCGGCGGTCCACTATCTCGGCCACCTCAATGCAATGAAGACGGCGCTCAGCGTGGCGGAGAATCTGCGCTTCTGGCGCGATTTCAACGGCGATGGGCAGTCGGGTGTCGAAGAGGCGCTGGAGACGGTTGGTCTCGGCGGCATCGGCCACCTGCCTTTCGGCTATCTGTCGACCGGGCAAAGGCGGCGCGCGGCAATTGCGAAATTGCTGGTCAGTCATAAGCCGCTGTGGCTGCTGGATGAGCCGACGGCCGGGCTGGACAAGGCTTCGGATGCGCGGTTTGCGGGGCTGATGACGAGGCATTGCGCGGAGGGCGGGATTATTGTCGCGGCGACGCACCTGCCGCTGGGATTGGATGGAGCACAGGCATTGAGGATGGGAGCAACAGGGTGATGCCGGCATTCCCGCCCACCCCCCTCTGCCCTGCCGGGCATCTCCCCCGCAGGGGGGGAGATCAGATGTCATGCCGGCTTTCGCCAATCACCGGCATTGAAAAAGAGGCGTCAGCAGTGGAGCTGCCAATCTCCCCCCTTGCGGGGGAGATGTCCGGGAGGACAGAGGGGGGTGTGAAGGAACGCCACCTTCGGCAAGATGGCGATCAAACCGCAGGCGCGGCTTGGCAATGCTAGCCCTCTTCCTGCGCGACGTCCGTCTCTCAATCCGCGCCGGCGGCGGAGCGCTCACCGGCGTCATCTTCTTCCTCGCCGTCATCGCCACCATCCCCTTCGGTGTCGGACCGGACCTGAAGCTGCTCGCCCGCATCGGTCCGGCGATCCTTTGGATCGGCGCTCTGCTCGCCTGCCTGCTCGGCCTCGACCGGCTGTTTCAGGCCGATCGCGAAGACGGGTCGCTCGATCTTCTGGTGCTGGGCAATGACCGCCACATGCTGGCGTTGACGGTGCTGGTGAAGTGCCTGGCGCATTGGGCGGGCAGCGTTCTGCCGCTGGTTGTTGCGGCACCTCTGCTGAGCCTGTTCATGAACATGGAGCCGCTCAGCATCGGCGCCACCGCGCTCACGCTGCTGGCCGGCACGCCGGCGATCACTTTCATCGGCGCGGTCGGGGCGGCGGTGGCGGTGGCGCTGCCGCGTGGCGGGCTGCTGATCTCGGTGCTGGTGCTGCCGCTGACGATCCCGGTGCTGATCTTCGGGGTGTCGGCGAGCTACGGCGCGGTGGCCGATCCTGATCCGTTCCTGCAGCCCTTCCTCATTCTTGCCGCGCTGACGCTGTTTCTTGCCGTGCTGGGTCCGGTGGCGGCAGCACTGGCGCTGCGGCATGGAACGGATTGATATGACCGCTGCGGCGCGACGATCAATTGCGAAGCCCCAGCCGCAAAGCTAAGAAAGCCGCAAAGCTATGGGAAGGCCATGATCGAGCACGACGAAGTGACGGTGGAAGGGGAGCGAAGCGCATGAGTGCACACGCACTCTATGTCGCGGCCGCCTATGGCATCACGGTGATCGTGCTGGCCGGGCTGATCGGCTGGATCCTGCTCGACCAGCGGACCCGCAAGCGCGAACTGGCAGACCTCGAAGCGGCCGGCGTGCGGCGTCGCTCGGACAAAGCCGGTACTGGGGCCAGCACTGGGGCCAGCACTGGGGCCAGCAAGCCATGAGCACGGAAAGCGAAACGCCGGCGTCGCCGCGCCGCCGCCTGGTCGTGCTGTTGCCGCTGCTGGTTTTTCTCGGCCTCGCCGGATTGTTCCTGTCGCAGCTTTTGTCGGGACGCGATGAGGCGGCAGTGCCGTCGGCGCTGATCGGCCTGCCGGCGCCGCAGACCAACCTGCCGGCGCTGGAAGGGTCAAACCTGCCCGGGCTGGATTCGAAAGCCTTCGCCGGCAAGGTAACGCTGGTCAACGTCTTTGCATCGTGGTGCGCGCCGTGCCGGGAAGAGCATCCGGTGCTCTTGCAGCTGTCGCAGGACAAGCGCTTCGTCATGGCCGCGCTAAACTACAAGGACCAAGCGCAAAACGCGCGCCGGTTCCTTGGTGATCTCGGCAATCCGTTCCAGGCGATAGGTGTCGACGAGGCCGGCCGCACGGCCATCGACTGGGGCGTCTACGGCGTGCCGGAAACCTTCGTCATCGGCAAGGACGGCAAGATTGCCTACAAGCATGTCGGGCCGCTGACAGGGGAGTCGGCGAGGGATGTTCTGTTGCCGCAGATTGAAAAGGCGCTCGCGGCACCGGGCTGACGTTGGCGCCATGCCCCCTCATCGAGCCGCTACGCGGCCACCTTCTCCCCGTGGGGAGAAGAGGGAAGCATCGGCACAGGCTAGCTCCTCTCCCGGGGGGAGAGGTCGAATTGCCCGAATTGCTCATGCAATTCGGTTTGGCAATCCGGGTGAGGGGGCGGTGCCCCGCTGACGTCTGAAATGCTCAGCCGTAGATCTGCCTGTGGATCTGGTAGAGCATTTCCGAGCGGTCGGCGCGCAGGTCGGCCAGATCGCGGCTCGTTAGGTTTTCGATTTCCGCGACGAGGCGGTTGTAGTGGCGGCGCTTGGCCATCGAGGAGCGCGCGCGGGAGAAGAGGTTGTCAAAAGCCATAGCAAGGGTCCTTTCGTGCCGCATATCAGCGGTGAATTTGTTCCTCCCTTGGTCGTTCGCACCATGACATAGGAATGGTGCGATGCAAAAAGAAGATGTTGCAATGCACCATTGCACAGGGCGCATAGCGGGTTAATACAGCGCTACAGCACCATAAACGGCCGGACAGGCTGGCGGGCCATGCCGGCCGGGCACCTTTTGTCTTACAAATTGCGCCTGCGCCACCTTGCCATCGCGCCCGCAGGCTGGCTTGATCCGCGCGTCACGTGATGCCCGGAGGAAATGCATGGCGACCGCAGACTATTACGAAATTCTGGATCCGCGTTTCGCGCGGCTGTTCAACGGCAACGCCCAGGTGGAAAAGCTGTTTACCGGATGTCAGTGGGCGGAAGGGCCGGCCTGGTTCGCCGCCGGCCGCTATGTCGTCTGGTCCGACATCCCCAACAACCGCATGCTGCGCTATGACGAGACCGACGGCAATGTGAGCGTCTTCCGTCAGCCCTCCGGCAATTCCAACGGCAACACCGTCGACCGCCAGGGCCGACTGGTGACGTGCGAGCATTCCGGCCGCCGCGTCAGCCGCACCGAGCATGACGGTTCCGTCACCACCATCGCGGCCGAATGGAAAGGCAAGCGGCTGAATTCGCCCAATGACGCGGTCGTGAAATCCGACGGCTCGATCTGGTTCACCGATCCGAGCTACGGCATCGACACCGACTATGAGGGCGACAAGGCCGAAAGCGAGATCGGCGCTTGCAATGTCTACCGGGTCGATCCGGATACGGGCGAGGTCGAGGCCGTCATCACCGACATGGTCCGGCCGAACGGGCTTGCCTTTTCACTGGATGAAAGCCAGCTCTATGTCGTCGACACCGGCCGCACGCATGGCGCGCAGAACCCCGCGCATATGCGGGTCTTCAACGTCGGCAAGCACGGCAAGAAGGTCTCGGGCGGCAAGGTGTTCGCCGACTGCACGGCCGGCCTGTTCGACGGCTTCCGGCTCGACGAGGCCGGCCGCATCTGGACCAGTGCCGCCGACGGCATCCATTGCTACGATCCCGACGGCACGCTGATCGGCAAGGTCAAGGTGCCGGAAGTGACCGCCAATTGCGTGTTCGGCGGCAACAAGCTGAACTGCCTCTACATCGCCGGCACCACGTCGCTCTACATGGTGCGGCTGATGGTGAACGGGGCGAAGACGTATTGAGGCTGCTGCAAACGCTTCTCTGGCGGCCCTTGATGGCGTTTCTGCGCCTGCCGGCGGCGCCTGTTGCGCTGCGGCCGCCGGAACCACCGCCAAGCGGTTCGCCGGAGCGGATTTCGAAGCCGCCCAGCGGCGGCGGTATCAGACACAATTCAAGGGGAGGACATCATGCCATTCGTCAACATCCGCATCGTCAAGGAAGTGATCGCCGCTGATCCCGCTGGCAAGAAGGCCGACATTGCCAAAAAGGTCACGGCGGCCATCATGGACGCCACCGGGCTTAGCAATGACGACGTCTGGGTGGTGTTCGAAGAGGTCAACGCGCGCGACTGGTATGTCGGTGTGACCGATGTCGAGACGTTGCGGAAGGGGTAGCACTGCGGCACGTTGGGGTGCGCCGCACCCTTTCGTTCGTCATCCTAGGGTCTGCGCCGCGTCGCTTCGCTCCTTGCTCCGCCCTAGGATGACGAGGCAACGTTTGCGCGTATAAAACTCGCGAAAACCTGCACCGCTTCGCGCATGGCCCGCAGGTTCTCGTCCTCTCCCAGGATCGCTTCTATCTCCGGCGGTTTCTTGCCGAGCAAGGCAATCTCCAGAACCGCATTCTCACAAAGCGCGAACGACATGGTGCGCATGATCTCGGCCAGCGCGGCGCGGGCATAGAGCGAGCGCGCGGAGGCGTGGGCCAGCATGGCGGGCTTGCCGACTGCGGCGTCGCGCGAGACCAGCCAGTCGAGAGCGTTTTTCATGCCGCCGGGCACGCCATGGGCATATTCGGGGCAGGAGACGATGATGCCATCGGCGCTGGTGACGGCCTCGATCAGCCGCATGGCCTCGGCCGGTGTGCGCTCGCCTTCGTCATCCGGGTTGAAGATCGGCAGCAGGCCGAGCCCGTCATAGACAGTTACGCGGCAATCCGAAGGCGCGTTCGCGGACAGCGCCGCCAGCAGCGCCGAATTGGTCGAGGCGGCGCGCAGGCTGCCGGAGATGGCGAGGAGTTCGATCACGGGGAAACAGGGCTAGGGAACCGGCAAAGGACTGCAATGGCGAATCGTACGCGAAATTTACCACAGGGTCTTGCTGTAGGCCTCGTCCAGCGAGCGGTCGAAATCGTCGGCAGTTTCGGCATGCGCCATCTGATCGGACAGGATCTGACCGAGCGTCGGCAACGTCGCGCGGTCGTGCCAGCTGTCCGGCTTCCACAATTCGGAGCGCATGAAGGCCTTGGCGCAGTGCATGTAAGCGGCCTTGACGCTCACCACGACGACGCTTTGCGGTTGCTTGCCGTCGACGGTGAGGCGCTCGCGCAAACCGGCATCGACGGTTATGCGGGCGTCGCCATTGATGCGCAGCGTCTCGTTCATGCCGGGGATGAGAAAAAGCAGCCCGACCGAAGGGTTGAGCAGGATGTTTTCCAGCGTGTCCAGCCGGTTGTTGCCGGACCGGTCGGGAATGGCGATGGTCGTGTCGTCGAGGACAAGGGCAAAGCCCGGTCTGTCGCCTTTCGGCGTCACGTCGGCATTGCCGGCGCCGTCGGAAGAACCGATCAGCACGAAAGGGCTCTTGCCGATGAAAGAGCGGCAGTGGCCGTCGAGCGCCCTGAGTTCCTTGCGCATCGAGGTGTCGGTCGGCCGCGGCGTCTTGTAGATCGTCCTCAGTTCATCGCGCGTGGTGACGAATTCCATGGCCGTCTCCGTTTATTCTGACGCAATTCCGGACGGCTTCACACTTTTCCTGGAATTGCTCTACTTGCCGGCTTCTTCCACCTTCTCGGCCTTATCCTCGATCGAATGGTGCAGGATCAGCGGCATCTGGCTGAAGGTGAACAACAGGGTGATCGGCATGATGCCCCAGACCTTGAAGGTAACCCAGAAGTCGGTGGAAAAATTCCGCCACACCACTTCATTGGCAAGAGCCAGGAACAGGAAGAACAGGCCCCAGCGGAAAGTCAGCTTGCGCCAGCCTTCGGCATCGAGGCGAAAGGCCGAATCGAAGACATAGCCGAGCAGCGATCGGCCGAAATACAGACCGCCGAGCAGCACGCCGCCGAACAGGGTGTTGACGATGGTCGGCTTCATCTTGATGAACACGTCGTCCTGCAGATAGAGCGTCAGCGCGCCGAAGATGAAGACGACGACGCCCGAGACCATCGGCATGATCGGCAAGGTGCGCAGCAGCAGCCAGGAGGCGATCAGCGCGACCGCCGTCGCCGCCATGAACAGGCCGGTGGCGACGAAGATCGGCCCGCCGAATTCGGCCAGGACAGGAAATTTCTGCACCAGCCAGGCGCCGCGTGCATTGGCGAAGAAGAACACCATCAGCGGCCCGAGTTCCAGCACCAGCTTGAGCAGCGGATTGACGCTTTCTTTCTTCTTTCGCGGGTCGGACGGGTCGCGTTCGAGGATGGGAGGGTTCATGACTTCCTTCTGACGCATGATCTTGTCCAAAAAAGCCTGCAGCTCTTCGGGATCGTGCTTTTTACGCTACGCCCGCGATCGCCCTGGCGAATTCGCTGGCCGAGAATGGTTCGAGGTCGTCGACCTGTTCGCCGACGCCGATGAAGTAGACCGGCAGTTTGTGCTTTGCCGCGATCGCGACCAGAATTCCGCCGCGCGCCGTGCCGTCCAGCTTGGTCATCACCAGGCCGTTGACGCCGGCGACATTGCGGAAGATCTCGACCTGATTGAGCGCATTCTGGCCGGTGGTGGCGTCGACCGTCTGCAGCACGGTATGCGGCGCTTCCGGATCGAGCTTGCCCAGCACGCGCACGATCTTTTCCAGCTCCGCCATCAGTTCGGTCTTGTTTTGCAGCCGGCCGGCGGTGTCGATGATCAGCACGTCGGAGCCGGCCTCCTTGGCGCGTTCGAAAGCGTCGTAGGCGAGGCCGGCGGCATCCGCGCCTATCTTCGAGGCGATGACCGGCGACTTCGTCCTCTCGCCCCAGATCTTCAGCTGCTCGATGGCTGCAGCGCGAAACGTGTCGCCGGCGGCCAGCATCACCGACAGGCCACCATCGGTCAGTTTGGCGGCGAGCTTGCCGATGGTCGTGGTCTTGCCGGTGCCGTTGACGCCGACCACCAGAATGACATGCGGCTTGTGCGACAGGTCGAGCTCCAGCGGCATGGCGACATGGGCCAGCACCTTCTCCACCTCGGCCGCCATGATGGTGCGGACATCCGCGTCGGAGACATCCTTGCCGTAGCGGCTGGCAGCGAGGGCATCGGTGACGCGCAAGGCTGTTTCCATGCCCAGATCGGCACGGATCAGCACGTCCTCCAGATCCTGCAGCGTCTCCTCGTCGAGCTTGCGCTTGGTGAAGACGCCGGCGATGTTGCCGGTGAGTTCTTTCGAGGAGCGGGCAAGCCCGTCGCGCATGCGCTGGAACCAGGAGCGTCGCGGCGCCGGTTCGGGCGCCTTTTGCGGCTCGGCTTTCTGCTCGACCTTTTTGGTTACGGTGACTTTGCCGGGAGCTGGTTTTGACTGTGGCGAAGGTTGCGGGGCCGGCGCGGGCGCTAGCTCGGCAACGATGGTCTTGGCTTCGACCGGCGCGGGTACAGCTTCAACCGACGTGCGCTTTACCTCCCCCTTGATGGGGGAGGTCCCAAGCGAAGCTTGGGGGTGGGGGTGATTTGCGCTGGCGTCAGCGCTGTCACCCCACCCCGCCGCTTCGCGTCGACCCTCCCCACCGAGGGGAGGGTGGGGCGCCTCGTCCTTCTCCCCGTGGCTATACGGGGAGAAGGTGCCGGCAGGCGGATGAGGGGCGGCGCTGACCTCTGAGGTAGGCTGTGCGGGAGGCGCGGACGGTTGCGGCACTTCGATCGGGGCGGCCGGTTCTGCTGGAGTCTCGGCAGGCGTCGGCACTTCGACGGGAGCGGGCTCCAGCTGCGGTTCCGGACGCGATGGTTCGATCTCCGGCTCGGCCGGCGCCGGCGGCACTTCTTGGGGCTGCGGCTCGGGAGCCGGCTCCGGAACGGCTGGCGCAGGAACTTCTTCCGGTGCAGGCGGCTCGGGTATCTCCGGCTCAGGCTGCGGTTCTTCTACCGGCGCGGGCTCCGGCAACGGTTCCGGCTCGGATGGGACGACCGGTTCCGGCGCGGGCGGGATGGTCGGCGCGGGTTCGGGCTTCGGTTCTTCTGGCGCCGACTGCGGCGCAGGCTTTACCTCCCCCTCGATGGGGGAGGTCCCAAGCGAAGCTTGGGGGTGGGGGTGNCCCCTCCCCGCCACTTCGTGGCGACCCTCCCCATCGAGGGGAGGGTGGGGCGTCGGCGGCTCGGGCTCCTCGCGCTTCAAGAACTCCGGAACGACCTGCTCGGCCGCCGGCTTCAGCGCCTCAAGCGCATCCCATTTGATCGGCGGCAGGGGAGCGGTTTCGTCGATGCGCTCCTCGACGACTTCCTTCTTGCCGAACGAAAATATGTTCTTGAAAAAACCGGCCATGCTTCAATCGTCTCAGGCGGCGCGGGCAGTGAGGGGCGAGGCTATCAGGCGCGCGCCATCATGGCCGGTGATGTCTGCCTCGACGATCTCGCCCGGCGCGCCTGTGCCTAGCGCGGCAAGCGTGAACCCTTCGGTGCGGCCGAGGCCGTCGCGCTCGACCAGGATCGACTGGCGCGTTCCCGGGAGCGACGACAAATGGCGGCGATAGGCGGCCTCGCCGACGGCGCGCAGCCGGGCCGCCCGCTGTTTGACCAGTTCGCGGCGGACCTGCGGCATGCGCGCGGCGGGCGTGCCTTCGCGCGGCGAAAACGGGAAGACATGCAGGTGCGTCAGCCCACATTCCTCGACGATCTTTATCGAATTCTGAAACATCTCCTCGGTCTCGGTCGGGAAGCCGGCGATGATGTCGGCGCCGAAGACGATTTCGGGGCGCAGCTTGCGCACATCCTCGCAGAAGCGGATCGACTGGTCACGCAAATGCCTGCGCTTCATGCGCTTCAAGATCATGTCGTCGCCCGACTGCAGCGACAGATGCAGATGCGGCATCAGCCTGGGCTCGGTGGCGATGGCGTCCAGCAGATCGTCGTCGGCCTCGATCGAATCGATGGAGGACAGCCGCAGCCGCCTCACATCAGGCACCTGCTTCAGGATGGTCTTCACCAGCTTTCCCAGCTTCGGCGCGCCCGGCAGGTCGGCGCCGAAAGAGGTCATGTCGACGCCGGTCAGCACGATCTCGGCGTAGCCGTTGCCGACGAGACGCTTGACCTGCTCGACAACCGCGCCCATCGGCACCGAGCGTGAGTTGCCGCGGCCATAGGGGATGATGCAGAAGGTGCAGCGATGGTCGCAGCCGTTCTGCACCTGGACGAAAGCACGCGCCCGGCCCTCAATGGCGTCGACCATGTGGCCGGCGGTCTCGCGCACCGAGAAGATGTCGTTGACGCGCGCCTTTTCGGTGTCGTTGACGCCGAAATCCGGCAGCGCGCGATAGGAGTTCGCCTTCAGCTTCTCCTCATTGCCGAGCACGAGGTCGACCTCGTGCATGGCGGCAAAATTCTGCGGTTCGGTCTGCGCGGCGCAGCCGGTGACGATGATGCGCGCCGCCGGGTTTTCGCGGCGGGCTTTGCGGATCGACTGCCTGGCCTGGCGCACCGCTTCCGAAGTGACGGCGCAGGTGTTGAAGATGATAGCCCCGCCTTTGAGCGCGCCGAGGCCGGCACTTTCGGCCTCGCGCCGCATCACCTCGGATTCATAGGTGTTGAGACGGCAGCCGAAGGTGACGACGTCTATGCCTTGGGAGTTGAGGCCCTTGGTATCGGCAAGTGCAGACATCAGGCCGCGCTTTCGGTGTCGCGGGCCCAGGTGCCGGTCGACGGATCGAAACTGCCGGAAAATTCCCATTCAGCGGCACCGGTCAGGATGACGTGGTCGTCGTCGCGCCATTCCACATGCAGCGAGCCGCCGCCGGGCGTCATCAGCGTAACGCTGCGGCCGGTGCGCCGGGTGCGGGCAGCGGCGACGACGGAAGCGCAAGCGGCCGAGCCGCAGGCCTTGGTCAGGCCGGCGCCGCGCTCCCAGGTGCGGATGATCATCGTCTCCGGCGACGTTACCTGGGCGATAGTGATGTTGGCGCGCTCGGGGAAGATAGGATGGTTTTCGAGCAGCGGGCCGAAACGCTCGAGTTCGTAGGACCAGACATCGTTTTCGACCCAGAAGATGGCGTGCGGGTTGCCCATCGAGAGAGCCGAAGGCGAATGGAGCACCGGCGCGTCGATGGGGCCGATCTGCAACTCGATCATGCGGGTGTCGCGGAATTCCTCAGCCAGCGGGATATCCTGCCAGCCGAAGCGCGGCGTGCCCATGTCGACCGAGATGGTGCCGTCGGCATGTTCGACGGCGTTGAGGATGCCGGCGCGGGTCTCGAAGGTGAAAGTCTTCTGGCCGGTTTCGGCGGCCAGCGCCTGGACGACACAGCGCATGCCGTTGCCGCAGGCCTGCGCGCCCGAGCCATCGGAATTCAAGATGTCGATGTAAAAGGCGGTGCCCGGCGTGCGCGAATCGTGGATCGCCATGATCTGGTCGAACCTGGTCGCCGCATCGGCGTTCAGCGCGACAGCCGACGCCGCCGTGACCCTATCGGCACGGCCACGCATGTCGGCGACGATGATTTCGTTGCCGATGCCGTTCATCTTGGCGAAGGAGGCAGTGCCTGCCATGATCTGAGGTAATTCCTGTACGTTTCGCCGCTATATGGCGGAAACGGGCGGGAATTACCAGTGTGGGCTGCGTCTAGGTTACCGCGAAAACGCCGAGTACGATCAGCAGGAAGATGACGAGAACGATGCCGATCAGCAGGCGCGCGCCGGTGGCGGCGGCACCGGCCAGCGCCGGCATGCCGAGCAGGCTGGCGGCGGCAGCAACGATCAGAAGAATGATGATCCATTTGATCATGGACAATGCCTCGCAAATTGACTGGCCTGCAGCCGGCTTAAGAACGCATCTGCGGCGCTCTGGTTCCGTTGCCGCGAGGCTCTTTCCGACTGGGCGCGCTATTCGGCAATCTCGAAGTCGGTCGTGAAAGGCGCCGTCTTTGGCGAGTTCTCGTCGTGCATGAGGAAATCCGCGCGGTATTTGCCGGGGGGAACGCCATCCAGGGAGACGTTTAATTTGAAGAACATCTCTCGGTTATGCGAGCGCGAGGCGAGCTGGACCCGACCAAGCTTTTCGACGCTGCCCAGCTTCTCGCCCGACTGGGAAAGCACGGTAAGGTCAACGTAAAGCGCGATCTGGTTGTTGCCGAGCCCATCCGAGCCGTAGCCGTAACCAACCGGCTCCATATAAAGCACAATCTCTTCGCCCGGCTTGTAGACATGGTTCGGGCGCTCGGCGTAGGCGCCGAACCCGCTGGCCGACAGGATATGCTTCACATTTTGCACGCCAAGCGGCATCGCTTGCCACAGAGCGTCCTCGGCGCTGAGGAATTTGTCCAGCGCGCCGGCGCCATCACCCGCCTGCAGTGCCTTTTCGGCTTCAGCGGCGCGATCGGAGATTTCGCCCGCGAAAGCGGCCGGCGTCGAAATTACCAGCGCGATCAAAACTGCCAAGATTGATTTCATCTGTTCCCCCTGTTGCGATAGAACATCGGCTAAAACGGCAGTGCCGTAAACGGCCAAATGCAGACTTCAGCCGCGCTCGATCTCGGGAACGTCCCAAAGCTCGCCCGGACGGAAGGCGCGAAACCGCTCACGCGCCAGGCCTTGCGCCTCAAGCGCTTCAGTCAGTTTTGCGCCGGCAGTTGCGCTCGACCGCCGATGCGCCGACCTGCTGCGGGCTCCGGTGCCGCTTTCGCAACCAATGTACCGGTTGGAACCGCGCTAGAGCGAAGACATGCCTTTTGTCCGCCAGCCATTTTGCGACAAATTTACAACAATTCGTGGTGCAAACCCTATTTTAACCATATCGGGTTGAAATTTCGCCACCTTCTCCATCTTGGTGAGGGGTGAGATTGTGCGGACGGCTTCCCCCCAGCCGGATCCGACGGAGGTTGGAATGATTTTTTCGAGAAGCGGGCTGATGGCCGTATCGCTGGCAGCGCTCGTTGCGAGCGGCTGTTCGACCTCGCGTTTTTCATCGATGGATGACCAGCAGCCCGCCCCGCTGCAGCCCGCGCCCGCCGGCACGGTGAGCGGAAGCCAACTGCCGCCCCCGGCAGCGCCGGGCACCACCGACCCATCGCAATTCCCGACCGCGCCGGCAGGCGCGCAGGTCGCCTCGCTGCCGCCGGACGGATCGGCGCCGGCCGGAGCCTCCGACCTTACCGCTGCGAGCGTTGCCGGCGTCTGGAACGCCAGCGTGTCCGGACAGAGCTGCAAGGTGGCGACGCCGCAGACCAAATTCGGCGCCGGCTTCCGCGCCGGGCCGCTGCATTGCCCGCCGCCCATCGACGGCATCAAATCGTGGAACGTCGCCGGCAAGCAGCTGACGCTCTATGACGAGAATGGCGGCACGCTGGCGCGGCTCTATTCCTCGGGCGGTTCGAAATTCGACGGCCAGACTACCAACGGCTTGCCGATATCGCTTACAAGGTAGGCAGGGTATGCTGATATTCAGGTGAGGCCGGCCTGCGAACGGCGGCTTCCTGCGCTTCCGGTGCGTACTTAAGTACGCTCCGCTCCGGTTCTCAGGAGCCACCATTCTCGGCTCGGCCTGACCTGAACCTCAACACACCCTGATCTTTCCTGGAGCAATCCGCTCAAAGTAAGCGACGTGACCGATGCATCTGCGTGACTGCCTCCAGACCCATGCGACCGTCAGGCAGCGCTACGACCATCTGGTCGCAACCGGCGCCATCGAGCGCGATCCTGCGCAGGAGCGCATCGCCGCCGCGCTCGACCGGCTGACCGACGAGATCTCGGTCAAGCGGCTGGCGCACAAGTCGAGCGCGCTCGGCTGGCTGTTTGCCCGCAAGCGCGAGACGCGCGAGGTCGTCCAGGGCCTCTACATTCATGGCGGCGTCGGTCGCGGCAAGACCATGCTGATGGATATGTTCTTCGAGCTGTTGCCGGTCAGGCGCAAGCGCCGCGTTCATTTCAACGACTTCATGGCCGATGTGCAGGACCGCATCCAGAAGCACCGGCAGGCGCGCAAGAACGGCGACGTCAAGGAGGACGACCCGATCCCGCCGGTCGCGCTTCAGCTTGCCGAACAGGCCTGGGTGCTGTGCTTCGATGAGTTTTCGGTCACCGACATTGCCGATGCGATGGTCCTGTCGCGGCTGTTTTCGGCGCTGTTCGCCAACGGCGTGGTTCTGGTCGCCACCTCGAATGTCGCGCCGCAGGACCTTTATCGCGACGGGCTGAACCGCCAGCTCTTCCTGCCCTTCATCAGCATTCTCGAGCGCCACGCCCATGTGCTGACGCTTGATGCCGACAAGGACTACAGGCTGGAAAAGCTCGCCCGCACGCCGGTTTATGTCACGCCGGCGGATGCCGAAGCCGATCGTATGCTCGACGAAGCCTGGCAGGCGATGACGCACGGGGCGGCAACGGCCGAGACCGCGCTGACGCTCAAGGGGCGGCAGGTGAGAATACCGGCTGCTTCCGGCAATGCGGCGCGGTTTTCCTTCGCCGATCTCTGCGAAAAGCCGCTCGGCGCGCGCGATTTTCTGGCGATTGCCGGCCGCTTCTCGACCGTCTTCATCGATCACGTGCCGGTGCTGGGCGAAGGCAAGCGCAACGAGGCCAAGCGCTTCATCCTCCTGATAGACACGCTCTACGATCATCACACGCGGCTGGTGGTAAGCGCCGATGCCTCGCCCCCTGAGCTCTATACGGCCAGGCGCGGCAACGAGGTGTTCGAATTCGAGCGCACGGCCTCGCGGCTGATCGAAATGCAGAGCCGGGATTGGCTGCAGGACTGGGCGGAACGGCAAAAGGCGAAGGCGGAAGTGCAGGTCTGAGGGTTCGAAGAGGTCATTATGTAGTGATCCTTCGCGCCCCCCTCTGTCCTGCCGGACATCTCCCCCACACGGGGGGAGATTGGCGGTTTCGGCGCTCCGCTCATTCCTGCGGCCATTGGAGATTGGCGAAAGGTCGCGTGACGTCCGATCTCCCCCCTCGTGGGGGAGATGCCTGGCAAGGCAGAGGGGGGCGCTGTCCCGTCGACGCCTAAAGGTCATACGCATACATTACAAACGCCTCCGCCTGCCCATGCTCCTCCCTGCGTTTTTCATAAAGCCCGCGCGATGGAACATTGTCCGGCTCGGTTCCAACACAGGCTTCGCCGCAACCTTTGCTCGCGGCCGAGCGCGAACATCGCGTCGAGCATTTTTCGCGCGATGCCTTGGCGCTGGTAGGCGGGTGAGACGCCGACTTCGTCGATGTAGAGTCCGTTGACCTTGTCGGGATGGCGGTGGATGATTGTGGGGCATTGGTCGACGACGCCGTCGGCCAATGCCACGATCATGAGATGACCTGATGATGAGGCGAGGTAGGCAGCAAGCCTGTCTGCCCGGACCGGCTCGTCGAACACGTCCTCGGCGATGCGCTTCACAAGGGCGTCATCGCCTGGATATAATCTTCTGATTTCCACGCTCATTGTGTAAAATCTCCCAAATCGGCTTACAAACTTTGACGTTTACGTAAGTCCCAATGTTTCTAACCGATTGAAATCATTCACTCGAAAATAATCGTTTGAATATATTTTCCACCGGGGCTACTGGATGCGGCGAAATCTAGCTGAGACCATAGCATTCCGGCCTCTTCCTCGACGCCGTCAACAGATCGCCAGGGATTTTGGGCGTCGTCACAGACAAAGGGAAAATTTCCTCACATGGCACGCAACAAGATAGCGCTCATCGGCTCCGGCATGATCGGCGGCACGCTCGCTCACATGATCGGCCTCAAGGACCTCGGCGACGTGGTGCTGTTCGATATTGCCGAGGGCATTCCGCAAGGCAAGGGGCTCGATATCGCGCAGTCGTCGCCGGTCGACGGTTTTGATTCCCGGCTGACCGGCGTCAATGATTATGCCGGCATCGAGGGCGCCGACGTTTGCATCGTCACCGCGGGCGTGCCGCGCAAGCCAGGCATGAGCCGCGACGATCTGCTGGGCATCAACCTCAAGGTCATGGAACAGGTCGGCGCCGGGCTGAAGAAATATGCACCCAAGGCCTTCGTCATCTGCATCACCAACCCGCTCGACGCCATGGTCTGGGCGCTGCAGAAGTTTTCCGGCCTGCCCAAGACCCATGTCGTCGGCATGGCCGGCGTGCTCGACAGCGCGCGCTTCCGCTATTTCCTCGCCGAGGAATTCAAGGTCTCGGTCGAGGACGTTACCGCCTTCGTGCTCGGCGGCCACGGCGATTCCATGGTGCCGATGATCCGCTACTCCACTGTGTCAGGCATTCCGTTGCCCGATCTCATTAAGATGGGCTGGACCTCGAAGGAAAAGCTCGACCAGATCGTCCAGCGCACCCGCGACGGCGGCGCCGAGATCGTCGGTCTGCTCAAGACCGGCTCGGCCTTCTACGCGCCAGCCGCCTCGGCGATCTCGATGGCCGAATCCTACCTCAAGGACAAGAAGCGCGTGCTGCCTTGTGCTGCGCATCTCTCGGGCCAGTATGGCGTCAAGGGCACCTATGTCGGCGTTCCCGTTGTCATCGGCGCCGGCGGCGTCGAGCGCATCATCGAGATCGACCTCAACAAGGCCGAGCAGAAGATGTTCGACGCTTCGGTGGCGACAGTGCAGGGCCTGACCGAGGCTTGCGTCAAGATCGCCCCGCACCTCGCCTCGAAGTAATCCCCCAAAGCAGCCGATCCGGAGACCATCCAGATGAACATCCATGAATATCAAGGCAAGGCGCTGCTGAAGTCGTTTGGCGCGCCGGTGGCCGAAGGCGTGCCGGTGTTCAAGGCAAGCGAAGCGGAAGCCGCGGCACAAGCGCTTCCCGGTCCGCTCTATGTGGTGAAGAGCCAAATCCATGCCGGCGGCCGCGGCAAGGGGAAGTTCAAGGAACTGTCGCCCGACGCAAAGGGCGGCGTGCGGCTGGCTAAGTCGGTTGCCGAAGTCGTTGCCAACGCCAATGAGATGCTCGGCCACACGCTGGTGACCAAGCAGACCGGCCCCGCCGGCAAGCAGGTCAACCGCCTCTATATCGAGGACGGCGCCGACATCGATCGCGAGCTTTATCTGTCGATCCTGGTCGACCGCTCGGTCGGCCGCATCGCTTTCGTCGTCTCGACCGAGGGCGGCATGGACATTGAAGGCGTCGCCCACGACACACCGGAAAAGATCATCACCCGCGCCATCGATCCGCTGGCCGGCGTGACGACCATCGACGTCGACATATTGGTGGAAGCGCTGGGCCTCACCGGCGATGCCGCCAAGGATGCCGGCACGCTGTTCCCGATCCTCTACAAGGCCTTTGTCGAGAAGGACATGAGCCTACTCGAGGTCAACCCGCTGATCGTGATGAAAAACGGCCGCCTGCGCGTGCTGGACGCCAAGGTGTCGTTCGACAACAACGCTCTCTTCCGCCACCCCGAACTGATGGAACTGCGCGACACCACCGAAGAGGACGAGAAGGAGATCGAGGCGTCGAAATACGACCTCGCCTATGTCGCGCTCGACGGCAATATCGGCTGCATGGTCAATGGCGCCGGCCTCGCCATGGCGACTATGGACATCATCAAGCTCTACGGCGCCGAGCCCGCCAACTTCCTCGATGTCGGCGGCGGCGCGTCGAAGGAGAAGGTGACGGCGGCGTTCAAGATCATCACCAAGGATCCGGCCGTCAAAGGCATACTGATCAACATCTTCGGCGGCATCATGAAGTGCGACATCATCGCCGAGGGCGTCATTGCCGCGGTCAAGGAAGTCGGCCTGCAAGTGCCGCTGGTGGTGCGCCTTGAAGGCACCAATGCCGAGTTCGGCAAGAAGATCATCAACGACAGCGGTCTAAACGTCGTGTCGGCCGACGATCTCGACGACGCAGCCAAGAAGATCGTGGCGGCGGTGAAGGGCTGAAGGCGAATGCCTCCGCGCAAGATAAACCTCGTCGAGGCGGCGGATGCGAAGATCAGCAAGGTCTTCGATCCGCATATTGCCGGCGACGTCAATGACAGCCAGGCGAAGGTTGCCAAGTTCGGCGAGACCTTCGACTGGCATGCGCATGAGCATGAGGACGAAGCCTTCCTCGTCCTGCGCGGGCGCATCGCCATCGATTTCCGCGACGGTCCGGTCGAGCTCGGCGAGGGCGATTTCATCGTCGTGCCGCGCGGCGTCGAGCACCGGCCGCGGTCGCTGACCGCCGAGCCGGTGGTGCTGATGTTCGAACCGGCAACGACGCTCAACACCGGCAACGCCAAGAGCGACCTCACCGTCTCCGACCTGAAGCGGCTCTGATCATGAACGCCTTCTCGCTCTCGGCCGATCACCAGCGCCTGCAGGCGCTGGTCGGCGCGTGGCGCGGCGAGGAAGAGGTGGCGGAAACGCAGTGGGCCGATGGCGGACCGGCGACGTCGGACGTGCTGGCAGAGGCACAGTTCGGCGGACTGTTCGTGGTCCAGCGCTATCGCCAGCGCCGCGACGGCACGGTCTCGTTCGGCTCGCACAGCGTGTTCGGCTTCGATCAGCCAAACAGGCTCTTCACCATGCACCAGTTCGACTCCATGGGTTTTGTGCCGGCCTCGCCGGCCACAGGAACGTGGAACGGCGATGAGCTGGTTCTGGAGCGGTCGTCGCCGCGTGGCTCAGCGCGCGTGACGTATATTTTCGACAATGCCGATGCCTACCGGATGCGACTGCATTTCAAACCTGCCGGCAGCGACAGCTGGCAAGACATGGTGAGCGGCGTCTACCGGCGCGTCTCGCCTTCCCCGATCAACGGCTTTTAGAAAAGGGCTCCGATGTCCATTCTCATCGACAAGAACACCAAGGTGCTGGTTCAGGGCCTGACCGGCAAGACCGGCACGTTCCACACCGAGCAGGCCTTGGCCTATCACGGCACCAAGATGGTCGGCGGCATCCATCCCAAGAAGGGTGGCGAGACCTGGACCGGCGCCAAGGGCGAAAACCTGCCGATCTTCGCTTCCGTTGCCGAGGGCAAGGAAAAGACCGGCGCCAATGCCTCGGTTGTCTATGTGCCGCCGGCGGGCGCCGCCGAAGCCATCCTCGAAGCCATCGAAGCCGAGATCCCGCTGATCGTCTGCATCACCGAAGGCATTCCGGTGATGGACATGGTCAGGGTCAAGGCGCGGCTCGACCGCTCGACCTCGCGGCTGATCGGCCCGAACTGCCCCGGCGTGCTCACCCCCGACGAATGCAAGATCGGTATCATGCCCGGCAACATCTTCCGCAAGGGCTCGGTCGGCGTTGTTTCGCGCTCGGGAACGCTTACCTATGAGGCAGTGTTCCAGACCACCAATGTCGGCCTCGGCCAGACCACCGCCGTCGGTATCGGCGGCGACCCCGTAAAAGGCACCGAGTTCATCGACATGCTCGAAATGTTCCTTGCCGACGACGAGACCAAGTCGATCATCATGATCGGCGAGATCGGCGGTTCGGCCGAGGAAGACGCCGCGCAGTTCCTCAAGGACGAGGCCAAGCGCGGCCGCAGGAAACCGATGGCGGGCTTCATCGCCGGGCGCACTGCGCCGGCCGGTCGCACCATGGGCCATGCGGGCGCGGTCATCTCCGGCGGCAAGGGCGGCGCGGAAGACAAGATCGCGGCGATGGAATCGGCCGGCATCAAGGTATCGCCATCGCCGGCGCGTCTGGGCACGACCCTGGTCGAGGCGATCAAAGGCTAAGTGAGTAGCGAGTAGTGAATAGCGAATAGGGAAAAGAGAGTAACGGCGCGACCCGGAAAAAATCCCTACTCGCTATTCGCTACTCACTATTCGCTTTTGAAAAGGAGACGGAGCCAGGCTCCGCAGACAAAAATGGCAAGACAAGATCAGGCCAACGACCAATTTTCGCTCACCTCTTTCCTGTATGGCGGCAATGNGCAGACAAAAATGGCAAGACAAGATCAGGCCAACGACCAATTTTCGCTCACCTCTTTCCTGTATGGCGGCAATGCCGACTATATCGACGCGTTGTATGCCTCCTATGAGGATGATCCAGAGTCAGTAAACCCCGAATGGCAGGATTTCTTCGCCGGGCTGAACGACGACGCCGGCGATGTGCGCAAGAACGCCAAGGGCGCTTCCTGGGCAAAGCCGTCCTGGCCGCTGCAGGCCAATGGCGAACTGGTGTCGGCGCTGGACGGCAATTGGGGCATCGTCGAGAAGCATCTGGAAAAGAAGGTCAAGGACAAGGCGGTCACCAATGGCGTCGTGCTATCGGATGCCGACGTGCATCAGGCGACGCGCGATTCGGTGCGCGCCATCATGATGATCCGCGCCTTCCGCATGCGCGGCCATCTGCACGCCAATCTCGACCCGCTCGGCATCGCCAAGCCGCTTGAGGACTATAACGAGCTGTCGCCGGAAAATTACGGTTTTACCGCAGCCGACTACGACCGGCCGATCTTCCTCGACAATGTGCTCGGCCTCGAATTCGGCACCATCCGGCAGATGCTGGAGATCCTGACCCGCACCTATTGCTCGACGCTAGGTGTCGAGTTCATGCACATTTCCGATCCCGAGGAGAAGGCCTGGATCCAGGCGCGCATCGAGGGTGCCGACAAGGAGATTTCCTTCACCGCTACGGGAAAAAAAGCGATCCTGCAGAAGCTGGTCGAGGCCGAAGGCTTCGAGCAGTTCATCGATGTCAAGTACAAGGGTACCAAGCGCTTCGGCCTCGATGGTAGCGAAGGCCTGATCCCGGCGCTGGAGCAGATCATCAAGCGCGGCGGCCAGCTCGGCATGAAGGAGATCGTGCTCGGCATGGCGCATCGCGGCCGGCTGAACGTGCTGTCCCAGGTGATGGCCAAGCCGCACCGCGCCATCTTCCACGAGTTCAAGGGCGGCTCGGCCGCTCCTGACGAGGTCGAGGGCTCGGGCGACGTCAAGTACCATCTCGGCGCCTCGTCGGACCGCGAATTCGACGGCAACAAGGTGCATCTGTCGCTGACCGCCAATCCCTCGCATCTGGAAATCGTCGATCCGGTTGTGATGGGCAAGGCGCGCGCCAAGCAGGACTATCTGTTCGGCCGCAGCCGCGAGGAGATCGTGCCGCTGGAAGAGCGCGCCAAGGTGCTGCCGCTGCTTCTGCATGGCGATGCCGCCTTTGCCGGCCAAGGTGTGATTGCCGAAATCCTCGGCCTGTCGGGGTTGCGCGGCCACCGCGTCGCCGGCACGCTGCATTTCATCATCAACAACCAGATCGGCTTCACCACCAATCCGCGCTTCTCGCGCTCGTCGCCCTATCCGTCCGACGTCGCCAAGATGATCGAGGCGCCGATCTTCCACGTCAATGGCGACGACCCGGAAGCGGTGGTGCATGCCACCAAGGTGGCGATCGAATTTCGCATGAAGTTCCACAAGCCGGTGGTGGTGGACATGTTCTGCTATCGCCGCTTCGGCCACAATGAGGGCGACGAGCCAGCCTTCACCCAGCCGATCATGTACGCCAACATCCGCAACCACAAGACGACGGTGCAGATCTATGGCGAGCGGCTGATCGCCGAGGGCCACATCAGCCAGGCCGAACTCGACAAGATGAAGGCCGACTGGCGCGCCCATCTGGAATCCGAATGGGAAGTCGGCCAGCACTACAAGCCCAACAAGGCCGACTGGCTGGACGGTGCCTGGTCCGGCCTGCGCACCGCCGACAACCAGGACGAACAGCGCCGCGGGAAAACCGCGGTGCCGGTCAAGGTGCTGAAGGACATCGGCAAGAAACTGACCGAGGTGCCGAAGGGTTTCGAGGCGCACAAGACCATCATCCGCTTCCTCGAAAACCGCCGCCAGGCGATCGACTCCGGCGAAGGCATCGACTGGTCGACGGCCGAGGCGCTGGCCTTCGGCGCCATCCTGCTCGACGGCAATCCGATCCGGCTCTCCGGCCAGGATTCCGAACGCGGCACCTTCTCGCAGCGCCATTCCGTGCTCTACGACCAGCGGGACGAGACCCGCTACATCCCGCTCAACAATCTGTCGGCGGCGCAGGCCGGCTACGAAGTCATCAACTCGATGCTGTCGGAAGAGGCGGTGCTTGGCTTCGAATATGGCTACAGCCTGGCCGAGCCGAAGGCGCTGACGCTCTGGGAAGCGCAGTTCGGCGATTTCGCCAACGGCGCCCAGGTGGTGTTCGACCAGTTCATCTCCAGCGGCGAACGTAAGTGGCTGCGCATGTCGGGCCTCGTGTGTCTCTTGCCGCATGGCTACGAGGGCCAGGGTCCGGAACATTCCTCGGCCCGGCTCGAGCGCTTCCTGCAGCTCTGCGCCGAAGACAATATGCAAGTCGCCAACTGCACGACGCCGGCCAACTACTTCCACATACTGCGCCGGCAGCTGAAGCGCGACTTCCGCAAGCCGCTGATCCTGATGACGCCGAAGTCGCTGCTGCGCCATAAGCGGGCAGTGTCGACGCTGCCGGAGATTTCGGGCGAAAGCTCGTTCCACCGGCTGTTGTGGGACGACGCCCAGCTGTTGCAGAACCAGGCGATCAAGCTCACCAAGGATTCCAAGATCCGCCGCGTCGTGCTGTGCTCGGGCAAGGTCTATTACGACCTGTACGAGGAGCGCGAGAAGCGCGGCATCAACGATATCTATCTCCTGCGCGTCGAACAGCTCTACCCGTTCCCGGCCAAGGCGCTGATCACCGAACTGTCGCGTTTCCGCAATGCGGAGATGGTGTGGTGCCAGGAAGAGCCCAAGAACATGGGCGCCTGGTCGTTCATCGATCCGTATCTGGAATGGGTGCTGGCGCATATCGACGCCAAGCATCAGCGGGTGCGCTACACCGGCAGGCCGGCGGCGGCATCGCCGGCGACCGGTCTGATGTCGAAGCATTTGGCGCAGCTCGCCGCCCTGCTCGAAGACGCGCTCGGCGAATAGAACAAAACCCGGCGAATAGAACAGACAGAGAAGAAACGGACAGCACAATGGCTACCGAAATCCGCGTTCCCACTCTCGGCGAATCCGTCACCGAGGCGACCATCGGCAAGTGGTTCAAGAAGGTCGGCGATGCCATTGCCGTCGACGAGCCGCTGGTCGAGCTCGAAACAGACAAGGTGACGGTGGAAGTGCCTGCCGCCGCCGCCGGCACGCTGGGCGAGATCACCGCCAAGGAAGGCGAGACCGTCGGCGTCGGTGCGCTGCTCGGTTCGATCTCGGCTGGAGGCGCTGCCGCCGCCCCGGCGTCCAAGCAGGAGACCAAGCCGCAAGCTGTGTCGCAGGCGTCGAGCCCCGACGCGGCACATACGACCAAGCAGGCCGCGGCCGAGACCGCCAAGATCGCCGGCGATGCCGGGCCGGTCGAGCCGCGCACAATGCCGCCGGCGCCAGCTGCCGCAAAGCTGATCGCCGAGAACAATCTGTCGGTCGACCAGGTTTCTGGCTCGGGCAAGCGCGGCCAGGTGCTGAAGGGCGATGTGCTCGACGCGATTTCCAAGGGCGCGCCGTCGCAGTCGGCCGAAATTCCGAAGGCCGCACCGGCTCCGGTCGCCGTGCGTGCGCCGTCCTCGGGCGACGATGCGTCGCGCGAGGAGCGCGTGCGCATGACCAAGCTGCGCCAGACCATTGCGCGCCGGCTGAAGGAAGCGCAGTCGACCGCCGCCATGCTGACCACCTTCAACGAGGTCGACATGTCGGCGGTGATGGCGCTCAGGACCAAGTACAAGGACATCTTCGAGAAGAAGCACGGCGTGAAGCTCGGCTTCATGGGCTTCTTCACCAAGGCCGTCACCCACGCCTTGAAGGAGATCCCCTCGGTCAATGCCGAGATCGACGGCACCGACATCATCTTCAAGAACTATGCCCATATCGGCGTCGCCGTCGGCACCGAAAAGGGCCTCGTCGTGCCGGTGGTGCGCGACGCCGATCAGATGTCGATTGCCGAAATAGAGAAGGATATCGGCCGGCTGGGCATCGCCGCACGCGACGGCAAGCTGTCGGTCGCCGACATGCAAGGCGGCACGTTCACGATTTCCAACGGTGGCGTCTACGGTTCGCTGATGTCGACGCCGATCCTCAATGCGCCGCAGTCGGGCATTCTTGGCATGCACAAGATCCAGGACCGGCCCGTCGTGGTCGGCGGCCAGATCGTGATTCGGCCGATGATGTACCTGGCGCTCAGCTACGATCACCGCATTGTCGACGGCAAGGAAGCGGTGACCTTCCTGGTCCGCGTCAAGGACAGCCTGGAAGATCCGGAACGGCTGGTGCTTGATTTGTGATCGGAGCTGATCCGTCATGAGCGGCTGGCTGGCGCGGTTTGGGTTCAAGCTGGGTCGAGTAGCGGGTAGCGTATTGAGGCGTTCCCGGCCGGCGGCTTCCGCCGCCATCTCTCCGCCGGCGACATCGACTGAATGGGATTCGGCGCCGGCGAGCAGCAATCTCGGTGTCTTCGCTCTCAGCGAAGCCGAAATGGCGGAGCGGAAGATCATCGTCACCGCGATCGGTGAGCTTGAGCTACCGACCGGCGAAATCATCGCTTGCGATCCACTGATTACCGGGCTGGAACGGCCTGTGTTTAGCCGTAAGGTCAGGCCGGGATGCTATCCAGTCACGTTGCTTGAGGCGCAAGGCCGTGTTGCTGCAGCGGTATTGCGGTTTGGCACTGGCTTGCCGGTGCGGTGGGAGTTGGCTGCCTTCGTCCGCGACGTCGGCACATCGTCCTGGAAGTCTGGATTTATTGTCGATGATAATGTTGCTTCGTTCATGGACAAGTCGGTTCTGACGCTGATGTCCGACCAGGAGGAACTCGACAGCTATCTTGCTGACGTTGCATGCTCGTTCGACAAGTTCCGCATGGATAATCCGGTTGATGGAAATCCGCTTAATATAGCCATGTTCGACACTGGCTTCGGTGATGGGAACTATTATTCCTTCTGGGGACTGGATGCGGCCGGCGAGCCGCTGGTCTTGATGACCGATTTCGAGGTGCTCGAAAACGCCGACGGCCGCGAGAGCAGCCAGAGCAATTCATGACAAACATCGCTTCGCCAATGATCGGATTTATGGCCGGGCTGGCTGTTCTCGCAGCGGGTTACGAGGCGCATGCCGCCTGCCCGCTGGCGCTTGCTGTCTATGGCGATGCCGAGAGCGATGCCGGAATCGATTTTCGGCCGACGATGGGTGCGGCCACCGTCACCAATACCTTCAAGATGGTGCTCGACAAGGGGATCGTGCTCGACGGCATTGTGATGTGGACCTCCGGTGTTTCGCGACCGCATGGCTCGCTGATGTACAAATGCCCGACCGGCGACGTCACCGGTGACGAGCTTGCCGCCTGCACGGTCTGGCAGGGCGTGGTCTACAGCGCCGACCACAAGGGCAACATTGCGCTGCTGGCGGCCGAAGGCACGGACGCGCCGCAGAGCCTGATCTTCCCCGATCTTGGTCCATCGTTGCAGATGTCGTCTGCCTTTGGCTCCAACGGTTTTTCGAAACTGCCGTGGGATGTGTTTTTGCTGAAAGGTTGCCAGGAATGAGCGCGGCGAAGAAAGTTCTTCTGGTCACCGGCGGCAGCCGCGGCATTGGTGCGGCCACTTGCCGGCTTGCGGCGAAGGCCGGCTACCGCGTCGCGGTCAACTATGCCGCAAACGAGGCCGCGGCCCAGGCGCTGGTCGCCGAGATCGAGGCCGGTGGCGGTGAAGCGATAGCGGTCAAGGGCGATGTCGGCGTCGAGGCTGACATCGTCGCCGTGTTCGAAGCCGTCGATAGCGCCTATGGCCGGCTCGACGCCCTGGTCAACAATGCCGGAATCGTCGACGTCAAGGCGCGCGTCGATGAGATGAGCCTGGCGCGGCTGGAGCGCATGATGCGCATCAATGTCATCGGCTCGTTTCTGTGCGCCCGCGAAGCGGTGCGGCGCATGTCGAGCAAGCATGGCGGCCAGGGCGGCGCCATCGTCAACATCTCGTCGGCTGCGTCGCTACACGGCTCGCCAGGCGAATATGTCGACTATGCCGCGTCCAAGGCGGCGATCGACACCTTCACGCTCGGACTGGCGCGCGAAGTCGCGACCGAAGGCGTGCGGGTCAATGCGATACGGCCGGGCATCATCGACACCGAGATCCACGCTTCGGGCGGCCAGCCGGACCGGGTCGAGCGGTTCCGCGACATGCTGCCGATGAAACGAGCCGGCACGGCGGATGAAGTCGCGCATGCCGTTCTCTATCTTTTGTCGGATGAAGCGTCCTACACGACGGGCGCAATCCTGAATGTAAGCGGCGGCCGCTGAGCCCCAAGCTAAGGGAAACGAACATGGCTTATGATGTCGTTATCATCGGGTCGGGACCGGGCGGCTATGTCTGTGCCATCAAGGCGGCACAACTCGGGCTCAAGGTCGCGGTGGTCGAGAAGAACGCCACTTTCGGCGGCACCTGCCTGAACATCGGCTGCATCCCATCCAAGGCGCTGCTTTATGCCTCGGAGATGTTCGCCGAGGCCGGCCATTCCTTCGATGCGCTGGGTGTCGAGATACCGGCGCCGAAACTCAATCTGAAGAAGATGATGGCGCACAAGGACGCGACCGTTTCGGCCAACGTCAATGGCGTCGCCTTCCTGTTCAAGAAAAACAAGATCGATAGTTTCCGTGGCACCGGGAAGGTGGTTGCGGCCGGCAAGGTGTCGGTGACGGCTGAGGACGGCAAGGTCGAGGAGATCGAGACGAAAAATATCGTTATTGCCACGGGCTCCGATGTCGCCGGCATTCCCGGCGTCAAGGTCGACATCGACGAGAAGGTGATCGTATCGTCGACCGGCGCGCTGTCGCTGGAGAAAGTGCCGGGACATCTGGTGGTGGTCGGCGGTGGGGTCATCGGTCTGGAGCTCGGCTCGGTCTGGGCACGGCTCGGCGCCAAGGTCACCGTGGTCGAATTCCTCGACACCATCCTGGGCGGCATGGACGGCGAGGTCTCCAAGCAGTTCCAGCGCCTGCTTTCCAAGCAGGGTTTCGAGTTCAAGCTCGGCACCAAGGTGACAGGGGTGACCAAGGCCAAAAAGGGCGCCGCCGTTACCTTCGAGCCGGTCAAGGGTGGTGCGGCCGAGACCATCGAGGCCGACGCGGTGCTGATCTCGACCGGACGCCGGGCCTATTCCGACAGCCTCGGGTTGAAAGAAGCCGGCGTCGAGGTCGACGAGCGCGGCCGGGTCAAGACCGACGGGCATCTCAGGACCAACGTGGCCGGCATCTACGCCATTGGCGACGTCATCGCCGGGCCGATGCTGGCGCACAAGGCCGAGGATGAAGGCGTGGCGGTGGCCGAGACCATTGCCGGCCAGGCCGGCCATGTGAATTACGACGTCATTCCGAGCGTCGTCTACACCAGCCCGGAAATCGCTTCGGTCGGCAAGACAGAGGAAGAGCTGAGGAAGGCCGGCATCGACTACAAGATGGGCAAATTCCCGTTCACCGCCAACGGCCGCGCGCGCGCCATGCTGCACACGGACGGCTTCGTGAAGATCCTCGCCGACAAAGCCAGCGACCGCGTGCTCGGCGTCCACATTGTCGGCTTCGGCGCCGGCGAGATGATCCATGAGGCGGCGGTGCTGATGGAGTTCGGCGGCTCCTCGGAAGACCTCGCCCGCACCTGCCACGCGCATCCGACAATGTCGGAAGCGGTCAAGGAAGCGGCGCTGGCGACGTTCTTCAAGCCGATCCATATTTAAGGAAACGCTGGAGGGGACAGCACCCCCCTGTGGCCTGCCGGCCATCTCCCCCTCAAGGGGGGAGATTGGACTTCACCGCCGCGTCGCGAGCTTTCAAGTTTCTCACGTTTCTAACCCGGCGCTGTTCGTGAGACAGCCGATCTCCCCCTTGAGGAGAGATGTCCGGCAGCACAGAGGGGCGGTGAAGAATCGCGACGCTCGCCGATAGGTGCCCCAAACAAAACGGCCCGCTTTTCAGCGGGCCGTTCTTGGGTTGGAAGCAAGATGCCAGATCAGTTGGCCAGATTACGGGCTCGGCGCCGGAGCAGGCGCCGGGGCTGGCGCAGGAGCCGGTGCGGGCGCAGGGGCTGGTGCGGGAGCCGGTTCGGCGGGCTTCATCGGCTCAGCCGGTGCAGGTGCGGGCGCCGGTGTGCTGGCTGCCGGCGGCTCTGCGGGCGCAGGATGTTCGCCGCTTCTGCCGAAAACATAGTACGCGACAATCGCAAGGATGACGACGACCAGCGCAATCAGCCAGCCGCTGCCACCACCCGACCTGGGCGCTGGATCGTTAGGGTTCGCCATAAAAGTGTCCTCCGTGGATGAAAAGCATCAATCAACACCCCTCAACGCGCAACCGTTGAACGGGTTCATACTAGGCCTTCAAATTGACGAACGCAGGAAAATTCTGATTCGCAACCGCTTGTTGGCCTGTATTTCCCCCCGCAAAATCAATCACGAACGAGGTAGAACGAGCTTAGCTGGCCTTTTCCGCCAAAAATAGGGCCAACCGCCTCCGCTTTGCGAATCAGTTGCGCACCGCACAGAGCCGGGCTTACGTGATTCGGTATTCAAGACGGGCGCTGCTCAGTCGACGGCGGTGACGGTATAGCCGGCCTTGCGAAAATCCTCGACCAGGCCTTCGGGGCCGGGAAGATGCATGGAGCCGACGGCCATGAAGGCATTGCCCTTGGCCAGGATCGGTGCGGCATGGTCGGCCATGACCTTGTTGCGGCCGGTGATCATCGTCCGGTCGAATTCGGCGTAACCTGCGTCGTCGTCTTCGTCGGGCGAGATCGAACGCAACAGCGGCCAGAAGGTGCCGGTGTCGCCGCGCTGGTAAAGCACGATCATGGTTTCGTTGATGTCGTTTATCTTGTCGCCGAGCTTCAGGGTCTCGACCAGCCCTTTGATGTGGAACGCAATCGGCAGCGAGGCTATGGCGCGCAGCTGGCTGGCAGCGGTCTCCAACCCTTCCACCGGCTTCCCCAAGGCCTTGGCGTCCTGCGCCAGCTTGACGTCCAGAACCGGTGCGCCGCCTGCCTGACGGGCGACCTCACAGACCGGCAGCGCGACCATGGCCGACAGCAGCCACGGCTTCATCTTGGAGACGCTCGCCGGCGGAATGCCGCGCGCATCGAGCCCTTTGTTCACCACTGCCGCATCCTCCGGCGACAACAGCGACGACAACGTCGTGTTGTCGGTGAACATCATCAGCTCGGGTTCCTTGAGCATGGCCTCCATCATCTTCTGCTTGTCGAGCACGTCGGTGGTCTCGATGATGATGGTGCCGGCGGCGTCATAGGCTTTCCTGGCTGCCGGCGGCAGAGTGGTCACGCGCGGGTCGGTCATGTGCATGGTGCCGAACAGGAAGGATGGCTTTTCGCCTGATTTCTCCAGCTTCCACAACAGGCCCTTGCCGTTCAGCGTCGCTGCTGCTTCCGTCTCGATCCTGGCATAGGCGGCGGGGTCTTCCTTCTGCAGGGCCGACAGCAGATCGGCGCCGGCGCAGGCCGGGGCTTCGGCGTGCGCCCTGCCCATGGCAAGCAGCAGTGCGACGAGAAAAGACAGGCAAAACACGGCGTTGAGCGCGACGAGCAGCTTCAGCGACACAAGGGCCGCGCGATCGGCAATGGCAAGGGCGCGTTTCATGGTGCGGTTCTAGGACTGAAAAGCGGCGAAACGGTTAACCGGCGTGGGGAAATTGTCCTGGACTTATACAGTGGTCACGCGCGGGGATGCGCGGATTCGTAAATCTCGAGCAGCCTTGCGGTGTCGACGCCGGTATAGACCTGCGTCGTCGACAGGCTGGCGTGGCCGAGCAGTTCCTGGATGGTGCGCAGGTCGCCGCCGCGCCCGAGCAGATGGGTGGCGAAGGAATGGCGCAACGCGTGCGGCGTCGCGGTGTCGGGCAGGTTCAGCGCCGAGCGCAGCCTGGCCATGTCGCGCTGGACGATGGCCGGGTTGAGCGGCCCGCCGCGGGCGCCGCGAAACAGCAGGCCCTTGGGGTCGAGATGATAGGGGCAAAGTTTTCGGTATTCGGCGATGGCCCGCAGCGCCACCGGCAGCACTGGCACCAGCCGTGTCTTGCCACCCTTGCCGGTGACGCGCAGCACGGTGTCGGCTTCCGATGCCAGGTCGGCGGCGCTGAGGCCCAGCGCTTCGGAAATGCGCAGGCCCGATCCATAAAGCAGCGTCAGCACGGCGGCGTTGCGGGCGGCGATCCAAGGCTCTTCAGCCAGCTGGCCTTCCACCGACACGACATGTTTGGCATCGCTGGCGGTCAGCGGCTTGGGCAGCGATTTCGGCTGGCGCGGCGCGCGCAACGCCGCGGCACCGGCGGCATTGGCGAGACCCCGCCGTTCGAGGAAGCGCAGCAGCGAGCGGATGCCGGCGAGGCCGCGTCCGAGCGTGCGGGCGCCGGCGCCGGCGTTGCGCCGCGCGGCAAGAAAGCCGCGCAGATCGGCCGGGCGGAGAGTGGCGATGTCGGAAAGACCAGGCGAGCCGCCGCAATGCCCTGTGAGGAAATGCAGGAACTGGCGCGTGTCGCGCTCATAGGCTTCGACGGTCGCCGGCGACAGCCGGCGCTCGCGCGCCAGCATCTTCAGCCAGCTTTCGCGCGCTGCCTGGAGGTCGGGTTTTGCCGGGATGAGAAATTCCTGCATGCCGCCATTGTCAGGCAGCCGGGTTAGGAAGCGGTGAAGAACCTGTCATTGAAATGACGCCGGTAGGGCGTTAGAGCAGGGCAAAGGATATAAGCCATGTCGAAGCCCCAGAACCCCGTGCAAATGGCCGTGATCGGCGCCGCCCACGGCATCAAGGGCGAATTGCGGGTGAAGACTTTCACTGGCGAGCCGATGGCGCTGGCCGATTATGGGCCGCTCTATGCCAAGGACGGCCGCGTTTTCCAGATCACCGACATAAGGCCCGCCAACACCGTCGTGGTGGTGCGCTTCAAGGGCATTGCCGATCGCAATGCCGCCGAGGCGCTGGCCGGAACCGAGCTGTTCGTCGACCGCTCGATGCTGCCCGACGATGGCGAGGAGGACGAATTCTACCACGCCGATCTCGTCGGACTTGAAGTCCGCGACGATAAGGGCGCGGTCATCGGCAAGGTGGTGGCGGTGCATAATTTCGGCGGCGGCGACATTCTCGACGTTACCCTCGGCGGGCGCAAAGGCGTGCTGATCCCGTTCACCCAGGCCGCCGTGCCTCAGGTTTCGATCGCCGAAGGTTTTCTCCGCGTCGACCCGGCAGCCGCCGGCCTTGTCGAGGATGAGGATGGCGACGCGCCGCGCGAAGAAGATTTCGACGCGAAGGGCCGACCGCGCGGGCCGCGCGAAGCCGGAGGCAACCGGTGACGTTCAAGGCGTCGGTGCTGACGCTCTATCCCGAGATGTTTCCGGGCGGGCTAGGCCTGTCGCTGGCCGGACGGGCGCTCGAAGTCGGGACATGGTCGCTGGAAGCTATCCAGATCCGCGACTTCGCCAGCGATCGCCATCACACCGTCGACGACACGCCGGCCGGCGGTGGCGCCGGCATGGTGATGCGCGCCGATGTGCTGGCCAAGGCGATCGACCACACGTCGCCGGCGGGCGATCCGCGGCCGCGTTTGCTGATGAGCCCGCGTGGAAAGCCGCTGACGCAGGCGCACGTGCGCGAACTGGCTGGCGGGCCAGGCGCCGTCATCGTTTGCGGCCGGTTCGAGGGCGTCGACCAGCGGCTGATCGAGGCGCGTGGACTGGAAGAGGTCTCCATCGGCGATTTCATCCTGTCGGGCGGCGAGCCGGCGGCGCTCGTACTGCTCGACGCCGTTGTGCGGCTGTTGCCCGGCGTCATGGGCAATGCGGTGTCGGGCGAGGAAGAAAGTTTCGAGAACGGCCTGCTCGAACACCCGCATTACACGCGGCCACAGGAGTTCGAAGGCCGCCCCATCCCCGACGTGCTGGTCTCCGGTAATCACAAGAAGATCGCCGCGTGGCGGCGCGCCGAGTCCGAGAAGCTGACCAGGGAGCGCCGGCCGGATTTGCTCGCCGCTCAGCCCTTGGCAAAATAGTAGACGGCGAGAAACAGGCCGACGGCGATGACGAAGCCGCGTATTGCGTTTTGCGGCACGCGCTTGGCGATCCAGACGCCGGCATAGCCGCCGAGCGCGCCGCCGGGGATCATGACGATTGCCTGAGGCCAGGCAACAACGCCGCCGGAAACGAAGACCAGTATGGCAACGGCGGCGATGACCACGGCCAGCATGTTCTTCAGCGCGTTCAGCCGGTGATAGTCGCCGGATTGCGTCAGGCCGAGCGTCGCCAGCATCATGACGCCCATGCCGGCGCCGAAGAAGCCGCCATAGATGGCGGTAGCGAACTGCGCCAGCGAACCGGCCAGAGAGCCGACCGTGGCTTCATGCCCAGGCTTCGGCGTTGGTTTCAGCCACGGCCCGGCGGCGAACAAGGCGGTTGCGGCCAGCAGCAGCCACGGCACGAGGGCGCGGAACGACGGATTTGAGAGCGCCAGCAGGATGAGCGCACCAGCCAGCGCGCCCAAAGCCGAGATCAGGCAAAGCAGCAGCGCGCCGCGCCAGAAATGCTTGATGTCGGTCCAGTAAGCCAGCGTCGAGGTGATGTAACCGGGAAACTGCGTTACCGAGGACGTGGCGTTGGCGACGATCGGCGGCAGGCCGGCCAGCGTCATGGCGCCGAAGGTTATGAAGGTGCCGCCGCCGGCAACCGCGTTGACGGCGCCTGACAGAAAACCCGCGAGGAAGAGCAGGACTGCGTCGAAAACAGACATTGTGAGGCCGCCGGACAAGTGCGCTGCTCCCGGATTAGGAAGCTTGAAGGGCCGGCGCAACCCTGCACTGGACGATTGCGTGGTGGCATGCGACCAAAAAAGACAGGGCCAAGGCGTGACAAGTCAGTGAAATAGCTGTATGTGCCCGCCCGTACTGGCGAGAAAAATCTCCCGGACCCGTCAACAATGACGGTGTAGTCGCCCCTGCCCAATGTTTCGAAGACAAGATGTCTCGGGGACAAAGGGCATAGCCGAGCGGTCAATGGAACTGCAAGGCGAGTGTCGGACGCTCTGACTGTCGGAAGAACAAGAAGTGGACTATTGAGATGGATATCATCCGTCAGCTCGAGGCCGAACAGGCCGCCAAGATCGAAGCCAAGCGCAAGCTTCCCGAGTTTCAGCCCGGCGACACCGTGCGCGTCCAGGTCCGCGTGACCGAAGGCACCCGCACCCGCGTCCAGGCCTATGAGGGCGTCGTCATCGCCCGCGCCGGCGCCGGCTTCCAGGAAAATTTCACCGTCCGCAAGATCTCCTACGGCGAAGGCGTCGAGCGCGTTTTCCCGGTCTACTCGCCGATGGTCGAAGGCGTCGAGATCGTGCGCCGCGGCAAGGTGCGCCGCGCCAAGCTCTATTATTTGCGCGACCGTCGCGGCAAGTCGGCCCGTATTTCGGAAAACACCGGCGTGCGCGCCCGCAAGCTCAACGATGAGGAACGCGACGCGCTGAACGCCGAGAAGGCCCGCATCGAAGCCGAGAAGGTTGCCGCTGCCCAGGCGCTGGCCGCCGAGACGGCCGCCAAGGAAGCTGCCGAGAAGAAGGCCGTCGACGAAGCCGCCAAGGCCGCCGACGAGGCTGCAAAGGCGGCGGAAGCGACCCCGGCCGAATAAACCTGGTCCAAGGATTTTGAAAAGGCGGCTTCGGCCGCCTTTTTTCGTTTCACCAGACTGTGAACGATTGCCGGCGAGAGTTTGGCCATGGCTGTTGACTCGAATTATCTTGTACACTAAATGATAGTGTACAAATAAAATGGAGAACTGACATGGCACTCTACACCACACAGGCTCGCGTCACCGGCGGCCGCGCCGGCCACGGCGAGACCAGCGACGGCCTGCTGAAGGTCGACCTCGCTTTGCCGAAGGAGCTCGGCGGACAGGGTGGCGCCACCAATCCCGAGCAGCTGTTCGCGGTCGGCTATGCCGCCTGCTTCGAAAGCGCCATCCGCTTCGTCGCGCGCAAGCAGAAGCTGCCGCTGGACGATGCGGCGGTGAGCGCCACCGTCAGCCTGCTTCCCAATGGTGAAGGCTTCAAACTTGGTGTCGCACTGGCCGCCGAGACCAAAGGCCTTGATCAGGCGGCGGCGGAAGCGCTTGTATCGGCCGCGCATCAGATTTGCCCCTATTCCAATGCGATCAAAGGCAATGTCGAGGTGGCGCTTTCGACCGTGGCGCTTCCGGCAAAGGCAGCATGACGACGAAGACCGAAACCAGGGCCAGCGAAGTCCCGGCGGACACCGCCGGGAGGATCGCCGTTCCGCGCCTCGACCAGCAGCTCTGCTTCGCGCTCTATTCGGCGAGCGGGCTGATGACCAAGCTCTATCGGCCGCTTCTTGACCCGCTCGGCCTGACCTATCCGCAATATTTGGCGATGCTGGCGCTGTGGCAGCATGCGCCGAGCACGGTCGGCGAACTCGGCGAGGCGCTGGGGCTGGATTCGGCGACATTGACGCCTCTGCTCAAGCGGATGGAAGCGGCTGGTCTCGTCACCCGCCGTCGCGATCCGGCCGACGAGCGCCGCGTGCTGGTCGAACCGACTGCCAAGGGCCAGGCGCTGCGCGCCCGCATCAAGGACGTATCCGCAGGCCTTGCCTGCGCCATGCCGCTGGAAGTCGAGGAGCTGAAGTCGCTGCACCGGACCTTGACCGGATTTGTCGCCAAGCTGCGTGAGGCTACGTCACCATCCTGATCCGTCATCTGACGGGTTCCCGTGTCCAGGAGGGGCCTGGTTTGCCGGCGGCGCAATCACGGAATAAATTCCGACCACGGGGCGTTCTAAAACCGCGTTGGTTGAAGGCATTGGAATCCGCTTTCACCGGACGCTGAGCACCGGACCGGCTTGCAAGCCGTCTGCGGACGGCTAAAGTCGCGCCTGGATTTTCATGCGAGCCCGGCTGCAAGCGGGCTTCTCATCCTGGAGCGTGTCATGACCAAATCGAAGCTGCTGCTGGCCGCCCTCGCGGCCTGTTTCCTCGCGCCCGTCGCTGCATGGGCGGCCGATGCGCTGCCCGATCTCGGCGGCAAGAAGGTCGTGGTGGTGACGGAAAACGCCTATCCGCCGCTGCAGTTCATCGACGCCAAGACCGGCAAGCAGATCGGCTGGGAGTATGACGCGATGGACGAAATCGCCAGCCGGCTGAACTTCAAGGTGGAGTACCAGAACACCTCCTGGGACGCGATGATCCAGGCGGTTTCCGACAACCAGTACAACATTGGCATGACCGGCATCACCATCAAGGACGACCGAAAGGAGAAGGTCGATTTCTCCGACCCCTATATGCGTTCGGAGCAGTTCATGCTGGTGCGCGCCGATGAAAGCCGCTTCACCGACGCCAAGACCTTCGCCGCCTTCAAGGACGGGTTGATCGGCGCGCAGGCCGGAACGACGCCGTTCTACACCGCCGTCTACAGCGTGCTCGACGGCAATGAGCAGAACCCGCGCATCAAGCAGTTCGAGACCTTCGGCGCTTCGGTGCAGGCACTGAAATCCGGCGACGTCGATGTCGTCCTGACCGACGGCACCGCCGGCAAAGGCTATGTCGATGCCTCCGGCGGCAAGCTCAAGCTGATCGGCGGCCCGCTCGGCACCGAGGATTTTGGCTTCATCTTCCCGAAAGGCTCGGACCTGGTGAAACCGGTCAACGCGGCGATCGCGGCGCTGAAGGCCGACGGCACGATCGAGGCGCTGAACAAGAAGTGGTTTCTCGACTACAAGATGGGGCAGTAGGCCGTCTTGGCGCGACGGCCGCTGAAGGTGCCGATCTCCCCCCTTGCGGGGGAGATGCCCGGCAGGGCAGAGGGGGGCGTGAAGGAACGCTACGAAATAGCTTTCATTCNCCCCCTTGCGGGGGAGATGCCCGGCAGGGCAGAGGGGGGTGTGAAGGATCGCCTCCCTTTTGTTTTGAGCTTTTCCAAAGAGGCCAAAGGTTGTGACTGTAACCGTTTGACAGGTTGGAGGGACAGCACCCCCCTCTGTCCTGCCGGACATCTCCGCCGCAAGGGGGGAGATCGGCAGATCTTGCGAGCGCAGCTGTTCACCAGCGTTGGGCATTGATGCTCGCCTCAACCTCAAAACCCGATTTTCCCTGGTGGCTTGCCGCCGCGATCGCGCTCGCCGTCGTCGCTGCGCTCTCCATTGCCACCAGCGATCTCTACGCCCAGGTTTTTGCCACCGTCGCCAAAGGCATCGGCATCACCATTCTTGTCACCGTGGTCGCCTTCGCGCTGGCTTCCGCCACCGGGCTCGGCATTGCGCTGATGGGGTTGTCGGGGTCGCGTTGGCTCAGGCAGATCGCTCGTTTCTATGTCGAGATCATCCGCGGCGTGCCGATCCTGGTGCTGTTGTTCTGGATCGCCTTCGCCGGCGCGCCTGCCTTCGTGGCTGCGTGGAATGCGCTGACCGCGCCGCTGCAAAACGCCGGCTATCTCGGCGAGCTTTTGGTGCGCGACGTGTCGCTGTTGTGGCGTGCAATCATGGCGCTGACCATCGGTTATTCCGCCTTCATCTCCGAGGTTTTTCGCGCGGGCATCCAGTCGGTCGAGAAAGGCCAGATCGAGGCTGCCAAGGCGCTCGGGCTGACGCGCACGCAGCGCTTCCGGCTGATCGTCTTCCCACAGGCGATCCGCACCATCCTGCCGCCGCTCGGCAATGACTTCGTCGCCATGGTCAAGGATTCCTCGCTGGTCTCGGTGCTCGGCGTCGCCGACATCACGCAGATGGGCAAGATCTACGCCGCCGGCTCGTTCCGCTTCTTCGAGACCTATACGATCGTCGCCTATATCTATCTCATCCTCACCGTCAGCCTGTCGCTGGCGCTGCGGGGGCTGGAGCAACGACTGCGGCGGGCGCAGCAGGAATAGAAGTCCGACGCGGGCACGGCTACGATCGCGGAGGACAGGATTCCGGAGGATGCAGGCGATGACGATCGACAAGGCCAATGCGGCGCTGGGTACCGTCTATTCGGCCGACACGCCGGAAGGGCTGGCCAAGGCCTATGCAGACTGGGCCGCGACCTATGACGGCGAGACCGCTTCGCTCGGCTATCTGCTGCCGTTCCTGATCACCGCCTGGGTGGCGCGCCATGTGAAGGTGGGTGAAGGCCCGCTGCTCGACGCCGGCTGCGGCACCGGCCTGTCGGGCCCGTCATTGAAGGCGCTGGGTTATCACGACATTGCCGGGCTCGACCTCTCCGACGACATGCTGAAGATCGCCGGCAGCCGCAATGCCTATGGCGATCTGAAGCAGGCAATGCTCGGCGGGCCGCTGCCCTGGCCAGACGGGCATTTCCGCGCCTTCTTCTCGACTGGCGTGTTCACCATCAGCCATGCGCCGGCGTCCGGCCTGCACGAGCTTGTCCGCATCACCAGAAAAGGCGGCCACGCGATCTTCACCGTGCGCGACCAGGTGTTTGACAGCGGCGGCTTCCAGGCCGTGTTCGACGGGCTGGAGCGGGCCGGGAAATGGCGGCCGGCCGAGCAAAGCCCATGGTTCCGCTGCTATGCGATCGCCGAGCCGGATGCGTTGGTAAAGACTTTTGTGTTCGAGGTGCTTTGAGCGCCGCCCTCTTCGCCTTCTCTCACAAGGGGAGAAGCGAAAACACGCCGCAATTGCCGAAAAGCCAAAACATTGGTATGAGCCACGCCATGGAAGAGCTTTTTGGCGATCCGGCCTATAAGGGTTTCGTGCTGCAGGACAGAAAACGCCTGCCGTCGCGTTTCTCTTCGCGCATTTCCGGCGCGCTCACCAGCCAACTTAGCTAAGCCGCTTTCGCCGGGCCGAAGGCTTCGGCGCGTCTGCCCTTCCCCTTTTTGCAAATCGACGGATTTACGCACATGAGCGCACCGCGCACCCTCTACGACAAGATTTTCGACGACCATGTCGTCGATCGCCAGGATGATGGCACCTGTCTGCTCTACATCGACCGCCATCTCGTCCATGAAGTGACCAGCCCGCAGGCCTTCGAAGGTCTGCGCATGACCGGCAGAAAAGTCCGGCATCCGGAAAAGACGCTGGCCGTGGTCGATCATAATGTCTCGACCTCGCCGGAGCGCAAATTCGGCATCAAGAACGAGGAAAGCCGCATCCAGGTTGAGGCGTTGGCCAAGAACGCTAGGGATTTCGGTGTCGAATATTATTCCGAGAACGATATCCGCCAGGGCATCGTCCACATCATCGGGCCGGAGCAGGGCTTCACGCTGCCTGGCATGACGATCGTCTGCGGCGACAGCCACACCTCGACGCATGGCGCCTTCGGCGCACTGGCGCATGGCATCGGCACCTCCGAGGTCGAGCATGTGCTGGCGACGCAGACGCTGATCCAGCGCAAGGCCAAGAACATGCTGGTGCGTGTCGATGGCCAGTTACCGGAAGGCGTCACCGCCAAGGACATTATCCTCGCCATCATCGGCGAGATCGGCACCGCCGGCGGCACCGGCTATGTCATCGAATATGCCGGTGAGGCGATCCGCGCGCTGTCGATGGAAGGCCGCATGACGATCTGCAACATGTCGATCGAGGGCGGCGCGCGCGCCGGCCTGATCGCGGCCGACGAAACCACCTTCGCCTATGTCAAGGGCAAGCCGCGCGCGCCGAAGGGCGCGTCGTGGGACGCCGCGCTCGAATACTGGAAGACGCTGCAGTCCGACGAGGGCGCGCATTTCGACAAGGTGATCGTGCTCGACGCGGCCAAGCTGCCGCCGATCGTCTCCTGGGGTTCCTCGCCCGAGGACGTCGTTTCGGTGCAGGGCGTCGTTCCCAATCCGGAAGAGATCACGGACGAGAACAAGCGGACGTCAAAGATCCGCGCGCTCGACTATATGGGGCTGACGCCGGGCACGAAGATCACCGACATCACGCTCGACCGCGTCTTCATCGGCTCCTGCACCAATGGCCGCATCGAGGATCTGCGTGCGGTGGCCAAGGTGGTCGAAGGCAAGACGGTGAGTGCGCATGTCGATGCGATGATCGTGCCGGGCTCCGGTCTGGTCAAGGAACAGGCGGAGGCCGAGGGTCTCGACAAGATCTTCATTGCCGCCGGTTTCGACTGGCGCGAGCCGGGCTGCTCGATGTGCCTGGCCATGAACGACGACCGGCTGAAGCCGCATGAGCGCTGCGCCTCGACCTCGAACCGCAATTTCGAAGGCCGGCAGGGCTTCAAGGGCCGCACCCATCTGGTATCGCCGGCCATGGCGGCGGCGGCGGCGATCGCCGGCCATTTCGTCGACATCCGCGACTGGAAATAGCGCAGACTGGTTCAAGCCTGATCTGAGCGTATGCAAAACCCCGAACGGCAAAACCGTTCGGGGTTTTGTTTAAAGCGCGCCGCTCTAAGACCCTTGGGGTATATGCCCTAGCCGGCACGGCGGATGATTTCATGAAATTCCTCCCGGCTGCCGGGTTCGTCGGCCGCGACCACCAGCGCCAGTTCGCGCTCGTCGAAGATCTTGAACCACTCGTCCCATTCGACCAGCTCGTAGCCGCCTGCGTTGACCGGGCGTTCAGGCTGATCCTGGTCCTGATAGGCGTGCTGGCCGAAGACGAGCCTCAGCAACGGCTGCGTTCCGGTCTCGGGCGATACATCGACGATCGCCGGAAATCCGGCGCGCCCTGCGGCCCATGAGCGAATTGCTTCGTGATCGGTCAGCGTGATCGTGTCGGCCATGAACAACTTCTCCTTGATTGCTGTCAGGAAACGCCGGCCTCAGGTCCCGGTTCCGTGCACCAGCTTCATGAGTGGCGACTTGCATATTCGTCCCGGCTTAACCGCTTGTTGGGGCTTGCGCTCTAAGGTCTTCCCTGACGTCAAGCGGGAAGTCACCGTCCTTTGGACACCGGCCTGTTCATAGCGCTGCTCAATCCGACGATCGCGCTGGCGCTCGGCGCGGCGTTCCTCGTGCTGTGGTTCTATCAGCGCCACCGGCCCTATCTGGCTGTGCTCGGCACGAGCTATTGCGTGTCCGCGCCCGGCTTCCTGCTGCAGTATTTCACGCTGCCCGGCGGCATGGTGCTGACCAAGCTGGTCTCCAACCTCTGCTTCACGCTCGCCGCCTGTTGCCTCGTCGGTGCGATCATCTCACGCTATGGCAGGCGCGTGCCCTATATCGCGATCGGCATTCTGGCGGGTGGCGGGATGGTGGCATTCTGCTGGTTCCTGTTCGTCCAGCCGGACTTGACTTGGCGCATCCTGTCGATCAATTTCGGCTTTGGCGGCCTCAGCCTGCTGGTCGCCGCCGAGCTGCGCGCCGTGCGCAAGAACGGCCCGACGGAAAAAATCCTGTTCGTATTGTCGCTGCTGTCCGGGCTGAACTTCATCGGCCGCACGCTGCTCGTCGTCATCTCGCACGGGCCGTTCACCAGCTATGACGGGTTTTATGGCTCGTCCTACTGGACGACGGCGCTTTTGACGCACGCGCTGCTGTCGTTGCTGATCGCGCTCTGCCTGTTCTCGGCAGCTGCGCTCGACGTGATGAAGGCGCTGAAGACCGAGACGCACACCGATCCGCTGTCTGGCCTGCTCAACCGCAGGGGTTTCGAGGAGCGCGCCTTGCTGGTGCTGCAGCATTGCGCTGTTACCAAGGTGCCGGTCGCGCTGGTGCTGGCCGATCTCGATCACTTCAAGGCGCTCAACGACAAATACGGACATGCCGCGGGCGACCAGGTGATCGCCGACTTCGCCGCCAAGCTTCGCGCGGCCGCCGGCACGCGTGCGGTTGCCGGCCGCATCGGCGGCGAGGAGTTCGCTGTGCTTCTGTCGCTGAGCGATCTTGCCACGGCGCGGCTGTTTGCCGAAGCCGTGCGCACGCACTATTCGGCCGGCAGTGTCGACGGGTTGCCGCCGGGCACCAGGGTGACCGCGAGCTTCGGCGTCGCGGCGCGCACCGGCGACGAAGGGCTGGAGCCGCTGATGCGGCGCGCCGACGAAGCGCTCTACAAGGCCAAGAAGAACGGCCGCGACAGCGTGCGATTGTCCTATGAGCGGGCGGAAACGGTGTTCATCCCGGATACAGGCAGCGTCGGTTAGCGTCTCGCTTAAACGGCCTCTCGGCCGTGCCGGAGCATCAGCGGCAAGGGCTGAGGTTGGGCATTTCGCCATCGGAGAGGCCGTACATATAGGAGCGGCCCTTCACGAACACCGGCGGCTGGTAGCAGCCACGCCTGGAGATGTGATCCGCCTCGTCTTCATAAAGGACTTCCGGTTCCGCTTCCGGCTGCCCGGCGCTGGTGTAGTCGGACAATTTCTTGGCCAGCCTGCCTTGGCCGACAACGATGCGCTTGTAGCCGGCGGCGCTGTCGATGACGAGATTGCCCAGGGAATCGGCATAGACGCGGTCATGATGGCGCGACCAGGCCATTGCCGGGGCGGCGAAGCCGAGACTGGCTGTCGCCAGCACAAGCGCCGCAAGGCGCGCTTTTCCTGAATTCGAAAGCATGGTGTCCTCTCTGCTGTGGACCCGATCGAATCGGAAATTAACCTTTTCTTAACCTTTGTTAAGAGGGCAGGCGCATCCGGCGGCGATCTCTCGCCAAACATGGTTAATATCCGACGGGATGGAAAACCCGGGCGTCATCATTCGGCCATGCTTGCCCGCACCATCGGCCGCGACGCACACAACTACGCTGACGTCGGGTGAGCTTGATCTTGGTGGAACATCGCGGCTAGTTAGCCGCGCAGGAGGACAGCATATGGCGTTACGCCGGACGTTTCGGGTGACGCTGTTGTCGATCCCCTTGCTGACTGCCGCAGCCTGCGTGCCGCAGAATGGCGCGCCGACGGCGGTGAATACCGTACCACCCACTGTCGCGCCCGCGCCGGCTCAGCAGTCCGCCCCACCTGTGGCGCCCCCGGCTTCCGCAACGGCTGCAGCACCTGCCGCACCGCCAGCCAAGATCGTCACCGACCTTACGGCCCCGCGGTCTGCTGTCGGCACGGCGACTTACAGATGCGGCAATGGCGGTGTGATCACCATCCAGAACCTCGGCACGGCGCTGCGCGTTGTCAGGCCAGACGGCACGACCGAGGAGTTTGCCGCATCACCCGCCAACCAGTCCAGCCGCTACCAGGAAGCGGCGTCGCATGACGCAATCGTGATCGACGCGCGCGAGGCGCTGGTGATGAAGAGGGGCTCGACACCACAGACCTGCAAACGATAGCCTGGCGTCGATTGCAAAGGAAATGCCGCACTGCAGCGAACGGTGCGCCGGCTTTCGACGGTGGCCAAATCGATTGAAGCGAAACAGCAGCCTTTTGTCAGACCAAATGACGTTTTCAAAACGATTTTCCGGCTTTGACGCGGTGCAAAAAGAGCATTAGAAACCGGCTGTCTGAAGTCATATATCGAGGCGGTAAGTGCCGCTTTCCACCGCGGCTCCGGACATCGAACTGGGGCAGCCATGAGCAAATCACCAGCCACCCGAACCGCCAGACGTGAACGGCCGCTCTCGCCGCACCTGACGATTTACCGCCCACCGATCACCATGACGATGTCGATCATTCATCGCATCACTGGCGGGGCGCTGTATTTCGGCACGCTGTTGGTCGCCGCGTGGCTGATGGCGGCGGCGAGTTCGCAAGGCGCTTTCGATTGGATCAACTGGGCCTTCGGCACCTGGCTCGGCCGGCTCATCCTGTTCGGCTACACCTGGGCGCTGATGCACCACATGCTGGGCGGCGTGCGCCATCTCGTCTGGGACACCGGCGCCGGGCTGGAGAAACACACGGCATCGAAGATCGCCTGGGCGACGCTCGCCGGTTCCATCCTGCTCACGCTGCTGATCTGGGTCGCCGGCTACATGGCGCGGGGAACCTTGTGATGAGCGGCACGAACAACAACGATATGCGCACGCCGCTGGCCAAGGTCCGCGGTCTGGGCTCGGCCCGCGAAGGCACCGGGCATTTCTGGCGACAGCGGCTGACGGCCATTGCCAACATCCCGCTGATACTGTTCTTCGTCGGGTTCCTGATCGCGCTCAATGGCGCCGGCTTCGCCGAGGTGCGGGCGGCGCTCGCCAGTCCGTTCGTGGCGCTGGTGTTGGCGCTGGTGCTCGTTTCCGGTCTCACCCATATGCGTGTCGGCATGCAGGTCATTATCGAGGATTACGTGCATGCCGAAGGCATGAAGCTGGCGCTGATCGCACTCAGCACGTTTTTCACCATAGCGGTCGGCGTCGCCTCGATCTTCGCCCTGCTCAAACTGGCATTCGGAGGCTGATTTGGCCAAGGACGCGAAATCGGCCACCGGCTATACCTTTGTCGACCACAAGTTCGACGTGGTGGTCGTCGGCGCCGGCGGCGCCGGCCTGCGCGCCACGCTCGGCATGGCCGAGCAGGGCCTGCGCACGGCCTGCATCACCAAAGTGTTCCCGACCCGCTCGCACACGGTGGCGGCACAAGGCGGCATTGCGGCGTCGCTGTCCAACATGGGTCCGGACTCCTGGCAGTGGCACATGTACGACACCGTCAAGGGTTCGGACTGGCTGGGCGACGTCGACGCCATGGAATATCTGGTGCGCGAGGCACCGGCGGCGGTCTACGAGCTCGAGCATTACGGCGTGCCGTTCTCGCGCACCGAAGAGGGCAAGATCTACCAGCGGCCGTTCGGCGGACACATGATGAATTATGGCGACGGCCCGCCGGTGCAGCGCACCTGTGCTGCCGCCGACCGCACCGGTCACGCCATCCTGCACACGCTCTACGGCCAGTCGCTGAAGAACAATGCACAGTTCTTCATCGAGTATTTTGCGCTCGACCTGATCATGGAACCGGACGGCACCTGCACCGGCGTCGTCGCCTGGAACCTCGACGACGGCACCATCCATCGCTTCTCCGCCAAGATGGTGGTGCTGGCGACCGGCGGATATGGCCGCGCCTATTTCTCGGCGACGTCGGCCCACACCTGTACAGGCGACGGCGGCGGCATGGCGGCACGGGCCGGCTTCCCGCTGCAGGATATGGAGTTCGTGCAGTTTCATCCGACCGGCATCTATGGCGCCGGCTGCCTGATCACCGAAGGCGCGCGCGGCGAGGGCGGCTATCTCGTCAATTCCGAGGGCGAGCGCTTCATGGAACGCTACGCGCCGTCGGCCAAGGACCTGGCCTCGCGCGACGTCGTCTCGCGTTGCATGACGCTGGAGATCCGCGAAGGCCGCGGGGTCGGCAAGAACAAGGACTATATTTTCCTGCATCTCGATCATCTCGATCCGGCCGTGCTGCATGAGCGGCTGCCGGGCATTTCGGAATCGGCCAGGATTTTCGCCGGCGTCGACCTGACCAAGGAGCCGATCCCGGTGCTGCCGACGGTGCACTACAATATGGGCGGCGTGCCGACCAACTACTGGGGCGAGGTGCTGAACCCGACGGTCGAGAATCCTGACCGGGTGTCACCCGGGCTGATGGCGGTCGGCGAGGCCGGCTGTGCCTCCGTGCACGGCGCCAACCGGCTGGGCTCGAACTCGTTGATCGATCTGGTGGTGTTCGGCCGCGCCGCCGCAATCCGCGCCGGCCAGGTCATCGACCGCAATTCGGCGATCCCTTCGCCCAACGAAGCCTCGGTCGAAAACATCATGGACCGCTTCGACCGGCTGCGCCACGCCAATGGCTCGACGCCAACCGCCGTTCTGCGTGAGAAAATGCAAAAGGCGATGCAGGAAGACGCCGCCGTGTTCCGCACACAGGAGTCGCTCGAAAACGGCTGCAAGCGCATTTCGCAGATATGGACCGAGCTCAAGGACCTGAAAGTCTCCGACCGCTCGATGATCTGGAATTCCGACCTGGTCGAGACGCTGGAGCTGGAAAATCTGATGGCCAACGCCATCACCACGGTCTACGGCGCCGAGGCGCGCAAGGAGAGCCGCGGCGCGCATGCGCGCGAAGATTTTTCGGCCCGAGACGACATTATCTGGCGCAAGCATACGCTGGCCCGGCTAAGCGAGGACGGCCAGGTGAGCCTCAGCTATCGTCCCGTGCACACCGAGCCGCTGGTGGCGGAAAAGGACGGCGGCATCAGTCTTGCCAAGATCGCGCCGAAGGCCAGGGTATACTGACCATGGTGCCGAAGCCCGCCATCCGAAAGGATCTGAGGTAATGGTCGAACTCACGCTTCCCAAGAACTCCAAGGTGCAGCCGGGCAAGACCTGGCCGAAGCCGGAGGGCGCCACCAACCTCAGGGAATACCGCATCTACCGCTGGTCGCCCGACGATGACGAGAACCCGCGCATCGACACCTATTTCGTCGACATGGACGATTGCGGGCCGATGGTGCTCGACGCGCTGCTCTGGATCAAGAACAAGATCGATCCGACGCTTGCCTTGCGCCGCTCATGCCGCGAAGGCATTTGCGGCTCCTGCGCCATGAACATCGATGGCTCCAACACGCTGGCCTGCACCAAGGGCTGCGACGACATTTCCGGCGCCGTCAAGGTCTACCCGCTGCCGCATATGCAGGTGGTCAAGGATCTGGTGCCCGACCTCACCAATTTCTACGCCCAGCACGCCTCGATCCAGCCATGGCTGAAGACAGTGTCGCCAGAGCCGGCCAAGGAATGGCTGCAGAGCCATGAGGATCGCGAAAAGCTCGACGGGCTCTACGAGTGCATCCTGTGCGCCTGCTGCTCGACCTCGTGCCCGAGCTATTGGTGGAACGGCGACCGCTATCTCGGCCCGGCGACGTTGCTGCAGGCCTATCGCTGGCTGATCGACAGCCGCGACGAAGCCACGGGCGAACGGCTCGACGATCTCGAAGACCCGTTCCGGCTCTACCGCTGCCACACCATCATGAACTGCGCCCAGACCTGCCCGAAGGGGCTCAACCCGGCCAAGGCGATTGCCGAGATCAAGAAGATGATGGTGGAGCGCAGAGTCTGACGCCGCCGCTACCCGCCGACTTTTCGCCGGACGCCGTCGCGGCGCTGCGCGCCCGCCTCGATCTGGTGCGAAGCCAGCCTGTAAAAATCCTGTTTGCCATCGAAAGCGGCAGCCGCGCCTGGGGGTTTCCGTCTCCCGACAGCGATTATGACTGCCGCTTTGTCTATATCAGACCGGTAACCGATCACCTCGTGCTGCAGCAGGCGCGCGATGTGATCGAGTTTCCGATCGAAGGCGAGATCGATGCCGGCGGCTGGGATCTGCGCAAGGCGTTGCTGCTGGCGCTTGGCGGCAATGCCGTCATAGTCGAATGGGCGAAGTCGCCGATCGTCTATGAGGAGGTTTCGGGGTTTCGCCAGCGCCTTCTCGATTTGCTGGCCGAGATCGTCGATCCGGCGAAGGTATCGCACCACTATCTCGGCCTTGCGCGTTCGCACGTCGCCAAGATCGGCAGTTTCTCCGGCGAGGTGAAGCTGAAGAAGCTGTTCTATCTGATCCGCCCGCTCGTGGCGCTCGACTGGATGGAACAGCGCGGCTTTGCCAGCCTGCCGCCGATGAACCTTGGCGAATGCCTCGATCAGACCGAGATACCGGCTCAAGCCAGCGACGAAATCCGCGGCCTGATCGAGCGCAAAAGCCGGACGCGGGAGATGGGCTCGGGCCTCATCCCGACCGCAATCGCGCGCTATCTCGAAGCCCGCTATGGTCACCACGAAATGAACCTAGTCGGCCCCGTCAGGGACAAAGCCGGCCAAGCGCGCAAACATGCCCTTGCAACCGAATTTTACCGCCGGGAGGCTGAACTTCAATGAGCGATGACCTTCCCATTCTCAATCCGGTCGAAGCCCGTGTGCTCGGCTGCCTGATCGAGAAGAAGGAGCTGACGCCGGATGTCTATCCGCTGACGCTGAATGCAGCACTTGTAGCCGCCAACCAGAAGACGGCGCGCGAGCCTGTGATGGCGCTCGAGCCGACAGAGGTGCATCGGACGCTGAAGCTGCTCGAGCAGAAGGGGCTGGTGCGTCAGATGTTCGGCTCGCGCGTCGAGCGCTATGAGCATCAGATGGCGCAGCGCTTCTCGCTGACGAGGCCGCAGACTGCGGTGATCGGCCTGCTTTTGCTGCGCGGGCCGCAGACGGCGCATGAGTTGCTGGCGCGAGCTGAGCGCATGGCGCGGTTTTCGTCGATCGAAGACCTGCGCGCTGAACTCGACATGCTGATCGGCCGCCGACCGCCGCTTATCCAGGAAATACCGCGCGGGCCAGGCCAGCGCGAGGACCGCTACGTGCATCTGCTCGCAGGACCGGTGGACGTCGCGGCGTTATCGGTGCAGCGGAGCGCGCCGGCCTTGCCTGCTTCCGACCTGGAAGCGAGATTGGAGGCTCTGGAGCAGGAAGTCGCGGCCCTTCGCGCCCGGCTTGATGCGCTGGGGGCTTAACTATCACCGGAGCGTTGGCGCGACGGATCGCTGGCCTCTGAAAATGCAAACGCCGGCGTTAAGCCGGCGTTTCTCACTTCGAATCCCTTCGTTTCAGCCCAGCTTCGCGTCGAGCGACACTTTGATGGCGCCGAGTGCCTTTGAAACCGGGCACTCCGCCTTGGCCTTCTCGGCCAGCTCCTTGAACTTCGCCGCATCAATGCCCGGCACCTTGCCGATCAGGGTGATGGCGCTGCCGGTGATGCCGGTGCCGGGCACCAGCGTCACCACCGCCTTGGCGTCGAGCTCGGTGGCGGGCGTGCCGTTCTCGGCCAGGAAATGCGACAGCTGCATGGCGTAGCAGCCGGCGTGTGCCGCTGCGATCAACTCTTCGGGATTGGTGCCGGATTTGCCGCTCTCGTCCTCGAAGCGAGCCTTGAACGAATAGGGCGTGCCCTTCAAGGTGCCGCTCTGGCTGTCGAGCGTGCCCGTGCCCTCCTTCAGATTGCCTTTCCAGACGGCGTTTGCGGTGCGGTCCATAAGATTCTCCTTGATTACAGCGACAGCGCCGGCCACGCGGCGTTCCCTCCAACTATAGCGCGGCGGCAGGGGAAGACCACCGCGCTGTTTCGGCCGGATGCGACGCCGGCGAGCCCTGCAAATCTTTTCTGAAAAATGTGCGTGCAAAAATGTCGACTTGCATCGGCGCCGGCCGTCCTGCGAGCGTCCACGGATTCTCGTGGCGGATGGAGATCCAAGATGAACAATCTGTTTTCTGCCCATTGGAACGACGCCGACAAAAGCGCGCGTCTACGCGAGATCGAGTGCTCGCGATCTTCCGGCTTCGGCCGGCTGCTTGCTGCGGTCGCCGTGATCGGCATTGCGGTCTGCGTGCTCGACCACGCTGCTGCCGGCAAGGATGCCGCCGGCGCCGTGATCGCCTATGGGTCGTCACAGCAAGGGAGCTGGAAATGAAATATGTCTGTCTGGTCTACGGCGAGGAAAAGGACCTCCATGCCATGACGCCGGAGCGTCTGGCCAAGCTCGACGCCGATTCGATGGCCTATGACCGGTCATTGGACCAGCAAGGCAAGCTGATCATCGCGCAGGCGCTGCAATCGGTGAAGACGTCGAAGACGGTGCGGCGGCGCCAAGGCAAGCGGCTGATCACTGACGGTCCGTTTGCCGAAACCAAGGAGCAGTTGCTTGGTTTCGTCATGATCGAAGCCGACACTCTCGAACAGGCGCTGGAGATCGCCGGCAAAATTCCGCTGGCCGAAATCGGCACCGTCGAAGTCAGGGCGATCTACGACGTGCCGGGGTCGTAAGGCAGCAGCGGCGAGGTCATGCAGGCCGGCGGATCATATCCGCCGCCTTCTCGGCGATCATCACCACTGGCGAGGCGGTGTTGCCGGAGACGATGCGCGGCATGATCGAGGCGTCGACGACGCGCAGGCCCTCGACACCGGTCACGCGCAGGTCCGGGCTGACGACGGCGCGGTCATCGATGCCCATCCGGCAGGTGCCGACCGGGTGGAAGATGGTCGTGGCGATCGAGCCGATCTGGTGCAGCAGGTCATCATCGGACTGGTGGGTGAGGCCCGGCAGGATCTCCTCCGGCTGGAAACCGGCAAGCGCCTTGGCGGTCATGATGCTGCGCGCCTGGCGCACCGAGCGCAGCGCGATCTCGCGGTCGCGCACCGTCGAGAGGTAGTTCAGCCGGATATCGGGCTGCACTGCCAGCTCGCGCGTCGTGGCATGCACGGAGCCGAGGCTGTCGGGGCGCAAATTGCAGACCGACATGGTGATTGCCGGGAACGGGTGCAGCGGGTCGCCCAGCCGGTCGGTAGACAAGGGCTGGACGTGGTACTCCAGGTCCGGCGTCGCCATCGACGGATCGGATTTCGAGAACATGCCGAACTGGCTCGGCGCCATCGACATCGGTCCCGAGCGGCCAAAGGCATATTGCAGCGCGATCTTCGCCTTGCCGCTCAGGCTGTTGGCTAGCGTGTTGAGCGTCAGCGCCGACGACACTTTGTAGACAGTGCGGATCTGCAGATGGTCCTGAAGGTTCTCGCCGACATCGGGGCTGGCGTGAACCACATCGATGCCGAGCGCGGCGAGGCGATCCGGCTCGCCGACCCCGGAAAGCTCCAGCAGTTTCGGCGTGTTGATCGAACCGGCGGTCAGCAGCACCTCGCTCCTGGCCTTTGCCTCGATGGTTTGGCCGCCGACGCGATAACAAACGCCGATAGCACGCTTGCCCTCGAACAACACCGTCTCGACATGGGCGTTGACGACCAGCCTGAGGTTCGGCCGTCGCAGCGCCGGGCGCAAGAATGCCTTGGCTGTGTTCCAGCGCACGCCCTTGCTCTGGTTGACTTCGAAGAAGCCGGACCCCTCATTGTCGCCGTCGTTAAAATCCTCGCGCGGCATGATGCCGAATTCCTTGGCCGCCTCCTGCACGGTGTTCAGGATCGGCCAGGACAGGCGTTGCCGCGCCACTTTCCATTCGCCGCCGGAACCGTGCAGCTCGGTCTTGCCGCCATGATGGTCCTCGGATTTGAGGAAATAGGGCAGCACATCGTCCCAGCCCCAGCCGACATTGCCCATCTGCCGCCAGCCATCATAGTCCGCCGCCTGTCCCCGCATGTAGATCATGCCGTTGACCGAGGTGCAGCCGCCCAACACCTTGCCCCGGGGATAGAGCAGCGAGCGGCCGTTCAGGCCGGCTTCGGGGGCAGTCTTCATCATCCAGTCGGTGCGCGGATTGCCGATGCAATAGAGATAGCCGACCGGGATATGCACCCAGTGATAATTGTCGCTGCCGCCGGCCTCAAGCAGCAGCACGCGCGTCGCCGGGTTTTCGCTCAGCCGATTGGCCAGCACGCAGCCGGCGGTGCCTGCGCCGACAATGATGTAGTCGTAGTCGCCATCGAGCCGTTGGGTCATTGCGGTGGTTTACTCGGCGGTGTTCTACTCGGTTCTGCGGCGTGTTCGGCCCAGAACGATCGCAGCGTATCGGCAAGGCCGCAATAGGCGCGATAACGCCTGTTGTAATGGTCCTGCATGGCCGGGTTCGGACGGTAGGCGGCGCTTGACCGGGTCATGGCGTCGACGCCGGCCTCATAGTCGGCGAACAGGCCGGCCGCGACCCCGGCGCCGATTGCCGCGCCAAGCGCGCCGGTCTCGCGCGCCTCAGGCACGGTGATCGGCACCCCAAGCCCGTCGGCGAAGATTTGCGGCCAGTGCTCGCTGCGCGAGCCGCCGCCGGACAGGACCGCCTTGTCGAAGCTGACACCGGCGTCCTTCAGGACATTGATGTGGCGCCTATGCTCGAACATCACGCCCTCGAACAGCGCGCGCAGCATATGGCCTTCCTTGTGCCAGCCGGCAAGGCCGTAGAAGCCGGCGCGGTATTCCGCCCCTTGCCACGACCCGTAGAGAAACGGGTGGAACATCGGATCGTCCCAGGCCGGCGTCACCGCGCCGACAGCCGCATTGCAGTGGCCGAACGGATCGTCATAATGGGCACCGCGCTCGACGCGAAGTCGGCGTTATCGCCAAGCGGTTGCATCATTAGTGCCCGTGACGAGCGACCTGAACCCAGGACGTCCGATCTCGGCGTCTGGATGATTAGGGGGCCAGCTCTGTTTTCTCATCAGATACAATTCTTGCGTGTTGAAGCAACGCCGGAGTTCTCCTATCGTCGCCGCAATTTTCGGGGGAATTCGACATGCCTTTCCTGATTGCTATTCTCGGCGTGCTGGGAGCCGGGGCGTTCTGGTGGTATCGCATGAAGGCCATGAACGAAGCCGCGCGCGAGGTCGCCGACGTCGTCGGCCGCGTCCAGGGCAACATAAGGCGCAAGAAGCTGCGCAAGCAGGCGGCGCTGTCGCCGCTGACGGCGATCGACGATCCGGTGGTGGCGGCGGCAACGCTGATCACCGCACTGGCAGCGGAGCACGGCCCGATCCTGCCGAAGCGCGAAACGGTCATCCGCGAGGTGATCTCGCAGATTGCGGACAACCAGAAGAAGACCGATGAAGCCGTCGTCTACGCCAAATGGGCCGCGGCGCAGATCGACGACACGACGATCGTCATCGACAAGCTGGCGCCCTTCCTGCGCGAGCGCCTCGATCCGCATGAGCGCGAAGATCTGCTGCAGATGCTGGATCGTGTTGCCAAGAGCGGCGAGCAGAGTTTCAAGGTCGCCGACCAACGCATGCTGCGACTGCGGCAGAAGCTGGGGTTTGAGGTCAACTGAGAAACAGCCCGGGCGCATGTCATTCTGGATAGCGAGCGTGGTAGGATCGGCTGCCGCTTACCTTATCGGCTCTACGCCTGCCGGCTATCTGGCGGGGAAACTGCTTAAGGGCATCGATATCCGGGAGCACGGCTCCAAGTCCACCGGTGCGACAAATGTATTGCGCACACTCGGGAAATGGCCAGCATTGGTGGTGCTTCTGGTGGACGTGCTGAAAGGGGCGGCAGCGGTCATCTTTGCCCGTTGGTTTTGTTTCTGGTCCTCCGCAACGCCGCCGTCGGCAATATCTGATATGCCCGTTTGGGCTCCTTGGATTGTATGCCTGGCCGGACTCGCTGTTTTGCTTGGGCATAGCCGTTCGATCTGGCTGAATTTCACCGGCGGCAAATCGGCTGCGACGGGGTTGGGTGTTTTGTTGGCGATGTCCTGGCCTGTGGGCCTAGGCGCGGCGACGGCATTTGCCGTGGTGTTGGCAGTTTCCCGAATTGTGTCCCTGAGTTCGATGCTGGCGGCGCTCACCGCGATCGCCCTCGTCGGCGGCATGGGACAACCATTGCCCTACCGGTTGCTGGTCATCGCCGGCGGCATCTACGTGATCGTGCGCCACCGCGCCAACATTGCGCGGCTGATGTCAGGAGCCGAGCCGCGTCTATGACAAAGCGGCACTCATTCCCGGCCTAAATCGCCTCACCCTTGAGCAGCCGTGGTGTGCCGTTGGACAACCCCGACGCCTGGCGGATGAAGAACTCCTTCAGCCTGGGCATCCGTTCTACAAGGCCGAGGCCTACGTCGCGGAGCTGGCGCAGCGGGCCGATGTCGTTGGAAAACAGCCGGTTCAGCACATCTGTGGTGACGCCCATCTGCACCGTGTCGAAGCGGCGCCATTGCTGGTAGCGCTCGAGCACGTCGAGCGCGCCGATATCCTGTCCCAAGCGATCGGCCTCGACCACCACTTCGGCAAGGGCCGCCACATCCTTGAAGCCGAGATTGAGGCCCTGGCCGGCGATCGGGTGGATGCCGTGCGCGGCGTCGCCGGCAAGTGCTACGCGCGGGGCGACGAAGGCGCGCGCGATGGTCAGGCCGAGCGGCCAGGCGCGCGGCTTGTCGGTGACGCGGATTTCGCCGAGCTTCAGGCCGAAGCGCATTTCAAGCTCCTGCTCGAAGACGAGGTCGTCGCCCGAGACCAGCTTCTCGGCATCCTCGGAACGTTCGACCCAGACCAGCGACGAACGGTTGGTGCCGTCCTCGGTGGGCTTGAGCGGCAGCGTTGCAAACGGGCCGGCCGGCAGAAAATGCTCTTCGGCGCGGCCATTGTGCGGGCGCTCATGCGCCACCGTGCAGACGATGCCGGACTGGCCATATTCCCATTTCACCGTCTTGATGCCGGCCATGTCGCGCAATTTGGAATTGACGCCGTCGGCGGCGACCAGCAGCCGCGCCTCAATCGCCGCGCCGTCGGCCAGATGCACGGTGATGCCGGCGCCATTGCCGTCGAACGATGCGACCGCGACACCTTCGATGATGTCGATGCCGAGCTTTTGCGCGCGGCGACGCAAGGCGCTGTTCAGGTCCTTGTTGGCGACCATGTGGGCGAACGGTTCGCCCGGCGCGACCTCGCCATCGAAGGTGAGAAACACCGGACGCACCGGATCGGCGGTGCGCGAATCGGTGACGATCATCTCGGTGATCGCCTGCGATTGCCCGACGATTTCCTGCCAGACGCCGAGCTGGTCGAGCATGCGGCAGGCGGCGGCGGCGATCGCCGAGGCGCGGCGGTCCTTCTGCCAGACGCCGGCGGGGGCAGCATCAACGACCGCCACGGCGAGGCCCGGCCGCGCCTGTTTCAGCGACACGGCGGCGGCGAGGCCGACATAGCCGGCGCCAGCGACCAGCACGTCGAGCGGGGTTTTTGCGTCCGGGTTGCGGTTCGCCATGTCAATTCCTTTCGAAGTCTCGACCATCCCCGCCCACTGGGGCATTCCGGCCTTGACTGCCCGCCATTCCTGTCGGAAACCGCCATAGCATCTTACGGCGAGGTCACGAAGCATGACGGCGGCCATGGACGAGCTTCTCAGCATTCTCGACCTCGAGCAGCTGGAACACAATCTGTACCGTGGTCGCAGCCCCAAGCTCGACTGGCAGCGCGTTTTCGGCGGCCAGACCATTGCCCAGGCGCTGGTCGCCGCGCAGCGCACCGTCGAGCCCGAGCGCCACGTGCATTCGCTGCACGGCTATTTCATGCGGCCCGGCGACACCAAGGTGCCGATCGTCTACGAGGTCGACCGCATCCGCGATGGCGGCTCCTTCACCACGCGGCGCGTGGTGGCGATCCAGCACGGCCAGGCGATCTTTTCGCTGGAAGCCTCGTTCCAGCAGGATGAGGTTGGCCTTGAGCATCAGCTGCCGATGCCGCGCGACGTGCCGCCGCCCGACAGCCTGTTGTCGCAGCGCGAATTGCTGGGCAAGTTCGGCGAGGCGGTGCCGGACGGCATCAAGCGCTATTGGGAGCGTGACCGGCCGATTGAGATGAAGCCGGTGATGCTGAAGCATTACACCAGCCGCGAAAAGCTGGAGCCGCAGCAGAACATCTGGATCCGCACCACCGGCCCGGTGCCGGCCGACCGCGGCATCCAGGCGGCGGTGCTTGCCTACCTCTCCGACATGACGCTGCTCGACACCTCGACCTTTGCGCACGGCCGCGCCATTTTCGACCGCGACATCCAGGCGGCGAGCCTCGACCATGCGATGTGGTTCCATCGCAGCCATCCGCTCGATGACTGGATCCTATACACGCAGGACAGCCCCTCGACGCAGGGGTCGCGCGGCTTCACCCGCGGCTCGCTGTTTGCCCGCGACGGCACGCTGATCGCCTCGGTTGCCCAGGAAGGCCTGATCCGGCTGAAACGGCCGCCTGCCGAATAGGCATTTTCGAAAAATTGCCTACTTTTTAATCAGTGACTGTCCGTTGACAGTGCGCACCGTGCCGCCGGGATTCGAGCAATCCGTTTATTTACAATGAGTTAACACCCTGCTTCGGCAACTGGCACGGAGCTTGAATCCTGTTGGGCACTCTCCGGGCTTTTTGGGATCGGTGAAGGTGTGCAAACGCGGGGGACCGCAACAGCAAAGGGTGAAACCTTATGAAAATCGTGATGGCAATCATCAAGCCGTTCAAGCTCGACGAGGTGCGCGAAGCGCTCACCGCCGTCGGCATCCAGGGCCTGACCGTCACCGAAGTCAAAGGCTACGGGCGTCAGAAGGGACACACGGAAATCTATCGCGGGGCGGAATACGCGGTCAGTTTCCTGCCGAAAATCAAGATCGAAGTCGCGGTCAGCACAGACCTGGTCGACAAGGCCGTCGAAGCCATCACGGCGGCGGCCAAGACCGGCCAGATCGGCGACGGCAAGATCTTCGTCTTCGGCATCGATCAGGCGGTGCGCATCCGTACCGGCGAAACAGACACCGACGCACTTTGAGCGGCGAACACGTATTCCAATGGAGAGTTCAATGAATATACCTTCCACCTTGAAGTCAGTGGCACGCTCCGCGCTGCTGGGCTCCTTAGCGCTCGGAGCATTGGGCACGGTTGCTGCCTTCGCGCAGGAGGCGGCTCCCGCCGTCGCGGCGGCAGCGCCAGCAGCGCCGGCTTTTACCGTCGACAAGGGCGACACCACGTGGATGATGATTTCCACCGTGCTGGTGCTGTTGATGACCATTCCCGGCCTTGCGCTTTTCTACGGCGGCCTGGTTCGTACCAAGAACATGCTGTCTGTGCTGATGCAGGTCTTCACCATCACCAGCGTGGTCATGATCATCTGGGTCTTCTACGGCTACAGCCTCGCCTTCACCCCGGGCAACGCCTTCGTCGGCGGCCTTTCGAAGATGTTTCTCTCCGGCGTCAACGTATCGACGCTTTCGGAAACCTTCAGCAAGGGCGTCGCCATTCCTGAACTGGTGTTCGTCGTCTTCCAGATGACCTTCGCCTGCATCACGCCCGCCCTGATCGTCGGCGCATTCGCCGAACGCGTCAAATTCTCCGCCTTGATCCTTTTCGTTATCCTATGGGTGACGTTAATCTACTTCCCGATCGCGCACATGGTCTGGTTCTGGGGCGGCCCGAGCGCCTATGCCGACCCGTCCGGCCTGATCTTCAGCTTCGGCGCCATCGACTTCGCCGGCGGCACGGTCGTTCACATCAATGCGGGCATTGCCGGTCTCGTCGGCGCGCTGATGATCGGCAAGCGCATCGGCTACAAGAAGGACATCATGGCGCCGCACTCGATGACGCTGACCATGGTCGGCGCTTCATTGCTGTGGGTCGGCTGGTTCGGCTTCAACGCCGGTTCGAACCTCGAAGCGAACGCCTATGCGGTGCTGGCGATGATCAACACCTTCGTCGCCACGGCGGCGGCGGCAGTGGCCTGGATCGTGCTTGAATCGCTGCTGCGCGGCAAAGCCTCCATGCTCGGCGCTGTTTCGGGCGCGGTCACCGGCCTCGTCGCGATTACGCCGGCTGCAGGTTTTGCCGGCCCGATGGGCGCTATCGTGCTTGGCATCGTTGCCACCTTCGTCTGCTACTTCTTCGTCTCGGTGGTGAAGAACACGTTCGACTATGATGACAGCCTCGATGTCTTCGGCGTCCACTGCGTCGGTGGCATCATCGGTGCGCTAGGCACTGGCATTCTGGTCAATCCCGCCCTCGGCGGCGCCGGCATCGTCGACTATTCGACGGCCGACTTCGCCGCCGGCTATGCCGGCACGGCCACGCAGCTGCTGGCGCAGGGCAAAGGCGTCCTGATAACCCTGCTGTGGTCGGGCATCGGCAGCGCAATCCTCTACAAGGTCGTCGACTTGATCATCGGTCTGCGTCCGACAGCCGACGCCGAGCGCGAAGGCCTCGACCTGACTTCGCATGGCGAAGCGGCCTACCACTCGTAAGCCTTGCGGGGCGGCCTCGGCCGCCCCGCATTCTCCCATCCCGTCGTGACGCTCCCGAAAGGAGTTCACGCTTTGAGGCCCGGGTCATTCCGGGCCTCTCTTTTTGGCAACCGTGCTGGCAGGCCTCGGTCCCTGCGCAATCACGTTCTAGTGATGGCCGCCGGCGGGGAGACGTCGACCGGATTGGTTCCGAACTGTTGAGACTGCCTACAGTGGAGTGAGCAAGATCGTGGCCCTGGGTGCGTATAGTTAATGCGGCCTTAACCTTCCCCCCGATAGTCTGACATCCGAATCTGCCGGAGTGCGTCATGCGCCCGGCCAGTCCATGACAGACGGGGAACGAAGCATGCGTTCAGGGGCTTCAGCACCGCTCGCGCTGACCGATACGGGGCACGGCATCCAGGCATTCGCGCGGCGCCAGGTCGGGCGGCTGGTCGGCGCCGGCCTGTTTGCGCTGGTCGCCTTTGGCGTCGCGGCGCTGGCGACCTGGAACGTCGCCGATCCCAGCTTCTCGCACGCCACCGCCAACATCGTCACCAACGCCATGGGTTATGCGGGCGCGGTATTCTCCGACCTCGCCATGCAGTTCTTCGGCCTTGCCGCGGTTGCCGCCCTGGTGCCGGCGGTGATCTGGGGCTTTCTTCTGTTTTCGGCGCGCGGCGTCGACAGGCTGCCGAAGCGCGGCCTTGCCTGGTTCGGCTTCGCGCTGCTCGCGGCGGCGATGGCCGGCTGCGTGGTGCCGCCCAAGACGTGGCCGTTGCCGACCGGCCTCGGTGGCGTGTTCGGCGACATGGTGCTCAATATTCCGGGCCTGGTCATTGGCGGCTACCCGACCGGCATCGTTGCCAGCATCATTGCCATGGTGCTCATTGCGCCGGCGCTGTGGCTGTTTGCCTATGGCTCGGCGCTGATTGCGCGCAAGAACGGCTTTGCCGTCATGGAGCGCACCGCGGAGCCCGATCCCCGAGAGGACGACCTGCTCTTCGACGAAGACGAGGATGAGGGCGACGAGGGGATACTGGCGCTCGGCGCCGTTACCCACTGGTGGCTGTCTTTCCGCGCCTGGATGCATCGCCGGGCTGTGCGCCGCCAGCAGGAGCGCGACGAGTTCGAGCCGGAGATGGAGCAGCGCTCCACCGCATGGCGCCGCGCCGCCGAACGGGTCGAATCGGCGGAATTCGCCGAAGCGCGGATGAGCCCGGATGGCCGCGCCCGCGTCGAGCCGGAATTCTTCGCCGCCATGGTCAATGACCGCAGCGTTTCCGTCGATCCGGACGATGACGACGTCCTCGATGCCGGTTTCGACAATGGCGACGAGGAGGTCGAACTCGACGACGAGCCGGTCCAGCGCCGTGCCGCGCCGAACGCCAAGGTGCAAAACTTCCGGTCAGATGCGGCGACCCGCGTCGCCGCACCTGCGCCGCGTCCCGCTCCCGGCGCGCGCGTCCAGCGCGAGGCGCAGACCTCGCTGATCGGCTCGGAAACATTCGAAATGCCGTCGCTGCATTTCCTGTCGGAGCCGAAGAACGTGGTGCGCGACGCCAGCCTGTCCAAGGACGCGCTGGAGCAGAATGCGCGCCTGCTCGAAGGCGTTCTGGAGGATTTCGGCGTCAAGGGCGAGATTATCGCGGTACGGCCCGGCCCGGTGGTCACGCTCTATGAGTTGGAGCCGGCGCCCGGCATCAAATCGTCGCGCGTCATCGGCCTGTCCGACGACATCGCCCGCTCGATGAGCGCCATTGCCTGCCGCGTCGCCGTGGTGCCCGGCCGCAACGCCATCGGCATCGAATTGCCGAATGCCAAGCGCGAGACCGTCTATCTCCGGGAGATCCTGGCCAGCCGCGATTTCGAGACGACCAAGTCCAAGCTGGCGCTGGCGCTGGGCAAGACCATCAATGGCGAGGCGGTGATCGTCGACATCGCCAAGATGCCGCATGTGCTGGTCGCCGGCACCACCGGCTCCGGCAAGTCCGTCGCCATCAACACCATGATCCTGTCGCTGCTCTACAAGCTGACGCCGCAGGACTGCCGGCTGATCATGATCGACCCGAAGATGCTGGAACTTTCGGTCTATGATGGCATCCCGCACCTTCTGACGCCGGTGGTCACCGACCCGAAGAAGGCGGTGGTGGCGTTGAAATGGACCGTGCGCGAGATGGAGGACCGCTACCGCAAGATGTCCAAGGTCGGCGTGCGCAACATCGACGGCTTCAACGCGCGCGTGCAGTTGGCTGAAAAGAAGGGCGAAAAAATCTCGCGCACCGTGCAGACCGGCTTCGACCGCCAGACCGGCGAGGCGATCTACGAGACCGAGAACCTCGATCTCGAGCCAATGCCCTACATCGTCGTCATCATCGACGAAATGGCCGATTTGATGATGGTCGCCGGCAAGGACATCGAAGGCGCGGTGCAGCGCCTGGCACAGATGGCGCGCGCGGCCGGCATCCATGTCATCATGGCGACGCAGCGTCCGTCGGTCGACGTCATCACCGGCACCATCAAGGCCAATTTCCCGACCCGTATCTCCTTTCAGGTGACGTCGAAGATCGACAGCCGCACCATTCTGGGCGAGCAGGGCGCCGAGCAGCTGCTCGGCATGGGCGACATGCTGTACATGGCCGGCGGCGGCCGCATCCAGCGCGTGCACGGTCCATTCGTCGCCGACGACGAGGTCGAGAAGATCGTCGCCCATCTGAAGCTGCAGGGGGTGCCCGAATATCTCGACGCCATCACCGAGGATGACGGCGAGGACGATGACGAGCCGTCGGGCAAGGGCGGCGCTGGCGGTGGCGGCAACAGCAATTTCGAGGATTCCGACGATCCCTACGACCAGGCGGTCTCGGTCGTGCTGCGCGACGGCAAGGCGTCGACCAGCTATATCCAGCGCCGGCTCGGCATCGGCTACAACCGCGCCGCCTCGATCATCGAGAAGATGGAGAAGGAAGGCATTGTCGGCCCGGCCAACCATGCCGGCAAACGCGAAATCCTGGTGCCGACCGAGGACGACAAGTTCTGATCAGCCGATACGGCCCGGCGGCAACCTTGAACCTTTTGGCGCGTTACAGCGACTGAGCGCTGTCCGGCCCGCCAAACTTAAGTCTAACTGGGGGTCCACGGACTGCAACGAGACACACACCACACGAGAGTGACCGGCATGAAAAACGATCTTTCCGCGATCAGCGATTTCGCTCCAAACCGGCGCCAGTTGCTCGGCCTTGGCCTGATGCTTGCCGGCGCCGCGGCCATCAACGTCGTGCCGGGGTTCCAGCTCCTGGCCTCGGCGCAGGCGGCAGTGCCGCCGACGGCGCAAAAGATCGCCGACCATTTCTCCTCGGTCAAATCGATGAGCGGCGAGTTCGTCCAGTTCGGCCCCAACAACCAGCAGACCGGCGGCAAGTTCTTCCTTGAGCGGCCAGGCAAGATTCGCTTCAACTATGACGGCAAGTCGAATTTCCGGGTGATTTCCGACGGCAAGTCGGTGGTCATCCTCAACAAGCGGCTGAAAACGTCCGATCTCTATCCGTTGTCGAAGACGCCGCTGAAGCTGTTGCTCGACACCAAGATCGACCTCTCGGGGGGCCGCGTGAAATCGATCAAGGAAGAGAGCGACCTCACCACCATCCAGCTTGCCGACAAGTCGGTGTTCGGCAATTCGAAGATCACCATGATGTTCGATCCGAAATCCTATGATCTGCGCCAGTGGACCATCACCGACGCGCAGGGCAAGGACACCACGGTGATGATCTACAACACCAAGGAAGGCGTCAGCTTCCCTGCGGACACCTTTGCCATCGACTATGCGGCGAACCGCGAGCTGAACACCAACCAGCGCTAGATGCGGTGAGGCCGGCCTGCCAATGGCGATCTCCTGCGCTTCCGGTGCTCACGTGGTTTAAGTACGCTCCGCTCCGGTTCTCGGAGACCGCCATTCGACTCGGCCTGACCTGAATCAGAGCCGCCGCCCGCAAAGGCTGGCTTGTGTTTGTGGCGCTAGGCTGGCAGTAGATCGGCGACCTTGTTCGGACCGCCGCATGCCCTTCTCCATCGCCACCTGGAACATCAACTCCGTGCGCCTGCGCATGCCGATCGTCGAGCGGCTGCTGACGGAGCAGGCGCCCGATGTGCTTTGCCTGCAGGAGACGAAGGTTCCCGACGAGCTGTTTCCGGAAAAGGCGTTCCGCAAGGCCGGCTACGAGCACATCGCATTCCATGGCCAGAAGGGCTATCACGGCGTTGCGACGGTGGCGCGGCGGCCGATCGAGATTGTCGAGAAACGGCGCTTCTGCGAGATCGATGACAGCCGGCACCTGTCGGTCAAGGTGCAGGCCGGCGGCAAGGCAATCCTGGTCCACAATTTCTACGTGCCGGCCGGCGGCGACGAGCCCGATCCGGAGATCAACCGCAAGTTCCGCCACAAGCTCGATTTCGTTGCCGAGATGAACGCCATCCGCGCCGCGCATGACGAGGCGTCCGCCTCGATCCTGGTCGGCGACCTCAACATCGCGCCGCAGGAGCACGATGTCTGGTCGCACAAGCAATTGCTCAACGTCGTCAGCCACACGCCGGTCGAGACGCAAAATTTCGACGCGATGCGGATCGCCGGCGACTGGGTCGACCTGATGCGGCTCGACGTGCCCCCAGAGCAGAAGCTCTACACCTGGTGGAGCTATCGCGCGCGGGACTGGGAAGCCTCGAACCGCGGCCGCCGGCTCGACCATGTCTGGTCGTCACCGAACCTGGTGCCGAGCTTTGCCGGCTATGAGATCCTGCGAGAGGCGCGTGGCTGGGAGCGGCCCTCGGACCATGTGCCGGTGATTGCGCGGTTCGACCTGGATTAGGCGTGCCGATATTCAGGTGAGGCCGGCCTGCAAATGGCCGATACCTGCGCTTCCGGTGCTCGCGTACTTTGAGTACGCTCCGCTCCGGTTCTCGGTATCAGCCATTTTCGACTCGGTCTGACCTGAATCTCGACACACCCAAGCGTGAGCGCGGTCGCGGGGACCTACCCGCCAAACCTTGGCGCCAGCTTCTCGATGCGGGCGATCATGGCTTGGAAATCATCAAGGATGCGCTGGTGCAGTTTCACCGCCACCTCGGGATATTCCTCCAGGATGCGGCGAAACATCTTGCGGCTCAACCTTATCACTTCCGAATCGGTCTCGGCCGAGGCGCTGGTCAGCCGTCTTGAGTCGGCGATCAGCGCCAGTTCGCTGAGGATCGTGCCGGGGCCGGCGGTGCCGATCGGGATGCGGTCGCCATCCTGCTCCCGGTAGAGCACGATGCGGCCACTGACCACGATATAGGCTGAGTCGGCTTCGTCATCCTCGCGGTACAGCTTGCGGTCGGCCTGCAGATGGGTGGCTTCGGCGCCGAAGGCGAGCAGGCGCAGCTGTTCCTGCGTGAAACCCTCAAAGAGCTTCACGGCGGACAGGATGCGGATGTCGTCATCCAGCGCCATCTCTAGCTGCGTCCCCGAACGGTCAGTCCAATCCCTCCCTTAGAGCGCCGCGTGTCCAATTGAACGCGCAAAGGACGCTCTAACACTTCAATCTGCGCAACGGGCCGATCCAGGCTCCCCCAGCCGGATCCTCCCCGAAACAGTCCCGCCCCGACCGCTTATCGAACAATGAAAAGTTTAAGGAACCAGCTTGTAGCCGCCGCTTTCTGTCACAAGAATTTCAGCATTGGAAGGATCGCGCTCGATCTTCTGGCGCAGCCGGTAGACGTGAGTTTCCAGCGTGTGCGTGGTGACGCCGGAATTGTAGCCCCACACTTCCTCGAGCAGGACGTCGCGCGTCACCACCTTCTGGTCGGCTCGATAGAGATATTTGATGATCGAGGCTTCCTTCTCGGTCAGCCGCACCTTGCCGCCGCGCTGGTCGATCAGAAGCTTCTGGCTGGGCTTGAACGTGTAGGGCCCGACCGAAAAGGTGGCGTCCTCGCTCTGCTCGTGCTGGCGCAGTTGTGCGCGTATGCGGGCGAGCAGCACGGCGAAGCGGAACGGCTTGGTGACATAGTCGTTGGCGCCGGCCTCGAGGCCCAGAATTGTGTCGGAATCGGTATCGTGGCCGGTCAGCATGATGATCGGCGCCTTGTAGCCGCCCTTGCGCAGGATCTTCACCGCCTCGCGGCCATCCATGTCGGGCAGTCCGACATCCATGATGAGCAGGTCGATGAGCCCGCCGCGCGCCGCGGCGACGCCTTTGGCGGCGGTCGCTTCCTGCAAGACGTCGAATTCTTCGTAAAGGGCCAGTTGCTCGACGAGGGTTCCGCGCAGGTCGTCATCATCGTCAACGATCAGAATGGTACGTGATGTCATGGATCAATCCATTGTTTTGAAAAGAATTTTCAGTTGACCGCCTCCCATTTATGCGGAAGCTGACCGGCGCAACAGTCCGATCACAGTGATTTGTTCCGTGACACGATCATACAAGAAAAAACGCGATCGCAATGCAGCCGGCGCAATTTTGCCGAAAAGGCTGCGTGTGCTGGTGGTTCGGGCGAGGCCGGGCAACCCCAGCCAGGGGATATTGCAGGCCGGCAGCAAGGTGTTTGCCTGTGCTCTCGGACGCGGCGGCATCTCGGCCAATAAGCGCGAAGGCGACGGTGCGACGCCGCTTGGCGAGATGCGGATTTTGTCAGGATATTTTCGGGGCGATCATTTCGCGGCCGGCCGCAAAACCCAGCTGGCGATGGCGCCGATCGGCGCCGATCTCGGCTGGTGCGAGGTGCCGGACGACCGCAACTACAACCGGCCGGTGAAAATCCCCTATGGCGCCAGCCATGAGCGAATGCGGCGCGACGACCGCCTCTATGACGCCTGCCTTGTGCTCGACTGGAACATGGCGCCGCGCCGGCGCGGCCGCGGCAGCGCCATCTTCTTCCATCTGGCGCGCCCAGGCTTCACACCGACGCAAGGCTGCGTGGCGGTGACAGCGCGGACAATGGCGCGGCTGTTGCCGCTGGTGTCGGACCGGACGGTGGTGAGGGTGGTGAGGTAGGGAGTAGGGAGTAGGGAGTAGGGAGTAGGGAGTAGGGAGTAGGGAGTAGGGAGTAGGGAGTAGGGAGTAGGGAGTAGGGAGTAGGATGGTCTCGGCGTCGTTTCAATCCTTCACTACTCACTACTCACTACTCACTACTCACTACTCACCATTGCCTAACGCCTTCTCGGCTTCTGCCACCCAGTGTCCAGCAATCCAAGCCGGCCGAGTTCCCGGTCCACGGCCCGCGTCACGTCCTTGCGCTGCGCGCCGACATCGCGCAGTTGGCGATCCGAAAGGTCCTCCACGTCCTGGCGCGGCAGGTTGATGGCGACTTTCGCCTGGCGAAGCCAGTCCGTTACGGCATGCAACCAGTTCGAGCGAGCTGCTGGCGAGTTCAAAACGAAGATGGACATGATGCGCTCCGTGTTCCGCCGGATATCAAATCCGGCTTGATGGTGTTTCGATGGATGCATCATGCCGCATTGAAATCCATGCGAGAAACGAGTAGTTCTTTTCGGATCGTCAAGTTTTATTTGAGGATACGGGGATGTCCCGTCTGTTGCCCGGAACGCGCGCGCTGAGGACTCTGGAAGCCGCCGCCCGCCACCTCAATTTCACCCGCGCTGCCGACGAGCTCGGGCTGACGCCGGCGGCGGTCAGCCACCAGATCAAGGAAATCGAGGATCAGCTCGGGCTGGTGCTGTTCACGCGAACCAGTCGTACCATCCGGTTGACCGAGGCAGGTACGGTGCTGTTCGAGGCCTCGATCGATGCGCTCGACCTGCTCAACCGGGCGGTGTCGCGGGCGCGCAAGCTGACGCGCGGCACGGCATTGCTGAAGGTGACGCTCGACGCGCAGTTCGCGTCAAAATGGCTGATGCGGCGCGTCGACGATTTTCGCAAACTTCAGCCCAGTATCGAGCTGAGGTTCGACATCGGCTACGAAGTGCGCGATTTCGAACTCGACGACGTCGATGTCGGCATCCGGTTCGGGGTCGGCAAGTATCCGGGGCTTCGCGCCCATCGCCTGTTCGACAACATCCTCATTCCGGTGTGCAGCCCGAGCCTGCTGACCTCCGGCCCGCCGCTGCGCGAACCGCGCGACCTCTTCAACCACACGCTTGCCCATATCGAATGGTCGCGCCAAGGCGTGACATGGCCGAACTGGCGCATGTGGATGGCGGCGGCCGGCATCAACGATTTCGACGACAGTCGGACTATCGTGTTTGGAACCTCTACCGATGCCGTGCAGGCGGCGCTCGACGGCAATGCCGTGGCGCTCGCCGAGTTCGCCATGGTGGCAAACGACCTTTCCCAGGGAAGGCTGGTGCAGCCCTTTGAACTCGGTCTGCGCGTGGGGCCGGAGTTCGGCTACTTCCTGGTCTATCCCGAGAGCACTGCCAACGATCCGCGCATCATCGCTTTCCGCGAATGGATCCTCGACGAAGTCGCCAGGACGCAGACCTGACGACTTCTGCAGGCCTCAGCTGGCGACGACCGGCGCCCCGAACCAGCCGATCACCGCGCCGATGATCAACAGCACGCCGAGCCAGTGGCCGCCGTCGATCAGGGTCAGGTCCCAGCCGAAATTCTCATAGCGATGGTTGGCCATCAGCGTCGTGGCGACGAAACCCAGCCAGAGGACGAAGCCGAAGACCAGCCCTGCGACAAGGACCGGCTCGCCGCCGGTCATCGCGCCGACGACCAAGGCCAAGACCAGCGCCATGATCAGCTCGGCGATGAAGGAGATGATGAAGGGCAATATCGATTTCTTTGACGTTGACGGATCGATCCTGGCCGCCCTCATCCAAGGCTTGCTGAGGGCCGTGTACCAGACGGCGCCAAACAGCCACGCCGCGACGGCCGCGACAACCACCGCCAGCCAGTTCACCACTGAAAAATCCATAAAGTCCTCCCTCAAGCATGCAGCCCAAAGCCTGACGGTTCTGGGATAACGACATGCGTATTCTTCAAATCAATGCGCGATGGAACGCCTGTTCGGCAATGCCGTCAAGCGAAGCGCCACACCGTGGTGCGCTTGACCAGGGCGTCCTCCAGCGCCCGCGTCACCGCCACTTCGTAGACTGCGAGCGGCTCCAGTCCCGCCTTCGGCATGTAGGAGCGGCCCGGATCGCCGACGAGGATGTCAGCGCCGCGCGCCTTCAGTGTCGAAAACCACGGCATCAGCGTGTCGGCGAAGGATTTGTCGTAGAAGACGTCGCCGGCCAGCACCACGTCCCAGCCGGCGTCGGTGCCGATGCAGTCCGTGCCGCAAAAGTCGATGGCAACGCCATTGGCCTCTGCGTTGAGGCGGATCGCCGTTTCGCAGAACGGGTCGATGTCGGCGGCGATCACCTGCGCCGCACCCGCCTTGGCGGCGGCGATGGCGACAAGGCCGGAGCCGGAGGCGAAGTCGAGCACGCGTTTGCCCCGCACATCCGACGGATTGTCCAGCACGTAACGGGCAAGGCCCTGACCGCCGGCCCAGGCAAAGGCCCAGAACGGCGGCGGCAGGCCGATTTCAATCAGCTCGTTCTCCGTGCGCTGCCAGAGGTCATGCGCTTCGTCGGCAAGATTGAGGACAATCTCCGGCACATGCGGCGGCGACATAAGCGCCGTGTTGTCGAGAATGAACTTTTTCGCGCCGTTCGGCGTGAGGACCGTCACGGAGCCGGCGTCAGGCCGCCCATGCGGCAGACTTCCTTCCATTCGGCCGGCGTCACCGGCTGTACGGAAAGCCGTCCAAGCCGCACCAGCGCCATCTCGGCAAGCTTCGGATTGGCCTTGACCTGCTCCAGCGTCGGCGGGTTCGGCACGTCCTTGAAGGCGCGGATGTCGACGCATTCCCAGCGCGGATCGTCGGTGGTGGTATCCTGATGGGCAAGCGCGCAGACCTCGGCAATGCCGACGACGTTCAGCCCCTCATTGGAGTGATAGAAGAAGCCGAGATCGCCGATCTGCATCGCCTTCATGTTGTTGCGCGCTGCATAGTTGCGCACGCCGTCCCACTGCGTGCCGGCCTTGCCCTTGGCCTTCAGCGCCTCGAAGGAGAAGACCGAAGGTTCGGATTTGAACAGCCAGTAGTTCATGTCTTTGCTCCAACTACTATTTTTGCGCAATTCCGGACGGAAAACCGTTACACACTTTTCCTGGGATCACTCTAGGCGCCGCCGGAACTAACTAGCCGCCGGCTTGTTGAAGGTCCAGTTCCACTGGCGGATTTCGACACTTTCGAACAGCCCGGCCTTGGCATAGGGGTCGGCAGCCGACAGCGCCTGCGCACCGGCGAGGTCGGGCGCTTCCACGACGACGAGGCTGCCATTGGGCTTGCCCTCGGCGTCGAGGAACGGGCCGGCAAAGGCCAGTTTGTTGTCGGCGTTCAGGCGTTCGAGAAAGGCGACGTGGACCGGCCGCGTATCGACCCGCACCTGCAGGCTGCCCGGCTTGTCCTTGCAAATCAACGCAAACAGCATGTTAAACTCCGGTTTGTTTGGGGATCAGAGGTCGGTTTCGGTTTTCAGGGGTCGCGTCATCAGCGCGGACACAGCCTGCCGAATGGTGATCGTGCCGTCCAGTATCGCCGACACCGCAGCGATGATCGGCGCGTCGATGTGGCGCTCGGTGGCGATGCGGGCGGCGATCGCCGCCGTCGGCACGCCTTCGGCGAGCGGCAGTCCGGACAAGGGCTTACCTTGCCCCAGCGCCAGCCCATAGGCGAAATTGCGCGACTGGGCCGAAGAGCAGGTGAGCAAAAGGTCGCCGAGGCCGGAAAGCCCCATCAGCGTCTCCGGCTTGGCGCCGAAGGACGCGCCGATGCGGCGCAGTTCGACGAAGCCGCGTGTCACCATGGCGGCCTGCGCGCTGGCGCCGAGCCCAGCGCCGGTGACGGCGCCAGCGGCAATGGCGAACACATTCTTCAAAGCACCGCCGATCTCGACGCCGATCAAATCGTCGCTGGAATAGCAGCGCAGATTCTGCGCCGAAAAGCGCGAGGCAAGCTCGGCCGCCAAGGCGTCGTCGCGTGCAGCAACCACGACAGCGGTCGGCAGACCCCTGGCGACGTCGGCGGCAAAGCTGGGACCGGACAGGGCCGAAACCGGAGTTTCGGGCAGAATCTCATCAACGATCGCCGACAGCAGCGCGCCGGTGTCGCGCTCAATGCCTTTGGCGCAGAGAACCAGCGGGATGCCTTTCGGCATATGGGGCTTTGCCGTCGTCAGCATGGCGCGTAGCGCCTGCGCCGGCGCCACGGCCAGCGCGCAATCGGCATCGGTCAGGGCCGTGCCGATATCGCTCGTCGCCGCAATGCCTGTTTCAATGGCGATGCCGGGGAGATAACGCGGGTTCTCGCCGCGGCGGATCGCGGAAACCGTCTCTTCGTCGCGGGCGTAGAGCCGGACATCGTGACCGGCGCGCAGCATCGCCAGCGCTAGCGCCGTGCCCCAGGCGCCGCCGCCGAGCACGGCGACGCGCCAGCCGGTTCTGTCCCTGCCGCTTGTGTTGCCGGCGCTCATGCTTTTGCTCCGCGCCGGCCGGAGCCGACCATCGGGGCCGAAATGCTGTCCAGCGGCCAGCGCGAACGCGGCACGAAATCGAAGCCGTTCTCTTGCGACAGGCCTGCCCGCAACCGCTCGATGCCGGCCCAGGCGATCATCGCCGCGTTGTCGGTGCACAGTTTGAGCGGCGGCGCGACAAAGGCGAAGCCGGCCCCGGCGCACTGCTTCTGCAGCGTCGCCTTGATCGCTCTGTTGGCGGCGACGCCACCGGCAACGACCAGCGCCGGCTCGGCCTTGTCCGGAAATTCGTCGCGGAAGCGGGCCAGCGCGCGGGCCACGCGGTCGCCAAGTGCGTCGGCTACCGCCGCCTGGAACGAGGCGCAGATGTCGGCGACATCCTGCTCGCTTAGCGGCTGGATGGCGGTCGCCGCCTGGCGCACGGCGGTCTTGAGGCCGGAGAAGGAGAAATCGGGCTGCGCCGAGCCCCTCATCGGCCGCGGAAAGGCAAAGCGCGTCGCATCGCCCGACATTGCCGCCTTTTCGACGTTCGGGCCGCCGGGATAGGGCAGGCCGAGCATTTTGGCCGTCTTGTCGAAAGCTTCGCCGAGCGCGTCGTCGATGGTCGTCGCCCAGCGCTGGTAGTCGCCGACGCCGCGCACGGCGACGATCTGGGTGTGGCCGCCGGAAACCAGCAGCAGCAAATAGGGAAAGTCGAGCCCGTCGGTCAGCCTTGCGGTCAGTGCGTGGCCTTCGAGATGGTTGATGGCGATCAGCGGCTTGCCGGCGGCCGCTGCAATCGCCTTGGCCGTCATCAGGCCGACGATCAGCCCGCCGACCAGGCCGGGGCCCGCAGTGGCGGCAATGGCGTCGATGTCGGCCAGGGCTACGCCCGAATCCGCAAGAGCGGCCTCGACAATGCCGTCCAGCGCCTCGACATGGGCGCGCGCGGCGATCTCCGGCACGACGCCGCCGAAGGCGGCGTGCTCCTCGATCTGGCTGAGCACGATGTTGGACGCAATCACCGGCACGGAATCGCCGTCCAGCGTCACCACGCTGGCGGCGGTCTCGTCGCAACTCGTCTCAATGCCCAGAACGCGGATCAATTCGTCGCTGTCTCCAGAGATTGTGTCGCCGGACTTTCCTAGTTAGTAGAGGCGGGCCTCGCTAGGGAGAGCGCCGGAAACGCAAAGCCAGCCGGGGGTTATCACGGACCGCGCGCCATGCAAACTTTGAAAATAGGAACACGCGGCAGCCCGCTGGCGCTCGCCCAGGCGCATGAGACGCAGGCGCGGCTGATGGAAGCGCATGGCATGCCGGCGGAAGCCTTCGAGGTCGTCGTCATTTCGACCAGCGGCGACCGCATCCAGGACCGGCCGCTGTCGGAAGCCGGCGGCAAGGGGCTGTTCACCAAGGAAATCGAAGAGGCGCTGCTGGCCGGCACGATCGATATCGCCGTGCATTCCTCCAAGGACATGCCGACAGTGCTGCCGGTCGGGCTGGAGCTGTCCGCCTTCCTGCCGCGCGAGGATGCGCGGGACGCCTTCATCGGCAAGGCGGTGGAGCGCATTGTTGATTTGCCGCAAGGCGCCAAGGTCGGGTCGTCTTCGCTCAGGCGCCAGGCGCTGATCCGGCGCATGCGGCCGGACCTAGACGTGGTCATGTTCCGCGGCAATGTGCAGACCAGGCTGCGCAAGCTGGAGGAAGGCGTCGCCGAAGGCACGATCCTCGCTTATGCCGGGCTGAAGCGGCTCGGGCTCGGCCATGTCGTCACCGATCTGATGCCGCTCGATGCTTTTCCGCCGGCGCCGGGACAAGGCGCAATCGGCATCGAAACCCGCATCGGCGACAGCGAGGTCGAAAAGATGCTGGTGGCCATCCATGATGTGCCGACAGGCCAGGCGCTGGCCTGTGAGCGCGCCTTCCTGGCGGCGCTCGATGGCTCCTGCCGCACGCCGATCGCCGGCTATGCGATGATATCGGGCGGCAGGCTGGTTTTCGCCGGCCTGATCATTTCGCCCGATGGCACGCAATCGCATGAGGTCAAGGCCGAAGGCTTGGCGCTGGATGCCGCTGACATCGGCACGGACGCGGCCAGGATGGTGCGGGTCAAAGCGGGCGAAACCTTCTTCGACGGCTGGGTCTGATATGCGTGTCCTGGTGACGCGGCCGCAACCTGGGGCGTCGCGAACCATGCGGCGGCTGCAGGAATTGGGATTTGAGCCGCTCCTTCTGCCGCTGACCGAAACGGTGACACTGCGGGTTGGCGCCGATGCTGCGAGCGACAATGCCGTGGCCGTCGCTGTGACCAGCGCAAATGCGGTGCGGCATGCGCCGAAAGAACTCATTCGTGCGCTCGCCGCCTTGCCTTGCCATGCCGTCGGACGCAGGACGGCTGAAGCGGCACGTTCGACAGGGTTCTTGTCGGTCAGCGAAGGGGCGGGCGACGCCGAGCGGCTGGCCGAGGCGATTGCTGCCGGCCTTTCCGGCAAGCCGGTCGTCTATCTCACAGGGCGCGTGCGGTTTCCGGCATTCGAGGCGCGGCTGCGAAAGGCCGGCGTCGAGGTCCGCACCGTCGAAACCTACGACACGATTTCGCTCGATTATTCCGATGCTGAAATCCGTACACGCCTGTCCGATCAGGCGGTCGACGCGGTGCTGCTCTATTCAGCCAAGGCGGCGGCAGCGTTGCAGGCCTTGGCCAGCCGGGCGGGACTGCGCGATCTCTTTGAAAACATGCAGGCTTTTGCGCTCTCCGAGCGCGTGGCAGCGGCGTTTGACAATGCCGCCGGCAAAAAAATACGCATTGCGCGGGAACCGCAGGAGGAGGCGCTGCTTGAGCTGTTGCACCGCGGCGACTGAGCGCCGTGTCATCACGCCGCCCCTTTTCACCTGATGATGATGTGCTAGACCATTTTTCAAACCATCACGCGCCGTCGGGCGCCCAGACGAAGCAGGATTGCGGAGCCCAGGCATGGTCAAGACGCCGAAGATGCGACATTCGAAAAGCCACCGCGAGCCGGTGACCATCGAACTCGAACCCGGCGCTGTCTCGCGCATTGCCGATGCGGATGCCGCCAAGACGGATGTCGCCAACTCGGACGACGCCGGGGCCCCGGCAGGGTCGGTTGCGGCCGAGGATGCCGCTGCCATGGCCAATGCGCAGCCGGAGACGCCTGACGAGCCCGTTCATGCCGATCAGGCCGATCTCGAGCCGTGGGAGCACTCCGATGCCGCGGCGCAGGCCGCTCCCGAAAGCGCCGATGCGAAGGCGTCCACCCAGGCGGAGCAGCCTTACCCCACCGCTTCGGATGCGCCACCGCGCGCCAGAACCTCCGACTACAGTTTCGAGGATGCCTCGCCCAAGCCGGGTGCACCCAAGGAAACCCCAAGGACAGCCGGGAACCAGCCCATGGCCGCGCAACCGAAGCGCACGAACGGCATTGCCGCCGGCATCATCGGCGGTGTCATCGCGCTGGCTGCCGCCGGGGGGCTGCAGTTTGCCGGCGTGCTTGGCGCTCCGGGCTCAGGGGCGGGCACGGTCTCGCTCGACGGCGTCAATGGCGAGATCGCTTCGCTGAAGCGCGAAATCGCCGACCTCAGGGAAGCCAGCGGCAATGGCGCCGCAACGGCCAAGGTCGACGGGCTGTCTTCGGCGCTGGATCAGGTCAAGGCCGATGTCGCATCGCTGAAATCGGCGGTCGAAAGGGGCGGCGCCGGCGACAATGCCGGGCTTGCCTCGCTTGGCGACAAGGTCAAGCAGATCGAGACCGCGGTCGCCGCCCTTGGCCAGGCCGGTGGTGCAGCGCCCGTCGATCTCGCGCCGCTCAATGAAAGACTGGCGGGCCTCGACGCACTGGTGAAATCGGCCGGTGAGGCAGCCAAGACGCAGGAAGGCAAGATCGCCGCGCTGGAGCAGTCGGTGACGCAGCTCGCCGGCAAGGTCGATGCGCAGGCCTCGCAGCCAAAGATCGCGATGGCCATCGCCGCTTCGGCCTTGAAGGCGGCGCTTGACCGCGGCGCGCCGTTCGCCGCCGAGTTGGAGACCTTCGCAGCGATCTCGCCCGATGCACCGCAGATTGCGGCGCTGCGCCCCTACGCTGAAAAGGGCGTCCCGACCCGCACCGAGATTGCCGGCGAGGCCGACGCCGCGGCCAATGCGATGGTCGCGGCGGCGACGCCGGTCGATGAAAATGCCGGCTTCTTCCAGAACCTTTTGTCGAGCGCCGAATCGCTGGTCAAGGTTCGGCCGATCGGCGCCGTCGAAGGCGCCGGCGCGCCGGAAACCGTGGCGCGCATCGAAGTGGCGGTCAATCAGGGCGACTACGCCAAGGCGCTCAGCGAATACGCAACGCTGCCGGATGCGGTCAAGGCCGCCGGCGCCGACTTTGCCGGCAAACTGAAGGCGCGCATCGACGTCGAGACGCAGGTCGACGCGCTGATTGCAGGTGCGATGAAGGCATGAGGACGACACGATGATCCGCATTCTCATCTTTCTCGGCGCCGTCTTCGCCCTCGGTCTTGGCTTTGCCTGGCTGGCCGATCGTCCCGGCGAGATGGTCGTCACCTTCAACGGTTACCAATACCAGGTCAGCCTGATGGTGGCTGCGGTGGCGATCGTTGCCGTCGTCGCAGCGGTGATGATCGTCTGGTGGCTGATCAAGTCGCTGTGGAACAGCCCATACACGATCTCGCGCTATTTCCGCGTGCGCCGCCGCGACCGCGGCTACCAGGCGCTGTCGACCGGCATGATCGCAGCCGGCGCCGGCGACGGCGCGCTAGCCCGCAAGAAGACCAAGGAAGCCGCCAAGCTGATCCGCTCCGACCAGGAGCCGCTGATCCAGTTGCTCGAAGCGCAAGCCTCGCTGCTCGAAGGCGACCATGAGGGCGCGCGCGAAAAATTCGAGGCCATGCTCGACGACCCCGAAATGCGGCTGCTTGGCCTGCGCGGGCTCTATCTCGAAGCCGAACGGCTCGGCGACCGCAACGCCGCGCGTCACTATGCCGGCCGCGCCGCTTCCGTCGCGCCGCAACTGGCTTGGGCCGCCGAATCGACGCTGGAGGATCTGACCGGGCGCGGCGACTGGGACGGCGCGCTGAAGCTGGTGGAGGCGCAGAAGTCGACCAGGCAGATCGAACGCGACGCCGCCAATCGCCGCCGCGCTGTGCTGTTGACCGCCAAGGCGCAGGCGCTGACCGACAGCGACCCCAATGCAGCCAAGGCAGCCGCTCTCGAGGCCAACAAGCTCGCGCCCGATTTCGCGCCGGCCGCGGTTGCAGCCGCCAATCTTCTGTTCAAACAGAACGATGTGCGCAAAGGCTCGAAGATCCTTGAGGCAGCCTGGAGGGCTGAGCCGCATCCCGAGATCGCCGAGCTCTACACCCATGCAAGGCCGGGAGATGCCGTGGTCGATCGTCTCAACCGGGCGAAGAAGCTGCAGGAGCTGAAGCGCAACAATGCCGAATCGTCGATGACGGTGGCGCGCGCCGCGCTCGATGCGCAGGATTTTTCCACCGCCCGCGGCGAGGCGGAAGCGGCGATCCGCATGGATCGCCGGGAAGGCGCTTACCTGCTGCTGGCCGATATCGAGGAGGCAGAGACCGGCGACCAGGGCAAGATCAGGCAATTGCTGTCCAAGGCGGTCAGGGCGCCGCGCGATCCGGCCTGGGTCGCCGACGGCGTCGTCTCCGAACGCTGGGCGCCGGTATCGCCGGTCAGCGGCAAGCTCGATGCTTTCGCCTGGCGCGCGCCGATGGAGCGGCTGGGCCAGCTCATCGACAGCCATGAAGACGAAGCCGATGTGCCGGTGCTTGCGGCACCTGCCAAACCGGCAAAGGAAGCCGAAGTGATCGATCATCCGGCCATCGCCAGGACGAGCAGCGAGGCGCCGATCGAGCCGAAGCCCGCTGTGGGCGATGACCAGGTCACGCCGGTCACCGCCGCCGCTTTCGCCGCAATACCCAACGACGCCGAACCCGTCGAACCTGCCGAGGAAGTGGCGCGGCTGCCCGACGACCCCGGCGTCGACCCCGATGACGAAGCGGAGAAGTCACCGCGCCGCTTCCGCCTGTTTTGATCCCTGAAGCATGATCCCAAAAAGTGGATACCGGTTTTTGGAAAAGATCATGCTCCAATAATGTGAAGTGAGCACCATGTTCGAACGCGTCCTGGCCTTTCTGAAAGACCTGCCCTCCGGGGCTGGGGCTCGCGCCAATGCGGACGATCCGCGCGTTGCGGCGTCGGCTTTGCTCTATCATGTGATGAATGCCGACGGCGTGCGCCAGGATGTCGAGTGGGAGCGGTTCAAGCAGGTGCTGGCGCAGAGCTATTCGATCAGCGGCGACGAGCTCGATGCACTGGCTGCCGCCGGCGAGCGCGCCGACAATGAGGCGATCGACCTCTATGCCTTCACCAGCGTCTTGAAGCGCCATCTCGACGCCGAGGCGCGCAAGGCTTTCATCGGCCTGATGTGGGAAATCGTCTATGCCGACGGCGAACTGCATGAACTGGAGGACAACACCGTCTGGCGCGTTGCCGAACTGATCGGCGTCGAGCGCCAGGATCGCGTCGAGGCGCGCCGCAAGGCGGCGGCCGCCGCGCCCGACGCCAGGGGAACGTCGAGCGACGAATAGGATTCCGCCTTTCCATGCCGCCCAGACCGAGCTCGAAACCAAAAGTCCTGATCGTGCTGCATCAGGAGACTTCGAGCCCCGGCCGGGTTGGCCACATGCTGCTCGAGGAAGGTTTCGACCTCGACATCCGCCGGCCGCCTCTCGGCGACAGCCTGCCGGAGACGCTGGAGGGACACGCCGGCGCCGTGGTGTTCGGCGGGCCGATGAGCGCCAATGACGAAGATGAGTTCGTCCGCCGCGAGACCAACTGGCTCAATGTTCCGCTAAAGGAGAACCGGCCCTTCCTCGGCATCTGCCTTGGCGCGCAGATGCTGGCCAATCATCTCGGCGGCAAGGTCGAGGGGCATGGCGAGGGGCTGGNGATCGGCTGGTATCCGCTGAAGCCGACCGAAGCCGGCAAGAAGCTGCTGCCTTGGCCCGACATGGTCTACCAGTTTCACCGCGAAGGCTTTTCGCTGCCCAGGGATGCGACGCTGCTGGCGACGGCGGAAACCTACCCCAACCAGGCTTTTCGCTATGGCGACAATGCCTGGGGCATCCAGTTCCATGGCGAACTGACCCGGTTGATGATGCAGCGCTGGGTGGTGCGCGGCGCGCACCGTTTCGAATTGCCCGGCGCGCAGCCCGGCCGCGACCATCTCGGCGGCCGGCTGATCTGGGATATGCACCTCAAGCGCTGGCTGAGCGAATTTTTGAGCCTGATCTTCGGCAAGCCTACTGAGGGATAGAGCAAAATCCAACTACTCTGAACGGCCGAGCTTGCCCAAAGACGACTTACCTCTGGGAGGCGTGTACGATGGATCCGGGACCTTAGCCCGTTCCCGCAGATTTGGATTGCGCCCCAAACACTCCGATGGATCGAAAAACTCCGTGGCGCATTTAAGCTTCGGCTAATAACGGCCCCAGGAGAGAACCAATGAAGAAGACGCTGCTCATTTTGAGCCTACTCATTCCGCTCGCGGCATGCTCCCGCACCGAACAAGGCGCTGCCGTCGGTGGTTTGGGTGGCGCAGCTGTAGGCGCAGCAGTGGCCGGCGACCCGGTAAAAGGGGCGGTTGTTGGCGGGGCGGTCGGAGCGCTGGCCGGGGCGGTCATCGGGCACGCCAGCGAAGCCGGCCAGTGCAGATATCGCGGTCGGAACGGTCGAGTTTACGTTGCTCAGTGCCCGGACGGCTACTGATCTCAAAGACGCGTGATCTCTTTCGATCACGCGTCTTTTCGGGGTAGGATAACTGAATGGCATATAACAGCAAAAGACTGCGGGCTTTCTGGTTCGCCGTTGTCAGCGCTGTCGCGATAAACGCCGAACTTTCGACCGCGGCCTTGGCCGCACCTGTAGAAGCGAAGACGATTGCCGATCACTTCTCATCGGTAAAGTCCATGTCCGGGGACTTTGTCCAGTCGGGCCCAAAAGCGGAAAGGACCAAAGGGAAATTTTTCCTCCAGCGGCCGGGCAAGATCCGGTTCAACTATGCAGGCCAATCAGGGGTCAGCGTAATTGCAGATGGAAAATCCTTGGTGGTCTATAACAAGAAGCTCAAGACATCGCGGCTTTATGCTCTCTCGAAGACGCCGCTCAAGCTGCTCCTCGACAATCAGGTCAACTTTTCCGGCAATCGCCTCAAAAGTATCAAGGACGATGGCGCCCAGGTGATCATCAGGCTGGCCGACAAGTCGGCCTTCGGCAATTCGAATATCACTATGGTGTTTGACAGGGAATCGCTCGATCTACGCAGATGGACCCTGACTGACGAGAGGGGCCTTACCTCGACAGTCACCATATCCAACGTGAAGCAGGGCGTTCGCGCTCCTGCGGGCACCTTCACTATCGACTATGCCGCAAACCGTGAATTCAACACCAAAACGAAATAGTCGGCAGCGCCACGAACTGCCCGTGTAACACTACTCGGCGGCCGTCTCCGACGGCACCTCTGCCGGTGCCGAAGGCTCGGCCTCGGCATGCGGCTTGCGCCGTGAAAACAGCGACCTTAGCGTGACGTAGAACACCGGCGTCAGGAACAGGCCGACGAAGGTGACGCCGAGCATGCCGGAGAACACCGCGGTGCCGAGCGACTGGCGCATTTCCGCGCCCGGGCCTGTCGCGATCATCAGCGGCACGACGCCGAGGATGAACGAGAAGGCGGTCATCAGGATCGGCCGCAGCCTGAGCCGGCAGGCTTCGACGGCAGCCTCGGCCGCCGACAGGCCGCGTTCCTGGGCCTGCCGCGCGAACTCGACGATCAGGATCGCGTTCTTGGCGGCAAGCCCGATCAGCACGATGAGGCCGATCTGCACGAGGATGTTGTTGTCCAGCCCTCGGAACGACACGCCGAGCAACGCCGCGAGCACGCCGAGCGGCACCACCAGCACGATGGCGAACGGCAGCACCCAGCTTTCATATTGCGCCGCCAGCGCCAGGAACACGAACAGCACCGACAGTCCGAAGATATAGACAGCGGCATTGCCGGTGTTGCGCTCCTGATAGGCGAGTTCGGTCCATTCGTAGGAGGTACCGGCCGGCAACGTCTGTGCCGTGATCGCTTCCATCTTGGCAAGCGCATCGCCGGTGGAAACACCGGGCGCGGCGTTGCCCTGCAGCGGCACGGAGACGTACATGTTGTAGCGCTGGACCAGCGCCGGGCCGGTGACGTCGCGGATCTCGATCAACGTGCCCAGCGGAACCAGCGCGCCGGTCGCCGAGCGCACCTTCAGTTTCAAGATGTCGGCGCGATCGAGGCGGAACGCCTGGTCGGCCTGCGCGCGCACCTGGTAGACGCGCCCGAAAGCGTTGAAGTCGTTGACGTAGGCGGTGCCCAGATTGATCGACAGCGTCTCGAAGATGTTGGGGATCGGCACGTTCAGGATGCGCGCCTTGTCGCGATCGATCGCCAGGAAGAATTGCGGGCTGGACGCGGAGAAGGTGGTGAACACGCCGGTCAGCCCCGCCGTCTTGTTGGCCTTGCCGGCAATTTCATAGGCAAGCGCCAGGATCTGCCGCATGTCGGCGCTGTTGCGCTCCTGGATCTGCAGCTTGAAGCCGCCGGCATTGCCGACGCCGCGGATCGGCGGCGGCGGCAGTGCGATAATGAAGGCTTCCTTGATGCTTTGCAGGCTGCCGAACAAATTGCCGATGACCTGGGTCGCGGACTGGCCGGCTTCCAGTCGCTCGTCAAACGGCTTGAACCTGGCGAAGATCACGCCCGCGTTGCTGGCATTGGTAAAGGTGGCACCGGAGAAGCCGGCGAAGGCGACCGCGTAGTCGACGCCCGGCGTTTTCTGGATGATCTGCGACGCCTGCTGGATGACGGCATCGGTCCGCGATAGCGAGGCGCCGTCCGGCAACTGGACGACGACGATCGCATACCCCTGGTCGAGCGACGGAATGAAACCGCGCGGCACCGTCTGAACCATATAGACCGTGGCGTAGATGAGGGCCGCGAAAACGGCCAGCGTGGCGGCCATCGCTATCCGCGAGCCGACCAGCACGCGCACGATGCTCGAATACCAATGGGCGACCTTGTCGAAGCCGCCATTGAAGCCGTCGGCGAGCGCCCGTCCGAACCGCGCCAGGAAAAAGCGCGGCGGCGCCGCAGCAGTGTGGTGCGGCTTGAACAGCAGCGCGGCCAAGGCCGGCGAGAGCGTCAGCGAATTGAATGCCGAGATCGCCGTCGACACCGCGATGGTGATCGCAAACTGCAGGTAGAACTGCCCGGAAATGCCGGGAATGAAGGCTGTCGGCACGAACACCGCTATCAGCACCAGCGAGATCGCGATGACCGCCGTTCCGACTTCGTCCATGGTCAGATGCGACGCCGGGTTGGGCGCCAGCCCGCTGGCGATATTTCGCTCGACGTTCTCGACCACGACGATCGCATCGTCGACGACGATGCCGATGGCCAGCACGAGGCCGAACAGCGTCAGCATGTTGAGGGAGAAGCCGGCGGCGTAAAGCACCGCCAGCGTGCCGATCAGCGACACGGGGATCGCCACGATCGGCACGATCGCCATGCGCCACGATTGCAGGAAGACGATGATGACGATGATGACCAGAACCATCGCCTCGAGGATCGTCTTGTAGACCTCCTGGATCGACTCGGCGACGAACTCGGTCGGATTGTAGACGATGTCGTAGCTCAATCCCTTCGGGAAGTCCTGGGAAAGCTCCTTCATCTTGTCCTGGATCTCCGCGGCTGCGGCGAGCGCATTGGTGCCTGGCCGCTGGAAGATGGCGAGCGCCACCGCCGGTTTGCCGTTGAGATAGGAGTTGGTGACGTAATCCTTGGCGCCGAGCTCGATGCGCGCCACGTCCTGCAGCTGGATCAGGCGGCCGTCTTCGGCCGATTTGACGATCACGTATCGGAAGTCCCGTGCGTCGTTGAAGCGGCCTTGCGTGGTGACCGTGTACTGGAACGCCGTGCCGGTATTGGTCGGCGGCGCGCCGATGGAGCCGCCCGACACCTGGACGTTCTGGTCGCGCAGCGCCTGCACCACATCGCCCGAGGTCATCCCCAGGGCGGACAGTTTTTCCGGATCGAGCCAGATGCGCAGCGAATATTCGCGTTCGCCAAAGATGATGAGGTCGCCAACGCCGTCCAACCTGAGCAATATGTCGCGCACCCGCGAGCGGGCGTAGTTCGAGACGTAGAGCTGGTCGTAGGTATTGTCGGGCGACAGCATGTGCACGACCATCATCAGGTCGGGCGAGCTCTTGATGGTGGTGATGCCGAGGCGGCGGACTTCTTCGGGCAGGCGCGGCTCGGCGACCGAGACGCGGTTCTGTACCAGCACCTGCGCCTGGTCGAGATCGGTGCCCAGCTTGAAGGTGATGGTCAGCGCCATCGCCCCGTCGCCGGACGAATAGGACGACATGTAAAGCATGCCCTCGACGCCGTTGATCTCCTGCTCGATCGGCGTTGCCACCGTCGCTGCCACTGTCTCGGCGTCGGCGCCCGGGTACTGGGCGCGAACGACGATGGTCGGCGGCGCGATCTCGGGATATTGCGCGATCGGCAGCTGGGTATAAGCAATCCCGCCGAGGATCAGGAGGACGATCGAAACCACCGATGCGAAGATCGGACGGTCGACGAAGAAATGGGCGAACCTCATTGCTGCAACCCGGCGGTCTCGACCTTGGGCGGCAACGTCACCATCTCGACTTTCACCTTGGTGCCGGGCCTGGCGTGCATCAGCCCGTTGACGATGATCGTCTCGTCGCCGGTCAGGCCCGCGCGGATCACCCGGTAGCCGTCGAGAAGCGGGCCGGTGCGCACGGGCTTCGCCGACACCATCCCGGCCTCATCCACCAGGTACACGATGCGGCGATCCTGATCGGCGCCGACCGCCTCGTCGGGCACCAGGACGCCGCTATGCGGCAGCGACCCCGGCACGTTGATGCGCCCGAACATGCCTGGCTGGAGAACGCCGTCGGCGTTGGCAAACCTTGCACGCACCCGCATGGTGCCGGTCGCGTTGTCGATCCGGTTCTCGGCAAAATCGAGCTTGCCCTTGAATACCGCCTCCGCGCGGTCGGCGACGCGAACCACCACCTCGAGCCCGCCGGCGCCTTCCTGCATGCTGCCGCCGCGCTCCTTCGCGTCGCGGGCGTAGCTGAAATACAGGCGCTCATCGACGTCGAAATAGAAGTCGATCGGATCGCGCGTGACGATAGTCGTCAGCAAGGTGGAATCCGGCTGCACGAGGTTGCCGACCGACACCAGCCGGCGGTCGATGCGGCCGGACAAGGGCGCCTTGATCTCGGTGAACTCCAGGTTCAGGTTGGCCGTCGTCAGCGCCGCCGTCGCGCCCTGCATCTGCGCCTGCGCCGAAAGGTATTCCCGCCGGCGGTCGTCGACCGTCGCGGCCGAGATATTGCCGGTCTTGGCGAGCTCATCGGCGCGATCCAGCTGCATCTTGGAGAATTCGAGCAGAGACTTGGCGACGTCCACTTGCGATTTGGCGGCATCGTAGGCCGCCTGGTACGGACGCTGGTCGATGGTGAAGAGCAGGTCGCCCTTGTTGACCAGTGCGCCGTCCTGGAAGCTGATCTTGTCCAGATAGCCGCTGACGCGCGAACGGATGGCGACCTCGTCGACGGCTTCGAAGCGCCCGACGAACTCGTCGTCTTCGACGATTTCACGCACCACCGGCTTGGCCGCCGTCACCACCAGCAGTTGCTGGTCCTGCGCAAACGCGTTGCTGCTGAAAGCCATGCCGAGCAGGAATGCCACTGGGACGGCGGAGCGGGCCAGCCAGCCGACCGATCGGCTGGGTCGCCCGCTTGCGTCGCGATGCGATTGCCGATTCCCTGAAGTGTCCATTTGCGTCCCCGCTAGCTGGACCCGGAGGTCGGGTGGTTCTCTTCTTTATTTAAGGTTTCTCGTCGAGACCAGAGCACTGCAGTATTGTGCATGGCAACATAATCATTTTCCATATGGACTGAAATGTCCACCCTGTGGCTGCCCCGCCTTCTGGCTAGTTCGCCCAGGACCGGCCCATCCGCTTCCGGCCCATCTCAGCCGTCATCGGCGCAAGCTGATTTGGACCGAGCGCCGGATCCTGCGGCTTACTCGATCAGTTGCGGCTGTTGAGATGCCGCACCCTTCGCAGTTGCGGAAACAGCACCGCCCACAGTCCGGCGACGGCAATCGCACCGACGCCGCCGATCACCACCGCCGGCACGGTGCCGATCAGCGCCGCCATGGTGCCGGCGCGGAACTCGCCGACTTCGTTGGAGGCGCCGACGAAGACCTGGTTGACGGCGTTGACGCGGCCGCGCACCTCGTCGGGTGTCCACAGCTGGATCAGCGTCTCCCGGATATAGACGCTGAACATGTCGGTGGCGCCGAGGCCGGCAAGGGCCAGGATCGACAGCCAGGTGATGGTCGAGACGCCGAACAGCACGGTGAAGGCGCCGAACCCGGCGACGAAGCCGAGCATGATCTTGCCGGCATTGTCGCGCAGCGGATGCCCTGCAAGCCAGACCGCGACACAGATGGCGCCGATGCCGGGCGCCGAGCGCAGCAGGCCGAGGCCCCACGGGCCGAGTTCCAGAATATCGCGGGCATAGACCGGCAGCAGCGCCGAGGCACCGGACAGAAGCACGGCGAAGAGGTCGAGCGAGATGGCGCCCAGGACGATCTTCTCGCTCCAGATGTATCGGAAGCCGGCAAACAGCGTCTCCATCGTCGGCTTGTCGGTGGCGCTCTGCTGGGCCGGTTTCGGAATGGTGAAGATCAGCAGACCGGCCACCAGCATCAGCACGGAGGCAACGGCGTAAGCGGCTTCGGCCGAGACGCCATAGAGCAGGCCGCCGGCGACCGGGCCGACAATGGTCGCCGTTTGCCAGGCGGACGAGTTCCAGGCGATCGCATTGCCGAAATCTTCCGGCGGAACAAGGTTGGCGAACAGCGACGACGAGGCCGGCCCATAAAAAGCGCGCGCCAGGCCGAACATAGCCAGCACGATGAAGATCGGCAGCGGGCTGACGAGACCGCGCAGCGTGAAGTACAACAGGACAAGCGCACAACCTGCCTCGACTACCGTCGCCAGCGCCATGATCAGGCGGCGGCCGAAACGGTCGGCGACAACGCCGGTGACCAGCACCAGCAGCAGCGACGGCAGGAACTGGACGATGCCGACAATGCCGAGATCGAAGGGATCGCGCGTCAGATCATAGATCTGCCAGCCGACGGCGACGGACACGATCATGGTGGCGAAGGTGGTCAGGAAACGCGCCGCCCAATAGCTCAGGAAGGAGCGATGGCGGAAGGCGGCGTAACGCCGGTCAGGCGGTGTATGGGAATGGGATGTCATGGATACAGGCCCCGTTGCTTGCATTGGCCGGCGGGGCACTTCCCGGAAATGGGCGCTGTTCCGGCCAATGAAACTTATCAAAGTTCGGGGCGCGTATGCGTGAAAATCGGGCCTGGATCAAGCGGTTTTCCAGCCGCTCGCCCGATTGCACGCGGACGTTACTGCCTCAGCGCGGCGGTGATGGCGTCGAGGCCGCCCTGTAATTCCGCCTCTTTCGGCCAGCCGAAACCGACGCGGAAGAAGCGCTTGGGCATATCGAACCAGTGGCCGGGACCGACATAGGTGCCGTGGTTTTCCAAGAGATTGACGTAGAAACGGTCGAGGTCGAAGTCTGGACTGACATTGAGCCTTGGAAATCCGACGACGCCGCCTTGTGGCCGCACCCAGTCGACCAGCGGCTCGCGGTCGATCCAGTCTTGCACGATGTCGCGGCGTTTCGCCATCTCGGGCAGCAGCGCGCCCAAGAAAGCGTCGCGGCGCTCCAGCATGCCGCGCGCAATGCTTTCGTCGATGACGCTGCCGCAAATGCCGATCTGCTCCTTGGCGGCGAGGAAGCGCTCCTGCAGTTCGGCATCGCTGGTGATCAGCCAGCCAATTCGGATACCGGGAATGCCGAAGGCTTTCGACAGCGACGAGACGCTGATCGCCTTGGGGCTGAGAGAAGCCGCCGCCGGCAGGCGCTGTCCATAGGAGAGGTCGCGATAGGTCTCGTCGACCAGCAGATGGCAGCCGCTCGCTTCGGCCAGCGCAATCAGCGCGTCGAGATCGGCCCGGCCCATCATCGTGCCAGTCGGGTTGTGCGGGCAGGTGACGCTGATCAGCTTGGTGTTCGGTTGCATGCTGGCGGCGACCCGGCCGAAATCGATGGCAAAGCCTGCTTCGAAATCGAGATCGACATAGGAGATGGCGCAGCCGATCGCCTTGGGGGTCTCGATGTTGGTGGCGTAGTTCGGCCGGACGACGACAAGGTGGTCGCGCTCCGACAGAAGCGAGGTCGAGATGATGAAGAGCGCGCCCGCCGCACCGGCGGTCACCAGAACATCGTCAGGCGAAATGCCGGAATCCTGCGCCGCGATCAGCGCCCGCAACTCCTTGTCGCCGCGATGCTCGCCGTAGAACAGCGTGAGATCCGGCAGCGACAGGCCGACGTCGGAGAGTTTCTGATCGGCGATCGAGCTTTCGGAGAGATTGAACCGAATGCGATCGTAGCCGTATTCCTCCGGCGCCTCTTTCTCGATCACCATTCTGGCGTAGTTCATCGCTGCTCCCCCAAAGCAATCTCTGTGGTGTACAAAAGCACGAAGCCTGCCAAGGCTCATTCGCTGGCAGGCTTCTGTTCCAGTCGTCCAAACGATTGGCTCAGCGCCGAGGCGCTGAGCCCACTCAGGCCGGGACTTTGGCCTTCCGACCCTTGGCTTTGGCTGGCGGCGCCACTGCGGCCTTGCGGCCGAGGCCGATCGACTTGGCCAGCTCGGAGCGCGACGCCGCGTAGTTGGGGGCAACCATCGGATAGTCGGCCGGCAGGCCCCATTTGGTACGATAGGCTTCCGGCGTCAGGTTGAAATGGACGCCGAGATGGCGCTTCAGCGATTTGAATTTTTTGCCGTCCTCGAGGCAGATGATGTAGTCCGGCGTCACCGACCGCTTGGGATTGACGGCCGGGATCTGCGGCGCCGCCACTGGGGCCGGCGGCTGGCTGAGCCCGCCGATCGACGCCGCAACGCTGGCGATGAGATCGCTCAGGCCGGCAACGGGCAAGCGGTTCTTCTCGACGTAAGCGGACACGATATGGGCGGTAAGCTCGAGCAGGTCGATGTCCTTGTCAGAGTCGTTGCTGTCGTCGGCCAATTTATCTCTCCGTCGCTAGGGGGGTGGCGGAAACTCCCAGAGTGGTCCCAGCGGAGCCGGAAATCCGCTCTAGTCATTTGTCTTGCCGCATATGGGCGGTTGCGCCAGATGATTCCATCCGGTGCCACCGATCTAATCGCCAAATCTGCGTAACGCAATGACTTCGTATCGCGCCACACGTCATTTTGAACAACTATACTGAATTTTAATACTATCAGACGATGAGCGCCTTGTCGCGCCATAGTCGAAAACCGCCCTCGAAAGCGCGCGTATTGTCGCCGCGCCTGGATGTGGCGGGCAATTCATCCAGTCTGTCGACATTGCCGCCGCCGATGACGACATAATCCGGCTGCAGCGCCGCACGCAGCCGCCCGACGACGTCGAAAACGTATTTGCGCCATTTCTTCTTGCCGTATTTCTCCAGGCCGCGCTCGCCGACATAATCTTCGAAACTGCCGCCCTTGCGGTACGGCAGATGCGCCAGTTCCATCGGCTGGCCGACATTGTTGAGGATCATCGCCGCGCCCAGGCCGGTGCCGAGGCCGAGGAACAGCATGCGCCCGCCATCGTAGCTGCCGATCGCCTGCAGCAGCGCGTCGTTGACGACCTTGACCGGCTTGCCGAAGGCGGCGGCAAAATCGTAGCCGTCCCAGCCCTTGCCGAGATTGGCGGGATCGAGCGAAGGCCTGTTGTGCCTGACCGGGCCGGGATAGCCCATCGAGATCACGTCATAGGCCAGCCCTTCGGCCAGCGTCTTCACCGTGGCGACCATCTGCTGCGGTGTCAGGTCCGGTCCGGAATCGGCTCGGCGCATCTCGCCGCCTGCGCTGGTGAGGATTTTCACATGCGAGCCGCCGACATCGATCGTCAGCACGATCGGTTCGGCCTTGGCCTTCGCGGGCCTGGCTGCCTTGGCCATGTCGTTTCCTCCGCTCACTTGGCGCATTCCCCCGTTTCAGGGAACGGGGGAACGCTCCAACTCTTTGTTTTTACGCAATTCCGGACGGAAAAACCGCTCGCACCTTCCTGAATTGCTCAACTCGGATTGATCCAGCCGTTGGGCGGCCCGAAGCTGGCCATGGCGTCGGCCGGCCCCCAGGTCTTCGGCTCATACATATGCGGCGGCGTGGTGTCGCCGAGCACCGGGCCGACAATGCGCCAGGCAAGCTCGCTGGCATCCTGGCGGGTGAACAATTGGCCATTGCCGTTCATGGCATCGCCGATCAGCCGCTCATAGGGCGGCATGTCGCCCTTCGAATCGTCGAGCGCGGTGAGCTCGACCTGCTCGCCGACCATGTCGTCGCCGGGTGCCTTGCGTTGCGCGCCGATCGAGATCGCCACCTGCGGGTCGATGCGGAAGCGCACGTAATTGGCGTCGCTGGGCTTGATCGGATCGAAGACGTCCAGCGGCGGCCGCTTCAGCCGCACGATCACTTCGGTCACATGCACCGGCATGTTCTTGCCGGTGCGGATGAAGAAGGGCACGTCCTGCCAGCGCCAGGTGTCGACCATGAAGCGCACGGCGGCAAAGGTTTCGACCGGCGAGTTCGGCTTCACGCCGGGTTCAGCGAGATAGCCTGTGAACTGACCGCGCACGACGTCGTCCTTGGTCAGCGTGCGGATGGCGCGCAGCACCTGCACCTTCTCGTCGATCAGATCGTCGGCCGAGCGGCCGACCGGCGGTTCCATGGCGAGCAGCAAAAGGATGTTGAGCAGATGGTTCTCGATCACGTCGCGGATAGCGCCGACATCGTCATAGAATTTGCCACGGCCTTCAACGCCGAAGTCCTCGGCCATGGTGATCTGTACGCTTTCGACGAAGTTGCGGTTCCAGATCGGCTCGAGAAAGGAATTGGCAAAGCGGAAATAGATCGGAAGAGCACACGTCTGNACCAGATGCAGCACGCGGTTCAGCCAGCGCGCCGATTGGAGATCGTGGCCGAACGGCTTTTCCACCATCAGCCGCGCGCCATGCGCGGTACCGGATTGCTCCAGCCCCTGGACGACGGTCTCGAACATGGTCGGCGGCACCGCCATATAGTGGAGCGGCCGCTGCGCCGAGCCGAGCGCCGTCTTCAGCTTCTCGAAGGTCGCGCCGTCGCGGTAGTCGCCGCTGACATAGCGCAGCAGACTGGCGAACTTGGCGAAGATCTTTTCGTCGATCTTGCCGACAGCGTTGACGATGCCGTCGCGGGCCCGCGCCTGCAATTGGTTGATGTCCCAGGCATCGAAGGCGACGCCGATCACCGGCTCGGTCAGCGTCCCCTTGGCTACCATCTGGTAGAGGGCCGGAAATATCTTCTTGTGGGCAAGGTCGCCGGTTGCTCCGAAGAGCACCAGCGTGTCGGACCGTTCCGGGCTCATCTTGCGCGTCTCCCCTGCGGCCTTCACTTGCCGGCCTTCGGCTTTTCGACATGGCCGCCAAAGGCATAGCGCATGGCCGACAGCAGCTTGTCGGCGAATTCGGATTCGCCCTGCGAGGAGAAGCGGTCGAACAAAGCCGAGGACAGAACCGGCGCCGGCACGCCGGTGTCGATCGCCGCCTTCAGCGTCCAGCGGCCTTCACCGGAATCGGAGACGCGGCCGCCGAACTGGGCCAATGCCGGGTCGCTCTTCAGAGCGCCGGCGGTGAGGTCGAGCAGCCAGGAGCCGATCACACTGCCATGGCGCCAGACCTCGGCCACCTGCGGCAGGTCGATGTCGAACTGATAGTATTGCGGGTTTTCCAAAGGGCTGGTTTCGGCGTCGGCAGTGCGCTGTCTTTTGCCGGCATTGGCCGATTTCAGGATGTTCATGCCTTCGGCGTAGGCGGCCATGACGCCATATTCGATGCCGTTGTGGATCATCTTGACGAAATGGCCGGCGCCGCTCGGTCCGCAATGCAGGTAGCCAAAGGGTGCGGTCCCGCCCGCCTTGTCGGGCGTGGCGCCGGCATCGGCGCCGGGTGCCAGCGTGGCGAAGATCGGATCGAGGTGTTTGACCGCCGTATCGGGGCCGCCGATCATCAGGCAGTAGCCGCGCTCCAAGCCCCAAACGCCGCCGCTGGTGCCGACATCGACATAGTGCAGGCCCTTGGCCGCAAGCTCGGCCGCCTGGTCGACAGCGTCGTGATAATAGGAATTGCCGCCGTCGATGATGATGTCGCCGGGTTCCATCAGCGCCGCCACCTGGTCGGCGATCTTGCCGGTGATCGCCGCTGGCAGCATCAGCCAGGCGCTGCGCGGCTTGGAAAGCTTGCCGACGAACTCCTCCATCGATGCGGCGCCGATGGCGCCATCGGCAACCAGGCCGGCAACGCTTGCCGGGTTGATGTCGTAGACGACGCATTCATGGCCGTCGCGCATCAGGCGGCGCACCATGTTGGCGCCCATCCTGCCCAGTCCCATCATTCCGATCTGCATGGTCTTGTCCTAGTCGCTTGAGGAAAGAAAATTGCTGGCGAGTTAGTTCTCAATGCCGACGGTGAAGTCGACATTCTCCCAACGGTCGCCGTCGGGCCAGAAAAAAGTGAAGACGATCGTATTACCTCGCGGAATATCGGTCACCGGCAGATCCGCCATATGGACGCCAAAGACATTCACGGACGTGTTGATTTCATGGCTGGTCTGCCACTGGTCGCCGCTCCAGCGGATCAGTGCCGGCTGCAGCAGTTCAACCCGCAGCGTCTTGCCGGCTTCCATGGTGCGCAGCCTGTTGTTGAAGCGCCATATCCTCAGCGGCGAGCCGGTCTTGTCCCTGACATAGCGCTTGACGCCTTGCGGCGGCATGTCGAAGACGGCGCCGTCGCGGAGCGAGCGCAACAGCTTGATGTGTTCCGAATGCGCCCAGACCAGCGGCATGGCGCTGCCCGACGGCCTGCCCAGCCACAATTCGCGCTCCGGTATGTCGGCGCCGTCCCAGACCTGTTCCGGCAGCAGACCGCCCACACCAGCCGAAGCCTCGAATGTCCTGAGCAGGCTTGCCGCCTTGTCCTTGTTACCGGCGGCCAGCTCGTAGTGGGCGCGTTCGCCGGCCAGCAACGGCCAGGGTCGGCCCTGGCCGTTGCCGTCGAAGGGGGCGCCGTCGGCGTGTTCGCCATAACCGTCGCTGGTGTAGCGGTACCATAGAGGCCCTTGCGGCAGATCGCAGCGCAGTTGCGCGTCGATGATCTTGACCGTGCCGACGATGCGCGGATCGTCCGCGGCCCTGAGGCCGAAGCGGACCAGCGCCAGCGCGTCCGGGCTGACGATCGCTTCGGCCGGCTTGTCGGTATCGCCCGGCGGACGGTTCTTGATCGGTACGAAGCCGTCCTTCGGCGATGCGGCGCCTGAAGCGTCGGCCGGCGCGATGCGGATGTAGTAGCCGTCGACGCCAGCCTCGTGGCACTCCGGTGTGCCGCTGACATAGGTCCAGCGCTCGATCTGGTCGTTCCAGCAATCCGCGACCTCGCGCAAATAGTTAGCCGGCTCCGGTTTGCCGTCGACGTCGAACAGATCGGCGGCGCCAAGCAGTGCCGATATTTCGACGGCGAGCGTGAATGGGCTGTAGCCCGCGTCTTCTTCCCAGCGGTCCTGCCCTGTGACGGGGCCGTTGCGCACGACATAGGACGCTGCTTTCTCGACCATCGGCATGAAGGCGGCGAGCTTTGCGCGCGGCAGATGGCCGGCGCGGTGCAGCGCGTCGGCAAGCAGCAGCGGGAAGGCGCATTCGTCCATCTGGATGCCCGGCCAATAGAGCGAGCCGTCGAGCCACACATTTTGTGGCCAGTGGCCGTCCGGCTGCTGGATGGAACAGAGATAGGCGAGGATCTCAAGCGCCTGCGCCGGATCGCCGGCGGCGAGGAAGCCGCCCGCAGTTTCGACGAGGTCGCGCGGCCAGACCAGATGATATCCGCCAAGGTCGTCGTCGCCCTTGCTGAATCCCCAGGGGATCGACAGGCTGGCGACGGCCGCACCGGGCCTCGCCAGCGACAGGTGTGTCGCCAGCACCGCTGTGCTGACGCGGTAGGTGTTGAGGCCGGATGCATCATGGTGGTCGAGCGCCGTCAGGCCTGCCTGCCATTTCCGCCATTTCGCGACATAGGCCTTTGCCGCCGGCTCAAACCCGCGTTTCAGGCTAGCGGCGGCGTTTTCGGCCGCTTCATCCGGCGTTGCCCCTAATCCAAGCGCAAGCAAGGCTTTGCTGTTGCGTAAGGAAAAGCCGATCTCGCCGGTCAGCGCGACATTGCCGTCCTCCGCCCTTTGGCAGGTCGGATCGAGCCGGCCGGCGCGGCTGAGTTGCTGCCAGCCGTCGGAAAAGCCTGCATAGCCGGCCGAGCAATCACCCCAGGGCAGCGAGGAGGCAAGCGCCAGGCAGGTGCCGCGCCCGGACGCAAACAGCATCGGCTTGCCCTTGTGCTCGCCGATCCAGGCGGTGTTGCCCATGCCGGCATTGACCAGATGCGGCGCCAGCAGGGCGTAGACGCGGTAGTCCGTGGCCACGCCCTCGAGTGCCGTGAAGCTGGTTTCCTGCAGCAAGGCCGGGCGCGCCGGATTCGCCAGGATGCGCTTTTCGACCCGGTAACAGGCCGTCGCGTTGACCAGCCGGTAGGCGGGCACGCCGTCCTCGAACGGCTCGATGATATGCGTGGCGTCGCGCTTCTCCTCGGAGAACCAGCCGCCGGGGCCGGTGACCAGCAGTCCCATGTCGCGCGTGCAGGCGCTGTCGAGGCCGGGATAGTAGACTTCATTGACGATGCCATGGCTGAGCGTGAACCAGACGCGGCTCGCCGTTGAAAGCGCGGCACCTACGCCGCTCTTGGCGCTTGACGTCCAGCGCGCCGGAATTCCGGGCGCGCCCATTCTTTTGGGTGCACTGGGGGGAAGGGTCGGCGGCATCGCTGCCATGCATGGTCTCCTGGACCCTTCCCTAGACCAGCACGCGAAGGCTTTTCAACCGCCGCACCTGAAGTTGATCGTCCAAGCGTGATCGATCGCAGTTGACAAGCGGGCGTATCTGAATTTGTCTGACAATAGATAAAAAACAGGCAGACAACGCCAAAACCATCTGCAACAGTCGGCGGGGCCGACAATCTATGGGAGGATTATGACATGAAGACACTGCTCGTCCTGAGCGCTCTGGCGGCAATGCTCGCCTCGGGCACGGCGCTTGCCGACACCAGCGGCAAGAAGATCGCCTTCTCCAACAATTACGCCGGCAATTCGTGGCGCCAGGCGATGCTCGACAGCTACGGCATCGTCACCAAGAAGGCGGTGGAGGATAAGATCGTCGGCGCCGCCGACATCTTCACCACCGCCGACAAGGAAGTGCCGACCCAGGCTGCCCAGGTGCAGAACCTGATCCTGCAGGGTTATGACGCCATCGTCATCAATGCCGCATCGCCGGATGCGCTGAACGGCGCCATCAAGCAGGCCTGCGATGCCGGCATCGTCGTCGTCTCCTTCGACGGGACGGTCACCGAACCTTGCGCCTACCGCGTCGTCGTCGACTTCAAGGACATGGGCAAGCAGGAAGTCGAGCAGATGGCCAAGTTCCAGCCCAAGGGCGGCAATTTGCTGGAAATCCGCGGCCTTGCCGGCACCTCGATCGACGATGCCATCCATGCCGGCATCCTCGAAGGCGTCGCCGCCCATCCCGAGTTCAAGATCGTCGGTTCGGTGACCGGCGACTGGGACCAGACGACGGCGCAGAAGGCGGTCGCGACGATCCTGCCTTCGTTGCCCGACATCGTCGGCATCGTCGACCAGGGCGGTGACGGTTATGGCGCGGCACAAGCCTTTGCCGCCGCAGGCAAGCCGCGTCCGACCATCATCATGGGCAACCGCCAGGACGAGCTGAAATGGTGGAAGGAGCAGAAGGACAAGGACGGCTACCAGACCTGGTCGGCCTCGATCGCGCCCGGCGTGTCGTCGCTGGCCTTCTGGGTGGCGCAGCAGGTGCTCGACGGCCGCACGGACATTCCGCATGACCTTTTGGTGCCGTATCTCGCCTTTACCCAGGACAATTTCGAGACCGAGCTGCCGAAAATCAAGGNTCCGCATGACCTTTTGGTGCCGTATCTCGCCTTTACCCAGGACAATTTCGAGACCGAGCTGCCGAAAATCAAGGAGGGCGGCGTCGCCACCCACGAATACAGCCAGGAAGACGCAATCGCGGCGATCAAAGCCAATATCAAGTGATGCATTGCATTCATTGCCAGCGGCATGACCGACCGGATATCGTTGAGCATGCCTGAGGCCAATACGGACATCATCAGACTGGGCGGCGCCGAAAAACATTTCGGCGCCGCCCATTTGGACATCATCAGGCTGAACGGCGCCGAAAAACATTTCGGCGCCGTTCGGGCGCTTAACGGCGTCGACTTCCATGTTGTATCAGGCGAATGCGTCGGGCTGGTCGGCCACAACGGAGCCGGCAAATCGACGCTGATGCATATGGTGGCCGGTACGCTGCAGCCCGATGGCGGTGAGATCGCGGTGCGTGGCAATGCCGAAACNTGCCGAAACCGACTACTCGGTGGCGCGCGCGCTGAAACTCGGCATACGCTGCGTGTTCCAGGAACTGTCGCTCTGCCCTAACCTCAGTATCGCGGAGAATACGCGCATCAACCATCCGGCGCTCACCGGCTTCGGCTGGCGACGCAAGGCGGCTGCTCTCATTGCCGCCAAGCTGGACGAAATCTTTCCGGATCACGGCATCTCGGCAGAGGACATTGCCGGCGATCTCTCCATCGGCCGGCGGCAGATGGTCGAGGTGGCGCGCGCCTTCACGGTGACGCGCGATCCGCTCGACTTGGTCATTCTCGACGAGCCGACCTCTTCGCTGGACGCGCATACTGCGGGCCAGCTGCTTGCCTTCGTGCGCCGTTTCGTAGCCACCGGGGGCAGCTGCATCCTGATCTCGCATGTGCTGGGCGAGGTGCTGCAGAATGCCGACCGCATCGTGGTCATGCGCGACGGCAAGGTGGTCGCCACGGACGTTGCAAAAGCGTTCGACCGCGACCGGCTGGTGGCCACCATGGGCGGCGCGGAAGCGCGCGAGAAGATCGCGGCGGAGATCGCCGCCAGGCCGGCGGCGGGCCCGCTCAGGGTGCGGGCGCGGCCCGAGCGGCAGCAGGACGGCAAGGAGCTTGTCGCTCGCGCTGGCGAGATCATCGGGCTTGCCGGGCTTGCCGGCCATGGCCAGACCGACCTGTTGCTGGCGATCTTTGCCGCCGCGACGCGTAGAAGGCTTGATATCGAGGTGACCGCCCCGGTGGCGCTGGTGGCCGGCGACCGCCAATCGGACGGCATTTTCCCGCAATGGTCTATTGCCGAAAACATCGGCATCCGCTCGCTGGCGCGGCTGCGCAAAGGGTTGCTGATCTCGCCGCAGCGCGAGGCCGAGCTTGCTGAGTTTTGGAAGCAGAAGATCGGCATCCGCACGCCTGACATGACCAACAACATCTTCTCGCTGTCCGGCGGCAACCAGCAGAAGGCGCTGTTTGCCCGCGCACTGGGTTCCGATGCGCAAATCGTGCTGATGGACGATCCGATGCGCGGCGTGGACATCGGCACCAAGCTTGAGGTCTACGATCTCGTGCGCGAGGAGGCGGCCAAGGGCCGGACCTTCCTCTGGTACACCACCGAGACCGAAGAGCTCGACAATTGCGACCACATCCATGTCTTCAAGAACGGCCGCATCGTCGCCAATCTCACGCGCGACGAGCTGACCGAGGAAAAGATCATCCAGTCCTCATTCGGCGACGCGGCCTGAGATGACGGCAGTCGCTCCCGGCCCTACCTCCTCGCCGCGCAGCAGCGCGGCCCGCGCGCGCCTGCTGCGCAGCCTGTTGCCGGCGCTGTCGCTGGCGCTGGTGGTTATCGCCATCGCCTGGCTCAACCCACGCGCCATCAGCTATTTCGGCTTCAGCTTGATGTTGAACCTCGCTATTCCGATTGCGCTGGCGACGATCGCCCAGATGTTCGTCATCGCCGGCAATGAGCTCGATCTGTCGATCGGCACCTTTGTCGGCTTTGTCGGCTGCGTCACCGCGACCTGGCTGAAGGACGCGCCGCTGCTCGGCGTGATCATCCTGCTCGGCTCCATAGGCGTTTATGCGCTGCTCGGCGCACTGATCCATCTGCGCAATCTGCCGTCGATCGTGGTGACGCTGGGCATGAGCTTCGTCTGGCAGGGGCTTGCCATTCTGGTGCTGCCCAAGCCCGGTGGCAAGGCGCCGGACTGGCTCTTGTCGCTGATGGCCTTCAAGCCGCCCTTCATTCCGTTCCCTATCATCGCCGCGCTGGCGATCGCAGCGGTGGTGCATTTTGGGCTGATGCGCACCTCCTATGGCGTCATCCTGCGGGGATCCGGCGGCAATCCGGCGGCGCTCAGGCGCGCTGGCTGGTCGCTGCTTCGAACCAAGATCGTGCTGTTTGCGCTGACCGGCCTATTCGGCGTTCTGTCCGGCATGGCGCTGATCGGCATCACCACCTCGGCCGACGCCAATATCGGCAATGGCTACACGCTGCTGGCGATCGCCGGCGTCATTCTCGGCGGCGGCGAGTTCGTCGGCGGCCGGGTGTCGCCGATCGGCGCCGTGCTCGGCGCGCTGACACTGGCGCTGGCGGCATCGCCTCTGCTCACCTTCATGCACATTCCGCCGGACTGGCAGGTCGCGGCCAACGGCGCCATCCTGATCATCGTGCTGGCAGCCCGCGTCCTGATCAGCCGCAGGGAGAGGTAGAGCGATGACGCTGGTTAAATCGCTTGTCGCCAAACCCTGGATCTGGTCGTTCATCGGCGCGATGTTCGTCTGGCTGGCGACCATCGCTTTCACCGGCGGCTATGGCGGCGGCGGCATGATCACGGCGGCACTTTCGCTTGCCGTGTTCACCGTGATCGTCGGCGTCGGCCAAATGTTCGTCATCACGCTCGGGCCAGGCAATGTCGACCTGTCGCTGCCGGCCAATATCGGGCTCGCCAGTGCCGTCGCCATGAAGGTCATGGGCGGCAGCGATTCCATGATCGTGGTCGGGCTGCTCGCCGCGCTCGCCTGCGGCGCTGCCATCGGTGCCGTCAACTATCTCCTGATCTGGGCGCTGAGGATCCCGCCGATCATCGCCACTCTGTCGGCCAGCTTCATCATCCAGTCGATCGACATCAGCTATGGGCGTGGCCTGCAGATCAAGCCGCCGCCCGGCTTTGCCGATTTTGCCAACTGGCAAATCCTGGGCATTCCAGTGCTGGCGATCCTTACCGTATTGTTCACCATCGGTGCGGCCATCGCCTTGCAGCGCATGATCTATGGCCGCTCGGTGCTGGCGATCGGCCAGAACATCCGCGCCGCGTGGCTTGCCGGCGTCAATGTCGGCCGCACCCGCTTCCTCACTTACACGCTGTCGGGCGCGCTCGGCGGCATGGACGGGGCGCTGCTCGCCGGCTATTTCCGCGGCGCCAATGTCGATATCGGCAACGAGTACCTGCTGGCCTCGATCGCCGTCGTCGTCATCGGCGGCACCTCGGTCGCCGGCGGCAAGGCCAATGTTCCCGGTGTCTGGGGCGCGGCGCTGTTCCTGGTGCTGCTTCTGACCATGCTCAACACGTTCGGCGTCAGCGCCGGCGTTCGGCTGTTGCTGACCGGGCTGATCATCGTCGGCGTCATCACCGTAGCCGGTGGCGAGAAGGCGGTACGCTAGCGCCGGCTCCTGCCAGCGACACCGCCAAATTTGACCATGTGGACAAAAGTCCGCACCCGTTCCATAGTTCCGCGTCTGATTTCGGAACAGCCGGCTCGACACGGCTGTCAAACAGAGGGGCACTAGATGGAAAACCGGAAAAACAAATCGCAATCGACCGGCCTGTCGCGGCGCGACGTGCTGGAACTCGGCGCACTTGGCCTGGCCGCAGCCATGCTGCCGGGTGCAGCCTTCGCCAAGGACAAGAAGCTGAAGGTGGCGGCGATCTTCGCCACGCCGATCGAGGAGCCGTGGGACAACCAGATCCACGTCGCCCTGCAGAAGGCCGAGAAGGAACTCGGCATCGAATACACATGGTCGGAAAAGGTGCAGACCGCCGATTTCAGCCGCGTCATGCGCGAATATGCGCAAGGCGGGTATCAGCTGGTGCTGGGCGACGCCTTCGCCGCCGAGCGTGAATCGCGCCGCACGGCAAAGCAGTTCCCGAAGACGGCATGGCTGTTCGGCTCGGGCGCCGGCCCGGCCGAGCCCAATTTCGGCGTCTTCGACAACTGGATCCACGAGCCGGCCTATCTCTCCGGCATGATCGCCGGCAAGATGTCGAAGTCGGGCACGATCGGCGCGGTGGCGGCCATGGGCATTCCGGAAGTGAACCGGCTGGTCAACGCCTTCTTTGCCGGCGCCAAGGAGGTCAATCCCAACATCAAGAAGAAGGTCGCCTTCATTGGCTCGTTCTTCGATCCGCCCAAGGCCAAGGAAGCGGCGGTCGCCCAGATCGATGCCGGCGTCGATGTCATCTATGCGGAGCGCTTCGGCGTCATCGAGGCGGCGGTGGACAAGAAGATCCTCGCCATCTCCAACATGTCCGACCAGTCGAGCCTCGGCCCCGACACGGTCATAACCGGGCCGGTCTGGGACATGTATCGGACGGTCGAGCAGGCGATCAAGCTGGTCAAGGCCGGTGTCTTCACCGCGCAGGACTATGGCGATTTCTCGCGCATGGCCAAGGGCGGGTCGTTCCTGGCGCCCTACCATAAATTCGACAAGACGCTGCCGGCGGATGTGAAGGATCTGGTCGAGAAGAAGAAGGCCGAGATCCTGGAAGGCAATTTCCGGGTGGATGTCGACGAGAACACGCCGGTTTCGGATTAGGCGCTTTTTACCCTCCCGCTTGTGGGGAGGGTCGATCCGCGAAGCGGATCGGGGTGGGGGTCTTCGGCGCCGCACCCCCACCCTGTCTTCCGATCTACGCTTCGCTGCGATCATAAGCCGGCCCTCCCCACAAGGGGGAGGGTGAAGACTCGCGCAGCCCTCCGCAGGAGCACCTTTGTCCGCCCCTCTCATCGAAATGCGCGCCATCACCAAGAGCTTCGGCGCCGTCAAGGCGAATGAGGCTGTCGATCTAAGCGTCGCCCCAGGTGAGATCCTCGGCCTGCTGGGCGAAAACGGCGCCGGCAAGACGACGCTGATGAATGTGCTGTTCGGCGCCTATGCGCCGGATGCCGGCGAAATTCTTATCCAGGGCAAGACCGTGCGGATCACCAGTTCGGCCGATGCGCTGGCCGCCGGCATCGGCATGGTGCACCAGCATTTTCATTTGGCGCCAAGGCTGACGGTCCTGGAAAACCTTCTGATTGGCATTCCCGGCAAATCCGGCCGCATCGACCGCGCCGGCGGACTTGCCCGGTTGTCCGACATCAGCCGTCAGTATGGGCTGACGCTGGACCCCAACCTGCCTGTCTCCGCGCTGTCGGTCGGCGAGCAGCAGCGGCTCGAAATCGTCAAGGCGCTGTTTCGCGGCGCCAGGCTGTTGATCCTCGACGAGCCGACGGCGGTGTTGGCGCCGAGCGAGGTCGACGGGCTGTTTTCGGCGCTGCGCTCGATGGCGGCGCAGGGGCTCGGCATCATCTTCATCTCGCATAAATTGAACGAGGTGCGGGCGCTCACCCATCGCTGCACCGTGTTGCGGCACGGCCGCGTCGCCGGCCGTGTCGACGATCCGGCGAACACGACATCGGCAGAAATGGCGCAGCTGATGTGCGGCCATGAGATCGTGCCGCCGGCAAGAGGACCTTCGACCCCAGGCGCGGCGGTGCTGACGCTCGACGGTATTTCCACCTCACGGCATTCGGGGACGCCGCTGCGCGATGTATCGCTTGCCGTTCGCGCGGGCGAAATCCTCGGCATTGCCGGGGTCTCCGGCAATGGCCAGCGGGCACTGGCCGAGGTGATTTCCGGCACGCGCGCGCCCGACGCCGGCGTGATGACGATAGCCGGCAAACCTGTGACGCGGTTCTCCCCGCGCGAGGTGCAGGCGCTCGGCCTTGGCCGCATCCCGGAAGACCGTATGACGACCGGGCTGGTCACCAATCTGCCGCTCGCCGATTCCATGGTGTTGCCGCGCATTGGTACTGCGGCTTTCAGCAGCCGGGGCCTGCTCAAGCCAGATGCGATCCGCGCCTTCGCCGAAGAACAGATCAAGGCCTATGACATCAGGTGCCCCGGGCCGATGACCCGCGCCGGCGCGCTGTCGGGCGGCAATCTGCAGAAGGCGCTGCTGGCGCGCGAACTGGCTTTCGACCCGAAGGTGCTGATCGTCTCGCAGCCGACGCGCGGCCTCGACATCGGTGCCGCCCGCTTCATCCACGAAAAATTCCTCGACATGCGTGCCAAGGGCTGCGGGATCATCGTCATCGGCGAGGATCTCGAAGAGCTGCTGGTGCTCTGCGACCGCATCGCGGTGATGTATGAGGGCCGCATCGCCGGCACGCTGGACAGCGCCGATGCGACCATCGCGCGGCTTGGGCTGCTGATGACCGGGGCGGAGGGCAGAGCCTAGATGGACTTTCTCACTCGGTTCCTCGCAGAAACCTCAAATAATACTGCCCGCTTTTGGCTGACTTTAAGCGTCAGCGCTGCCCCTCACCTGCCTGCCGGCATCCTCTCCCCGTATAGAGACGGGGAGAGGGGCTCTCACCCATGGTTTCGCCAATCACCACAGCTGCAAGAGGGGAGTTGCATAGGGCCCGGATCCCTTCTCCCCGTGTCTATTCGGGGAGAAGGTGCCGGCAGGCGGATGAAGGGCGGCGCGACCGTCTGGGCGGCGGAGGGGCATAGCTGATGTTCCGCCTCGAAGCCCGCAGTTCCACCCCCGCCTGGTTCAATCTCGCTTTGCCGCTGCTGGCCATCGGCGCAGCGCTGGTCCTGTGCAGCGGCCTCATCGCGCTGGCAGGCGCCGGCGTGCTTGAGGCCTATGGCGTGATGCTGTCGGCCTCGTTCGGCGACAGCTATGCCATCACCGAAACGCTGGTGCGCGCCGCCCCGATGATCTTCACCGGGCTGGCTGTGGCCGTCGCCTTCCGGGCCAAATTCTGGAACATCGGCGCCGAGGGCCAATTGCTGGCCGGCGCCGTGGCCAGCTGCTTCGTCGGCGCCATCCCAATGCCGGGCGCGCTGGCGATCCTGTCGATGGCGCTGGCGGGCGCTGCTGCCGGTGCCGCGGTAGCGCTGGTGCCCGCGACGCTCAGGGTCAAATTCAAGGTGGATGACGTCGTCAGCTCGCTGCTGCTCAACTCGGTCATCTACTATGCGCTGATGGCGCTGATCGAGGGGCCGTGGAAGGACCCGTTCAGCGGCTATCCGATCTCGCCGCCGATCGAGGATTCGGCGAATTTCCCGGTGCTGCTCGAAGGCACAAGGCTGCATCTGGGTGTCATCGCCGCGTTGATCGCGGCCCCGTTGATCTGGTTCCTGATCGTGCGCACCACGCTCGGCTTCCGGATCAGGGTCACCGGCGAAAGCCCGGAAGCCGCCCGCTATGGCGGCATACATGTCGAGCGGGTGCTGATCTCGACGGCGCTGCTGTCGGGCGCGCTGGCCGGGCTTGCCGGCGTCGGCGAGGTCGGCGGCGTGCATTTCCAGGTGATGAGCGACATTTCGCCGGGCTATGGCTATTCCGGCATCGTCGTTGCCATGCTGGCCAGGCTCAATCCGCTCGGCGTCGTACCGGCGGCGATCTTCCTGGCCGCCGTGATGACCGGCGCCGAAGCGATGTCGCGCGCCACCGGCGTGCCGGCGTTCCTCAGCGATGTCATCCAGGGCACGGCGCTGCTCGCCATGCTGGTGGCGCTGCTGTTCACGGCCTATCGCATCCGCCGCGTCGGTGCCGCCTTATGAGCGCGGTGTTCGAACAGATCTTTCAGGTCGGCTTCCTCGCCGCCATTATCCGCATCGCCACGCCGCTGGCATTTGCCACGCTGGGCGAGATGTTCTCCGAGCGGGCCGGCGTGCTCAATCTCGGTATCGAAGGCATCATGCTGCTCTGCGCGATGACCGGCTTCACCGCCGCCAGCCTCAGCGGCAGCCTGTGGCTCGGCGTGCTGGCCGCGGTGTTGACCGGCATGGCGATGAGTGCGCTGCATGCGCTGTTCACCGTGGCGCTCGGCCTCAGCCAGCATGTCTGCGGCATCGGCGTTACTTTGTTCTCGTCCGGCCTTGCCTATTTCCTCTACCGTCTGACCTTCGGCCAGCAATCGGTGCCGCCCAGCATCAAGGGTTTTCAGACGGTGCCGATCCCGCTGCTGTCGGATATTCCGGTTCTGGGGTCAGCGGTTTTCAACCAGTTTGCGCTGGTCTACTTGGCAATCATTGCCATCCCGCTCGCTGCTTTCGTGCTCTACCGCACGCCTTGGGGGCTGTCGGTGCGGATGGTCGGCGAGAACCCGCGCGCCGCTGATTCCGCTGGGGTCAGCGTCATCGCCACGCGCTTCCAGGCGGTCATCCTCGGCGGTGCGCTGATGGGGCTTGCGGGCGCCTTCCTCACCATGGCACAGTTCAACGCCTTCACCTTTGGTGTCGTGTCGGGCCGTGGCTGGGTGGCGATCGCGCTGGTCGTGTTCGGCCGCTGGGACCCGTGGCGCTCTGCGGGCGCGGCGCTGCTGTTCGCCTTCGTCGATGCGCTACAATTGCGCATGCAGGCGAGCGGCCTCGGGCATATTCCCTATGAGACGTTCTTGATGCTGCCGTTCATTTTCACCATCGTCGCGATGGCCGTGATGTCACGCAACGCGGTTGCGCCGTCGGCGCTGCTGAAGCCGTTTCGACGAGAAGAGCGGTAAGCGAGTAGGACTTGGCGCCCTTCCTCTCCCCCGATCGACGGGGGAGAGGAAGGGCGCCAAGCCTGGGATACTCACATCGCCGTAAAACCATTATCGACAAACAGATGCGTGCCGTTAACGAAGCTGGACTCATCGCTGGCGAGGTACAGCGCTGCCTTGGCCACTTCCTCCGGCTCACCGATGCGGCCCTGCTGTGCGGCCAATGCGGCGTCCGATACGTCGACGCCGATCTTGCCGAGATCGGCGACCTCGCGCAGGCCGTGCGGCGTGCGGATGAAGCCGGGACAGACGGCGTTGCAGCGTATGTTGCGGTCGCGGAATTCGACTGCGATGGCGCGCGCGAACATGTGGCAGGCGCCCTTGGTGGTGTCGTAGAGCACCTCCATGGGTGTGGCCGCCACAGCCGAGATCGACGAGGTGCAGACGATCGAACCGCCACCGGCAGCGATCATGCCCGGGAGCACGGCGCGCGTCATCAGGAACATAGAGCGGACATTGACCGCATGCAGCCAGTCCCATTCCTGCACTGTCGTCTCCAGGAACGGCTTTATCACGATGGTGCCGGCATGGTTGAACAACACCGTGGCCGGGCCGAGCCTGGCAGCCGCCGCCTTCACTGCGGCCTCGACCTGCGCCTCGTCCGAGACGTCGGCCACCCAGTGTTCGGCGATATGTCCCCGCGCGCGTATCGCCGCCGCAGTGGCTGCCGCCGCCTCGCCATTGCGGTCGATGATCGCCACCTTGGCGCCCTCGGCGGCGAACAATTCCGAGGCCGCTCCGCCTATTCCGGTCGCGCCGCCCGAGATGATTGCAATCTTGCCGGCTAGTCTTGTACCCATGTTCTGCTCCCCGTTCCCGATCGAAATGATCCGCATTTACGCCGGAATCGCGATGCTATCGCCTATGCAGACGTCGGCCAAGCTTGTCGCTCGCTTGTCTCCAACAGGGGTCTCCCAGCAATGCCAAACCAAATAATAAGGAATACTGAGAAAATCATTCTACATATCTCCAAAAAATAGCACTCGACAAAGTCTACTGATTTTATAGATTAATCCGCAAGACGGAGGTCGATATGTCCTATATCCAGAACGCCGAGACGGACCGCACCAGCCAGAGGCTGGCCAATAGCCAGGCTTTCCGCCCGGCCTATGCCGGCGCTTTCGCCTATCTCGTCTTTGCCCTTGCGTTCGTGTTCACCGGGGCAGTCGTGCTCGGCTTGATTCCCTGACCGATCAGGCCGAAAGGGTGGCGACCTAGCGCTTTCAGTGAGTGACCGGAGTTGATGAACCGAACGCGGACGCGCTTTGGCGCTGATGCTTGTTTTTACGCATGTCGTCGTCTCAAAACCGGGGGCGACATACATCCAACGTGATGGAGGAGATGGCAATGCCGATCGAGTTCACGCATGTTCCCGGTAAAACGCACGCCGCCGATGCCGGTTCGGCCGTACCGTTCTTCTATGATTTCGTCGAGACGGCGACCAAGCTGTCGCTGATCGAGGATTCCGGCTTCCAGAACATCGTCGTCGACGACCCGGCCGGGCTGTTGACCAATATGGACATCGCCGCCCAGGCGCTGGACCGCACCTCGTCGCTGGAAGTGGTGCTGACGCACTGGGCCGGCGTGATCGCGCCAGCCGTTGCGGCGCGGCAACTGGCGGCGCTCGACGCCAGGAGCGGCGGCCGGCTGGCGCTGAGGATGCTGAGCGAGCCGCTGGATGACGACGATGCCGAGACGCGTCCGGTCGGCCACACCGTGGTCTGGCAGCGTATCGACGAATATCTGGTGCTGCTGAAGCGGCTGTGGTCGAACGACCGGCCCTTCGACCATGAAGGTGCATTCTACAGCATCAAGGGTGGCTATGTGCCGCGCAAGGGGCCGCATGGCGTCGACGTGATCATCCGCATGGGTGGCCAGTCCGGCACCGCGCTCAAGGTCGCCGGCCGCCATGCCGACGTGTTTGAACTCACGGCTGGTTCGCTCGACGAGATCCGCCAGCTGATGGAACGGGCGCGCAGCGCCGCCGCCGAGCATGGCCGCGCCGGCAAGCTGCGTTTTGCGCTTCCGGTCCGGGTCCGCTCGGAGGGTGGCGCCTCTACCGTCGGCCACAAGGCGGTCGAACTTTCCGGACCACCGGCGCAGATCGCCCTGTCGCTGCTGCCCTATGCGGCGCTGGGCATCAGCGAGTTCATGATCGTCGGTGTCGACCGGCCGCGCGAGATCGCCAGCGTCGGCCGCGAGACGATCGCGCTCTTGCGCAACTCGCTGGCACGCCGGGAGGCGGAGGTGCCGCAGCCCGGCGCGTTTGCCTCGCGGGGCGGGTCGGATATTCACGCAGGGTGAATTTGCGGGTGGAATGAAAGCTATTTCGTAGCGTTCCTTCACACCCCCCTCTGCCCTGCCGGGCATCTCCCCCGCAAGGGGGGAGATTGGCAGCTTCGAGGTATCGCTCAGCTCTTCGACGTTGGAGAGTGGCGAAAGCGGTTGAGCACTTGATCTCCCTCCTTGCGGGGGAGATGGCCGGCAGGCCAGAGGGGGGTGCTGCCCCTCCAGCGTCAAATGGTTCCCAACGCCTTCGCTTTGGTAATCTAACCAGCTTTCCCACTCGACCGCTCCAGCGCCTCCAGCACCGCGCCAGATTCCGTCAGCGCACCAAACACCCCGTCCTCCACCGTCACCATATGCAGCGCCGCGTCATGCGCGTATTGGTCGCCGCTGGCGCAGGCGTCGGCGATGGTCAGGCACTGGAAATTGAGGTCGCAGGCCTCGCGCAGCGTCGTGTGCACGCAGACATCGGTCGTGCAGCCGGAAAAGATCAGATGGGTGATGCCGCGTGCGCGCAGCACAAGCTCCAGATCCGTATAGGTGAAGGCGCTGTTGCAGGTCTTGTCGACGATGATGTCGTGCGGCGCGACGTCGATCTCGGCGACGATCTGAAAGCCGGGGCCGGAGCGCAGCAGCACGTCGGTGCCTTCTAGACCCGCCCGCTTGCGGCGCCATCTCTCGTACGGCGTCATGTCGGCCATGTCGCCGCGATATCCCTGCCTGGTGTGAATGATGGTAAGGCCGGCCGCGCGTGCCGCTGATATCAGTCGGTTGACCGTAGGCAGGATGGCGCGCAGCGGCGCGGGGTCATAACCCTTCCTGGCGAAATAGCCGGTCGGCGAGAGGAAATCCTCCTGCAGGTCGATGACCAGCAGCCCGGTGTTTGCCGGCACCAGCCGGCCGTCATAGGGGAAATCGAACGGTATCGCCTTGATCATCGCAGCCTGCCTCAATTGCTGCTCGGCATCGTGGCCCAGCAACCCTGGGCCGTCCATCCCTCGGTGCGACGACACCAGGTAGACCGATGCCAGGACGATGTGCCGTTGAGACATCGCGCCCACAATCGTCGGCCAAAAAGCCATCTTGTTTGTTGACTACAAAGCTCATGTTTTATAGTCAAGCAGGGGCACTCGGCCGCCTGAATTGTTTTCCAGCGGCGGTGCCGCGTTTGAGAGAAGCCAGAATCCGTGGCTGGAGTTTTCGGGGTCGAGATGGGGGTGTTCCCGCATCCCGTCACCGGCCAGCCGATCGGTTACGTGCAATGACGAAGCGAGGACGAAGCGTGTCCAGAAATGGTTTGTTGGCGGCGCTGGCCGCGGTCATGCTGTCGGCCGGCAGCGCTGCTACGCAAGAGCAGCCAAACACGCAGCCCAGGGTGACGACTGTGCCCGCTGCAGATCCCCAGTCGGCGCCAACCGTAGTCGAACAGCCCGCACCGGCTGCGCCTGTCGCGCCGGCTTCGCCAACTGCCGGGCAGGCGGCGCCGACCGCGCCCCAGCCGGCAAACCAGCCCGGTGCATCCGCGCAGGCCGAGCCTTCGGCAATATCGCTGACGCTGCCGCACGATCTGTCGCCCTGGGGCATGTTCATGGCCGCCGACATCATCGTCAAGGCGGTGATGATCGGGTTGGCCTTCGCCTCGCTCGTCACCTGGACGGTGTGGCTGGCCAAATCGCTGGAGATTCTCTTCGGCAAGCTCGGCGCCCGGCGCGCTGCGCGCGCCATCGGCAATGCCGCCACACTGCGCCAGGCCGGACGCTCGCTTGGCAACAGTGGCGGCCCCGGTGCGCTTTTGGTGCGGGCAGCCGAGGAAGAGACTGCCCTTTCGGCCGGTGCGCTCGGCCATGTTACCGGCGACGGGCTGAAGGAACGAGTGGCGTCGCGCCTGTCGCGCATCGAGGCGGCGGCGGCGCGGCGCGTGTCGCGCGGCACCGGCGTGCTGGCGACGATCGGCTCGACGGCGCCCTTCGTGGGCTTGTTCGGCACCGTCTGGGGCATCATGAACGCCTTCATCGGCATCTCGCAGGCGCAGACCACCAACCTCGCGGTCGTCGCGCCCGGCATCGCCGAGGCGCTGCTCGCCACGGCGATGGGCCTGGTCGCGGCCATTCCCGCAGTGGTCATCTACAACCTCTTTGCAAGGTCGATAGCGGGCTACCGGCAGATTCTTGCCGATGCCTCGGCCGGGGTCGAACGGCTGGTCAGCCGCGATCTCGATTTCCGCACGGTGCCGCAGGCGCCCGCGCTGGCGGCGGAGTGATGGGCCATGGCGGCTAGAATTCGCGAGGCTATCGATGGCGATCTCGAAGAAAACCACGAGATCAATGTCACCCCGTTCATCGACGTCATCCTGGTGCTGCTGATCATCTTCATGGTCGCTGCCCCCTTGGCAACAGTCGACGTCAATGTCGATCTGCCGGGTTCGACGGCGACGCCAACACCCCGGCCGGAAACGCCGCTGTTCCTGACGCTGAAGGACGATCTGACGCTGGCGATCGGCAATGACAGCGTGCCGCGCCAGGCTTTCGCCGCGGTGCTCGACGGCAGAACCAAGGGCGACAAGCAGACCCGCATCTTCCTGCGTGCCGACAAGGCGGTCGGTTATGGCGAGCTGATGGAGGTGATGAACCTGCTGCGCGGCGCCGGTTATCTGAAGATCGCGCTGGTGGGGCTGGAGACGGTGCCGGCGGACGCATCCGCGGCGCACCCGGGCGCCGCCCCGTGACGCAACTGGCCGCCGCCGCCCCCGCGGCCGACCCGCCGCGCGCCGGCGTGCGCGAAATTGGCTTGTGGGCGGCTGCGGCCATTGTCATTGTCGGCGCGCATGTCGCGATCGTCTATGCCGTCCAGAGCTTCAGCCTAGCCAACATGGCCGATGGCGGCCCGCCGCCGGCTGTGACTATCGAGCTGTCGCCGATGATGGTGGCGCCGGCGGTGCAGGAGGACTCGATGGCCGACGTGGTGACGCCCGAGCCGCCGAACCAGATCGAGGAGGCGGGTGCCGAACTCAAGCCCGTCGTGGAGCCCGAGCCCGGTCAGCCAGAGCCGGTCACCGAGAAGACGGAAGCGGTTCAACCCGCCGCTCCGATCGAGACGGCAGCGGCCGAGCAGCCCGATCAATCGCCGCCGCTGGATGAGGTGGTGCCCGACATCGTCCCGACCATAGCGCCGGATGTGGTCATTCCGCCGCCCCAGACCAAGCCGGTGGAGACCAAGCCGGCGGAGACCAAGCCGATCGAGAAGGCGAAGAAGGCTGCCGAAAAACCCAAGCCGAAAGCAAAGAAAGAGAAGAAGGAAAAGGCCGCGCCGGCGAAAGCGGTCGTGACCGCCAGTGTCGATCAAAAGGCAGCGGCGAAGGCGTCGGCGCCGAAGGCTTCGCAATCGAGTGGATCATCAGTCAGTGCAAGCAAATGGAACTCCCAGCTGATCGGATGGATCAATCGGCACAAGCGCTACCCGAGCGCGGCAAGGTCGCGGCGCGCCGTGGGTACCGCAAATGTGACCTTCGTCGTCAGCGCTTCGGGCAAGGTGACCTCCGTCCGGCTGACACGATCTTCGGGGGACGCCGATCTCGATCGCGCCGCGCTCAGCATTCTGCAGGGTGCGACGGTGCCCGCGCCACCGCCTGAGAAGGCCGGTACGGCTGTCGTGGCGCCTTTGATGTTCACGCTGCGGAACTAGAATAAGCCGGACAAGGCCGATCCCATGACCACGTACTTTCCCGCTTGACTGACCCGCCGGACCGAATACGCTAGCGCAAAATACCGGCCTTGGTCGCCGGGCGGCAAACATGCCTCGTATGCCTCGCCCTCCGGCGCTGGCTGCGGGGCATTGTCATTTCTGAGGATCGGTTTGAAACGGCGTATCGAGATCGGCATCCTGTATTCCCGCTCGGGCAGCTACCAGCTGGTCTCCGATGCGTGCCGGATGGGCGCCATGCGCGCCATCGCCGACATCAATGCCGATCGGAGCTATGGCATCGAACTGGTTCCGGTAGAGCGCGATCCGCAAAGTAATGCCGATCGCTACGCGACTTTGTGCGAGGACATTTTCAGGACCAGCAGCGCGCGCCATGTCGTCGGTTGCGTCACCTCGTGGAGCCGCAAGGAAACCATCCCGGTGCTGGAGAAGGCCGGCGGCATGCTCTGGTATGCCTGCCCCTATGAAGGGTTCGAGGCCAACGAGCATGTCGTCTACATGCACGCCTGCCCCAACCAGCATCTGGTTCCGCTGATGGCGCATGTCGTGCCGCGTTTCGGCGCCAACGGCTTCCTGCTCGGCTCGAACTACATTTGGGGCTGGGAGATGAACCGCGTGGCGCGCGACCTGATCGCGGATGCCGGCGGCAAAGTGCTGGGCGAGCGCTATCTGCGCATCGGCGAGACCGACGTGTCGCGGCTGATCGCGGAAATCCGGGCGACGAGGCCGAGCTTCATCCTCAACAATCTGATCGGCACCTCATCCTACGCCTTCCTGGCGGCTTACCGCGAGCTGGGCGATGAGGATGCGGCATTCAGGCCGGAAAACTGCCCCGTCATCTCCTGCAACCTCACCGAAGGCGAGTTGCCGGCGATCGGCGATACAGGGAAAGGGCATCTGTCGGTCGGGCCCTATTTCGCGCCCCGGCCGGCTGCCTTCGCTTCGTCCTTCGAGGCCTCCGCCTATGCCTCGGTGCAGGTGATGGCCGACGTGCTGTCGCGCGACACTGATGCCGGCCCGGCGGAATTTTCCAAAGCCTTCGCCGAGCGGCGCTTCTCCACCCGGCTCGGGCCGATCGCCATCGACGCCCACTCCCAGCACGCGACGCTGCCGGTGATCATCGGCCGGATCGCCGATGGCTTCTTCGAGGTCGTCAGCCAGGAGGATGAGGTCGCGCCGGATCCATATCTGTCGCGCTACGACCCCGCCAACACGTTCGGCCGTCCGCGTCTGAGAGTGGTGTCATGACCCGGACGCGCATCCCCAATCTCGGCGGCGCGCGGGCTTTCATCCTGCATCGCCCGCATCCGACGGTGCAGGCAATCACCAGGCAATTGTCGGCCATCGGCCTGGCTACGATCGACTGCTGGCCGGAATTGCCGCCGGAAGCTCTCGCCGCCGATTTCGTCTTCTTCGATGCCGATCTCGGTTTCGACGAGCAATTCCCGTGGAAGCCGGGCGAGGCGCCGATGCCGCTGGTGGCGCTGATCGGTTCCGAGGCGCCGGGGCGTATCGAATGGGCGCTGTCGCACAAGGCCGATGCGCAGCTGCTGAAGCCGGTCGGCAATGCCGGCGTCTACAGCGCTCTGTTGATCGCGAGACAGAGTTTCGAGGCCCGAAAACATTTAGCCGGCGAGATAGCGTCGCTGCGCCAGCGCGTCGCCGAGCGCCAGACCATCGTGCGCGCGGTGACGGCCTTGTCGAAAGGCAGCGACGACGAGCGCGCCTATGCGCAGCTGCGTTCGCTGGCGATGAGCTGGCAGATCAGCGTCGAGGATGCCGCGCGTCGGATCGTGGCAATGACAAGCGAGGAAGCGACGGGGGAAGAAGGCGGCGATGACCAGTCCCATCGCGCCTGATCTACCGGTGCGCATGCCGGCAAAACCGCGCGCCGGTGTCTGGCGCCGGCTGGTGAAACGCCGCCTCGCGCTGCTCGGCCTGGTCATCGTCGCCATTGTCCTTGCCGGCGCTGTGCTGGCGCCCCGGCTGACCGGCTATGACCCCAACGAGCAGATGTTCGACGGCCTGACCATCGAGGGCTCGCCGCTGCCGCCCAGCGCCCAGTACTGGCTCGGCACCGACCTGCTCGGACGTGACCTCTTGACCCGCATCCTCTACGGCGCCCGCACCTCGCTGATCATCGGCATCGTCGCCAATGGCGTGGCGCTTTTGATCGGCACTTTGGTGGGCGTCACCGCAGGCTATTTCCGCGGCTGGATCGGCAGCGCGCTGATGCGCTTCACCGATCTGATGATGGCGTTCCCGGCGCTGCTGCTCGCCATCTGCCTGGCGGCAGTGTTTCAGCCCAGCCTGTGGATCGTCGCCATGGTCATCGCGCTGGTCAACTGGGTGCAGACGGCGCGTGTCATCTACACCGAGACATCGTCGCTGGCCGAACGCGAGTTCATCGATGCCGAGCGCAGCATCGGGGCGAGTGCGCCGCGCATCCTGTTTCGCCACATCCTGCCGCATCTCCTGCCCACCATCATCGTCTGGGGCACGCTCGGCATCTCCACCACGGTACTGCTGGAGGCGACGCTTTCCTTCCTCGGCATCGGCGTGCAGCCGCCGACGGCGTCGTGGGGCAACATCATTTTCGAGAACCAGACCTATTTCCAGGCCGCGCCCTGGCTGGTGTTCTTCCCCGGCGCCGCAATCCTGGCGTTGGCGCTGGCCTTCAATCTGATCGGCGACGCGCTGCGCGACATCCTCGATCCGACGCAAAGGGGCCGGGAATAATGGGGGGCCGGTCATGATCGCCTATCTCGGCCGCCGGCTGATCCAGTCGCTGCTCATCCTGCTTGGCGTCTCGCTGATCACTTTTGCGCTGCTCTACCTCTTGCCGGCCGACCCGGTGCGGCAGATCGCCGGCCGCAGTGCTACGCCGCAGACCGTGGAAAACATCCGCCAGCAGCTCGGCCTGGACCAGCCTTTCGTCGTCCAGTATTGGCACTACCTGACGAAGCTAATCAGCGGCGATCTCGGCCGCTCCTACATCCAGCGCTCGGAGGTTACCGAGCTCATCGTCTCGCGGCTGCCGGCCAGCCTGCTTTTGATGGTGGGCGCCATATTGTGCGAGTTGCTGATCGGTCTAAGCATGGGGCTGATCGCCGCCGTCAAGCGCGGCTCCGCCACCGACCAGACCCTGATGGTGGCCTCCTTCGTCGGCGTCTCGGCGCCGCAATTCGTCGTCGGCTTATTGCTGCTCTACGTCTTTGCCGTGCGGCTAAGCTGGTTTCCGATCGGCGGCTACGGCACATGGCGCCATCTGGTGCTGCCGTCGTTGACCATGGGCGTACTCGGCGCCGGCTGGTATGCGCGCATGATGCGCTCGTCGATGATAGACGTCCTGCGCCAGGATTATGTCCGCACGGCGCGGGCCAAGGGCCTGGCGCGCAGCGCCATCATATTCCGCCACGCACTGCCGAATGCCATCCTGCCGGTCATCGCCATGATCGGCATCGACATCGGCATCTTCATGGGCGGCATCGTCGTCGTCGAAAGCGTGTTCGGCTGGCCCGGCATCGGTCAGCTGGCGTGGCAGGCGATCCAGCGCGTCGACATTCCGATCATCATGGGCGTCACGCTGGTGTCGGCCTTCGCCATCGTGCTCGGCAATCTGCTCGCCGACATCATCGCGCCGTTCATCGATCCCCGCATCAAGCTCAGATGAAAATGAAACAGAGAAAGGGAACACAACAATGAAAAAGTTTCTCGCATCCACAGTCGCGGCATCCGCCTTGGCCCTCATGCTCGGCATGACAAGCGTCCGCGCCGAAGACACGGTCGATCCCAACGCCAAGCAAGGCGGCGCCATCACCATCACCTACAAGGACGATGTTGCGACCCTCGATCCGGCGATCGGCTATGACTGGCAGAACTGGTCGATGATCAAGAGCCTGTTCGATGGGCTGATGGATTACGAGCCAGGCACCACCAACCTGAAACCCGATCTGGCAGAAAGCTACGAGATTTCGCCCGACGGCCAGACCTTTACCTTCAAGCTGCGCCATGGCGTGAAATTCCACAATGGCCGCGAGATGACGGCCGACGACGTGAAATATTCGCTCGACCGCGTCACCAATCCGAAGACGCAGAGCCCCGGCGCCGGCTTCTTCGGCTCGATCAAGGGCTATGACGATGTCGCTGCCGGCAAGGCCGAAGGCCTTTCCGGCGTCACCGTCGTCGATCCCTACACGGTGAAGTTCGAGCTGACCCGGCCCGACGCCACCTTCCTGCATGTCATGGCCATCAATTTCGCCCATGTCGTGCCGAAGGAAGAGGTCGAGAAATATGGCGCCGATTTCGGCAAGCATCCGGTGGGCACCGGCGCCTTCAAGCTCGCCGAGTGGACACTCGGCCAACGCATCGTCTTCGAGCGCAATGCGGATTACTGGCACAAGGGCCTGCCGCATCTCGACAAGATCACCTTCGAGATCGGCCAGGAACCGATCGTGGCGCTGCTGCGCTTGCAGAAGGGCGAGATCGATGTGCCCGGCGACGGCATTCCGCCGGCAAAATTCCAGGAGGTGATGGCCGATCCCGAGCAGAAGGCGCGCGTCGTCGAAGGCGGTCAGCTGCACACCGGCTACGTCACCATGAACACCACCATGGCGCCGTTCGACAATGTGAAGGTGCGTCAGGCCGTCAACATGGCGCTCAACAAGGCGCGCATCATCCAGATCATCAACGGCCGCGCCGTGCCGGCCAACCAGCCGCTGCCGCCGTCGATGCCGGGCTACGACAAGGAATACAAAGGTTATCCCTATGACGTAGCCAAGGCCAAGGCGCTGCTGGCCGAGGCCGGTCATCCCGATGGTTTCGACACGCAGCTGTTCGCCATGAACACCGATCCCAACCCGCGCATTGCCCAGGCGATCCAGCAGGACCTGGCGGCCATCGGCATCAAGGCCAGCATCCAGTCGCTGGCGCAGGCCAATGTCATCGCCGCCGGCGGTGACAAGGCCGGCGCGCCGATGATCTGGTCGGGCGGCATGGCCTGGATCGCCGACTTCCCCGATCCGTCGAATTTCTACGGCCCGATCCTCGGCTGCGCCGGCGCGGTGCCGGGCGGCTGGAACTGGTCGTGGTACTGCAACAAGGACCTCGACGCCAAGGCGGCCGAGGCGGATTCGGTGGTCGACCCGGCAAAGGCCGGCGAACGCGACAAGATGTGGAGCGCCATCTACGACAAGGTGATGGAAGACGCGCCCTGGGCGCCGGTCTTCAACGAACAGCGCTTCACCATGAAATCCGCGCGCATGGGCGGCGCCGACAACCTCTATGTCGACCCGGTCCATATCCCGATCAACTACGACAATGTGTACGTAAAAGATGTGCAATAACTGCGACTACACCATCCATGGGCGCCACCACCATTTCGGCTGGGACAATTCCTTTGTCCCGGCCGAGCGGGTGGCGCCCGGCGCGACCATCGAGTTCCAGTGCCTCGATGCCGCCGGCGGCCAGCTGAACGCCGACAGCACGGTTGCCGAAATCGCCAAGCTCGACTTCGCCGGGGTCAACCCGGTGACCGGGCCGATCTTCGTCGAGGGCGCCGAGCCGGGTGACGCGCTCAAGGTGACGATCGAGATGTTCAAACCGTCCGGCTTCGGCTGGACGGCGAACATTCCGGGTTTCGGCCTGCTCGCCGACGACTTCACGGAACCGGCGCTGAACATCTGGAAATACGATGCAGCCGCGCTCGAACCGGCGCTGTTCGGGAAAAACGCGCGCGTGCCACTGAAGCCGTTCGCCGGCACCATCGGCAATGCGCCGGCTGAGATGGGGCTTCACTCGGTGGTGCCGCCACGGCGGGTCGGCGGCAATCTCGACATCCGCGATCTCGCTGCCGGCACGACGCTCTATCTGCCGGTTGAGGTGGCCGGCGCGCTGTTCTCGGTCGGCGATACGCACGCCGCACAAGGCGATGGCGAGGTCTGCGGCACGGCGATCGAGAGCCCGATGGACGTCGTGCTCAAGCTCGACCTTGTCAAGGACGCCAGGCTGAAGACGCCGCGCTTCACCACGCCGGGCCCGGTGACGCGCCATCTCGACGCCAAGGGTTACGAGGTGACGACGGGGATTGGGCCGGATCTGATGGCGGGCGCGAAGGAGGCGGTGGAGCAGATGGTCGATCTGCTCGCTGGGCGTTACCAGATCGATCCGGTCGAGGCCTATATGCTGGCCTCGGTGTGTGGTGACCTGCGCATCAGCGAGATCGTCGACATGCCGAATTGGGTGGTGTCGTTCTATTTTCCGCGTTGCGTGTTTGAATGATGTCAGGTCGGCGCTGCACCCCCACCCCGCTGTTTCGCAGCGACCCTCCCCACAAGGCGGAGGGTAAAGCGCTGCCGCCCTACCTCCCCCTTGTGGGGAGGTCGGACCGGAGGTCCGGGTGGGGGTCAGCGCCAAGGTTTGTGCGAATGGTGCGACGAAACCAATCCGTCGCAGGGCTCCACCTACCATGACCCTCGCCGACAACCCCATCCTCTCCATCGCCAACCTCTCGGTCAGCGTGCGCGGCGAGGACGGCGAGCGCGATGTAGTCTCCAACCTGTCGCTGACACTGGCGCGCGGCGAGACGCTCTGCATTGCCGGCGAATCCGGTTCCGGCAAATCGATGACCGCGCTGGCGATCATGCAGCTCTTGCCGCAGCCTGCCGCTCGCATATCGTCAGGCACGATCCATCTTGGCGAAACCGATCTAGCTGGTCTCGACGAGCGCCAGATGCGCCGCATTCGCGGTGACCGCATCGCCATGATTTTCCAGGAGCCGATGACCTCGCTCAACCCGGTGCTGTCGATCGGCCGGCAGCTGACGGAATCCATCGAGGCGCATACCAGCCTGTCGCGGGCCGAGGCCCGCCAGCGCGCCGTCGAGGCGTTGAAGGCGGTGCGCATTTCGGAGGCGGAAAGCCGGCTAAAGCAGTTTCCGCACGAACTCTCCGGCGGCATGCGCCAGCGGGTGATGATCGCCATGGCGCTGGCGCTCGAGCCCGACGTGCTGATCGCCGATGAGCCGACGACGGCGCTCGACGTCACCGTGCAAGGCGAAGTGCTGGAGCTGTTGCGCGACCTGCAGCGCCAGCATGGCACCAGCGTCATCCTGATCACCCACGATATGGGCGTGGTTGCCGAAATGGCCGACCGGGTCATCGTCATGCGCGACGGCCGCATGGTCGAAGAAGGCACGACATCGGATATTTTTGCCCGCCCGCAGGCCGACTATACGCGCGAACTGCTGGCTGCCGTGCCGCGCATCGGCAGTGGTGTCGGTCGACAGAAATCCAGGGATGCGATTGACGTCTTGGAGCCGGCCAATGTCGCCGAGGTCAACGACCTGCATGTCCGCTTCGATCTGCGTGGCGGCATCTTTGGCCAGGTCACCCGCCGCGTCCACGCCGTCGAGGGCGTCAGCTTCTCGATCGCGCCCAACGAAACGCTCGCTCTGGTCGGCGAATCCGGCTGCGGCAAGTCGACCACCGCCAAGGCGCTGGCCGGACTGGCGCCGTATAGCGGCGACATCGTCATTGGCGGGCGCAATCTCTCCGGTCTTGGCCGCGACGAACGCAAGGCGGTGCGCCGTGACGTCCAGATGATTTTCCAGGATCCCTTCGCCTCGCTCGATCCGCGCATGCGCGTCGGCGACCTCGTTGCCGAGCCGCTGGTGATCCATGGCATCGCTTCGAAGGACGAGCGCCGGGAACGGGTGGCGGCGCTGTTCGAGCGTGTCGGCCTGTCGGCCGAACAGATGGAGCTTTACCCGCACGAATTCTCCGGTGGCCAGCGCCAGCGCGTCTGCATCGCCCGAGCGCTGGCGCTACGACCAAAACTGATCATCGCTGACGAAAGCGTCTCCGCGCTCGACGTCTCGGTGCAGGCGCGTGTGCTCGATTTGCTGAAGGAATTGCAGCGCGAATTCGGCGTCGCCTATCTCTTCATCTCGCACGACATGGCGGTGGTCGAGAACATTTCCGACCGCGTTGCCGTCATGTATCTCGGCCAGATCGTCGAGATGGGCACGCGCGACCAGGTGTTTTCCAACCCGCGCCATCCCTATACGAGGCGGCTGATCGAAGCGGTGCCGGTGCCCGATCCGGCCCAGCGCAGAAGCCGCTTCGCCCGCCTCGACCAGGAGATACCGAGCGCCACCCGCAGGATCGGCGAGGCGCCGCTGAAGCTGGCTCTGAACGATGTCGGCAACGGCCATCTGGTTGCTGCAGAAAGCTGAGCCGCACTGGCTGGCGATTGCAGCTTTACCTTGTTAAGCACAACCAGGACTTGTCATCTCGGGTTTACCACGCCTTAGGTAGATGACGGCCACTATACGGTCGGCGTTCTTGCCCTGGGGGAAAGCAGTGCTCAAGGCGGTTCTGCAGCTGCTGCCGGGTCGGTTCATGGATGTGCGCATGCGCGTATCCGCCGACTACGAGACGCGCGTCGTGGAGCGGCCCGGGCGCTGGATGAAGGCTGCCGAACTGGAGCAGCTGAGCAGCGATCTGCGGCTGGTAGCGTCCAAGACACTGAAGTTCGGCAGCCTGACCTATGGCGTGTTTTCCGGCGACCGCAGCCGGCTGGAACATTCCATCATCACCATTGTCTACCGGCGCAGCGACGGGCAGCCGATCGCCTTCAACTCGCTGGCGCTGATGGAGATATCGCTCGCCGGCAAGCCCTATGAAGTCTTGCACCTCGGTCTGGTCATGATCGATCCCGATGAGCGCAGCCGCGGGCTGAGCTGGATCCTCTACGGCCTGACCTGCTTCCTGATGTTTTTGCGCAATCAACTGCGGCCGATCTGGATTTCCAATGTCACCCAGGTACCCGCCGTCGTCGGCATGGTCGCCGAGGCCTTCAGCAACGTGTTTCCGGGGCCGCATGCAGGCGCGCGGCGCTCGCTCACCCATGTGCTTTTGGCGCGGCAGATCATGGCACGCCATCGCCATGTCTTCGGTGTCGGGCCGGAAGCCGGTTTCGATGAAGAGCGTTTTGTCATCACCAATGCCTATACCGGCGGCTCGGACGATCTGAAGAAAACCTTCGATGAGGCGGCCAAGCACCGCGAGGAGACCTTTAACGAGTTCTGCCGCAAGGAACTCGACTACGGGCGCGGCGACGATGTGCTGCAGATCGGCCAGATGAGTTTCCAGTCCGCGCGCACCTATCTCGCCGACGCGGTTCCGCGCGGCTCGCTTGCCGCCCTTGCGGTAGCAGGTGCGGCGGCCACGCTGCAGCGGCTGGTTTTGCCGGTGGTACACTGGGCGGATAGCAGCCGCCAATGGAATGTGCTGAGACCATGGACACGCTGATGGCTTCATCCGTGATGATGCCTGGGTGTGAGCTGATGGGCGCTGACCGATGAACCTCGACGACACGCTCGTGGCCGACACCATCACCTCGCTGGCGGCGCTGTTCGGGCTGCTGATCGTGATATCGGTCGTCGGCGGGCGCGACACCGGCGATCCGCTGTCGCGGCGTTTTCTGTTCGGTTTGCGGGTGCTGACGGTTCTGCTCGCCTGCCGCATCCTCGACTGGACTACCGGCCTCGCACTCTTCCGCTTCGTCACCATCGCGGCGGCGGGCCTGCTGCCGCTGGCCGCACTGCTGCTGACCGAGGGGCTGTTGCGCCGGCATGCGCCGTTTGCGCTAAAGTTCTTTGCCGCCGGCGGCGCCCTGCTGTTTCTACTGCTGGCGCCGATCCCGGAACGCTTTGCCGAGCCATGGCGGATGGCGGTACTACTTGCCTTCCAGTTCGGAGGTTTTCTCGCCATCGGCTGGCTGGTGATGACGCGCGATCGCGACAGCCTGTCGGCGGCCGAAAACCGCACGGTCGAGCGCATGGCGCTGTCGCTGCTGTTGATCATTCCGTTCATGGTCACCGACTACCGGCCCGGCCTGTTCGAAGTGCCGGTTCGGCTTGGCGGCATCGCCATCCTGTTCCTGTGTTGGCTGACGATCGGCCTTGGACGCGCGAGCCTCGGCCATCGCGACACGATCGGCGCCTTTACCGTGATTACGCTGAGCTCGGTTTTCGCCGGGCTGGCGCTGGGCGGCATCGACGATCTCGGCTGGCGCGGCAGTGTGCAGGGCGTGGTGATCGTGCTTTCGGCGACGCTGCTGGCAGTCATCTACAATGACAGCGTCAGCCTCACCGCGGAGAAGCGCCGCGACTCGTTGCTGAAGCATATGGCCGAGGGCGACCTCACCGATTCGGCGCGCTTCCTGCGCGGCCTGCAGAGCCATATTCTTGTCGACGGTGCGCTGATCCTGCCGGCAGCCGACCTCGGTGATTTCGACCTGAAGGTGCTGGCCCGTGCACTAGAGCAGGAGCCCGTGCGCTCGCTCGCCGATACGCAGCCGGGGGCGCCAGTCGACCAGGATATACGCGAGCAGCTGGCCTGGCTGTTCGAGAAATTTGAGGCGACCCATGTGCTGCTGGCGACGCTCGAGCCGTTGACCGTGGTGGCGCTCAACATGCCGGCGCTGGCATCGTCGCCGGGCGTGGAAATGGAGCTGCGGGCAGTCCAGCGCATGGCGATGCTGATCTCGCAGCGGCATGCGAAGGGTTGATCATACTGAACGGGCCGGCTCTTGCGTCGGCCCGTTGCCGTAGCCGGGTCAGGCGGCCTTGGTCTTCGAGGCTTCTTCGTCGCGCACCATTTTTGTCACGGCGGCGAAGTCGAGCTTGCCGGAGCCAAGGACCGGTACCTTTGAGACCACCCGCACTTCGGCCGGGACCATCAGGTCCATGGCGCCGTTGGCCTTGGCGTAGGCGAGGAATTCCGCTCGTGTGGCGCCGGATGCCTCAGTGATGAGGATCAGCTTTTCGCCTTTGCGCGCGTCGGGCACCGTGGCGACCGCCGACAGCGAGCCCTTCCACAATTCGCCGGCCAGCGCTTCGACAGCGGCGAGCGAGATCATCTCGCCGCCGATCTTGGCGAAGCGCTTGGCGCGGCCGCGAATGGTGATGAAGCCGCCTTCGTCGATAGCGACGACGTCGCCCGTATCATGCCAGCCGTCCTCCAGCGGTTCGAGCACGCCGGGCTTCTCGGCCCGGAGATAACCGGCCATGACATTGGGGCCGCGCACGAACAGCCGGCCGCCTTCGTCGACGCCGGGGACCGGATCGAGGCGGTATTCCATGCCGGGCATGATCTTGCCGACGGTTCCAGAGCGATTGTACATCGGCGTGTTGATGGAGATCACCGGCGCCGTCTCGGTGACGCCGTAGCCCTCGAGGATGCGTAGGCCGAACTTCTCCATATAGGTCATGCGCGTCGCTGTCTTGACCGGTTCCGCGCCGGCAAAACAATAGCGTATCGAGCGGAAGTCGTAGGGGTGCGCGGTGCGCGCATAGCCGGAGAGGAAGGTGTCGGTGCCGAAGATGATCGTCGCGTTCGAGCCGTAGATCAGTTCCGGCACGAGGCGGTAGTGCAGCGGCGAGGGGTAGAAATAGACCGGCACGCCGGAGATCAACGGCAGCACCGTGCCCGCGGTCATGCCGAAGGAGTGGAAGATCGGCAGCACGTTGAACACCTTGTCGCCCGAATGGAAGTCGATACGCGACGCCGCCTGGGCGGCGTTGGCCAGGATGTTGCGGTGGGTCAGAACGACGCCCTTCGGCGAGCCTTCCGAACCCGAGGTGAACAGGATCACCGCCGCATCGCCGGGCTTGCGTTTCGCGCGCGGCGTCGACTTGCGCAGCAAGCCGAGCAGCTTATCCTTGAGACTGATGGTCTTTCTGAGATCGTCGAGCCACACGATGTCGACCGAGCGACCGAGTTCCTCGACTACAGCGCCGAGCTTTGCCTGTTCGACGAACGCGCGGGACGTCAGCACGGTGCGGACTTCGGCGGCCTTGCAGGCGGACAGAATATTGGCAGCACCTGCGGTGAAGTTCATCATCGCCGGAACCTTGCCGGCGGACATGACGCCGAGCAGCGTCGCGCAAGAGCCGTTGGCGTTGGGCAGCATGATGCCCAGCGTCTGCTGGTCGGCATAAAGGTTCTGGAACTTCTCACCAAGCACGGCGGCAGCCGTGAGCAGCTTGCTGTAGCTGAGAGAACCGGTGACCGGATCCTGAACTGCGAGCTGTTTCATGCCGCGTTCGTTCGCCGTCTCGATGATCTTTTCCAGTACGGTCTTGTCTATGTCCTGGGTGCGGAAAGCGAGATCCGACATCACCTGGTAGAGCGCGGAACCCGCCGCGGCGCGGCGCTTGCGGCCCTTCAGCTCCTGCGGCACCTCGAGCTTGACCGGTTCCAGAATGGTCACCTTGACCTTCGGGAACAGGCGGCGGCGCACATGCTGCGAGCTCAGCCGCGAGAAGTAGGTCTTCTCCAGCCCGTCGATGCGCACCGGCACAACCATCGAGCCGGTCTTGTCGGCAACCATGGCGGCGCCGTCATAGACCTTCATCAGGCCGCCGGTCACGGTGATGCGTCCCTCCGGGAAGATCACCAGCGGGTCGCCGCCCTGCACGATCTTGATCAGCGTGCGGGTCGACATCGGCTTGGCCGGGTTGAGCGGCAAAGCGCGGGCAAGTTTCATGAACGGCTTCATCCACCAAGCCTGGGCAATGGTGTAGTCGATGGCGAAGACCGGCTCCTCATCGGTCAGCGTCAAGGCGAGCGGACCGTCGAGGAAGCTGACATGGTTGAGCGCCAGGATCGGCGCCTTGCCGGCCGCCTTGAGGTTTTCCATGCCCTTGACTTCGAGGCGCAGGAAAGCGCGGAACAGGATGGAGACGAAGTCACGGAAGGGGTTCGTCGGCAAATATTTCAGCATCAGACAGGCGGCAATCGCATTGGCCGCGACGAGGCCGAACAGGATGCTGCCGGTCGAGACCTTCGTCTGGATCAGGGCCATGATGATGCCGCCGCCAGTCATGAAGCCGGCATTGACGATACTGACGGCGGCGACGACCCGGGCGCGCCGCGCTTCGGGCGACCAGGCCTGCACGGCGGCGAAGGTCGGCACCACCAGGAAAGCGGCTGCAATGGCCATGCCGGCGAGGTCGATGGCGACGCGGACCGTGTTTGGGCCGGCGAAGAACGCGCCAAGGGTTTCCGCCTGGGGCGACGGCGTCATGCCGGAGATGGTCCAGGCGAGATGCAGGCCGAACAGGGCGAGCAGCGCCGTGCCGACCGGTGCCGGCAACAGCACGATGCGGCCCTGCGACATCCAGGCGGCGATGGCCGAACCGATGGCGATCGAGACGGCGAACACGGCGAGGTAGACGGTGACGGCCATTTCGTTGCCGCCGAGCGAATCCTTGATCAGCACCGGCAGGAGCGAGAGCACGATGGCGCCGATCAGCCAGAACCACGACGTCATCAGGCCGGCGCGCCAGATGCGCGTGTCGGTGCGCAATTCGGCGACCTGGCGCCAGGTCGAGCGGAAGATGTTCTTGTCGATGACAAGGTCGGGCGCCGCCGAACCGGTGGACGGGATGTAGCGGCTGACGAGCCAGCAACCGACGGCGAGCGCCATCATGATCGGTCCGAACACCGCGACGCCGATGCCATCGGCGGAAACGACGCCGCCGGCTATGGTGCCGCCGAGAATCGCGGCAAACGTGGCTGACTCGATCCAGGCGTTGGCCTTGGGCAGTTCCTTGCGTTCGAGGTGATCGGGCAGGATGCCGTATTTGATCGGTCCGAACAGCGCCGAGATGATGCCGAACATCAACAGCGCCGTCATCAGCACGGGAATGGACGACAGGGCGATGCCGACGACGGAGACACCCGCCGCGGCGATCTCGGCGAATTTCAGACGCTTGGCTATGAGAGCCTTGTCGAAGCGGTCGGCGAGCTCGCCGCCGAGCGCCGACAGGAGCAGGAAGGGGGCCATGAAGACGGCGCCCGCCAAGGTGACCAGTGATGCCGCCTGGTCCGCCGCCAGCGTGAACAGAATAAGGAACACCAGCGTGTTCTTGAGGAAATTATCGTTGAAGGCGGACAGGAACTGCGTCCAGAACAAGGGCGCAAAGCGCCTGGACGTCATCAGATGAGCTGTCGGTCGGTTGATCGGGGCGATTTCCATAGCGGCGACTTCCATTGGGCAAGACCGATTAAAATCCTGGCTGGATCGATCAGCGGTCTTGCGCGTTGAGCCTTGTTTAGCGGGAACCAGGTTACACTTCGTTACTGCGGCTGACTTCCATCAGCAACTTCTCGGTCTTGGCGTCTTCCAGCCGGTTGATGAAGCGGCTTGCCTCTTCCGAGTCGCGCAGCGTCTTGGTGATGGTGATCGAGGTGTGCACGAGCATGATGGCGGCCATGGCATAAAACCCCTTGGCGGCGAAGCTCGCCTCCATGAAGTAGATGCCGCCGGCCATCATTGTGGCGGCAACGGCGAAACTGGCCATGGTGAAGGTCTTCCAGGCGCTTGAGTCCTTGGGGGAATAGGTGTTCGGGGTCATCGATATGGTCCTTTCGTTTCGAGGTTAGGTTGGTTGGGCGTGGGTCTGTTTCAGGCTGGATACAATCAGGCCGGATACAATCAGACTGGATAACAATCAGGCCGGGTACGATCAGGCCGGCTTGGTCATGGTCTTCGTGAGCCGTTCGAGCACGGCGTCGGCGCTGCTTCTCAGCGGCGCGCCGCAGCCGACGGCCGCAAGCTTCTCTGAGACCGCGGCAGGATCGCCCGACTGTTCCATCTCGGCCATGGCGGCCGCGGTGTCGTCGATCTGCTTTTGCCTGGTGCGCAGGCGCAGCAGCGTCTCCTCGGCGTCCCTGAGCGCCGACAGGCTGGAGCCGGGCGCGCTTTCTCGCAGGCGCTGGGTCGAGTCGACCGCGGCAACGATGCGCTGGCCGCGCTGCAATTCGCGCAGGCGCATTTCGGAGACGCGGATAATCCGCTTGAGACGCTCAATCTCGGTGCCGAAGCTTTTCTGCGCCTCGGCGGAGGCGTCGCGTTCGGCTTCCAGCATGGCGATGGTTTCGGCGGCTTCGCGGGCCAGTTCATTCTGTCCCTGCTCGATCGCGGCGATCGTGCGCTTCTCCAAATCGTCGATGCGGAGGACAAGCTTCTTGTACTGCGCGACTTCCTGTTCGTTCTGGGCGATGGCAATTGCAACCGCCCGGCGGGCGGCCGCGATAGCGTCGGCGCAATCGCGGATCTGCTGGCGCAGGATTATCAGCGCGTTGCGGTCGACGACCGCCTCGGCGGCTTCGTAGCTTCGGCCGCGAACGAGAGCAAAAAACTGTTTCAACATTTCCGTTTCTCCTCTATGAACGTTGTTCATGAGGCAAAGTAGCACATTGTGAACGGCGTTCAAGGAGAAAATGAACGGTGTTCATGATTGCGCATAAGAGAAGGTTAATGACCGCAAAACGGGACGCCAAACGCGAGGACCTCAAAGGCAGGCTGATCGAGGCCGCGCAAGCGCGCATCCAGTCCTCGGGGCTCGCCGGTCTGCGTGCGCGCGACATCACGGCCGATGCCGGCTGCGCGCTGGGCGCGCTCTACACCGCCTTCGCCGACCTGGACGAGCTCATCCTGCACGTCAATTCGATCACACTGGCCAGGCTGGGGGCGGCCCTGCAGCAAGAGGCGACCGGCGTCGCCGAGCCTAGGGCAAGGCTGAAGGCGCTGGCCAAGGCCTATCTCGGCTTCGCCCGCGACAACCGCATGGCGTGGAAGGCGCTGTTCGAGCACAGTATGGCGCCAGGCGTGGCGGTGCCCGAATGGCATCTGGCCGAACATGCGGTGCTGGTCCAGCATCTGGTTGAGCCGCTGGCCCAGCTGCTCCCGGCGGCGGCAACGCCGGAGCTTTTGGCCCGCGCGCGCACGCTGTTCTCCGCCGTGCATGGGATCGTCGCCATCTCGCTCGAAGACCGTTTCATTGGCCTGGCGTCCACCGACCTCGAAAGTGAGCTGCTGGGTTTCGTCGACACGCTGGTGAGCGGACTGGAGACGGAAAGGGAATGAACTGCTGCGATCGGCTCTTGCCTCACGGCACTCTGCCCTTATGAAGATCGTGGCGCGGACTGCCGGTTGATCCAGGCCGGCTGAGACTGTTGGGGGATACCCGGTGACAATCGATCAGAACCGTCGGTTTCGACCCGAAATACAAGGGTTGCGCGGACTGGCCGTCGCTCTGGTGGTCGTCTTTCACCTGTGGCCCCATGCTCTTCCCGGCGGATATATCGGTGTCGACGTCTTTTTCGTCATCTCTGGCTATCTGATCACCGGGCTGCTGGCGCAGATGGCGCTGCGCGACGGTCGCGTCTCGCTGATCGAATTCTATTCGCGACGAATCCGCCGGCTCCTGCCAGCAGCGATCCTGGTGCTATTGGTGACGCTGCTCGGTACGCTGCTGTTCATTTCCAAGGCGCGCTGGGAGGAAACGGCCAACCAGATCCTGGCCAGCGCGCTCTATGTCGAGAACTGGCGTCTGGCCCACGAGGCAGTCAGCTATCTCGACGCCGACAATCTGCCGACGCCGGTGCAGCATTACTGGTCGCTTTCCATAGAAGAGCAGTTCTACATCGTCTGGCCGGTGCTCATGATCGGCGTGATCTGGCTGGCGCGGCGATGGCATCTCTCCTTGCGACGATGCCTGGCGACGACATTGTCGCTCGTTTTCCTGGCATCGCTGGCCGCCTCGGTCATCCTGACGAAAACGGATTCGGCACAGGCCTATTTCGTCAGCCATACACGCCTGTGGGAATTGGCGTTGGGCGGCCTGCTGGTGCTTGGCGAGCACCGGTTCCGCCTGGGCGCGGGTGCAAGCCGGGTGATGGCGCTTGCCGGCACCGCCGGCATCCTTGCCTCCGCTCTTCTGTTTTCAGCGGCGACACCGTTCCCTGGCCTCAGTGCGTTGCTGCCAACCCTGGCCACCGTGCTCATCATCCTGGCTGGCGAAGTCCAAGCCGGTCGGTTTCGTGGGCTCGATTTGTGGCCGCTTCGGTTCATCGGCGATAGGTCCTATTCGATCTATCTCTGGCATTGGCCGTTGATCACATTCTTCCTAGGACAGGGCTTTTCGCTGACCTTTGCCAGTGGTGCCGGCCTGATTGCGGTGACCGTGGTCCTGTCGGACCTGTCTTATCGCTATGTCGAACAACCCTGCCGGCAATCCCGGGGTGCCTGGTGGAAGCCGCTGGGGTACGGCACCATCGCTGTCCTGGCATGCGTGGCGGCATCGGAGGGGCTGCTGCATTTCGTGACGACGCAACGCACCGACATTACGCTGATCGGCACGCCGGCCTATCCCGGGCCTGCCGCCTTGCTGACCGGCGCCGCGGTTCCGGACGATGTGGACCTCCTGCCGCCGCTGGCCAGGCTAAGGCGGGATGTGTCGAGGTTGTTCTCGGCGGGATGTCAGCAGAACCTCAAAGGCGCAAAACCGGTGGGATGCGTGCTGGGCGACCCCGCCGGCCCGAAAACCATCGTCCTCGTTGGCGATTCCCACGCTGCCCAATGGGGTCCAGCCTTGAACAAGATCGCCAGGGACCGCAAATACAAGCTGGTTTCTTTCTCGAAATCCGCCTGCGCATTCGCGCGTGCGCCCACCAAGTCGGACGGCAAGCCGTATCCATCTTGCTACGAGTGGAGGGAGAAAGTGCTGGCTGAGATTTTAAAGCTCAGGCCGCTCGCCGTCATCACCAGCCAGTCCAACGCCGGATCGGTTCCGGATGACCTGATGATCGAGGGGCTGCGCAATGTCTGGAGCGAACTGACCGAGGCAGGTCCGCAGATCATCGTCATCCGCAACACGCCCTTGATGCGATTCGAACCCGGCGATTGCCTGAGCGCCACGCCCGCAAAATGCTTCACCAAAAGAAGCGACGCCGAGCTCAACAACCTGTTGGCGCTTGCCGCGGAGGGTCAGAAAAACGTGCGCGTCGTCGATATGACTGACGCTTTGTGCGGACCGGAACTATGCCCGGCGGTCGTCGGCAATATGATCGTCTGGCGCGACACCGGTCATTTGACGGCCACCTATTCGCTTGCGCTCGCGCCTTATCTCGCCCCCAGGCTCGGCCTCTGATGCGATTCCCAAAGCGAAAGGGCCACGCGCTTTCCCAAGTTGCTCCAGCAGGCACAGAGTCCAGATATTTTTCGGGACGAGCAAGGAAATGGAAATTCCGCTGGTGGAGCTGAGGAGGATCGAACTCCTGACCTCGTCATTGCGAACGACGCGCTCTCCCAGCTGAGCTACAGCCCCGTCCAGCGGATGGCGCATTTATCGAAGGCTGCGGTTTCCTGTCAAGGCGGGGTTTTGCCGAAATCCCTTGTGCCCGGAGCTTGTAGGCGACCGGCCCTTGCCGGTTTCGCGCGCAATGGCTACATGTCGGCAACAATCGGAGACCGGCATGCTCGCCCTCATTCAAACAATCGTCATGGCGCTGGACCTGTACTGGTGGGTCATCATCGCCTCGGCGATCTTTTCCTGGCTCTATGCGTTCAACGTCGTCAACTCGCGCAATCAGTTCGTCGGCAGCATCGGCAACATGCTCTACCGGCTGACCGAGCCGGCGCTGCGGCCGATCCGTCGGTTCATGCCCGACCTTGGCGGCGTCGACATCTCGCCGATCATCCTGCTTCTGCTCCTGTTCTTCCTCAGGCAGCTCATTCTCACCACGATAGCGCCGCTGGTCCTGTGAACCCGACGATGGCATGAACGCGCCATTCCACTTGCGCGCCGACGGCATCGACCTGTTTATCCGGCTGACGCCGAAGTCTTCCGTGGACAGGCTCGGAGGCGCCGAAAAATCGGCCGACGGGCGCAGCCATTTGAAGGCGCGCGTGCGCGCCGTGCCGGAGAATGGCGCGGCCAATGCGGCGCTGGAACGGCTGGTGGCCAAGGCGCTGGGCGTTCCGGCATCGGTCGTGTCGGTCATTGCAGGCGGCACGGCGCGGCTGAAGACGGTGCGTGTGGTTGGCGAACCATCGACGCTGGTGAAGAGCATCGAGGCACTGGCCGCCGGATAATCCTCAATCCCCCAGCGGCAGCTTCGGATCGTCGACCTTCAGCGTGTTCACGCTCTGCTTGATGCGGCGCAGGTTTTCGAGAACCCTGGGTCCGCGCGTTTCGGCCACGGAGGTGACGATCATGTCGACGATCGACAGCAGCGCATAGCGCGACGAGGTCGGCTTGTAGATGTTGCCGTCTTCCAGCGACTGGAACTGGATGACGGTATCGGCGGCCTTGGCGAGCGCTGATTCCGGCGGGGTTACGGCGATGGTGGTGGCGCCATATTGCTGGGCCACCTGAACGGCGTCGATCACCGAGCGCGCATAGCCGGACACCGAGAACGCGATCAGCGTCGTCTCCGATGTGGCAACCGCGGCATACATGCGCTGCAATTGCCCGTCGATCTGCGCCAGCACCGGCACGCCGAGCCGAAACAGCCGGTTCTGCATCTCGGTCGCCATCATCGAGGAAATGCCGCCGGAGCCGATGCACAGCACATTGCCCGAACTGACGATGCGCGCGGCCACGCCCACCAGCGTCTTCATGTCGAGGTTTTCGCTGGCGCGCTGGAGGGCGGCGATTGCCGCTTCGGTGATGGCCGACGCAATGCGCTGCTCGCGCGCGTCGCGGTTCAGCGGTTCGGGCGACAGATACTGGCCGCCAATGGCGATCGCCTGCGCCAGGTAGAATTTGAAATCGCGCAGACCCTCGCAGCCGAGATTGCGGCAGAAACGGGTGACCGTCGGCTCGCTGACGCCGACGCGCGCGGCGATTTCCGAGATTGCCGCCTTTGAGGCGAAGTCGAGATCGGTCAGCACGAGGCCGGCCAGGCGGCGGTCCGATTTGGTGCCGTCCTGCGACATCAGCTGCAGGCGCGTGATGATGTCGGCCGGCGTTTTCATTTCTGGGTTGTCGTCTTCATCGTGGTGTTTTCGTTTTCATGCCGGCGCTCTCATAGCGGCAGGCCTGTCGCCGTGTCGAACAGATGGATGTTTGCAGGCGCGACCGAGACCGGCAGCATTTCACCCGGCTTGACCTGTATCCGATCGCGGAACACGGCGCGCACCGTGTCGGCGCCGATCGCGCCATAGACATGGGTTTCCGAGCCGGTCGGCTCGACGACATCGACCTTGATCGCCATCGCGTCGACAGCCTCGCCGATGACGAAGTGTTCGGGCCGTATGCCGGCCTCGACCGTGCTGCCAGCCGGCACCGTCTTGCTGCCGAGCGCCAGTCGCCCTCCGCCGGCCGATTCGAACCAGCTTTTCTCGGGCGTCGTCTTCAGGGCGCCGGAGACAAAACTCATCGACGGCGAGCCGATGAAGGAGGCGACGAATTTGTTGGCGGGACGGTCGTAGAGCTCCAGCGGTGCGCCGACCTGCTGGATCTTGCCGCGGTCCATCACCACGATGCGGTCGGCCATGGTCATGGCCTCGATCTGGTCGTGGGTGACATAGACGATGGTCGATTTCAGCCGCTGGTGCAGCGCCTTGATCTCGGTGCGCATCTGCACGCGCAATTGCGCGTCGAGATTGCTGAGCGGCTCGTCGAACAGGAACACCGAGGGTTCGCGCACGATGGCGCGGCCCATTGCGACGCGCTGGCGCTGGCCGCCCGACAACTCCCGGGGATAGCGGTCGAGATAGGAGAACAGGTTGAGGACGCCAGAGGCCTTTTTCACCTTGGCGTCGATTGCCGTGCGGCTTTCGCCGCGAATCTTTGGGCCAAAGCCGATATTGTCGGCCGCTTTCAGGTGCGGAAACAGCGCATAGGACTGGAAGACCATCGCGATGTTACGCTGCTGTGGCGGCAAATCGTTGGCGCGCACGCCGCCGATCAAGAGGTCGCCTGAGGTGATCGGCTCCAGCCCGGCCAGCATGCGCAGCAAGGTCGACTTGCCGCAGCCGGAAGGGCCGACCAGCACGACGAACTCGCCGCTCTTGATGTCGAGGCTGATGTTTTCGAGGATCTTATGGCGTCCGAAGGATTTCGACAGGTCGCGGAACTCGACATCGGTCATTGTCAGGCTCCCAATATGTCGTCGATGAAGGGCAGGAAGCCGGCGGTCAGTCCGGCGTCGACCGGCACCACCGCGCCGGTTATCCCCGATGCGCGATCCGAAACAAGGAAGGCCACCGCTTCGGCCACTTCCGTGGCGTCGACGATGCGGCCGAGCGGATAGAGCCGCTTGAGCTTGCCGAGAACATCCGGGTTCTTGGCCAGCCGATGGTCCCATGCGGCGGTGCGGATCGAGCCGGGGCAGACGACATTGGCGCGCAGCCCGTTGCGGCCGAGTTCCACAGCGATCGCTTTGGCATAGGCATTGATGCCGGCTTTGGCTGCGGCATAGGCCGGGTTGCCGAAGTGGGCGATGGCGTTGACGGAAGAGATGAAGACGACGCTGCCCGAACCGCGCGCGGCCATTGCCTTGATCAGTGGATCGGCGAACAGCATCACCCCGGTCAGATTGAGGTCGAGCTCGTGCTCAATCTTATCAGGTGTCAATGCGGCAAGCGTCTCTGCGCGCGTCCAGCCGGCATTGTTGATCAGCATGTCGGGAACGCCATCTTTCTCAAGGATCGCTGGTATCGCCGCCTCGATGGAAGCCCGGTCGAGGAGGTCGAAGGCGTGACGCGACGCCAGGTGTGGGCTGCGCAACGCATCTTGCGACTGGTCGCAGCCGACGACCCGCGCGCCTCGTTCGGCTAGCAGCGCCACAATAGCCGAGCCGAGCCCGCCGCCGGCGCCGGTCACCAGCACGGTCTTGCCCGCGAATTCGGCCGTTGAAACCACCCTGCGCGCCTCCCTGGGATCTACGATAGTCGGAAACGCTATTTTAACAAATGTAATTAAGCAACAGGATAATCCGCTTGCACAGCGTGAAATCACGGATAATGTAGGAAAGTCACATAAAGCCTTGGCCGCCTGGAAGCCGCAAGAGCGCAGGCGCAATCAAATGGGAGAGATCGAATGAAGCTTGCAAAATGGACTGTCGGCCTGATGGCCGGAATGAGCCTGCTCGCCCTGGCCGCGCAGGCAGATGCCGGCGAGGTGCGCGTAACCGTCGCCGAATACAGCGCAAAGACCGGCCCGTATTTCGAAGCGGTGAAAAAGGAATTCGAGGCAGCCAACCCGGGTATCACCGTCAAGTTCGAAGTTGTGCCGTGGGACGTGCTGCTGCAGAAGCTGACCACCGACATCACGGCCGGCACCAATGCCGACCTGTCGATCATCGGCACCCGCTGGCTGATCGATTTCGTCCAGCAGGATGTCGCCGAGCCGCTCGACGGCTATATCAAGCCGGAGTTCAAGGACCGCTTCATCGACACCTTCCTGTCGCCCTCGATCATGGAGGGCAAGACCTACGGCCTGCCGATCGCGGCCTCGGCGCGCGCCATGTACTACAACAAGGAATTGTTCGAGAAGGCCGGAATCGCTAACCCGCCGGCAACCTGGACCGAGTTGCAGGAGGATGCGCGCAAGATCAAGGCACTGGGCACCGGCACGTTCGGCTTCGGCCTGCAGGGCAAGGAGATCGAGACCGACGTCTATTATTATTATGCGATGTGGTCGCAAGGCACCGAGATTCTCAACAAGGATGGCACGTCGGGCCTCGGCACGCCGGGCGCGCTCGAAGCCGCCAAGCTCTACAAGTCGATGATCGACGAAGGCCTGACGGAACCCGGCGTCACCTCCAACAACCGCGAGGACGTCCAGAACCTGTTCAAGCAGGGCAAGGTCGGCATGATGATCACCGCGCCCTTCCTGTCCAACCAGATCAAGGACGAGGCGCCGAACCTGAAATATGGCGTGGCCGCTATCCCCGCCGGACCGACCGGCGCGCGCGGCACGTACGGCGTCACCGATTCCATCATCATGTTCAAGAATTCCAAGAACAAGGATGAGGCCTGGAAGCTGCTCGACTTCCTGTTCACCACCGAACAGCGCGCCAAGTTCACGCAAGGCGAAGGCTTCCTGCCGGTGAACAAGGAAGAGGCCAAGATGGACTATTACGTCAACAATGCCGATCTGGCAGCGTTCACCGCGCTGCTGCCCGACGCTCGCTTTGCACCGGTCATCCCCGGCTGGGAAGAAGTCGCCCAGATCACCTCGGATGCCATGCAGAAGATCTATCTCGGCGGCGACCCCGAGGCAGGCTTGAAGGAAGCGGCTGCCAAGGCCAACGCCGTGATCAAGAAATAGGGCGTATCTCCCTGCGCCCGGCGCGCCCCAGAGATCGGGGCGCGCCACACTTTCCTCTCCCTCCGGAGGGGGGAGAGGTGGCTCGGCGAAGCCGAGACGGAGTGGGGGAACCACCTGGCAATCGCCGCGAACGGACAAACGAAGGGCACTATCTCAAGCGTTGCCTAGCGCCCAAGGGTCGACCCCCACTCCGTCGAGCTTCGCTCGACAGCTCTCCCCCGATCGACGGGGGAGAGGAAAGCGCAAGTTCGCCGACCTTGGTTCCTTCATCTCTCCCGGAGGCTGTGAAGTGACTATCTGCCGGAAATCCTGCAAAACTTTGCGCCTAATTGCGCGCCGCTCCCCAACATCGACAAGAAATTTCGCCGACATATCTGCATCTTGCGGTCGCCTGCCGGCCGGGACGCCGGATCGGTTTCGGCGCCCCATGAATTGGCGCTGTGCCGGGCGCGCGGATGTGCAAATATCGACGCCAGGCAAATGGGAGGACCATGGTCATGACCGATGCTGGGATGTTGCGGTTTCATGTGCCGGAGCCGGAAGTGCGGCCGGGCGGAACGCCCGACTTCTCCAACGTGCCTATCCCCAAGGCCGGCTCGGTACCGCGACCGGACATCAATGTCGATCCGCGCACCATCCGCGACATGGCGTTTTCGATCATCCGTGTGCTCAACCGCACCGGTGAGGCGGTCGGGCCGTGGGCCGGGCTGCTCACCGACGAGGAGCTGCTCGAGGGGTTGCGCCACATGATGACGCTGCGCAGCTTCGATGCGCGCATGCAGATGGCGCAGCGCCAGGGCAAGACTTCGTTCTACATGCAGCATCTGGGCGAAGAGGCGGTGAGCTGCGCTTTCCGCAAGGCGCTGATGCCGGGCGACATGAATTTCCCGACCTATCGGCAAGCCGGCCTGCTCATAGCCGACGGCTATCCGATGGTCACGATGATGAACCAGATCTATTCCAACGAGGCCGATCCGCTCAAAGGGCGGCAATTGCCGATCATGTATTCGTCGAAGGAGCACGGCTTCTTCTCGATCTCCGGCAATCTGGCGACGCAATACATCCAGGCGGTCGGCTGGGCGATGGCTTCCGCTATCAGCAACGATTCGAAAATCGCGGCGGCGTGGATCGGCGACGGCTCGACGGCCGAATCCGATTTCCATTCCGCACTGGTGTTCGCCTCGACGTACAAGGCGCCGGTCATCCTCAACGTCGTCAACAACCAGTGGGCGATCTCGACGTTTCAAGGCATTGCGCGTGGCGGCTCCGGCACCTTTGCCGCGCGCGGCCTCGGCTTCGGCATTCCGGCGCTGCGCGTCGACGGCAATGATTATCTCGCCGTGCATGCCGTGGCCAAATGGGCGGCGGAGCGGGCGCGGCAGAATCTCGGGCCGACGCTGATCGAATATGTCACCTACCGTGCCGGCGCGCATTCGAGCTCGGACGATCCGTCGGCCTATCGGCCGAAGACGGAATCCGACGCCTGGCCGCTCGGCGATCCGGTGATGCGGCTGAAGAACCATCTGATCCAACGCGGCGTCTGGTCGGACGAGCGTCACGCCCAGGCCGAAGCGGAAATCCTCGAGACGGTGATCGCGGCGCAGAAGGAAGCTGAAGGCCACGGCACGCTGCATGCCGGCGGCAAGCCGTCGACGCGCGAGATGTTCGAGGGCGTGTTTGCCGAGATGCCGCCGCATCTCAGGCGCCAGCGCCAGCAGGCGGGAGTCTGACCATGCCGAGACGGACCATGATCGAGGCGATCCGCGACGCCATGGACGTGTCGATGGCGCGCGACGAACGCGTCATCGTCTATGGCGAGGATGTCGGCTTCTTCGGGGGTGTCTTCCGCTGCACGGCAGGCCTGCAAGCGAAGTACGGCAAGAGCCGCTGCTTCGATGCGCCGATCAACGAATCCGGCATTGTCGGCTCCGCCATCGGCATGGCCGCCTATGGGCTGAAGCCATGCGTGGAAATTCAGTTTGCCGACTACATGTACCCGGCTTACGACCAGCTGACGCAGGAAGCAGCACGCCTGCGCTACCGCTCGAACGGCGATTTCACCTGCCCGATCGTTGTCCGCATGCCGACCGGCGGCGGCATTTTTGGCGGCCAGACGCACAGCCAGAGCCCGGAAGCGCTGTTCACCCATGTGTCGGGGCTGAAGACGGTGGTGCCGTCCAATCCTCATGATGCCAAGGGGCTGCTGATCGCGGCGATCGAGGATCCCGATCCGGTGATTTTTCTGGAGCCGAAGCGGCTCTATAACGGACCGTTCGATGGCCATCACGACCGACCGGTGACGCCATGGTCGAAGCATGAACTGGGCGAGGTCGCCGACGGCCATTACACGGTGCCGCTCGGCAAGGCGGCGATCCGCCGGGCGGGCTCGGCCGTCACCGTGCTCGCCTACGGCACCATGGTCTATGTCGCGCAGGCGGCCGTGGAAGAAACCGGCATCGATGCCGAGATCATCGATTTGCGGACCCTGCTGCCGCTCGATCTCGACGCGATAGTCGCTTCGGTGAAGAAGACCGGACGCTGCGTCGTCGTGCACGAGGCGACACTGACCTCCGGCTTCGGCGCCGAGCTGTCGGCGCTGGTGCAGGAAAATTGTTTCTACCATCTGGAAGCGCCGGTGGCGCGCGTCACCGGTTGGGACACGCCCTACCCGCATGCGCAGGAATGGGATTATTTCCCGGGGCCGGCCCGTGTCGGCCGCGCGCTTCTCGAAACCATGGGAGCCTAGGGATGGGCGAACACATCATCAAGCTGCCCGATGTCGGCGAAGGCGTTGCCGAGGCGGAGCTGGTGGAATGGCACGTCAAGGTCGGCGACCTCGTGCGCGAGGACGCTTTGCTCGCCGCCGTGATGACCGACAAGGCGACGGTGGAAATACCTTCGCCGGTCGATGGCGAGATCCTGTGGCTGGGCGCCGAGATCGGCGACACGGTGGCGATCGGCTCGCCCATCGTGCGGCTGAAAGTGGTGGGGGAGGGCAATGTCGCCGAAGGCTCGAAATCGTCAGAGGTCACGGCGGCACCGACCCCCACCCCTGCCGGGGCGAGCCACGGGTTTCGCCCGTCCTCCGGACCCCCACAAGAGGGAGGCGTTTCGGCCACGAAATCCGACGCCAAGTCGCCACCACCTGCACCAGCAGCCAAAAGCGCACGGGCAGCTGAGACTGAATCCCCCTCCCCCTTGTGGGGAGGGGCTAAGGGTGGGGGTGCTGCGCCGACATCTAAAGGTGCGGCACCCTCCGGCGCGCCGCGCCCGGAGGGCGAAAAGCCCCTGGCGTCGCCCGCCATCCGGCTCAGGGCGAAGGAGGCGGGGATCGATCTGCGCCAGGTGTCGGGTACCGGCCCTGCCGGCCGCATCAGCCACGAAGATATCGAGGCATTCCTGGCACGCGGACCGCAGGTAGCGAAGGCGTCGGGTCTGGCGCGTAATGACAGCGTCGAGGATATCAAGGTCATCGGACTGCGGCGCAAGATCGCCGAAAAAATGTCGCTGGCGAAGTCACGCATCCCGCACATCACCTATGTCGAGGAGATCGACGTCACAGCACTTGAGGAGTTGCGCGCGGCGCTCAACAAGGAAAAGCGCAAGGGTGTGGAGAGGCCGAAGCTGACGCTGCTGCCGTTCCTGATGCGGGCGATGGTCAAGGCGATTGCCGACCAGCCCAACATCAACGCGCTGTTCGACGACGAGGCCGGCATCATCCATCAGCATGGCGGCGTCCATATCGGCATTGCCGCGCAGACGCCGTCGGGCCTGGTGGTGCCGGTGGTCAAGCACGCCGAGGCGCGCGACCTCTGGGATTGCGCGGCCGAGCTCAACCGCCTGGCCGAAGCGGCGAAGTCCGGCACGGCCAGCCGCGACGAGCTGTCGGGATCGACCATCACCATCACCTCGCTCGGCGCCATGGGCGGCGTGGCGACGACGCCGGTCATCAATCATCCTGAGGTGGCGATCGTTGGCGTCAACAAGATGATGGTGCGGCCGGTCTGGGACGGCACCCAGTTCATCCCGCGCAAGATGATGAACCTGTCATCGAGCTTCGATCACCGGGTGGTCGACGGCTGGGATGCGGCGGTGTTTGTGCAGCGGATCAAGGCGCTGATTGAGACGCCAGCGCTGATATTTGTGGATTGAGGGGCGGAACGACCGAGATGACGGCGGGACCGCGCCCCCCTCTGCCTTACCAGGCATCTCCCCCTCAAGGGGGGAGATTGGCTGTTTCGGCGCTTCACCTGCTCATCCAACCGGGAAGATTGGCGAAACCCGAAGTGGCGTCCAATCTCCCCACTAGAGGGGGAGATGTCCGGCAGGACAGAGGGGGGCGCGAAGGATCGCGACGGAACATTCCCTCGCATCAAAGGGTCACGCCATGAAAGAAATCTCCTGCAAGCTGCTAGTCATCGGCGCCGGGCCCGGCGGCTACGTCTGCGCTATCCGTGCCGGCCAGCTCGGCATCGATACGGTGATCGTTGAAGCCGGCAAACCGGGCGGCACCTGTCTCAATGTCGGCTGCATCCCGTCCAAGGCGATGATCCATGCGGCGGAAGAGTTCGAGAAGGTCGCGCATATGGCCGGCGGCAGCAGTCCGCTCGGCATCTCGGTAGCAGCGCCCGTGCTCGATCTCGGCAAGACGGTTGCGTGGAAGGACGGCATTGTTAGCCGGCTGACCGGGGGCGTTGCCGGGCTACTGAAGAAGGCCAAGGTCAAGACCGTCTATGGCTGGGCGACGTTCCGCGACGGCAAGACCGTCGCGGTCGAGACCGAGACCGGCACCCAGATCATCCGCGCCGAAACGGTTGTGATCGCCACCGGCTCGGCGACGGTGGAACTGCCGTTCCTGCCGTTCGGCGGCCCGGTGATTTCATCCACAGAAGCGCTGGCTCTCGGCGAGGTGCCGAAAAAGCTCGCCGTGGTCGGCGGCGGCTATATCGGGCTGGAACTCGGCATGGCGTTCGCCAAAATGGGCGCCGCGGTGACCGTGGTCGAGGCGCTGCCGCGCGTGCTGGCGCAGTATGATGCGGAACTGACCCGGCCGGTGGTGAAACGGCTGGCCCAGCTCGGCGTCGAGGTGATGCTTGGCGCCAAGGCCAAGGGGGTCAAGGGCGACGCGCTGCTGGTCGAGACCGCGGACGGCAAGAGCACCAAAATCGCGGCAGACAAGATCCTGGTCACGGTCGGCCGCAAGCCGGTGACGGAGGGCTGGGGCCTCGATCAGATCGATCTCGACATGGCCGGCAAGTTCATCAAGATCGACGACCAGTGCCGCACCTCGATGCGTGGCATCTATGCCATTGGCGACGTCACCGGCGAGCCGATGCTGGCGCACCGGGCGATGGCGCAAGGCGAAATGGTGGCCGAGATCGTCGCCGGCCACAAGCGCAGCTGGGACAAGCGCTCGATCCCGGCCGTCTGCTTCACCGATCCGGAGCTGGTGACGGCAGGGCTAACGCCGGAGGAGGCGAAGGCTTCAGGCGAAATCAAGATCGGCCAGTTCCCCTTCGCCGCCAACGGCCGGGCGATGACGAAACTCGGCGAGGACGGGTTTGTTCGTGTTGCCGCCCGCGCGGACAACCATCTGGTGCTGGGCATCCAGGCGGTCGGGCAAGGCGTGTCGGAACTGGCGGCGGCGTTCGGCCTGGCGCTGGAAATGGGCGCGCGGCTGGAGGATATCGCCGGGACCATCCATGCGCATCCGACGCAAGGCGAAGGCTTCCAGGAAGCGGCGCTGAAGGCGCTGGGCCACGCGCTGCATATTTGAAGTGCGCTTACCCTCCCCCTTGTGGGGAGGGTCGATCCGCGTAGCGGAGCGGGGTGGGGGTCCTCGCC